>NZ_JBSHNQ010000086.1:0-591806 GCF_053604665.1 Lacinutrix chionoecetis
GCGATGACCAGTAGTTATATCTGTAAACATTGCTTGTGCCTTCTTGACGTCTTAATACTCTACCATTAGCGGAAGTAAGCAAATCGCTGTGTATGCCTTGTACTAATTGAGAATCATCTTGTAAATCTAAGGTTCCGTTTAATTCTAAATACCAGCTGTTATTTATCTGGTTGTCGCCGTTTATTGTTAGGGTTTTGTTGTTGTCTATTATTAGGCCTAAACTTGTATTAGAATAATTGGTAAAAATATTGTGTTTAACATCGATAATGCTCCAATCGGTTAATTCGAGTGGATTAACTATATCCCAAACATCACCATGTAGCCAGGTACTTTGATTAGTCCAGTCACCATGATCACTGGTTACATAAGGCATGGGTGCCGTTTGTGGTTGTACTGTGGTAATATTGTGGAGTATTCCAATATGATTATTGTTAGAGTAATCGAGTGTTTTTCCGGCATCTATAATGTCTGTCATGGGATAATAAGCTTCTAAATCATTCCATGCAACTTTAGCACTTGACTCTAAGTCTTTAATATCCTTTGGTATTATTTTACCTTTAATGTTTCCTCCATTGTTTTCAATTTCTTGGTGCACCATTTGTTGAATTTGCATATCACTTAATGCCTGATTGAATATTCTTACTTCATCAATATGACCACCAAAGTGACCAAAGCCAGCTTCGCTTGTATTGGTAGGGTATCTACCTATAGTAAAATTTCTTGTAGAATAAATATGTTGTGAGCCGTTAAAGTTTGTAGTTAACAATTCAGAATTTAAATGAGGGTGTGTTACGGTATTTAATAATTTACCATTTAAATATAACTTTACTGTTTGGCTTGCAGCATCAAATACGCCAGCAACATGATACCATCTGTTATTATCTAAGATAATATTATCTAGTGGGTTTGGTTGTACCTGTATATTATCAGCTGGGTAATTACTGGCTGCAGTTATTTGAGCTTGTGTAAGTACCACAAAAGCGGGAACTCTTCCTTTGGTAATATATAAACGCATACTTTCTTGACCCGCTATGCTGTGTAAAGTAGGAAGATTACCGGTAGAGCTATTTTCTATTTTTACCCATGCCATAATGGTTCCACGAGTCCAATTGGTAATAAAAGGATCGGTATCTAAATAATCATCAACTCCATCAAAATCTATTGATGCGCTTGGGTAAAACACATCAAGATTATCTCTATAGTCTAAATCTCCACCAAGCGATAAATCTCCATCTGTGTCTGGCAGGACAGATAAATCTGTAGGATTATCTATATCGTCATTTACATCGAATGGATCATTACTATTTGTGCCCTCAAAAATAATATCCAGCCCATCATTATCAGCATCAGAAAATAAAGTTATGGTATTAGCCATTCCGTTTTCTTCAATGTCGGGAACTCCATCTGCATCAGTATCTAAATCTAAATAATCTGGTATGCCATCTTGGTCTGTGTCTTGTGGTGAAATAAAGCTTGCTCCAAAAGCATCATCCAGACCATCAAAATTAGTATCGGTCATAGAAGCACCAGTGCCGCTTGGAGAAATGTAACCAATAGTTGGTTGAGCTTCAACATGATCTGGAATACCATCGTTATCGCTATCAATGTCATATTCATTCGATACATTATCATTATCTGGATCGCAAGCAACTCTTAATATGTTAAAGAATATTCGATTTGAATTATTTGTATTAGATCCTGTAACACCAAATAAGAATGTTTGTGAAGAAAATGAATTATAAAACAATGACATTTGATAATTAATGTTTGAAGAAAATTCTGATCCGTTATCGAAATCAGTGCCATAAATTTGAAACGTACTTGATGGTCCACCACCATTTACAAATTGTGCAGGATAAACTTCAGTACCAAGTAACACTTGATTTGGTATGTTAGAAGTTTCATATCCAGATAAATCTGAAAACTGGCTTGATCCTGAATCTAAATCTGGAAGATTTAAGGTAAAATCGTTTAATGTTACTAAGGTACCTTGTGGTGTTCCTACAGTAGCAGATCCAGATGACACAACTGAAATTTTATATAAAACATATGGGTCTTCTATGGATTTTATTCCTTTAAACCGTAAGTTTTTAGTTCCGCTTCCACTTGTGTAAACCTCTAATGTGCCAGTAGGCTTATACATTTCTGTTATTTCAACTACAACGTCATAGCTAACTCCGTTAACATTAATAGCGTTAGGGTTTAATAAAAAAGCACCTACTTGTAAGTTGCTTTCATTACCCACTAATGCATTTAAATTATTTAAACTAAAACTTGGACATTCTGTCGTGTCCAAAATTCCATCGTTATCATCATCTATATCACAAAAATTCCCAATGGTATCTCCATCGGTATCCACGTATTCTGGATTGTCTGAATGGCATGGGTTACATTCTGTGGCTCTTTCGTATGCGTCTGTGCTCGTTCCAATGTCTTGTCCACCAGATGCAATGGTTGGGATTCCATTACTATCTACTCCTCCTATTATTCTATTGTTAATATCTAAATTAGAGTATCCAATTTGAGTATTTGTAGCGTCCCCTTCTAATGCATCTGGGCAACCGTCGTTATCTGAGTCTGTATCTAAATGGTCAAATATACCGTCATTATCTGTATCTTTTGCTTGAGAACTATCGACGTGAACAGAGAAATCGTCCCATATAGAATAATTATTGGAAGACGATCCGGAATTAACATTGTACATGTAAATTCTTACGGTATAGGTTGTGTTCTGTTTTAAAGTATAATTACCTGTAAATAGTGTAAAATAGGTATTTGCTGTGGGTACTCTTGCAAGGTCAATATCCTGATTAAGAAGTGTAGAACTTACAAAATTATCATCAGAAATTTTAAGACCTACTTGGTATGAATCTCCAATTGATTCACTCGGCCAATAACATCTTAAACGCTTAAGTTTTGTTTGAATTGCTGCCGAACTAACTGTAAAGGAATATTGAATATATTCGCCATTTGTAACAGCTTGTGTGAAAGTGTTAGAAGCAATGTTAGAAACCTGATCTATACTTGAAGTGGTATTTACAGTAATACCATTATGGGATTCGTTAGAAGAACCATTTAGAAACCATCCTGCTAAATTTGGATTTATGTAATCTAAATTAATATTAGAACCGGTTGCATTGTGATTCCAAGAGAAACTACCAGCGGTCGCTGCATTAGCCTCATCGGTATCAAGAATGCCATCGTTGTCGTCGTCTAAATCGTTGTAATTAGCATAACTATCTCCATCTGTGTTTTGAGCAAAAGATGTTAGACACGAAAGTGCAATGGTTAGCACCAATAGTAGTTTTATTTTCATAAGTAGGTAATTGATTGGGGTCAATTGTTAAATAGCACTTACGAAAGTAATTAATTTTTAATGATTTAGATAAAATAATCGATTAAATGTATTAATTTCATGTTTAAATTAGACTTAAGTCATATTGTTTTTTAAAAAATAGATTAAATGAGCTTTTTATCTGCTCAAGTGTTATTCAATTATTATTTTTTTATCAATAGATTGGTTATTCTGGGTTTTCACACTCACAATATACAACCCAGTACTTAAGTTAGAAATTGAGAGTCCATTTTCTAAAACTTCAGATTTTATATTCTGTTTGGTGAAAATAGATTGTCCTAAAGTATTATAGAGTGTTATTTGCTTGGCATCGCTTTTTAAACCCTTTACCACTAATGTTTCCTGACTGTTATTGTAAAAAATAACAGTGTTATCTGCGTTGTTAAACTCCTCAGTGCTTAAGGCCTGATTAGGGCTAAACACTACATCAAAACGATCATTAAACGTCCCAGCAGCCGATGTAAAGCTATAACCCTGCTCATTCCTTAAATCGAAATACAAATTAAGTAGGTTATCTCTTAAATAGAGATCCTGATTCGGGTCTATATTTGCTATTTCAATACTTTTAATAGTATAGGTTTCTGTACCAGTTGCTGTAAAGGTTAAATCTACCACTTTATCAGCTGTAATAGGGGCTAAGGCTTGAATAACATATTGATCTCCATTTAATAAACTCCCTAAGTCATTACTTAATGGCGTGGTAATATAACCACCATCGAAACCGTATTCTCTGCCATTGTCTGTAAAAGCATCATCAAAGCCTAATACCATAGTACGACTTGAGGTGTCTGACATAGACAGTTCTAACCTTAACAATTGATAGTTATTAGGGTCTGTACCAGTTGGTGTTGGCGGATTACTATTTTTAAAGAAGGTAGAGCCTACATTAGGATTAGTAGCAGAGGCATCACTCTCTTTAATAAATGCACGTTGATTATTATTAAACTCAATATTTCCATTATCAACAACCTCTACAAAGAAGCCTTGTCCGGGAGGGATGTAAAACGATGGTTTTTTAGTACCACCAGGCATGGTGTTACTATCAAAACTATAAGGATATTGTGCTGCTTTTACTGTAGTTAAGTTATTAATATAAGCGTAGCCACCTTCGTACTCAATGGTATTATGAGAGTTTCCTGCCCATTGTTCCCAGAGTAGAATAGTACCATCGATAACACCAGTAGCGGTATTATCTGTAATAAACTGTCTGGCATCTAAGGCAGAAGGATAAGGGTTTCCTAACAGGGTAGAGGTAGCCGAGACACCATCCACACTTCCAGGACCACCAGTATCTGTGGCGTTTATTAAAATGGTTCCGTTGTTAGGTTTGCCTTCAAAAATATATTGTTGGTTTGTACCGACTCCAGTTCCTTTTTGCGAGTAACCTAAGCCTGGAGCTATTGCTTCGTTTAAAGAGAGGTGGTTCCAATCGTAATAGGTCACACCGTTATTAAAGGCATATAACCATGCGGTACTCACTTTTCCTGTTTCGTTATAGCTGTTGGTAAACTCAATAGGGCTTCCGGTGCCGTCTTTAAGCATATTTAAAGTGTATGCGGTGTTGTTGGCATTGTTAGCAGTGGTGTTGTTATCTGTTAATGCGGTTGCGGTTGTTGCACCCACAGGCGATGACCAGTAGTTATATCTGTAAACATTGCTTGTGCCTTCTTGACGTCTTAATACTCTACCATTAGCGGAAGTAACCAAATCGCTGTGTATGCCTTGTACTAATTGCGAATCGTCTTGTAAATCTAAGGTTCCGTTTAGTTCTAAATACCAGGTGTTGTTTATCTGATTGTCGCCGTTTACAGTAAGGCTTTTATTGCTATCAATAAACATCCCTATTTGGTTGTGAGAATTAGAGCTTGTAATATTATCTTTTATATGTACTATGCTCCACGGTTTGTTAGATGCAACATCTGTGATGTCCCATACATTACCATGTAGCCAAGTATTTTTTGTTGTCCAGCTACCGTTGTTTACAGTCTCATATGGTAATGGTGCGGTTTGCTCTTGAACAGTAGTTATGTTATTTAATTTAGCCGTATTGTTGTGAGAAGAATAATCCGAAGTTGTACCGTTTCTAATATCTGTCATAGGATAATAGGCTGCTAAATTAGCCCAAGGTACAGTGGTGTTTGTATTAATATCTACGATGTCTTTAGGAATTACTGAACCGTGAACATTTCCTGAATTGTTATTAATTTCTTGATATACAACACGTTGTATTTGGTCGTCGGTTAAAACAGTGTTGAATACTCTTACTTCATCTATTGCGCCATTGAAGTGATTTCTGGTACCCGTTTGGTTGGCATTAAAATTAGCTCCAATAGTAAAATCAATATCTGATAAATCTGGTAAAACAGCTCTGGAAAGAGAGTTGTTGTTTGTTGCCACAGGCTCTCCATTAATAAATAATCTTACATTAGATCCGTTATAGGTTGCTGTAACGTGATACCATTGGTCTTTTCTTATTATTCTACTTGAGGTACTAACAATTTTAGTCACTCCTCCATTTAAAACTATAAAATATAATTTTGATGGACTTGAGCTATTTCCAAATTGTGCTTCAAGAGATATTCCTTTAGAAGCGGCATTAGGAATTTGGTCACTTTTCAATCTGCTCATAATGGCAAAGTTGCCGACATTGGTATCTAATTTAATCCAGGCTGACATGGTGAAGTCTGAGGTTGAAAAGTCTAAAACTTCTCCAGAACTAAGATAATCGTCAATACCGTCAAAATCGATAGTTGCTGAAGATGGTGGATTGACATCAAATAAATCACGATAATCTAAATCTCCACCTGTAAGTCTATCATTATCATTGTCTGGTAAAATGGATAAATCTGTTGGATCATTAATAGATTCATTAGCATCCCAAGTCGCATCATTTATACCAGAAGTTTCAAATATATTATCAAGACCATCAGCATCTGCATCGTTAGTACTCAATGCATCTGCCATGCCATTTTCTTCTATATCTAAAAGTGCATCGTTATCGGAGTTTAAATCTAAACAATCGCAAATTTCATCGCCATCTGTGTCTTCTAAATCAAGTCCTGAGGAATAATTTGAATCGGTTCCTTTACTTGCGCTAATAACACCACTTGGAGCAATATATCCAATAGTTGGTTGCGCTTCAATATTATCTGGAATACCATCATTATCACTATCTAAATCGACTGCGTTTTCTAAACCATCATTATCTGTATCGCAATACTGTTTCCCAGAATACGTCACTCCTCTATTTTTAGCACTATTTAAATTTCCTGTAACACCATACACAAAAGATGTAGAACTAAAATTACTATATTGTAGATATACGGTAGCTTCTGAAATAAATTGTAATTTGCTTACTCCTGAAGTTGATTGGGTTGTATTTCCTTCATCATTCCAATTGTTAACATTACCAAAAGCAGCACGATCCAATCTATAACTTGTATATCCTGAAGGTCCTCCACTTAAAAACCCAGCTTGCTCTAAATAAGTATTAGGCGCTAACGTTGCGTTATCTGGAGCTGGTGTATTACTATAACCTGTAACTTCAGTATAATCTTGACCAAGGTCTGAATCTATATCACTCATAAAAATTGTGAAATTAGATACTGTCGCAGGAATTCCTGCAGGATTGGCAACTGTTGCAGATCCTGATTTTACAACGCTAAAAGTATAAGTGACATAATCGTCTTGACTGGCTACAACGTTTTCAAAATTGAAGTAAGTACTTTTGAGTTTTAAGATGGTTCCAGCAGTAATAAAATCTATTGTAACCAAAACATCATATTTTGTATTACATTGTGTTATTGAACTTTCAAAAAGAATAACATCTCCTACCTGTAAATTATTGGTGTCACTTGCAATTAAGGCTTGACCATTACGAAATTTAAATATTGCACCACATTCATCTTCATCTAAAATCCCATCGTTATCATCATCAAGGTCGCATATATCATTTAGTCCGTCTTTATCTGTATCTAAACCTGAAGGGTCTGTACATGGATCCACTGGGCAGCTACTAACACTATCTGTAACATTGCTTAAAGTTGCAGTATAATTAGGCGTACCGTTACCATCTGGATCTACTGTAGGCGACAATCCGTCAGCATCGCCTGTAAGATTTGTGAATTGATAGTTCGGATCTGTATTTGTTGTAGCTCCAGCTTCGAAAGCATCACTACAAGCATCACCATCACTATCTGTATCTAAGTAATCTAAAACACCATCATTATCTGTGTCAATTATGCAAAAAGAGGGTTGAATATAACGTATTGATGAACTTTGTACATGGCTAAAGTTAATAACGATACGGCTTACTTTTTCTGGAAAATAAAAAATCACAGAACCAATTGGATCATCTGCAGGATCGTTGCCATTTACATCTCCATTCCCTGTTTCGGCAAAATTATTTCCAGTTTGGGTAATATCTGAACCAACACTTACAACACCTTCTGTTGTTAAATTGTATAGCGTATTATTTTCATCATAAACATTTACAGTATAGCTTTCTCGTTCATCAAAATCTGTAAGTTTAAAATAAATGGCAGAAATAGGATTAGTAAAGGTTGAAGTTATTGTTCCGCTATCGCCAGGATTACCAGTGATTCTTATTGCAGGACCACTTAAACCAGCATTATAGCCTATAATTGCAGCACCGTCTGGATTACTAAGCGCATAACTAATATTTGTACCTGTTAATGCATATGTGTTGTTGACCACATTGTTATTATAACCAATGGTTGATGGAATATTTGTAGTACTACCACAACCTTCATCTGTATTTAAAATACCATCATTATCATTATCTAAATCAAAGACATCTGCAAGACCATCATTATCAAAATCTGAGAGGCAAGAAGTTAATGTAACTGAAGCATCTATATAACTTATGTTTTCAGTACCAGAATTGTCTCCTCTTTCAATACGCATATATTCCCAATCTATAGGAGAACTAAATGTAAAGTCTAATTGCGCATTGTTTCCAACCTGGGTCCAAACTGTTGTGCCTATAGATCCTCCCCAAGTTAATGCAACCCAAACATCTACATCATCCCCATTTTGTCCATTTACTATTACTGAGTCGCCACTGCTAACAGATTGAGCCATTCTTACAACTAATTGATCTGAATTATTATTCAAATTTGCTGTTGTACTATCATCGTTGCCTAATATATTATTTTGACTTCCTACACTATTGTCAACAATTATTGAACTGGCGTGAACATGCTTAACCTCTACTACTTCAATTTGTCCTGACGGACACTGAGCAGATGTTGTATTTAAACATGTAATCGAGAAAATGAGAACTAAAAAAAGAGATTTTAGCACGTTATTATTAACGCAATTTTGCGAAAAGTAGGTCGTATAATTCATAGTTTGGGACTATATTGATCAATAGGGTTATAAGATTATTTTTTTCTTATAGCGCACAAACCTAAAGCATTATAGTTATTTATTTCAGAAATTATGAAAAAACACTTTATAAAATCGATAAAATGCAAAAATAAACGATTAAATGCAGTTAAATTATATCTAATCGTTTAATATTATAGTTAATACTCTAATAATTACGTTTATGTGTTGATTTATGTTTTTGCTTAAAGTAGGCATCTGGCAAATTTGTAGTGCAAACGCTTAATTACTTGATTTACATCGCTTTTTTCGCTCTTACAAATCACTGCTATTGCAAAAAATATGGTATTTCTTTAGTATTATACTCATGGGTACTTAAGTTTTATAAACTTATTAGATAGATTAGTTTAATGAGTCGAATTGAATGGTTAAAACATTTGATCTTAGTGTATTACAATCTCTTTTTCAGTGTCATGAAAAACTATTTAGAAGTTTGAATAGGGTATAGCATTATCGCCGTAGTATTACTAAACGATAATACCGATTAAGTCTTCAATTTTAGAAATTAACTGAATTTTTATCACAGTATCCTTTAGTGAAATCTTATTATATTTAGAAACAAAAATTGTAGAAAAACCAAGTTTTTCAGCTTCAAGAATACGTTGCTCTACACGCTGTACTGGCCTAATTTCGCCTGATAGGCCTACCTCTGCAGCAAAACAATAATTAGCAGGCAAGGCCTCATCTTCGTTCGATGATAAAATAGCCGCTACCACTGCCAAATCTATTGCAGGATCATCTACTGTTATGCCTCCTGTAATGTTTAGAAATACATCTTTTGCTCCTAAACGAAAACCAGCCCTTTTTTCTAAAACAGCCAATAACATGTTTAAACGCTTGGCATTAAAACCAGTGGCACTACGTTGTGGTGTGCCATATACAGCAGTACTTACCAACGCTTGCACTTCTATCATTAAAGGTCTTACACCTTCTAAAGTAGCAGCAATGGCGTTACCGGAAAGCGCTTCGTCCTTTTTCGAGATTAAAATCTCACTTGGATTACTTACTTCCCGCAGGCCCGAGCTGTGCATTTCATAAATACCTAATTCATGAGTAGAACCAAAACGGTTTTTTTGAGCACGCAAAATTCTAAAAACATGATTACGATCGCCTTCAAACTGCAAAACGGTATCGACCATATGTTCCAGAATTTTTGGACCTGCAATATTTCCATCTTTAGTAATATGTCCAATTAAAACTACTGGAGTATTGGTTTCTTTTGCAAATTTAATAAGCTCTGTGGTGCATTCTTTAATTTGCGAAATACTACCACTTGAAGATTCTATATAATCACTATGCAGAGTTTGTATAGAGTCAATAATTACAATGTCAGGTTCAAGCTTAGCGATTTGCTTAAAGATATTCTGTGTCTTCGTTTCGGTAAGAATATAACAACTATCATTATTAGGGTTAATACGCTCGGCACGCATTTTAATTTGTTTCTGGCTTTCTTCTCCCGAAACGTAGAGCGTTTTATAAGGAAGTTTTAATGAAACTTGAAGTAATAACGTGCTTTTTCCAATGCCTGGCTCACCGCCTAATAGTGTTAAAGATCCTGGTACAATGCCGCCTCCCAGAACACGGTTAAATTCTTGATCAAGTGTATCTAACCTTGCTTCCTTAGAGGTATCTATTTGTTTTATAGTTAACGGCTTAGATACGCGTTTTTGGGTGTTTGAAGGCGTTTTCCAATCATTCTTCTCTGGTTTTTGTATAACTTCTTCAACAATCGTATTCCATTCTTTGCAAGCAGTGCATTGCCCTTGCCATTTAGAATATTGTGTGCCACAGCTTTGGCAAAAAAAAGTAGTTTTAACTTTAGCCATATTTATTTTCCGTGAAAGCGGAGACTTAGATTTATTTAATACCCAAAATCGGCTTTTATTTGTTCGGACAGCTCTAAAACCTGATCTTTTGTTACCCCTCCAATTTCTTCTAAAATATAAGCAGATTGATACGTTTTCATGGCTTTTTTAGGCTCTCCCGTTTCTTCATAAAAGCGTCCTAAATAATAATTACCTAACAAGGTATTAGGGTATTGTTTTCTTGCTAATTTTCCTAAGGGTTCGAAATACTCGAATTTTTTATTTTTTTGTATTGCAGCAGCAATCGCTCTAAAATCGTTTATTAAAATTGGTTTATCTATACCAAAAAGATCTTTTATTGTTTCATATTTTTCGTTTAAATAATCGACAGGAGAATCTTCTAATTTTAAAATAGTTTCTTTATACTCTTTCATTGAAATGGGTCTAAACACAAAGAAAATACTTTCTAAAGCTTTTGGTATGGCGTGTGCCGGAAGTGAGTAGTGGGTAGGGCCTTCGAAATTATCGAAAGTGCTTAATACATTTTTATTATCTATGTTTTTAATGGCAGTATTTAATGCTTGGGTTTTTGTATTAATAGCTTTATCATCATTATTAGACGTTGCTAAATAATAAAATGTTTTTGTCGTGATATTAGGCAGTCTTTCGGTTAAAAAAGATTGCATATCTGGAGCTAATTCGGGGCTTAAACTAACATAAGCATTAAATAATGGAGTTTCTTTTAATAAATAATAATTTATAAAATTTGCGGTAGTACCATGACCTACAGCTACTTTAAATTTTTCGGTTCTGTAGGTTTTCTCGATATAGGGAATAAGTTCCATGCCTATAAACTCGAAAAAAGATGCTCCTGTTTCAATGGGTAGCGAATTCTGTTCAGAATAAGCCATGTCGTCATCTCGTTTGTTATATTGGTTAATACCCACAACTATCGCTTCTGGTATGTCTTCCCAATAGGCTGCATATTCAACATTTCCAGCAACAATCTCAAACATATAGTCACCATCTAATACCACAATAATTGGGTAGCTTTTGTCACTAGAATCGTAGCTTCTGGGTAGTTGAATTTTTATTTCTCGGGCTTCTCCTAATTTTTCGGAATTAAAGTTTTTATAGGTTACTTGAGCGGCTACAAATTGTGCTGAAAAGCATATAGCAAAAAGGTAAATTATATGTTTCATAGTAGGAATTTTTAAATTAGAAATGCAAGGTACAAATTATTTCTTTCTGTTGTAAATAGGAAGAAATAGTAAAGATAAGCCTCCAAAAACAATTATTAATACTGTTTGAGAGGCCCACATAATCCAGCCAAAAGCATAGCTTGGATCCTTTGTTATACTAAATATTGAAAAGGCTGTAAAAACCGCTACGGGATAAGAGCCTATACCTCCATTTGTAGCTGCAATACTAAAGCTTGCTAAAATAAACCCAATTAAAACAGCTCCAAAAGGAATGTTTTCTAAACCAGGAATAGCTAAAGTGGTTACGTAAAACATTAAAACATACATAGACCAGATAAAAAACGTGTGAAATATAAAGGCCCATTTTTTCTTCATCTTAAAAATGCTAAAAGCACCTTCAATCAAGCCATATATAAATGCTTTAATTTTTAAAGCAATTTTAGAAGTGCTTCTCCTTATGTAAAATATAAAAAACAAACCAATAGCAATAAGCAGTATAAAGCCTATTATTATTTTTGTGGGATTGAAATTTTGAGTTAAGAATGAATAAATGAAATCGAATTCTAAAAATAATGTTATCATTATAATTAAGAGCATAACTAACAAATCTGCAATACGTTCGGCTACTATGGTTCCAAAGCCTTTATCAAAAGGTACACCTTCGTAATTAGTAAGTATAGAGGCGCGAGCTACTTCTCCTGCTCTTGGAATAGTGTAATTAATTAAATAGGTTGCAAAAACAGCCATAATGCTGTTTCCTAATTTTACTTTATAGCCTAATGGTTCTAACTGAAACAGCCATCTGTATGCGCGTGATAAATGACTTAAAAGACCTAGAATAATACCTAAGATAATCCAGCCTTTCTTCGAGTCTTCCCAATATTCTAATACTATAGAGAGTGGCACATCTTGCAACGAATACCACACTAAAAAAACTCCCAATAAAATTGGGAGCGAAATTTTTAGTATTTTAATTATTGATTTATTCAATATTTATTGTAATAAATTTGTTGCCTCATCAGGGAAAACCAACGATGGTTTAAATGTTTTTGCTTCCTCTATATCCATAAAAGCGTAAGTAATTAATATTAGCACATCTCCAGGAGCAACTAATCTTGCTGCTGCACCATTTAAAGTTATTTCGCCACTGTTTCTTGGGCCTGGAATAGCATAAGTGTCTAAACGAGCACCATTATTATTGTTTACAATTTGAACTTTCTCACCTTGTATAATATTGGCAGCATCCATTAAATCTTCATCAATAGTAATACTACCAATGTAATTAAGGTCTGCTCCTGTTACTTTTACTCTGTGAATTTTAGATTTTACTACTTGTATTTGCATGGTGCAAAGGTAATTAATTTAGTGCGATATTGTCTATTAATCTTATGTCGTCTGCATAAACAGCAATAAAGGCACGATAGGTTTTTGTTTTAGATTTTCGTTTTACTGGCTTTAAGGTATCGATGTCTGCAATTGTAAAATATTCTAATTTTAACAATTTATGTTTATCAAACTGTTTTTCAACCCATTCCGTTACTTCTTTAGCACTTTTTGTGCCAAACTTTCTCTTGGCAGCTTTTAAGGTTTTAAAAATAAAAGGAGCGGCTTTTTTATATTCAGTTTTTAACCTTTCGTTTCTGGAACTGTAGGCTAAACCATTGTCTTCTCTGTAGATTTCGCAACCCTTTACTACAACAGGAATATTGTGTTTTTCTACCAGTTTTTTAATGATTGTTAATTGCTGAAAATCCTTTTCACCAAAATAAGCTATATCTGGCATAACGATTTCTAATAATCGCTTTACAATTGTACCTACACCATTAAAATGGCCTTCTCGAAATTTACCTTCCATTTCATATTCTAATCCATCAAAACTAAAGGATTCTGCTTTTGTTACGCCGTTGTAAATATCTTTAACCGTTGGTGCATATACTAAGATTTTGTTGGAGACACTTTCTAAAAGTTTAAGATCTCTCTCTAAAGTTCTTGGATACTTTTCGAGATCATCTATATTATCAAATTGTGTAGGATTGACAAAAACACTCACTACGCAAATATTATTTTCAGTTAATGCTCTTTTTACTAAGGACAAATGCCCATGATGTAATGCTCCCATTGTTGGCACAAAACCAAAGGTTGTACCTTTTGTTTTTAAGCCAGAGATATGGTCTCGAATTTCAGATTTATTAGTAAAAACAGTCATTTTTAATATAAAATTAACGGTTGCAAACTTAAGATTTTAGTATCAATCTGCATAAAATTTTGTACTTTTGCGTGTTTTTTATTTATATTTTTTATTGTTGAAGCGCTCATTTCACGTTTCATAAGTATAAACTTAAAAAGAGAAAACAGGGAGTTAAACAAAATGTCTATTAATATAAATCGATTAAAATTAACGTATGAAAGATAAGAGAATATTATATGTGTCGTCTGAAGTGGTGCCATATTTGCCAGAAACAGAGATTTCTTCAATGTCGTTTGAAACTCCAAGAATGGTGAACCAACAAGGTGGACAAATTAGAATATTCATGCCTAGATATGGGAATATTAACGAAAGAAGACATCAGCTACACGAAGTAATTAGACTTTCTGGAATTAACTTGGTGATTAACGATTTAGACATGCCTTTAATTATTAAAGTGGCCTCAATACCTAAAGAACGTATTCAGGTTTATTTTATTGATAACGATGAGTATTTTAAAAGAAAGGCAACATTAACAGATGAGGATGGAAAATTATTTCCAGATAACGACGAACGTGCCATATTTTTTGCTAAAGGCGTTATTGAAACGGTAAAAAAATTAAACTGGTCGCCAGATATTATTCACGTTCATGGCTGGCTGGCTGCATTACTACCTTTGTACTTAAAACAGTTTTATAAAGACGAACCATTATTTAACGAAAGCAAAATAGTTACTTCTGTATACAATCAAAGTTATGAAGGGACGTTAAATAAAGACCTTATCAATAAAATAGCTTTCGATAATATAGATAAAGAAGCTATAAAAACGTTAGAACAGCCCACTTATAATAACCTAATGAAGGTTGCAGTAGATAATTCTGATGCTTTAATAGTTGGGTCCTCAGAATTACCTAAAGAATTGGAAGAATATTTAAAAGCCATAGATAAACCTGTATTAGATTATAAAGAAAAAGATGAGTTTGCAGAAGCATATACTCAATTTTATAATGAAAGTGTTTTATAAACACCTTGAAGAAGAATTATTTTTTATGAAAAACATAGTTAAAAGCCTTAAACCTATTGTAGTACTTGGCTTAATTTTAGCAATCTCATTATCCTGCGATAGAGATTTTACCAATATCGAGAGTGATATTCAAGGGATAAAAAACTTTGAGGCTACCAGTAAAAAATTCCCTTTTATTGCCAAAACAAAAACATTTACACCTTTTACGGCAAGTGGAACGGCAGATGCTGTTGGTGTACAAACTAGTGGATTAAACGGCAGTCTTTTTGGAGTATATAAAAATGCCACACCTGCTTTTGGTACTACAGTTGCAAGTGTAACCACACAAATAGCACCTATAAGTTACAATCCAGATTTTGGTGAAGCAGATAGAACTATTGAGTCTATCTGGTTAAACATTCCATACTACGCTACTTTATCAAGTACAGACGAAAATGGTAATAATACTTATGCATTAGACTCTATTGTTGGCGACCAAAACGGAAAGTTCAAATTGTCTATATACAGAAGTAACTACGTATTAAGAGATTTAGACCCAAATTCAGATTTTCAAGATCCGCAATGTTATTTTTCAAATCAAGGCGATTTATTTGAAGCTACAACAACTCCAGCAGATTTGTTATTTGTAGACGATGAATTTACTATAAGTAGCGAAGAACACAGAGTGCCAGAATTAGACGATAATGGAATGGAAGTTGTTGTTGATGGCGTAACTCAAATTGAAGAACGCTTTCCTCCAGGAATAAGAATAAACCTCGTCGATTTAGATGATCCAAATAGCGTTGCCTATTGGGAAAATGTATTTTTTAATAATCAGGATACTGGTGTATTGAGTACCAAAAGTAATTTTAAAGATTTTTTTAGAGGTCTTATCTTTAAAGTGGAACAAGTAGATGAACAGGCAAGTTTAACATATTTAAACTTCGGTTCTGCCAGCATCCTTTTCGACTACACGAACCAAGAGGAGATGAATTCTGAGGAGCCTTTCCCAGATAGAGATGCCACAGTCTATAGATTAGAATTTAATGAAAACAGAGTAAATACTTTTAAAACATTCAATGCAGAAGACCATGATGGTGATGAAGATAATTTATATCTGCATGGTACGGATGGTTCAATGGCGCAATTAGAATTATTTGCAGGAGAAATTGAAAACGAAGATGGTGAATTAGTACCAGCCTTCGATTATTTTTACAGTAAAAAAGACCAGTGGATAATTAACGAAGTTAATCTTGTTTTTTATGTTAATAATAGTATTACCCAAGGAGACGAACCAGATCGTGTAACTCTGTACAATCTCGAAAATAACCAGCCAATTATAGATTTTTTCTTAGATGGATCTACAAATTTAGTTCAACCAAGCATATCAAAAACAGGCTTTTCCGAAGCACTTAAGCGCGACGACCAAAATAATGGAGTGCGTTACAAAATTAGACTTACAGGCCATATTGATAATATTTTAAAAAGAGATTCTACTAATGTTAAATTGGGATTATTCATGGCAAATAACATTAATGTTTTAAACGAGTCTAAAATACAAGGTGTAAACAACGACGAAGACGATGATACTTTAGATATCGTTCCAAGTACGAGCGTGTTGAGCCCTAAAGGAACCGTTTTACATGGTTACGAAGACGACCCAAATTCAGAATTTAGAGCCGAATTCGAAATATTTTATACAGAAATAGAAAACTAGATTTATATGTGTGGTATCGTTGGTTATATTGGAAAAAAAGAAGCTTACCCAATTATTCTTGAAGGTTTAAAGAGGCTGGAGTACAGGGGCTACGACAGCGCAGGTATTGCGCTTTATGATGGAGAAAATTTAAAACTTTCTAAAACAAAAGGAAAAGTTTCAGATTTAGAAAACCGCGTCAGCCAAGAAATTAGTACCAACGGTCATGTTGGTATTGGCCATACACGATGGGCAACACATGGCGTTCCTAACGATGTAAACTCTCACCCTCATTATTCTAATTCTGGAGAGTTAGTGATTATTCATAATGGCATTATAGAGAATTATGCATCTATTAAAAAAGAATTAATAAAAAGAGGATATACGTTTACTTCAGACACGGATACCGAGGTTTTAATTAATTTAATAGAAGACGTTAAAAAAAATGAAAAAGTTAAGCTTGGTAAAGCAGTACAAATTGCCTTAAATCAAGTGGTTGGTGCATATGCGATTGCGGTTTTCGATAAAAACAAACCAGATGAAATTGTTGTTGCGAAACTAGGTAGCCCATTAGCAATTGGTGTTGGAGACAACGAATTTTTTATAGCCAGTGATGCTACTCCTTTTTTGGAACATACTAAAAAAGCTATTTATTTGGAAGATGAGGAAATGGCAATTGTAAGATTAAAAAAAGGTGTAAAAATTAGAAAAATTAAAGACGATTCTTTAGTAGATCCATACATTCAAGAATTACAACTTAACTTAGAACAAATAGTAAAAGGTGGTTATGACCATTTTATGCTAAAAGAAATCCATGAACAGCCAGAAGCAATAAAAGATACTTACAGAGGACGATTACGCGTAAAGGAAGGCATTATAAAAATGGCCGGAATTGATGATAATCTGGAGAAGTTTCTTAACGCTAATAGAATTATTGTTATCGCCTGTGGTACATCATGGCATGCTGGTTTAGTTTCAGAATACATATTCGAAGATTTAGCAAGAATTCCTGTGGAAGTAGAATACGCTTCAGAATTTAGGTACAGAAATCCGGTAATTACAGAAAAAGATGTAGTTATAGCCATTTCACAATCTGGTGAAACTGCAGATACTTTAGCTGCTATAAAACTTGCAAAATCTAAAGGCGCATTTGTTTTTGGAGTTTGTAATGTTGTGGGCTCTTCTATCGCCAGAGAAACTCATGCAGGAGCGTACACACATGCAGGGCCGGAAATTGGTGTAGCCTCTACCAAAGCGTTTACCACTCAAATTACAGTATTAACTTTAATTGCTCTTAAATTAGCAAAAGAAAAAGGAACGATTTCTAAATCTCAGTTTCAACACCATTTGCACGAATTAGAATTAATTCCTGACAAAGTTGCAAAAGCGTTATTACAAGATGAGCATATTAAAAATGTAGCAGAAATTTACAAAGATGCTAAAAATTGCTTGTATTTAGGTAGAGGGTACAACTTCCCAGTAGCTCTTGAAGGAGCGTTAAAACTAAAAGAGATCTCTTACATTCACGCAGAGGGCTATCCTGCTGCCGAAATGAAACACGGCCCAATTGCATTAATAGACGAGTACATGCCTGTCTTTGTTATAGCAACTAAGAAAGGCCACTACGAAAAAGTGGTAAGTAATATTCAGGAAATAAAATCGAGAAAAGGAAAAATTATTGGTATTGTTACTGAAGGCGATAAAGATGTTAAACAATTGGCCGACCACGTTATTGAAGTACCAGAAACTTTAGAATCTTTAACACCATTACTAACGACTATTCCTTTACAACTATTATCGTATCATATTGCTGTGATGTTAGATAAAAATGTTGACCAACCTAGAAATTTGGCAAAATCCGTCACTGTGGAATAACTATTGTAAATTCTTAATTATACAGGCTCTTTCTTGATAGATAATCAATAAAGAGCCTTTTTTTTTCGATATTTTTATTATGCATGCATAATTTTTGTTAACTTTTTTTTAAGATATCCTTAAAAAACGTATATTGGCGACAATTAAATTAACTAAATCTAAAAAATGAAAACAATCTTATCAATTGTATTGTTGTTTTTTTGCGGTATTATTTTTGCGCAAACAACAATAACGGGTTCCGTTATGGACAATAACGGCTCTCCTATTCCAGGTGCAAATATTATTGTAACAGGAACATCATCGGGAAATGTAAGTGATTTCGACGGTAATTTTACTTTAACAACAGATAGTAATCCACCATTTTCGGTACAAGCCAGTAGTGTTGGTTTTTCAACTGAAATAATGGAAGTTACCTCAAAAAACCAGAAATTAAATTTCGTGTTAGAAGAAGGTAGTATTCTTGATGAAGTAGTTATTTCAGCTTCAAGAACTCCAGAACGTATTTTCGAATCTCCTGTAACCGTTGAACGATTGGGTTTAAAAGAGATTAAAAATACAGCATCGGCAGATTTTTATGGCGGATTAGAAAATTTAAAAGGTGTAGATGTTAACACTAACAGTTTAACGTTTAAATCTGTTAACACACGTGGTTTTGCAACATTTGCAAACACACGTTTTATGCAGTTAGTAGATGGTATGGATAACTCTACTCCAGCATTAAACTTCCCAATTGGAAATTTAGTTGGTATGACAGAAACTGATGTTTTAAGTGTTGAATTACTTCCAGGCGCATCTTCTGCATTATATGGTGCAAATGCTTTTAATGGTATTTTATTTATGAGAAGTAAAAATCCATTCGATCATCAAGGTATAAGTGCTTCTTTAAAAAGAGGGATTACCTCTCAAGAGTCTGCAGGAGACAATCCGTATACAGATGTAAGTATGAGGATGGCTCATAAATTTTCAGATAAATTTGCTGCTAAAGTAAATTTTGGATACTTAAAAGGTACAGATTGGGCAGCTACGAGCGAAGTAGATAAAATTGATCCTTCAAGAACACGTGCCAATACAAATTACGATGGTATAAATGTTTATGGTGATGAGGTGTCAACAAATATTAGGGCTGCTTCAGGTTTTGGGTTTATTCCAGACGTTGTGGTAAGCAGAACAGGTTATAACGAAAGAGATTTAACAGATTATAATGCTGAAAGTATTAAAGCAGATTGGGGACTATATTTTAGACCTATTACAGATAATAGCTTAGAGCTATCTTACGTGGGTAAAGTGGGAACAGGTTCTACAATCTATCAAGGTACGAACAGGTATAATATTGATGGTTTTTTCCAGCAACAGCATAAGTTGGAAGTAAAACACGATAATTTCTTTGTAAGAGCTTATGAGGTTTCGGATAAAGCTGGTGATTCTTACGATATGGTTTTTACAGGTATTAATATTAACAGAGCCTGGAAAAGTGATACACAATGGTTTCAAGACTATATAGCAACCTATGCAGGAATAGAATTAACAGGAAACCCTCAAGGTTTAACAACACAGCAAAAACACGATGCGTCAAGAGCAGCAGCAGATACAGGACGTTTTCTTCCTGGATCAGCCGAGTATCAAGCAGCTTTCAACAGAAGTATAAATGATCCGGATTTAAGCACAGGTTCTAAATTCCAGGATGCTTCAAAATACTTTCATAGTGATGCTAACTATAATTTTAGTCACTTAACAGATTTTGCCGATATCCAAGTTGGAGGATCGTACAGAAAATACAAATTAAATTCAGGAGGAACTATTTATACAGATAATGATGGACCGATCGAATATTCAGAATATGGTGTTTACACGCAAATTCAAAAAGCATTCGAAGTTGGAGAAGACATGGAATTAAAATTAACGGGTTCTGCGCGTTATGATAAATCAGAATTATTTGATGGTTTTGTATCGCCAAGATTATCTGCAGGTTTAACCGTAAACAGAGATCATAATATTAGAGCATCTGTTCAAACTGGTTTTAGAAATCCAACAACTCAGGATTTATTTATAGGTTTAGATGCAGGTAGAGCCATATTAGTTGGTTCTGCTCCAGATAACTTAAATAGATATGTAAGAACTTTTGGTGTTAGTCAGGAAGGTCAAACTACTTTTGGACAACCTTCAACTGTAACACAAACTGGTGCAGTGGCATATAACAATTCGTACTCAGCAAACTCAGTAATTGATTTTTCAGCAACAGGAAATCCTGCTGCATTAAATATTGCTAATCCAGATATTATTAAGCCAGAACAAGTAACCTCTATAGAAGTTGGTTATCGCGGTAAATTCGATAAAATAATTGTAGATTTTAGTACATATTATAACAAATACCAGGATTTCATTTCTCAGGAAGTGGTAATATCTCCATTTTATGGAACTGTAGGAGACAACGGTCTGTCTTTAGCAGCTTTAGCTAACGGAGATTTCCAAACCTACAGTACATACACAAATTCTGATGCAGATGTAAACTCTTACGGAGCTTCAATTGGTTTATCTACTAAGATTTTTGGTGATTTCGATTTAGGTGGAAGTTATACTTTTACAAAACAAGATTTTGACCAAGAAGCTAATCCAGATTTCCAAACGAACTTTAATACACCAGAACATAAATTTAAAGCCTCTTTTGGTAATACAGATTTGTTTACAAACTTTGGTTTTAACGTAGCTTACAGATTTAGTGATGATTATTTCTGGGAGGCAACTTTTGGAAATGGTATTGTGCCAGAATTTCATACTGTAGATGCGCAAATAAACTATAAAATTCCAAGTCTAAAAACCACTATTAAAGCTGGAGGTACTAATTTAGGAGGTAGCGAGTACTTTACAGCATTTGGTACAGGATTTATAGGTTCTATGTATTACGTAGGGTTGACGATTAATAACTTATAAAAAAGAAAAATTATGAAAAATATAAAATATATAGGATTGATTGCGTTAGCAATTGGTTTTACATCATGTAACGATGAATCAGATTTCGAAGATCAATTAGATATGCCTCCTCAGGATGCAGTTGTATTACCAGCACTTACTGCAGGCTCTGCAGACTTTTCTAACTATGTGGCTGTAGGTGCTTCATTTACCGCAGGATTTACCGACAATGCACTTTTTATTGCAAGTCAGGAAAATTCTTTCCCAAATATTATGTCTAAAGAATTTGCTAAAGTTGGAGGAGGAAGCTTTTCTCAACCTTTAATGAATGACAATTTTGGCGGTTTAGCAGTTGGAGGAACTAGAATTACAGAGCCAAGATTAGTATTTGGAGGTGCAGGACCAGTGCCTTTAGAATCGGTTATTGGACCTGTTACAGTTACCACAGATTTATTGACTCCGCCAAGTGGACCATTTAATAATTTAGGAGTTCCTGGAGCGAAAAGTTTTCATATGATTGCACCTGGTTATGGTAACTTAGCTAATTTTCCAGCGGCAGCTAATCCATATGCTACCCGTTTAACTGGTGCAACACCTAACGCTTCTATGTTAGAACTCGCTGTAGCACAAAATCCAACCTTCTTTACATTAAGTGAAGTTGGTGGAAACGATGTTTTAGGTTATGCTACTACTGGTGGTGATGGTTCAAACCCAATTACTCCAACAGCAAATTTCGATTTTGCACTTAATGCTTTAGTTATTGGTTTAACAGCAAATGGTGCTAAAGGTGCTATTGGTAATTTACCAAACATTACAAGTTTATCATTTTTTACAACTGTTGCTTACAACCCAGTACCTTTAGATGCAGCAACTGCTACATTTTTAAACACCTCTAGTCCTTATGCTGCATACAATGCAGGAATTGTTCAGGCCTATGCTTTTTTAGTAGCAAATACGCCTTTAACACAGGCAGAAGCGGATGCTGAAATTGAGCAAAGAACATTAGTTTTCTCTGCAGCTGATGATAATGCACTAGTAATTTTAGATGAAAACTTAAGAGACTTAACAGCTATCAACCCTGCATTAGTTAATTTAAGACAAGCTACGAGTGCAGATTTAATTACTTTACCAGCTGCTTCTCTAATACCAACTGGTCTTGGAGTTTCAACGCCAATGGGAGATACTTTCGTGTTAACTCCTCAAGAGCAACAAGAAATAGCGGATGCTACAGATGCTTATAATGCTTCTATTTCTGCTACGGCTTCTGCCAATGGGTTAGCCTTAGTAGATTTAAATAGTATTTTAGTTCAAGCAACATCAGCTGGAATCCAGTTCGATAATTACGATTTAAATACAAGTTTAGTATTTGGTGGTTTAGTAAGTTTAGATGGTGTACATCTTACAGCTAGAGGGTATGCGTTAATGGCAAATGCGTTCTTAGATGCCATAGACACTACGTATGGTTCTAACTTTAGAGCCTCTGGAAGCGTTGCGAAGGCAGATGATTACGGAGTAACCTATTCTCCAGTATTACCATAGAATTAATTAAAATAAAAAATAGAAAAACGCCTTCTTGAAGAGGGCGTTTTTTTATGCTTAAAAAAGCTTAAAAAACAACTTTTATTTTAAATAAAAACACCTATCTTTGCACGCGAAAACCGAAGGTGTTTTCAATCAATTAAATAGCATAATATTAAATAGATAAGTAATGTCAAAAGTTACAGGTAAAGTTGCACAGATAGTAGGTCCAGTAATCGATGTAGAATTCGGAGCTGGTGCTGAACTTCCAAAAATTTACGATTCATTAGAAATTAATAAAGCTGATGGTTCAAAATTAGTATTAGAAGTACAATCTCACATTGGTGAAGATACTGTGCGTACTATTGCTATGGACTCGTCTGATGGTTTAAGTAGAGGAACAGAAGTTATTGCAACTGGTGCTCCAATACAAATGCCAATTGGTAACGATGTTTACGGACGTTTATTTAACGTAATTGGTGATGCTATTGATGGTTTAGGAGATTTACCTAAAGCTGGTGATGCGGGTTTGCCAATTCACAGAAGCGCACCTAAATTTGAAGATTTATCAACTTCTACAGAAGTATTATTTACTGGTATTAAAGTAATCGATTTAATTGAGCCTTATGCAAAAGGTGGTAAAATTGGTTTATTTGGTGGTGCTGGTGTAGGTAAAACTGTATTAATCCAAGAGTTGATTAACAATATTGCAAAAGGACATGGTGGACTTTCTGTATTCGCAGGAGTAGGAGAAAGAACACGTGAAGGAAACGATTTATTGCGTGAAATGTTAGAGTCTGGAATTATCAAGTATGGTGAGGACTTTATGCATTCTATGGAAGAAGGTGGTTGGGATCTTCAAAAAGTGGACAAGGAAATAATGAAAGAGTCTAAAGCGACTTTCGTATTCGGGCAAATGAATGAGCCACCTGGAGCACGTGCACGTGTTGCCTTATCTGGTTTAACAATTGCTGAATACTTTAGAGATGGAGCTGGTGAAGGACAAGGAAAAGATGTACTTTTCTTCGTAGATAATATCTTCCGTTTTACACAAGCAGGTTCAGAGGTGTCTGCCTTATTAGGTCGTATGCCATCTGCCGTAGGTTATCAACCTACTTTAGCAACAGAAATGGGTGCAATGCAAGAGCGTATTACTTCAACAAAAAGAGGATCTATTACATCTGTACAAGCGGTATATGTACCTGCAGATGATTTAACAGATCCAGCACCAGCAACAACGTTTGCTCACTTAGATGCAACAACAGTATTATCTCGTAAAATTGCAGAGTTAGGTATTTATCCTGCAGTAGATCCTTTAGATTCTACTTCAAGAATTTTATCTGCAGATATATTAGGAGATGAGCATTATGATTGTGCTACTCGAGTAAAAGAGTTATTACAACGTTATAAAGAATTACAAGATATTATCGCCATCTTAGGTATGGAAGAATTATCTGAAGAAGATAAATTGGCTGTAAATAGAGCAAGACGTGTACAACGTTTCTTATCGCAACCGTTCCACGTAGCTGAGCAATTTACAGGTATACCAGGTGTTTTAGTAGATATCAAGGAAACTATTAAAGGTTTTAATATGATTATGGATGGTGAATTAGATCACTTACCAGAAGCGGCATTCAACCTTAAAGGTTCTATTGAAGAAGCTATTGAATCTGGAGAGAAAATGTTAGCTGAAGCGTAAATAAGTTAGTAGTAACCAGTATACAGTCCACAGTGGACTAAAAACTGCAAACTGCAAGCCAAAATGAGACTTCCGATGACTCGGAAGCTTTTAAATAAAATTTAAAAGATGTACTTAGAAATTGTATCACCAGAAGCAACGTTATTTAGTAGTGAAGTAGATGCTGTAACTGTACCAGGAATAGATGGAGAGTTTCAGATGCTAAATAACCACGCAGCTATTGTTTCTGTTTTAACAGAAGGCATTGTAAAAATAAACATGCATTCACAAAAAAACATTGTTTTAAATAATTTGCATGCTAATGTAGTTCCTCTTGCAGACGATAATAAAGTATTAACTGTAAAAATAAATTCAGGAACATTAGAGATGAAAGATAACAAAGCAATTATATTAGCCGATTAGATAGCTTCTATAACAGAATATAAAAACGCTTTAGTACATTACTAAAGCGTTTTTTTGTTTTTTGATATGTTGTGAATACTACACCTTCTTAATCACATTAGTAACAATACCCCAAATTAAAAAATTATTATCTTTTGTAATATGTATTATAGGATAGTTGGGGTTTTCTGGTTGTAACCAGATTTCATCTTTAGTTACTCTTAAACGCTTAACGGTAAATTCGCCATCAAGAAAGCATACAGCTATTTTGTTGTTCTCCGGTTCTATACTTCTGTCTATTACCAACAAATCGTTATCGTCTAATCCTGCACCAATCATAGATTGCCCGCTAACTCTTGCATAAAACGTTGCTTCTTTGTTTTTTACTAACTCTTTGTCTAAAGACAAACGATGTTCTTTAAAATCTTCTGCTGGAGAAGGAAAACCTGCCGAAATTCCTGTGTCGAAAAACTGTCCTGAAATACCTTCTATAGTTTCTGGTGTGTAGAAGTCTAAACTTCCTTGATTGTGTGCTATCATTTTACAATTATAATATCATTAATATTAGTGGTATATCTTGGCGATAACCGCTCTTGACGCATTTTCCAAGTACGTTTTAAATCTTGATTTGCTAACTTAATTTTAAATCCGCCGTATTTACCATTTAGCTTATCTATAGATTGCATTAAGGGTTGGTGTTTTGGATTTTCGGTATCAAATAAATTAAGCTGAAAATTATCTGTTGCTACCAAACCAGTAACAACAACGCCTGCACGTTTATATTTTATACCTTCTTTAAAGATAGACATTACTGCGTTAACTGCGTTATGACTTATAATTAAAGATGAATTTGTTGGGCAAGACAGGTTTATAATTTTACTTTCTCGATGCTGTTCTAACTCTTTTTTGTGTTTATCACTACTTAAGCTCACAATAATAACGTGGCAACTGGAACCTTGTCTGCGTAGTTTTTCGGCACAACTTGTGGCAAAAGTAGAGACACGTTCTTTAATATTGTCAATATCAGAATAAGTATATTCAAAACTTCGTGTGGTTGCAATGGCTTTTTTTATAGTATCATCGTCGTCTAGTTGTAAAGTTGCAATGCCTTCTAAGTCTCGTTTCAATCTAGATTCTACAACCGAGAAATTATTTTTCACCCAATCGTTTGGTAATTGTGTAAAGTCGTAGGCTGTTTTACAACCTTTAATTTTTAATCGCTCGCTTAAGCGTCTTCCTATTCCCCAAACAGCTTCAATTTTAATCCATTTTAAAGCTTTAATACGTTTCTCTTCAGAATCTATAACATATACACCATTGGTTTCTTTTGGGAATTTTCTTGCCACCTTATTCGCTACTTTAGATAATGCTTTTGTAGGTGCAATACCAACACAGGTTGGAATACCTGTCCAATTTAAAATGCGTGTTTTAATTTGATTTCCATAAGTATTAAAATTAAAGTCTGCTTTAAAATCTTTAAACTGTAAAAAAGACTCGTCTATGCTATAGACTTCAATATCTGGAGAAAACTGTTTTAGTATAGACATTACACGACTGCTCATGTCTCCGTATAGAGGATAGTTTGACGATAGCACGCATATTCCATTAGCCTTGCAAAAGGAATCCCATTTAAAAATAGGCGCTCCCATTGGTAAGCGTAGGGTTTTTGCTTCGTCGCTTCGTGAAATTACACAACCATCATTATTGCTTAAAATAGCAATTGGTTTTCCCTGTAAATTAGGATTAAAAACACGTTCGCAGGAAGCATAGAAATTATTACAATCTACTAATGCAAACATATGTGTAAATGTACAACAAAATACAAAACAGATGTTATATTATTTTAAACAAAAATGTTTTGAATTATTCTTTCTAAAAAACCTTACCATTTAAATGAATTAGCAGTTTTTGACCTCACAGGTTTTTAAAACCTGTGAGGTCTTTGTACCTTTGGTTTGTGATACCAAAAAACCTTCAAAACAAACTAAACAAGCGTAAAACCGAAAACGCGCTGCGCCAATTAGGCTCACAAAATAATCTTGTCGATTTTTCATCTAACGATTATTTAGGCTTTTCTAAAAACGAAGCCATTTTTAAAGCCTCACATCAATATTTACTTGATAATAATATAAACCATAATGGCGCCACAGGTTCTCGCTTGTTGTCTGGAAACCACGATTTATACAGTTTAGTAGAACAAGAACTCTGTAGGTCTTATAATAGCGATGCAGCACTTATTTTTAATTCTGGTTATAATGCTAATTTGGGTTTCTTTTCTTGTGTTCCACAAAAAGGAGATCTCATTTTTTTCGATGAATTTAGTCACGCTTCCATTCGTGATGGTATCGCTACGAGTAATGCAAAAGCGTATAAGTTTAAACACAACAATTTAAAAAATTTAGAAGAGATGATAGCACGTCATGCTGTACTCGTTTCACAATCTCATCATGATATATACATCGTCACAGAATCTGTGTTTTCCATGGATGGTGATACTCCAGGCTTAGAGACGCTATCTCGAATAAGTAAAAAGTACAAGGCTCATTTAATTATAGACGAGGCACATGCTGTTGGTGTTTTGGGCGAAAAAGGCTCTGGATTAACTCAACATATAAACACATTCGCTAAAATAATAACCTTTGGTAAAGCTCTGGGTTCTCATGGTGCAGCCATTTTATGTAGCAACGAATTAAAACAATATCTAATTAATTTTTCACGACCGTTTATTTACACTACAGCATTACCACCACATAATTTAGCGACTATTAAATACGCTTATGAGGCACTTCAAGATGCTTCAGAAATTAAAAAACTTCAGCAAAACATCTTGTTTTTTAAATCTGAAAAGATAAGACTTCAGCTTGAAAATAAATTCATACCAAGCAATTCGGCAATTCATTGCTATATTGTTTCAGGCAATGAAAAAGTGAAACGTATTGCAAATCATCTTCAAGCAAATAATTTTAATGTGAAACCTATTTTATCTCCAACAGTAAAAAAAGGAGAAGAAAGACTTCGTTTTTGTATTCATTCTTACAATACTAAAGCGCAAATAACAGAAGTTTTACAATTGTTAGCTAACTTTGTAGAGTAGTTATGCTTAACTTAATTCAGTATCTTTTCAATTATTAACTAACTTTTAAAAAGTGCCTCGCTTTCGTGAGAATAAAATGAGCAATAAGTTTAAAACCATAGCAAGATTTCAATATTCTACCGAAGCCCAAATTATTAAAGGCCGTTTGGAAGCCGAAGGCATACAAGTTTTTTTAAGCGATAATTTTACCATAGAAACAGATCCTTTAGTTAGTAATGCTATTGGTGGCATTAAAATGAAAGTGTTAAGCCAAGATGCTATGGAGGCACAGCATATTTTAGAATCCATTAGCAAATATTCTATAGACGACGATGGCAACGCCATCCATTGCCCAAAATGTAATAGTGAAAAAATAGAACTTTTTTCTACTATAAAAGATTTTAAATCCTTTTTCGGATTTGTTTTTGGAGTCCTTTTTGGAACCTTGCCAATAAGTGCCAAACATAAATATAAGTGCGAAAATTGTAATACAGAATTTGAAATTAAATGAAACACTACTTTGTAACAGGAATCTCTACCGAAGTTGGAAAAACAATCGCCTCGGCAATAATAACAGAAGCCTTGGAAGCCGATTATTGGAAGCCCATTCAAGCCGGTGAATTAGACCATTGCGACACCAAAAAAGTAAAACAATTAATATCTAATAATAAATCGCAATTTTACGATAATAGCTATGCATTAAATACGCCAATGAGCCCGCATGCTGCCGCAGAAATCGACAGAATCACTATTGATGTAAAGAAAATAAAACCTCCCAAAACAAGAAACAATTTGGTTATTGAAGGTGCTGGTGGCTTATTAGTACCATTAAATAATAAGCAGACTATTTTAGATATTATTAAACCAGATGATAAGGTGATTGTCGTTTCAAGACATTATTTAGGAAGCATTAATCACACACTTCTTACGGTTAACTTACTAATAGAAAAAGGCTTACAAGTTGCCATTATTTTTAGTGGAAATGAAAATAATTCAACCGAAGAGATTATTAAAAAAATGACTAACGTTCCTGTAATTGGTCGCATTGACGAAGAACCTTATTTTGATAAGAATGTTGTACTCGAATATGCAGAACAATTTAAAGATAAACTATTACAATTTTAATTGTCATTCCTGCAAAGACAGGAATTCACAAGTTTCTATATTAATTAATTTATAGATTCCTGTCTTGGCAGGAATGAGAACTATGAGCATAAAACAACGCGATAAAAAACACATCTGGCATCCATTAACCCAGCACAAACTACATCCCGAATCTATGGCAATTGTAAAAGCTAAAGATTGTATTTTGTACGATGAAAATGATAACGAATATATAGATGCTATTGCGTCGTGGTATTCAAGCATGTACGGACATTGCAATCCTTTTGTTATCAATCGTGTTCACAAACAAATGCAGGAATTAGACCATGTTGTATTTGCGGGCTTTACGCATGAACCGGCTGTAAAACTTTCTGAAGAACTCATTAAAATATTACCAGACAACCAAGAGAAAATTTTCTTTGGAGATAATGGTTCTACAAGTGTGGAAATAGGCATTAAAATGGCGATGCAATTTCATTTCAATAGTGGCGAAAAACGTAATACTTTAATTGCTTTCGAAAACGGTTTCCATGGCGATACTTTTGGCGCCATGAGCGTATCGGGACTATCAGTCTATAACGGTCCTTTTCAAGATTTCTTTTTAGATGTAAAACGTATTCCAACGCCTGATGGAACTAACCACGAAGCCATTTTAGCTCAACTGAAAGATATAACAGCAAACAATAAAGTTGCCGGTTTTATTTATGAACCCTTAGTACAAGGTGCAGCAGCAATGAAAATGCATAACGCCGAAGGTTTAAATAAAATTTTAAAATTCTGTAAACAACATAACATTATAACCGTTGCCGATGAGGTTATGACTGGTTTCGGTAAAACTGGAAGCTTTTTCGCTTCAGATTTTATAGAAAATAAACCAGACATTATGTGTATGAGTAAAGCTTTAACGGCTGGATTAATGCCAATGTCTGTAACTTCTTGTACTCAAGAAATTTATGATGCTTTTTATAGTAATGATATTGGAAAAGGCCTATTCCATTGCCACACCTATTCTGCTAATCCCATAGCATGTGCAGCGGCATTGGCTGGATTAGAACTATTAAATTCTGAAGAAATTCAAAATAATATAAAACGTATTATTGCCAATCATAATCGTTTTGGCGAACATATAATAGCCCATGAAAAAGTAAAGGCAATACGCCAATTAGGAGTCATTTTTGCTTTAGATTTAAACGTAGAGATGGAACGCTATGGCGATTTGCGCTACAAACTTTTCAACTTTTTTATGGAAAACGGTGTGTTTTTAAGACCACTCGGCGAAACTATTTACATACAGGCACCTTACACCATTACAGATGAACAATTATATAAAATTTATCAAGTAATTGAAGAGGCTTTAGAAATTGTCTAAATCATCGTTACTATCTTCCTCTTCAGTTTCAAGTAAATTAATAGTTTCCGTTTCGCCATCAATTTTTACATATAGCTGGTGGTAGGTCCATTCGTTATTAATTTTTTCGGCATCAACAACAATTTCACCCTCATCTTTTGGGCCTTTTATTGGTATGGTTAATTTTGCAGTGCTCGATCCATTTACATATTTATAGCTTGAACTTCCTATCCCATCGGTCTCAATTGGTTCTCCCAAAAAGTCAATTACTTTTTCATTTTTAGCGGCATTGGTGTATGCATAAATGTATGTTTCAGATTCGGTTATAGTATCAGACACTTTATAAACCAACGTAATTACACCAATAACTCCAATAATAATTAGAGTTAAACAACCACCTCCAAGCAGCCATCCCCAATTTCTACTCGCCCAACTTTTTTGTCTTATTTCATCCATAGTATTTCCGCGAAAGCGGCTATTTTTTAATTATTTCACTTTAAATATAAGTATTCAACTTTTAAAAATTGTTACATACAGATTAATTTTATTTATAATTATTAAACAAATAGGAGTTAAAAATGATAAGGCTTATTTTTGCCGTAAAATCAAGTTTTTGTGCTAAAACCAATCTCTATAACAGCCATTTCTTCTTTTTCTCCTTTGGGAAAAACAATGGAAGAAGTATGGGAAAATTATAAAACGGATGCTCATTTTATTTCTGAACGAGGAGGACATTTAGTTTCAGCTTTGAGTGAAAGCTTAGAAACTGAAATTCTAAATCTAAGAGCTTCAGATTCAAAGTACAAGACATTGGATGATTCTGTTTTATTTGGTGTTTATGCTGCGAGAAAAGCCATTGAGCAAGCGGGCTGGAAGGCTAACAATAATTTTGGAATAAATATAGGTTCGTCTCGAGGTGCGACACAATTATTCGAAACATTTTATAAAGATTTTTTAGCAAGAAATAAAACCAAAACTCTAAGTTCGCCAACCACAACCTTAGGAAATATTTCATCATGGATTGCTCACGATTTACAAACCAAAGGACCAGAAATTTCACATTCTATTACCTGTTCGACAGCCTTACACGCCATGCTTAATGGTGTCGCCTGGTTGCAATCTGGATTATGTAATAAATTTTTGGTTGGTGGTAGCGAGGCGCCATTAACGCCTTTTACTATTGCGCAAATGCAGGCTTTAAAAATTTACGCTAAAAATAAAAACACATTTCCTTGTCGTGCTTTAGACTTAGAAAAAACCAAAAACACCATGGTTTTAGGAGAAGGTGCTGCAATGGCATGTTTGGAGATTGGAGAAAAACCAAATGCATTAGTAATAATAAAAGGTATTGGCTATGCAACCGAAATTTTAGAACATAATGCATCGCTATCAACAAATGCAACTTGTTTTCAGGATTCTATGCAAATGGCTTTAGGTGCTTCAAAACCAGACGAAATAGATATAATTGTTACACATACGCCAGGAACCATTAAAGGCGATATTGCCGAAATTAACGCCATAAATAAAGTGTTTACTATTAAAACACCAGCGTTAACAACAAATAAGTGGAAGATAGGACACACTTTAGGAACCTCTGGGATGCTAAGCGTGGAGATGGCCGTTTTAATGCTTCAAAAACAGCAATTTATTTCGACACCCTATATAGCAACCAACACTCCAAAACAAATTAAGAACATACTGGTTAATGCTGTTGGTTTTGGAGGCAATGCCGTGAGTATTTTACTTTCAAAATAGTTATATTTACAGTCTAACTCTGTATTTATGAAACCAGTTTTTAAATTCCTTTGTCTTACATTTTTCTTCATAACGGCCTGTAATAACGCACAACAAGATCCTGATATTTTTGAGCAATTCGAATCTAAATTCTACGAGATTGATGGTTACAAAATTAATGTAGAGATAAAAGGCACAGGAGATCCTATTTTCTTTTTGCCTGGAGGACCTGGAAATTCTCACGATTATATGCAGGGTAATTTTGGGCACTATTACAAAACAAATACGGTTGTGTTTTTCGATTGGCTGGGTCGAGGTAAAAGTGATGATGCTAGAGATCCAAAAGAGTACACTGTTGAGAATGATGTGGCGCTCATAGAAAAACTGCGCATCCTTTTAAAATTTGAAAAAATCGCTTTGGTAGGTCATTCTTACGGAACAGTTCCTGCGCAAGCGTATGCCATAAAATACAAAGATAACGTCGATAAAATGGTGTTAATTAATGGTTTCCATAGTGGTGCTATGTGGCAAGCTAATTGCGACAGTTACAACCATTATGCTAAAACGCATTTCCCAGAGAAGTGGAAAAAGGTAGATTCGCTACGTGCGTTAGGTTACGTTTCAAGCGATAAAGCATTAGCCGATGTTTACGGCAGTTTCCCAACAAAGTACATTTATTATCATGATACTAAACTAAAGCAAAATGCTCCAAAGGAAAATTATAGAGGCTGGGCAAACGATGTGTACGTTTCAATTATAGGTAAAGATGGCGATTTTGATGTTTCTGGGAGTATGATAAATCAAGATTACAGAAAAGATTTAAAAGATATAAAGGCAAAAACTTTAGTTATTGCAGGTCGTTATGATGGTGTTTCTACTCCGGAATTTGCAGTGCAATACAAAACATTTATGCCACAAGCACAATTTGAAATGTTTGAGAACAGTGGTCACAACCCTTATTTAGAAGAACCAGAAAAATTTTACCGCATTTTTGATGCTTTTATAAAATAGAAATAAACTATTTTTGAAAATAGAAACAGATACGATTTTATGAGCGAGATTAAACACAACTGGACTACAAAACAAATACTGGAAATTTACAATAAACCTTTAATGGAGTTGCTTTACGAAGCTGCTACTGTACATCGTTTACATCACGACCCAAACACTGTTCAAGTTAGTACATTGCTTTCTATAAAAACTGGTGGTTGTCCCGAAGATTGTGGGTATTGCCCGCAAGCGGCAAGATATCACACAGATATTGAGGGCAACGATTTAATGTCTGTAAGCCAAGTGAAAGCGCAAGCTTTACGTGCAAAATCATCAGGAAGCTCTCGTGTTTGTATGGGAGCAGCTTGGCGAAATGTAAAAGATGGTGAAGAGTTTGACCAAGTTCTGGAGATGGTGCGTACCATTAATAAACTGGATATGGAAGTGTGTTGTACGTTAGGCATGATTACAGAAAATCAGGCACAACGTCTTGCAGAAGCTGGTTTGTATGCTTATAATCACAATTTAGACTCTTCTGAAGATTATTATAAAGAAGTTATTTCCACTCGTGGTTTTCAAGATCGTTTAGAAACCATTGATAATGTACGTAAAACCAATGTAACCGTGTGTTCTGGTGGTATTATTGGTATGGGAGAAGCTATTGAAGATCGTGCCGGAATGTTAGTTGCTTTAGCAACATTAAATCCGCAACCAGAATCGGTACCAATTAATGCATTAGTAGCAGTAGAAGGAACACCTTTGGCAGAAGAAGAACCAGTATCTATTTGGGACATGATTAGAATGGTGGCTACAACAAGAATAGTAATGCCGGAAACACAAGTACGTTTAAGCGCAGGAAGAACAGAGATGAGTCGCGAAGGACAGGCCATGTGTTTCTTTGCAGGAGCCAACTCTATATTTGCAGGAGATAAACTCTTAACAACACCAAATCCAGATGTAAATGAGGACATGAAAATGTTCGAAATGTTAGGCTTAAATCCGCAAAAACCATTCATTAAAAAAATGCAGCCGGAAACCGTTGAGGCTTCCAATTCTAAATTTGAAGCTTTAGGCGAAAAACCAAGATGGTCCAGGCCAGAGCATACAATTGAGCGAAATGAAGATGCTAAACAAAAAGCAAAAACCTTAAAATAGTTAAAGTCTTCACATAACATAACTAATTTCGTAACGTTTTTTTAACTTTGACGAGCAAAATTCAAACATTTGAAACTTAATCTTCAAAACATCCCTCGCGTAGAAACCATTTCAAAAGAAGCGTTTATGCGTGATTACTTCAGGCCGCAGAAGCCTGTGGTTATAGAGCGCTTTATTGAAGATTGGCCGGCGTATTCAAAATGGAACTTAGAGTATATAAAAGAGATTGCCGGAGACAAAACAGTACCGCTTTACGACGATAGACCTGTAGATTATAAAGATGGTTTTAACGAGCCTCACGCTAAAATGAAAATGCGTGATTATATAGATTTGTTAAAGCGGGAACCCACTAAATTTCGAATTTTTCTTTGGAATGTTTTAAAAGAAGTGCCCGAGCTTCAAAAGGATTTTAAATTTCCAGATTTTGGTTTGCGTTTAATGAAAAAGTTACCCATGTTATTTTTTGGTGGGACTAATTCGTACACCTTTATGCATTATGACATTGATTTAGCTAATATTTTTCATTTTCATTTTGAAGGTAAAAAACAAATCATCTTATTTGACCAGAAGCAAAATAAATATTTATACAAGATACCACATTCTTTAATTGTTAGGGAAGATATCGATTTCTCTAATCCAGACTTAGAAAAATGGCCCGCATTAAAAAATGCTAAAGGTTGGGAATGTGAGCTTAATCATGGAGAAGTTTTATATATGCCAGAAGGCTATTGGCACTACATGCAATATATCACTCCAGGTTTCTCGATGAGCTTAAGAGCAATTGCCAGACACCCAAAAACATTAGGGAAAGCGGTATATAACGTTTTTATTATGAGAAATATCGATAATTTAATGCGAAGAATAAAAGGTCAAAAATGGATAGATTGGAAAAACGAACAGGCAATTTTAAAAACTAATAATAACTTAAAATAATATTATGAAAAAACTATTACTTATTACATTACTCTTATCTTCTTATTTAATACAAGCTCAGGCTTTTTCTGGAAAAGATGATAAAAAATTATCTATAGGAGCAAACATACAAGAATATGCTACAGGCATTACTATAGGTTTAGATTATGGTTTAGGCGAAAACATTTCGGTGGGAATAAGTTCATCGTACGCTTTAAATTTAACTAACGGAATTGATGCAGACTTTGGAGACCGTTTTGATTTAAAAGGACGCTTTAATGCCAACTTAGGCAACGTATTGAATGTAAGCGATAATTTTGATGTGTATCCAGGTTTAAGCTTAAGCTTAAAGAATTTTGGAGGGCATTTAGGTATGCGTTATTTCTTTTCAAGTGGTTTTGGAGTGTTTGGTGAAGTAGGTGGTCCACTTGCAAAATATGATTCTGATGCAAGCTCTGCAGGAGCATTAATCCACAATCAATTCTCAGCCAATGTTGGAGCTATTTTTAATTTAAGATAATTAAAAAATATACTAAAAAAGCCTTTCAGAATTTATTTTTTTTTGAAAGGCTTTTTGCATTTATTTAATTAATTCGTTTACCTTATTATATACTAAATGAGACTCCCAACCTCTATATAATAAATAGTCTATCAGCTTCTTTTTTTTCTTCAATTTATTGGTTTCTAACATCATATTGGCCTTTTTTTCGGCTAAATCATTGAAAACTTCGATATACTCATCGTCGGAAATTTCGTTAAGCGCGGCTTTTAGGTTAATTTTGGAGATGTCCTTTTTCTTTAATTCGAGAGTTAAACGATAACGTCCCCATTTTTTGATGTTAAACTTACCTCGAACAAAAGTTTTGGCAAAACGTTCTTCATTAAGAAAATTGTGTTCTAAGAGATGAACAATGATAACATCTGATGCTTCAGGTATCATATTCATACTTTTTAGTTTCTGTTTAACCTCTTGGTGACACCGTTCTTGATAAGCGCAGTAGTGTTCTAACTTTTTCTTAGCTTCTTCTACCGTAAACGTTTTGATTTGATGATACATATAACAAAAGTAAACTATTAATTAATAATCCTAAAAGCCCTCAATTATGAAAAATTTTACATTAACATTTATCCTACTGTTTGTCTTTAGCTTCGGCTTTAGCCAAACAACTATCTACAACGAAGACTTTAGCGGACAGCTTAATAAAGGCGCCTTTTATAATAACACAACTGGAATGACCGAAATTGATGTGTCTGGAGTAAACTGGACCGTTGATGTTTCTGGAACTACTTTTAATAATGGTGATAGATTCCAAGTTGTAAATGCAGCAAGATACTTAGAAGCTAGAGATACAGACGGTCCTGCAATTTGGTATTCTCCAGAATTGGATATTAATGGCTTCACTAATGTAAATTTTTCAATAGATGCCTTCAATAATAATAATGCCTCTTTAACAGCTGTTGATACTTTTATGACAGATTATAGTTTAGATGGAGGTTTAAGCTGGAACCCAGCGGATATTAACCCTACCCTTAGTGGTAGTTTTGCAGCGACTATGGTAACAGCTGCAAACATATCTGGAACTACATTGCAATTAAGAATTACTATTGTGAATAATGCAGGTACAGACAGGTTTAGGTTTGATAATATTTTAGTTGAAGGTATAGCTCCTGTGACACCTACTATTACGGTTAATCCAGGTAATCATTTAGTTAATGAGTTAAATTATATTGAAGGAAATGTTTCTTCTCAGGAAACTTTCACCGTACAAGGGTCGTCTTTAACAAATAATATTGAAATTATGGCACCAGCTAATTTTGTGATTTCTTTATCTCCTAACGGTCCATTTTCTAATACTCTAACGTTAGCACCTACTGTTGTGACTGTGCCTCTAACAACAATTTATGTGCAACTTAGCGTTGGTTTAGCAGCAAATATATATAGCGGTATTATTAATGTTACGAGTATTGGAGCAACACCAGTTGATGTTACCGTAACAGGAGAAGTTTTTGCTTATACTGTTCCTGCACCTTGTTCAGAATTAATTATATCTCAATACCATGAAGCTGCTGCTGGTACTCCCAATGAGCAATATATAGAACTTTTTAACCCAACGAATGTTGTTATTACTTTAGACAACTATCAATTGGCTCGATTTAGAGATGGAGATGCTAACGATGTAGTAACTAGATCGCTTTCGGGAACTTTAGCACCATTTGAGACGTACCTAATTGGAAGAAATGGCTCAGCACTATGTGGCACAGGTATTGCAGATTTTTGCTTTAATAACGGAGTAATTGTTTTTACAGGAAACGATGTAATAGCGTTACAAACAAGCACAGGGATTAATATTGATGTTGTTGGCGTTATTGGTGTAAATAACAATTTTGCTCAAAATGTTACACTTGTTCGAAATGCAAACGTACAAGTTCCGAATATTTCTTATGATGCTACTGAATGGACTTCTATTGCGGCTAACAATACAGGCATGTTAGGGTCGCACATAAGTGATTGCGAGTGTACAAATACAACAATTTGGGATGGAGCTACATGGAGTGCAGGCGCACCAGATAGTACTACAACTGCCGTATTAATTGCAAATTATGACACAGCTACAACAGATTTCACGGCATGTAGTCTTATAATAAATGCAGGTGTAACTTTAAATGTTGCAGACAATACCTTTGTTCAAATAAAGAATAATGTCACTAATGATGGAACTGTTATTATAAGCGATCACGGTTCGTTTGTACAAGAAAATAATTCTGCTAGATATTTAAACGTTGGTGCAGGAATAACTCAGGTTAATAAATTTACTGCTGACATAGCTGCCTGGTATGAATACACATACTGGAGCTCACCAGTCCAAGGAGAAACAGTTGGAAACACATTTGCGCAAACAAATGTAGATAGACGTTTTACATATAACGCAGCTAATTTTAGTGACGCCACAGCAGAGAACAATAATGATAATACAACAGCAGTTGGGCAAGATGATATAGATGATAATGCGAACGATTGGGAATACGCATTGTCTGGTGATGTAATGCAACCTGGTGTTGGCTATGCTTGTACACTATCGCCAGCTTATTTTAATACTCTGCCTCCTATGGCGACATCAGGAGAGTTTGCTCATTCCTTCGTAGGACCGTTAAATAATGGTGTTATAACTACTGCAATACATAGAAACAGGACTACGGATTTAGATACAAATTGGAATTTTATTGGAAACCCTTACGCCTCTGCTATAGATGTTGATGCCTTTTTTACCGCTAACGTTTACGATGCTACAGTAAATCCTTCTGGTGCTACTGAAGGTGTAATTTATTTATGGTCTCACAACACACCTCCATCAGACACAACAAATGGTAACTCTGCATTAAATTTCACAAATTCAGATTATGCGGTTATTAATTATACTGGAGCTACTGCTGCTTCAGGTGGAGATGGTAATATCCCAAATAGATATATTCCAAGCGGTCAAGGTTTCTTTACCGCAATGTCTGATGATTATACCTCTAGCATCTCTTCAACAAATGTAGATGGTGAAACTGTTGAATCTGCCGAGGCAATTTTTAGAAATGATATGAGGGTTACTGGAAATAACGATCAGTTTTTCAGGTCTTCTAATAATCAACCTTTAAATAATGTGGATAATAAGCTTTGGATTAATTTTGAAAGTGATAACGGTGCTTTTAGTCAACTTTTAATAGGCTATGTTCCAAACGCTACAGACGGCGACGATGGAATGTCTTACGATGCTACTAAAAATATATCTTCAGGATATTCTGCTCTTATGTATTCTATAATCGATGGAAGTAATCTTAAATATGGAATTCAAGGAAAAGAAGTTTCCAGTTTAGACGTTAATGAAGAAATTCCTTTAGGGTTATATACGACAATTAATGAGGCAACTACATACACTATTTCAATTCCTCAATTTGAAGGTGCTTTCTTTACAAACAACACAGTGTATTTAGAAGATGCATTAATGAATACAGTACATGATTTAACCAATAGCGATTACACCTTTACTTCTAGTACAGGTGAGTTTAACAATCGTTTTAAAGTTGTATTCAATCCTAACACACTTTCTACTGAAGCATTTGATGTACTTTCAGAAAACTTAACCATAGTTGAACTTGAAGATGACAATGTGAAATTCTCAATTAAGTCAAACGAAAAGACTATTAAATCTGTTAGAATAATGGATATGTTAGGTCGTGAGATTTACCAATTCCGCGGAAGCGATAACACAGAAATTTATAATCTTTCTAAGTTGAGTACAACGGTTTACATTGCAAATATTGAATTATCTAATGGTAGTATTATTACTAAGAAAGCGATTAAGAAATAAATATATAAATTAAACTTATAATTAAAAAAGCGCCCGAAAGGGAGCTTTTTTTATAAACTGTATTTTAAGGCAACAATTAAATTTCTTCCTGCTGCCGAAATCCCAGAGGAATAGGTTCTGTAACGTTGGTCTGTAATATTTTCTAAACTGGCAATGAGTATTGCCGATTTATTGAGTTGATATTGTGTTCTAAAATTTAGAGTGTACCAAGATGGTGCATATGGATTTCCATTACTATCTAACGCATATATGTAGTCTTTTTCTTGTTCGGAAGGCGCTAACTGGTTAAACGATAATGTATTATTATAATTAATAAAAGCATCGGCTTTTAAATTTTTATTTTGCCAAACCAAATGAGTATTGCCAAAATTAGGAGACACATGCCTAACAGGCACTTCTATACCATCCGTCTCTTCTGTGCCTCCAATAATGTTATATTGAGAGGTTAATTTAAGCGCTTTACTAAAGTTAACTTTGGCACCAATTTCGAAACCATAAATCCATGATTTCGATGCATTTTGAATGGATTGCACAGTGCTTAATTCGCCATCATAAATAATTTGTGTTTGTCCATTTAAATTGGTGTCTCTTCGAACCAAAGCATTATCTAAATAGGTATAATAAGTTGAAGTGTCAAGAATAAAAACATCACTAAAATTCATAATTAAGCCTAATTCACCTCCATAGGCATATTCTGAGCTTAAATCATTATTAGGTACGACCACAGCACCTGGCTCTGAGTCGAAAACTTTGCCAATATCATCTATGTTTGGAGCTCTAAATGCTGAAGAAATATTAAATTTCCATTGTAATGTTTCGTTCGGCGCCCAGCTTATACCTGCTGTTCCTGTTAAAGCGCTTGAGTTATTATTAGCCTCGGTAAAAGGTAAATTAAGATAAACATTATTCGCTGTAAAATTGGCTTTAGAAATTACATTATTATAGCGTAATCCAGTTTGAAACACAAAATTTGTTGTGGGTTTATATTTTAAACTCATATAGGCAGCAGCAGATTGCCAGGTAGAACCATTTGGATATCTGGTAACAGTTGGTTCTGTTGTATTAGAGGTTAAATTTTCTTCTAAACCTACCGAGCCTATTTTGTTGTGAACAAATTCTAAACCATAAAACAACTCTGTTTTATCTGTTAGCGTTTTTTCTAAATCTAAGTTAAATGAGATAGCGTCAACGTTTTCTTCTCTTCTGTTTCTAATGTCTGATTGGAAATCGCGGTCCACGCGGCTTTCTTTAAAATTTTGATAGGCTATAGTGGCTTTAATTTTATCGTAAAGATTAGAGTTACTGCTTAACTTAGTAACATTAGTATTTGCCATAAACCACTTTTGCGGTCCGTAATACCACTCCGCAGAACGTAAATTATCTCCTCTGTAACGAATTAATCTATCGTAGCGTGGTGTATTTGAGGTAGCAGTATAAAACAAACCTAAATCGAAGCTCAATTTATTTTCAGCTTCATATCTGGCTTTTTGCATAATATTAAACTGATTGTATCCTGAATTTTTTTGAATTTTAGGATTGCTGTTATCAACAATAATGTCTTCGTTATTATTTGTTACTACAAATTCCGGACGTAAATAATCTTGTGGTCCATGGCTTCCCATTCTTAAATCGTTAAACGACGTGTAGCTGGCATTAGTAAGTAATGCCCATTTTTTAAAACCATAATTAATATCGATGTGTGCTGTTTTTTCTTCGCTGGCAGTTGCATATCTTAATACTGTATTGGCTTTTACCAATGTAGAATCTGTGTAAGATAATTTAGGTGTTTTAGTGTAAAAACTCATAACGCCTCCTATAGCGTCACTGCCATAAATTACATTGCCAGCACCTAAAGATACCTCTGTGTTTTCTATCGAGAATGGATCGATTGAAATAACGTTTTGTATGTTTCCGCCTCTAAAAATGGCATTATTCATTCTTACACCATCAACAGTTATAAGAAGTCTGTTGGTAGAAAAACCACGTATCATAGGGCTTCCGCCTCCTAATTGACTTTTTTGAACATATACTTGCCCTGTAGATTCTAATAAATCGGCACTGGTTTGTGGATTTTCGAAAGTGATTTCAGCAGCACTTACGCTCGAAATTTTCTTAGGGATATCTCTTTTGTTTTCTTTAAATTTTGAAGCAGAAATAACGATTTCATCTAAGCCTTCAGATTTTGCTTTTAGCTCAATTTTTCTACTTCTAATAAGCGATTTTCGTATAGAAAATAGGTTGAAAGATAAATGCTTAAAATAGATTATTTCTGACGTTTCAAAAACATCTAAATTAGCGTTTCCGTTGAAATCACTATAGACACTTTTAGATTTCAATTTATTATATATGGCTACACCAGCAACAGGTTCTTGCGTGTTTTTACTTAGTATCGTTATGTTTTGCGCTTGTATATAAAAACAAAGAAAAAAGGCTGTTATAGCAGGAAGTAGTTGTTTTTTATTTTTAATTAAAAACGTCATTAAATATTTGCAGTGATTTTGGTTTTTTAAAACTTCCCAAATGTAGTTGAAAATAAACTAAAATGAGGTTTAAAAAAGATTGTCTTTGTTTGGCATTTATCTTAACTGTATCTAAAGCATCAAATGTTGTGCCTAATAGTTGTTTTAAGAGTGTTAAATTTTCTGCGGATATTGAGTATTTACTGTGTTTTTCTTGTTCAAATTTCCCGTCTTCCAGATTAAAGTACGCAGCATCCATATTAGAAGTGTCTGGATAAAATCCTAAATGTTTAGAAAGGTTTAGTAAAAAAAGCAAATGAAAATTTGCAAATTTGTCGTGTGTGTCTAGCCATTGTAGGGTAGCTTCAAGATAATTAAACAGGGTGTCGTTTTGTTCGGCTTCATTGAGCGTGGTAGATAATACTTCGGCTAAAAACATAACGATAGCACTTTTTAACACATTGGTATGTAGACTATTATAAAGGTGATTGATTTTTACTTCCTTTATATATTGCAGTGACCTCGACGCCTTGAAGTCTGTAACTAATTCAAGTTGTGTTAGGAGTTGGTAGTATGCTATTTTAGATCCTTTTTTAGATTTTAAGACGCCTTTTAAAAGGTAGGATACCACACCTTCTTTTTGGGTGTAACATTTTATAATTAAATCGTTATCTCGATATTTTAGTTTAGAAAGAACAATTGCATTTGTAGTTAAAAGCATTAGCGCACCACCATTAGTTTTAAGACTTTGGTTTCAAAGGAATCTAAATCTGAAATCATAACCATATAAACTCCAGTAGCAACGGTTCTTCCAGACATATTTTTACCATTCCATAATGCAGTTCCACCATCAATTTCAAGATTATAACCACGAAATTTTGTATTTGTTCTGGACTCTGCTTCACTAACTAAATTACCTTCTATATCTGTAATTTTTATATTTACATTTCCAGTAACGCCTTTAATCTTAATTTTATCGTTATTAATATTAAAATTAGGTCTTACTGGATTTGGGTAGACGTATGCTTCCTGAAGATCGTTTTCTGGAACAGAGGTTTCCACATTAAATGCCACCATTCCTTGGTCTGTTGCGAGGTAAACTAAACCGTTAATATTATCTAATTCAATATCTAAAATATCGTTTGTTGGTAAAGGCGAATTGTCCTTTGTAAAATGATAAATTGTTTGCTGGCCGTCGCTAGATAAATAGTAAGCGCCTGTATCTAAGGTACCAATCCATTTATTATTAGCTCCATCTACTTCAATGTCAGTTACAAATTGCTGAAAAAACAATTCTCTAGGTGTGCCGTCATCCAGAATAATTATTTCAGAAGGCTCATAATCCGGATCTTCAAAAAATTCGTCGATGTTATAAATTACACGAATACCTTTGTAGGTACCAAACCAAAGCTGATTTTGATTATCTAACTTAACAGACGATATTCCTGTAGAAGGAACATTTTCTTCTTCTCTAAAAATATTTTTAATAATAGGATTTCCATTATTTTCTTTAAAACCTATCAATCCATAATTATGACTACCAATAAATAAACTATTATTGGAATCGAATTCTATAGAAGAAAACCCTAAGTTACTGGTTGCAGGTTGAATAATATCTTCTAAACTATATGAGCTCCAATTCCCATTAGAAAACTTGTTTAAGGAGAAGTTTGTTCGGCCATTCATTACCCATAAATCTCCATTAGCATCAAAATTACTTGCTAATGTGAGGTGTAAGCTTCCAGCAAATGGAACTATTGTACTGTTGCTTTGATCATAAATTGATAACGCTTCTTGGGTTCTTTCAATAAGTCCAGAATAATAGGAACTAAAATAAACTTCATTAGAATTAAGAGGATTAATTGAAACGTAAGATATGTACCATGGTCTATTGGAAACAGTTAGAAGCGAATCGTAGGTAATATTTCTCCACTCATTTTCAACTAAATGGCTCACTCCTGTTCTAGCTGTGCCTCCATTAAAATTATAGGTTAGCGAATGACCTCCATGTGTAGCCCACAATTCATTCGATTGATAACTAATTTGAAAAAACTTGTTAGACAAAGGACTTTCTGGATGGATTTCGTCGTAAACGTTCAAATTTAAAATCGATGTTTTTAATAATCCATAACCAGGTATTCCAATGGCCACTTGTTCTTGAGTGCCTATATAAATTTCGTTTTGATTGGTGACAACCGTTGCAGAAAACTTAGTATCGAACTCTTGATTTATTGTTGTTGTAGCTACTTCGACAAGGTTTTCAGGATTATAAATGTAGACTTCTTTTTCTGTTGTGATTATTAATTGATTGTTATTGTCTCTGGTATCTGTTATTAGATCATTATATAATTTTACTTGTGTAACGACATCATTTACAACACTATAGAGCCTTCTGTTATTTCTTGAAGCAAATAGATAACCATTAACTGCTTGAATTCCTACCCAACTCACACCAACAATACTTTGCCACTGGTTGAAGTCTATTAGATTGGGATTACTTAATAGTGCTTTATAAATACCTACATCTGAAGCTACATAAATAAATTCGTTAAAAATAGTTGTTTGATTGACTTTAATTTGAGAACCTCCCATACCAATAAAATAGGTGTCTCCAAACTCTAAATTTACAATATCGTAAACAGTTATTCCATAGTCTGTAGCTATGTAAGCTAAATCATTATAAATTAAAAAATGATTTATTTTTTTATTGTTTGGTGGTATTGTAGGTTTTTCTAAAATAGAAATTTCTGTTTTAAAAGCTTTACTTGCCTCGTCATAAACTTGCATTAAACCGTTTTCAAAACCAATTAAAAGTAGGCTTCTATCTTCTATGTATTTAATACTTGAAATAAACTCTCCAGAGAGTCCGTTTATAGTGGAAATAGTCTCGGTTGTATTTGTATTTTTATCGTAAGTAAAAATCGCGTTTTGCGAGGCTGCATAAATCTTATCTGTTCCCTGAGAAACATCTTTAATATCCAAATACGAAAAAAAACCTTTCCAAGATTCAGAAAAATCTTGAGTAAACCCAAGTTGAAAGAAGGTGATAAAAATTAGTGTAGTAATTGTTTTAAAATACCGCATTTAGCTGGACATTATTGGTGTAAATAATTAAAACCAAAAATACTATATTTTATTGTATTTTGGCGATTGTTAATTTTAAAGAAGTTTATGCTTTTTAGTAGCCCTATTTTTTTATTTCTCTTTTTACCATTTACGCTACTTGTCTATTATTTAGCTCCTAAGAAATTTAAAAATCTAATTTTATTAGTACTAAGCCTTGGTTTTTATACTTGGGGCGAAAAAGAATTAGTGTTGTTAATTATTGCCTCTGCTCTAATTGATTATTCAGCAGGACTTATAATTATGTATGGAAAACGCAAGTTAGGCTTGGTTTTATCGATTTTATTTAACCTGTCTATTCTATTTTACTTTAAATATTCCGACTTTATTTTTTCTAATTTAGTAGAAACGCTTCAATACTTTAACATTGCGTCTTATCATGCAAATAGCTTTGCAAATGTAATATTACCTTTAGGAATTAGCTTTTATACTTTTCAAACAATGTCTTATACCATAGATGTTTACAGAGGGCATGTAAAGGCAAATACAAATTTTATAGACTTTGCTACTTATGTAACTTTGTTTCCTCAGTTAATTGCAGGTCCAATAGTTAGATATTCTCACATCGAAAAAGAGATAAAAAGCAGGAAAACAAGCTATCCGTTATTTGCCGAAGGTGTCGAACGTTTTATTATTGGTTTGGCAAAAAAAATGATCATTGCAAATAATTGTGCCTTTCTGGTAGATGGTATTTTTAATCTGCCACCAAATGAATCCTCGGCGCTAATAGCTTGGTTAGGTGTCATTGCTTATAGTTTTCAAATTTATTTCGATTTTTCAGGTTATTCAGACATGGCAATAGGACTTGGGAAAATGTTTGGCTTTAACTTTCCAGAAAACTTCAATTATCCATACATTTCTAAATCCATTCAAGAATTCTGGCGAAGATGGCACATGACGTTATCGAGTTGGTTTAAAGATTATTTATATATTTCTTTAGGAGGTAATCGAAAAGGAAATATGAGAACATATATTAATCTTTTCATTGTGTTCTTTGTAACAGGTCTATGGCATGGAGCAAGTTGGACTTTTGTAATTTGGGGAATAAGTCATGGGCTTTTTATAATTATAGAAAAACTAGGTTTAAATAAATTACTTAAAAAAGGAGGAAATGCCATTTCTGTTTTTTATGCTTTATTCACAGTAAATGTGACTTGGCCTATTTTTAGAAGCGACACCATAACTGAGGCCATTAATTATATAAAAATGATGTTTAATTTTAAGGCAAGTACTAATTTTGAATATTTAAATTTTTATCTATCAAAAGAAACTCTAATAGTACTTTTATTTGCACTTATTTTCTCTACACCAGTGCACAGAACTTTTAAAGCATATATGGAAAAGATAAATCCAGAATCGATTAAATTTAAAACGGTACAGAGTTTAAAAATTGTGTCGTTATTCTCTTTACTGTTTATTAGTTACATGTACATAGCAACAGACTCATATAACCCGTTTATTTATTTTAGATTTTAATGCGCACAACTAAAAACATAAAATATAAGTTTGTTGTTATACTATTTTTAATAGCAATAGTGCTGCCTAATGCTGTTCAAATTCTTAATTTAGAAAAAGGTTTAACTAATAATGAAAACAGAGAATACACAGCAGTACCAAAATTTAATTTTAAAAAACCAATAGCTTCTATTGGTGAGTATAAAAATTATTATTTAGAAAATTTCGGGTTAAAAACTGCTCTGGTAAATAACTATATAAATTTAAAAGCGAACATCCTAAACGAAAACCCAATTCCAAACCGTGTAGTAAAAGGGAAAGAGGAGTGGTTTTTTTTAGGAAATAATAATAACAACGTTTTAAATAATAGTTTTGGTAATGATTCCTTTACTGAAAAAGAATTATTAAACACCATAACCTACTTAAAAGGATTAAAGCAATATTTTAATGCCAAGAACATTGCTTTTTATGTAGTAATACCACCAGATAAAAATAATGTCTATCAAGAATATTTACCTTATAAGTTAAAACAGAACGCGACCAAATTAGATGCTTTAAAAACATTGCTTAAACAAAATGCAGGTATTGAAATTATAGATTTAACACCAACACTTAAAGCTAATAAAAACGAATACCCACTATATTTGAAGACAGATACGCACTGGAATTATTATGGAGCATATTTTGGCTATAGCCATACTGTAGAGGCAATTAATAAAGACGGTTTTAACTTAAAAAAAGTGCCATTAAGTGATTTTGAACTTACTAACTACGACTTTGAGAAAGGGGACTTAACTAAAATGATTAATGTAATAGTAAAAGAACCAGGTATAAGTATAAAAAAGAAAACACTAAGTAATGTAGCATTAGTTTCCAGCTCTCCAATGTCATTACATTTTAAAAACGGCACTCAAAATGTCAAGGCTATTATGTATCGGGATTCTTACAGTAATGCGTGGATTCCTTTTTTTAACGAGAGTTTTGCTGAAATTATCTACCACAAAAAATACATTGTCGATAAAAATGAAATAGACACTTTTAATCCAGATCTTGTCATATTCGAAGTTATAGAGCGAAATATAGACATGTTTGGCAAAGCAGATATATATAAAAACTAAAAAAGCTTCCTGAAAAAGGAAGCTTTTTTTTATACGCTTATTTTATATTATACAACACCTTGCGCAAGCATAGCATCTGCAATTTTAACAAAACCGGCTACGTTAGCTCCCTTAACATAATCAATGCTTCCATCTTTTTGTTTTCCATAAATAACACAAGAGTCGTGTATATCGTCCATAATCTGGTGAAGTTTAGCATCCACCTCTTCTCTTGTCCAATTATAGCGCAAAGAATTTTGGCTCATTTCTAAGCCTGAAGTTGCTACACCACCAGCATTTGAAGCTTTTCCAGGAGAGAATAGCACTTTTGCCTTCTGTAAAACCTCAATGGCTTCAGGAGTTGTAGGCATATTAGCACCTTCGGCAACTGCAATAACGTTATTTTTAACTAACGCTTCAGCTTCCTCTTTATTTAATTCATTTTGAGTAGCACATGGCATCGCTAAATCACAATTAACACTCCAAGGCCTTTCGCCTTCATGATATGTTGCAGTCGTGTATTTATCAATATACTCACTAATACGTCCGCGTTTAACATTTTTAATTTGCATGATATGAGCTAATTTCTCAGCATCAATACCATCTTTATCATGTATGTAACCCGAAGAGTCCGACATAGTAACCACTTTGCCACCTAATTGTGTCGCTTTTTCGCATGCATACTGTGCTACGTTTCCTGAGCCCGATATAACAACAGTTTTTCCTTCAAACGAATCGTTTTTAGTTGCCAACATATTTTTTGCAAAATAAACACAACCATATCCAGTAGCTTCTGGTCTAATTAAAGATCCTCCATAACTTATACCTTTTCCAGTTAAAACACCAGTAAACTCGTTACGCAGTCTTTTATATTGCCCAAACATATAACCAATTTCACGACCACCAACGCCTATATCTCCAGCAGGAACATCTGTATTGGCACCAATATGGCGAAATAATTCAGACATGAAAGATTGACAAAAGCGCATAACTTCGTTATCGCTTTTTCCTTTAGGGTTAAAATCACTTCCTCCTTTACCGCCACCCATAGGTAACGTGGTTAATGAGTTTTTAAACATTTGCTCAAAACCTAAAAATTTAAGAATACTTAAATTTACTGAAGGATGAAAACGCAAACCACCTTTATAAGGGCCTATTGCAGAATTAAATTCCACTCTAAACGCTCTGTTAACCTGTGTTTCTCCTTTGTCATCTATCCAAGGGACTCTAAATATAATAGTACGCTCTGGTTCCACCATACGCTCTAATAACATTTTATTTTGATATTTAGGATTGTCTTCAATAAATGGTATTACCGTTTCTGCAACCTCATGAACTGCTTGTAAAAATTCTGGTTCATGACTATTTTTTTCTTTAACTGAATCTAAAAAGGCTTGTATTTTCTTTTCCATCTAATTGGTTAATTATGTTTTTGTAAAATAGTGACTTCAATCGAAGTACAAATATACATTATCTTTAAAAAAAACGATTGTTTTTTTTGAATTTCGCAAACGCATATTTTAATAATCTTTACCGTATAAAAAATATTTTATTGCATTTTGTCTATAAAATTTGTTGGTTTATCGGTATTTTATATATTTGTTGCGTTTAATGCCTCTAAATTTGAACATAAATATGCGCAATGCCAAACTATTAGCTAAGCTACTTATTATATTATTCGCTGCCCAATCGTCTTTTGCACAGTTAGGATTTTCTCATGAAATAGGTGTTATCACGGGACCTGTGGCTTTTAAATCGGATTATGGTTTAAGAAATGAATTTGAAACCAATGCAGGAAATACCGGTTTTGGTATTGGTTTAGTACATTATATCAATTTTGCCTACAGAGCAGATTGTAACTGTTATACAACAGATAATTATTTTAATGACCACTTTAAATTAAGAACCGAACTATCATACAATAAAACTGAGCTTGAACATTTTGGAGAATTTGTCGATCCTTCAAGAACAAGTATTGAATCGCAAAGATTAAGAGGTCATAAGGGAGAGGCTAATAATATAGATATTGGCATGCAAATAGAATACTTTCCTTTAAGCATTCGGTCGTTTCAGGCTTTTGCATACAAGTTAGCACCCTTTGTTAGTCTTGGTGCACATTACGTATCCTTTAATCCTAAAGTAAGTACATCGTTTGGTAGTGGAGATATTAGAAATTCCAATAATTTTTATCAGCCTTGGTATACTAATGTTCCAGATCCTGTAAATGCACAACCTATAGATGTTAGTGGTGGAGGAACCTGGTCTGTGGTTTCAAGTATTGGAGTACGTTATAAAATATCGCCACTTGCAGATTTAATGTTAGATTTACGAGGGCAATATTACTTTAGTGATTGGGTAGATGGTTTAAATCATGATTTAGAATATAACAAATATAACGATTGGTTGGTTTGGTTAAATTTTGGCTATATCTATTATTTAGATTAATCGCATCATAAAACATAACAAAAAAGCTCAAGTTTTAAACTTGAGCTTTTTTGTTTCTTAAATAAATATAGCCTATCCTAAAGCTTGCTTTAAATCGTTAATCAAATCTTCTTCATCTTCAATACCAACACTTAACCTAATTAAAGAGTCTACAACACCAGTCTTTTCACGTTCCTTCTTTGGTATACTGGCATGCGTCATACTCGCAGGATGTCCAGCCAAAGACTCTACACCACCAAGAGATTCGGCTAATGTAAATAACTTGAAATTTTCAACTAATTTAATAGCTTCTTCGTAATTGTTACCTTTAGTGGTAAACGAAACCATGCCACCAAAATCTTTCATTTGAGATTTAGCAATAGTGTGGCTTGGGTGGTTTTCAAAGCCAGGCCAATACACACGCTCCACTTTAGAGTGGGATGCCAGATAATGCGCAATTGCTTTACCATTTTCGCAATGGCGTTGCATTCTAACATGTAATGTTTTAATGCCACGAAGTGCCAAAAACGCATCTTGTGGTCCACAAACTGCTCCACTTGCATTTTGAATAAAATATAGTTTATCTGCCAGCTCCTTGTCTTTTACAATAAGTGCGCCCATAACCAAATCACTATGACCACCAATGTATTTTGTAGCCGAATGCATAACAATATCTGCTCCTAAATCTAACGGTTGTTGTAAATAAGGTGTTGCAAAGGTATTATCGACAGCAAGTAAAATACTATACCTTTTGGCAATAGCTGCAGTTGCTTTAATATCGATAATATTTAGCATGGGATTAGTTGGTGTTTCCACCCAAATTAGTTTCGTATTTTTATTTATATAATTTTCAATTTTTGAAGCGTTTTGCATGCCAACAAAATGAAACTTGATGCCAAATTTTTCAAAAATGGAGGTAAATAAACGGTAGGTTCCTCCATATAAGTCGTTAGTGGAAATCACTTCATCACCAGGTTTTAAAAGCTTTAAAACAGCATCTATTGCTGCCAAACCAGAGCCAAAGGCTAACCCAAACTCTCCGTTTTCTATACTCGCAAATGCGTTTTCTAAGGCTTGTCGTGTTGGGTTATGTGTTCTTGAATATTCGAAACCTTTATGTCCTCCAGGAGTGGACTGTGCATAGGTTGAGGTTTGATAAATTGGAGGCATTACAGCGCCATAAGCTGGGTCGGGATGCTGTTTGCCGTGGATGGTTTTGGTGTTAAATTTCATAGAGGTTATATCAATTATTAACTAAAAATAACTTTTCAGTTTTTTTTGATTACAACAAAAATAGCCTTTAATTCGTTGTATTCAAATTGAATTAAAACCTTTAGCCCATGTTTAACAGTGCGATTTTAAAATTCATTACATTATGTTGCCTAACTTTATTTTTAGGCTGCTTTTTTTCTTGTAAAGATGAGGTTATTCTCGATTTTGCAGAAACAAACATTGTAGATGAGGGAGAAACAATAATAGAAATAAACATCCCAAAAGCTAAAGGCTCAAGCGAAGCTGCAAAGCAAATTAATACTACGTTGAATCATTTTGTAAATACAGCCTTAAATATTGAAGGTTATAAAGAGCCTAAGTCGAGTACTGAAGAGAGTATTGCCGATTTTAAAACATCGTATAATGATTTTAAAACACAAATCGGAAAAACCCTTTACACAGAGCTACCACCTTGGGAGGTTGTTATAGATGGTGAAATAATTTACAAAAACCAATCGCTTGCATGTGTTGCTATGAGTTCCAGCATTAATACTGGAGGAGCACACAGTAATTTAATTTTCAGATTTTATAATTTCGATACTAAAACAGGTCGCGAATTACAAACTAACGACTTAATAAACGATATACCTGCATTTACAACGCTTGCTAAAAAATATTTCGATAAAGAATTATTATCTGCAGAAGATAACCGTATTAAAGCTTTTGAAACTAATACGTTTAAGCTACCTGAGCATCTTGGCTTTAGCGAAGATGGTGTAATTGTTTTTTACGACACTTTTAATTCTGCATTAAATAATATTATAGAGTTTACAATACCTTATACTGCTGCAAATAATTATTTAAACTTTTAAAGCTCTTAGTAGCGCTAATATATAACCAGCATGCATGCCTTCGTGAATAAGGGCAAACTGTATGGCTTGGTTAACGTTGGTTAATGTATTTCCTGTTGTGGATAGCGTATATTCATGAAACGTATTAAATACCTTAGAACCAAAATCTGCCTTGGTATGTTCTATAGTAGTAAATGCTAAAATTTTTAATTCATCTACATCTTTTTGTGTGGCTTTGCCATCTGGCTTTGTTCCTTTTTTATATTTAGCAATTAAATCATCACTTACATTTGGCTTTAAACCAGAAAGTTTGTAAACTAATATTTGTTCTGTTACTATACTATGGCCAATATTCCATATAATATTATTGTTGAAACCTTTAGGTATTGCATTTAGCTGTGCTAAAGACAGCTCTTCTAAATAGGCTTTAAAAAAACCTCTTGTCTTGGCAAAAACGTCGAAAGTGAAATTCATAATTTAATTTTTTTTATAAATATAAGCAGAATCTATCTCAAATAAATTTACTTTGTAACCTAAAATTAGGTTTCATATAATTCTAATATCTATAGACATATATGAAACGCGTTTAAATTATTCAATGGCCAATAAAGTATATTATTTAAAATCTTGTAGTACCTGTATTCGTATTTTAAAGGAACTGAATCTACCTGAGAATGTTGTGCTTCAAAACATAAAAACTGAGGCAATAACAGCATCTCAAATTGATGAAATGAAACGATTAGCAGGTAGTTACGAGGCGCTTTTCAGCAAAAGAGCGACGCTTTACAAGCAACGCGATTTAAAAAACAAAAACCTAACCGAAGACGATTACAAAAATCTAATCTTAGAGCATTATACTTTTTTAAGCCGACCTGTTTTTATTTTGAATAATGCCATTTTTATTGGTAATTCTAAAGCCAACGTCGAAGCCGTAAAACATGCGTTAAATGAAAATTAGATATTGGGCACTTATAGCTGCCTTTATGGTTCAGCTATTATATGGCTTAAATTTTACTTTTGCAAAGGATGTTATGGCAGGTGGTTATATGAAACCTTTTGGTTTTATTTTACTCCGTATTGCAGGCGCAACTCTTTTGTTTTGGGTTTTTAGTTTTATGGGACCCAAGGAAAAAATTAATGGTAAAGATTATTTTACTTTTTTCTTGGCGGCCGTTTTTGGTGTCGCTACAAACATGCTCACCTTTTTTAAAGGTTTAGAATATACAACACCCATTCATGCCTCTGTAATAATGATAACCACACCAATTATTGTATTGGTATTATCTGCAATTTATCTAAAAGAACGTATTACCAATTTAAAAGTGTTGGGTGTTATTTTAGGATTTTCTGGTGCTTTGGTTTTAAGTCTTTATGGAAAATCGAACTTAGAAGGCGACAACGTGCTACTTGGTAATTTATTTGTTTTTATAAATGCAGTTTCTTACAGTATTTATATTATAATAGTTAAGAAATTAACTTATAAATACCATCCGTTTACTTTTATACGCTGGTTGTTTTTGTTTGGTTTAATTATGGTAATACCTTTTGGGTATAACGATTTAATGACAACTCAGTTTTCGGCATTTACTCCATACATTACCTTTTCGGTGTTATTTGTTGTTGTTGGCGCTACTTTTGGCACCTATTTGTTAAATCCATTAGCTCTTAAGCATTTAAGGGCCTCAACAGTTACTACATTTATATATATACAACCTGTAATTGCAGGTATTTTTGCTATAATTATGGGTAGCGATAGTATAACTACAGTTAAATTAGTGGCTTCTGCTTTAATATTTACTGGTGTCTATCTGGTAACTAAAAAACCAAAATAATTTAACTGTCTAAGTTTTTAGGCGTGCGACCGTTAGCTCTTGTGTCTTCTTTGGTAAGTAGTTTATAATTGCTCGATTTTGGAAAACTCTCTGCTAAATTCATGAGGACATCTGGTAAGCCTGTCATTTTTCTGGCTTTTAGATCAATCCAGGCGCCAAGCATTTCGCAAAAAGCTATATTTTCTCCTTTATGATTGTAAAAGTTATGATCGAATTTAAAAAACGTACCATCTTCACTCAAACCAGAAACCTCTAAAGACACTGTAATAGGCTGGCCCATGAAAGCTTCTTTAAAATAGTGCATGTGCTCGTAAAATACAACAGGCCCAATATTATGCAATGCTAATTCTTTCATTGTAAATCCATGTTCTATTAAAAAGGCCATTCTGGTATGACTCATAAAATTAGTGTAGGCAGAATTGGCTAAATGTCTATTAGCATCAACATCACTCCAACGTATTTCGAATTGTTTTTTGTACATTTTTGTATATTTTGAAATGCAAAAATACTATTTTTTAAGGATTCTGTTTTCATTACCTTTGCTCAACTTTACACATTAGTTTATGATACATTCTATGACAGGTTACGGTAAATCTGTATTACAACTGCCAACTAAGAAAATAACAATAGAGCTGAAATCGCTTAATAGCAAAAACCTAGATTTAAATGCAAGAATGCCTTCAATTTATAGAGAGAAAGAGCTCTATCTTAGAAAATTAATGGCAAAACAATTAGATCGCGGAAAAATAGATTTTTCTATTTATGTAGAAGCTACAGCAGAAGATACTTCCACCAAAATCAATACACCTGTGGTTAAGCAATACATTCAGCAACTAAAAAATGTTGTTGATGGTAATGAGATCGATTTGCTAAAAATGGCAGTACGGTTTCCAGATGCATTAAATACTGAGCGCGAAGAAATAGATGAAACAGAGTGGAAGCAGATAGAAGCAGAAATTAAAAAGGCAATTGCAGCTATTAACGATTACCGTTTAAATGAAGGAAAGGTATTAGAAGAAGATTTTAAAAACCGGGTTGCCACTATTGAAACGTTATTAGAACAAGTTATTGCAATAGATCCCGAACGTGTAGATGCCGTTCGCGAACGATTAAAGAAAGGTGTAGAGGAACTTCGAGAAAAACACGACGAAAATCGTTTTGAGCAGGAATTGGTTTATTACATTGAAAAATTTGATATTACAGAGGAGAAAGTCCGCTTAAAAAACCACTTGGACTATTTTATCGAAACATTAAACTCTAAAGATTCCAACGGAAAAAAATTGGGCTTTATAGGCCAAGAAATGGGACGAGAAATAAACACCATTGGTTCTAAAAGTAATTACGCCCCAATGCAGCAGCTGGTAGTACAAATGAAAGATGAATTAGAAAAAATAAAAGAGCAATTATTAAACGTACTTTAAAAGAATAAAATAAATTAAAAATAGGCACGCTTATAATTTCAAAGCGTTTTAAATTACAATCATTGATTAATCAAACCAACAAACAAGGTAAACTAATAGTATTCTCGGCACCATCTGGTTCTGGTAAAACAACTATTGTAAGGCATTTATTAAAGCAGGAAGCATTAAACTTAGCATTCTCGATTTCGGCAACTTCTCGCGAAAAACGAGGCACTGAAATGCATGCAGAAGATTACTACTTTATGTCTGCAAGCGAATTTAAACAACACATTAAAGACGACGATTTTTTAGAGTGGGAAGAAGTATACAGAGATAATTTTTATGGCACTTTAAAAAGTGAAGTCGAGCGACTTTGGGCTTTGGGTAAAAACGTTATTTTCGATATTGATGTGTCTGGCGGATTGCGTATTAAACGAAAATTTCCAGATCAAACATTAGCTGTTTTTGTAAAGCCGCCAAGTATAGATGAGCTTAAAATTAGATTAAAAAACAGAAAAACCGAAAGTGACGACAAAATAAATATGCGTGTGGCAAAAGCCAGTGCAGAGTTAGCAACCGCACCACTTTTTGATATTGTTATAGAAAATGATAATTTAGAAAAGGCGCTGCAAGAAGCAGAAGGAGTAGTCGGGCACTTTTTAATTACCGAAACTAAAGAATAAAACACTTTATTGAAAATAAGCACGATATTAAGCATTTTAGAAGTGATATAATATAATTATGAATATTGGTCTCTATTTTGGTTCTTTTAACCCTATACATGTTGGGCATTTAATTATTGCCAATCAATTAGTAGAAAACAGCGACTTGGACCAAGTTTGGTTTGTAGTTACACCACACAATCCTTTTAAGAAAAAGAGTTCCCTTCTTGATAATTATCAGCGCTTAGAAATGGTGCACTTGGCTACTAAAGATTACTCTAAATTAAAAGAAAGTAATATAGAGTTTAATTTACCACAACCAAACTATACTATTAATACACTTACCTATTTACAAGAAAAATATCCAGCATACCAGTTCTCTCTTATTATGGGAGAAGATAATTTAAAAAGTTTTCACAAGTGGAAGAATTATGAGCTCATTTTAGAAAACCATAATATATATGTTTACCCAAGAATTTCTGAAGGTCAAGTAGCATCGCAATTTACTGAGCATAAAAAAATACATAGAGTAGAGGCGCCTATAATTGAAATTTCCTCAACATTAATTAGAAATGGAATTAAAGAAGGCAAAAATGTTAAGCCTTTATTACCAGAACATGTCTGGAATTATTTAGATGAGATGAATTTTTATAGATAAAATTCATATTAATTGTTCCTTATTTTAGGTTTAAAACAGCCCTAATTTTGTTATAATTTCTTACAAACGCAAAAAAGTACGGTTTTTACCGTACAGCAAAATCATTAAAACATCACTTTTTCGACGAAATGCACAAAATCAATAAAAATAGTTTTGTGGGCATGTTCTGTTTAGTATAATTTTGGTGAAAAGAAAAACAAATGCAATTAGTGAATCCCTTATCATTATTACTAATTTTAGTCACATTAGTTGGCTATGTATACTTAAGTCTGTGGGTTGTTTTTATTAATGAGCACAACAATAATTCTAAGAGAATTTGGACTTTTATTATTTTATTAATGCCTTTTATAGGTTCTACAATATACTTTGTAAATCACTTAACTAAAGTAGATTTACCTAAAGTGCCCTCTAGCAAATGATTGTAGGTATTATTTGTTAGTTTTGATTAATAGCGAAAAAAGCCAACTCAATTGAGTTGGCTTTTTTATTCAATAAACTTTATTTTCTTAGTCTAACGCAGGAATACGTAACACTTGTCCTGGATAAATTTTATCTGGATGCTCTAGCATTGGTTTGTTAGCTTCAAAAATTACAGGATACTTCATGGCGTTACCATAAAATTTCTTAGCTATTTTGCCTAAAGTATCGCCACTAACAACCGTATGGAACTGTGCTTCTGGTTCTTTGTTTTCAACCGTCATTTGGTCATCCACAGTAGCAATACCATTGCTGTTTCCAACCACTAAAATTGCTTTTTCTCGTGTTGCTTGATCGTGCGCCTTACCAGAAATGGTTGCGGCATCATCATCAATATGGACACTTAATCCTTCAACTTTTAAATCTAAATCTCGTATTGTTTCTTCTAGTTTTCTTGCAGCAGCAGCTTCTTCTCTTACTTCTGTAGCAGCAGCTTCTGCAGCTTCTTCTTTATCTGTTTTTCCTATGCCAAAAATTTTAGCACCTGCATTTTTAATAAATGAAAATAATCCCATAATGTATCTTGTTTTTAATGGTTAATAATATGTCTTGTAAAGTTGGACAAAATCTAAATAAATAGCAACTAATCTTTCTTATTATTATCTTAAAACTCGATATAATACAAAAAGAAACTGCTTTAAGGAACATTCTTAAAGCAGTTTTTTATTTTATGAGAGAAACTTTATGCTCGCTCACGTGTATTTTCTCTTGTATTTTCTTTTTTGGTACTACGTTGCTTACGTTTTTTCTGTGCCGAAGATTTAGATTTATCTATAGAGGTTCCTTCTTTTAAATATTCTATGTAACCTCTTCCAGTAAATTCGTAAACGGTTCCTGAATCTGCGTGAAACAACTCTATTCTTTGGTCATTTATAACGCTTAATTCAAAAAATTCATTATCAAAATAATCATAATCCAGAACCAATGTTTTTAAATACATGTTTCCGCTAACATCACCAACACCATAATTTCCTGTATAATCCCAATATAAATTATCTGGATGTGTACCATAAGGATCTTGAGAACTTCTAAACGTACTGTCGTTTCCGCCAGCTAAAAACTGTAAAAAGTTTTCGTTGTCAAATTCATTTAAAGTACCAAATGTACTTGTATAAGTTTTTTCCCATGCCTCATATTCCTGCATGAAATAATGAATGTTATCATAAAACACATAATCATAATCAAAGTTAGCGCGCTGGTAACCATTTAAAAAATAAGATGTATCGTTAAATGGATTATATAACTCAATGGTATTGTTGTCTATCTGGTACACATCAAAACTATCAAAACCATCAATATCGTGATTGATATCTAAAATCATATGGTTTGTAGAATAAGCACCTATTGGTATTCCAAAGCCACCGCCTTGACTTCCAATTCCAACCAAATTATTGTTGGCATATAAAGTTCCATTTCTAAACGACACTGTAAATGCAATTTGTAAAAATGGTGATTCGCCATAACCAACAGTTTCGTTAATATCTACATACCATAATTCGTAGGAATTTAATAATTGATTTAAAGAAATTGTAGGCGTAGGGTTATTTACATAATCGTCTTCTACTATAACTTCTGTATAGCAAGAGGTAAATAAGGTTGCCATAAGGGCAAATACCGAAAGTAATTTTAATGTCTTCATAATCGTTTCGTTTTAAAGATTGATATTAAACTGATTTCAAAAGCTGTGCCAAAATACCTAATATCTTGATTTGCAAGGTTGTACAAACCATTAATAATTGTGTAATTTTGTTTTATAATCTTATTAAGTATGAGTAAAGAATTAAAGTTCGCTGTTTTTGGATCTGGAAGTTGGGCAACTGCCATTGTAAAAATGTTATGTGAAAATAAGCAGGAAGTAGGATGGTACATGAGAAGTGTCTATACTAAAGAACATTTGTTAAAAGAACAGCACAACCCAACTTATTTAAGCGCTGTAGAATTTAATTTAAAGCAACTTAAGTTAAGTAATGATATTAATGAGATGGTTGCTTATGCCGATGTTTTAATTTTTGTAATTCCGTCTGCCTTTATTGCTTCCGAATTACAAAAACTGCATTTAGAACTTACCGATAAAATTGTTGTAAGTGCCGTAAAAGGTATCATTCCAGAAACAGGTTTGCTCTTAGGCGAGCACTTTCATGATAATTATAATGTACCTTTCGAGAACATAGGTGTTATTGCTGGACCTTGTCATGCCGAAGAAGTGGCATTAGAAAGACTATCGTATCTTACTATCTCATGTGTAGATGCGGAAAAAGCTCAGCTTATAGCCAATGCACTTTCCAGCGACTATATTAAAACAAAAATAAGCGACGATATTATAGGTACAGAATATGCGGTTATGCTTAAAAATATTTATGCAATAGCTGCGGGTATTGCTCATGGATTGGGTTATGGAGATAATTTCCAGAGTGTATTAATGAGTAATGCCATACGCGAAATGAAACGCTTTATTAAGAAAATGCATAAAATGAAACGCAATATAAACAACTCGGCTTATTTAGGCGATTTATTGGTAACTGGCTACTCGGTGTTTTCTAGAAACAGAATGTTTGGAAACATGATTGGTAAAGGTTATACAGTAAAATCTGCACAAATGGAAATGAGTATGGTTGCCGAAGGGTATTATGCTACAAAAAGTGCTTTTGAGCTTAATAAAAAGAATAAAAAGAAGACACGATTACCTATAATAAATGCCGTTTACGATATACTATACGAAGGTAAAGATGCTAAGAAAACGTTTAAAAAATTAACAGATAAATTAGATTAGTTAAATCATTTTGGGCGTTACCACAAGGGTCGGGCTTTACGTTGCAATCTTTTTATTCGTGCCTTATAAAAAGGATTTCCACTGCAATCCCTAACGCATACATAACTAACGCTATTTTTTAAGCTAATGAACAAACTATTTGTAAAGAGAGTTCTGTCTACGCAGAAATATGTTATTTAACCATAACGCCTTTTGCGTCCATTAAAGGCAAAGGCTGTAAAGCTTGTAAGTTAATGGTGTTTTTTCTAAATGTATAGGTTTTATCGAACATTTGGTTACCTTCAAAAAAAGTAACCTTAAACTGGTTGTTAAGCGCAAATAAATCTTCTTGCATTAGTTCTATTTTTGCGTAACTTTTTTTAGGAAGTAGATCTAATTTCTTTCTAAAAATGGATGTCATTTTATCTTTAGAGTAGCCACTGGTAACAATTAACACCATTTCTAAATCAACGTCTTTGTTGTTAATTATATAAGCATTCCAATCTTGCGTTTTATAGACGTCGTTATACTCATTTACCACAGCTATGTAAACGCCTTCAACTTTTGGAATGTGGATGTCCTTTTTCAAGTTTACAATGCAGATTTAAATTGCTCTAAGAATCTAACATCGTTTTCACTTAACAATCTAATATCACTAATCTGGTGTAATAGCATAGCTATTCTATCTATACCAACACCAAAAGCAAAACCTGAGTACTCGTTAGCGTCTATACCGCAATTGGTTAAAACATTTGGGTCTACCATACCACAGCCTCCAATTTCTAACCAGCCTGTTCCCTTTGTAATTTTATAATCGGTTTCAGTCTCTAATCCCCAATACACATCGACCTCTGCACTTGGCTCTGTAAATGGAAAATACGATGGACGCAGTCTTATTTTAGCTTTACCAAACAACTCTGTTGTAAAGTATTGTAAGGTTTGTTTTAAATCTGCAAAACTTACATCTTTATCGATATATAACCCTTCTAATTGATGGAAAAAACAATGAGATCGTGCCGAAATAGCTTCGTTTCTATAAACACGTCCAGGAGAAATAGTACGTATAGGAGGTTGATTGTTTTCCATATAACGTACTTGTACAGAACTCGTGTGCGTACGCAGTAAAATATCTGGATTTGTTTGTATAAAAAAGGTATCCTGCATATCTCTTGCTGGATGATATTCTGGTAAGTTTAATGCAGTGAAATTATGCCAGTCGTCTTCAATTTCTGGACCTTCACTAACATTAAAACCTATTCGCGAAAATATGTCTATTATGTCGTTTTTTACAATAGAAATAGGGTGTCTTGCACCAATAGATATAGGTTCTCCAGGTCGGGATAAATCGTTAAAAGCACTTACTTGTTCACTAGAATTATCTAGCTCCTCTTTTAATGCATTAACCTTTTCCTGAGCTGTGTTTTTGAGCTGATTTATTACTTGACCAAATTCTTTTTTTTGATCATTCGCTACATTTTTAAACTCAGCAAAGTAATCGTTAAGTAGGCCTTTTTTGCCTAAATATTTAATTCTAAACGCCTCAACCTCTTCTTTAGATTGTGCCTTAAAATTTTCTGCTTCTGCGATGAGTTCTTTTATCTTATCTATCATGACTTGTTCAAAATGATGGCAAATTTACTAATTTCTACTCTATATATTCAGTTTCCAAAAAGTAATTTACAATGGCTTCTTTCATTAAAACACTTTGCTCACCAGCTTTTAAAATTGGCAATTGCTCTTTTACTGTATAATGTGGCCACCCTTCGCCATCTACAAAATCTAATTCGTAATAACCATAAGGCGATAGTAGTTTACAGATAGCAATATGCATTAAATCTAACTTATGGTCTTTTTTAAATTTGCGGTCCAGTTGTCCTAATTCCTGAATACCAATAAGGTAAATAATGGCATCTAAGTCTAAGGTGTCGCCATCGGCAAACTGGTTAGATAGTTTTCTAACCACGATTTCCCATCGCTCTTTTAATTCTTGATCTCTTGACATAATATTTCCCACAATATTGGGAATCTTTTAATAATTACACTAATTTTTAAGCGATACCTATTTAAAAATGGCATCCGTTCAACCAAAAAAAATTAAACTCATTTATTCAAAATGTACTATTATTTGGTTTCGCAGACAAAGTTAATTTATATTTGACATATAAATCGTGTTTTATGAGTGTTATTGATATTGTTTTAGGAGCGTTACTTTTGTTTGGACTGGTTCGAGGTTTTATGAAGGGCCTCTTTGTGGAAATAGCCTCATTAATAGCATTGGTTGCTGGCGTTTATGGCGCTATTCATTTTAGCTATTTTGTTGCCGAGTTTCTTATGGAACGTACAGATTGGACAGAAAAAACCATTAACATTACCGCTTTTGCCATAACTTTTGTAATAATAATTATTGTTATTTCTTTAGCAGGAAAAGCATTAACTAAATTAGCAGATTTTGCGGCTTTAGGAATATTGAATAAGCTTTTAGGTGGTGTTTTTGGCGCCTTGAAAATAGGATTAATTTTAAGCGTTTTATTAATTGTTTTCGATAAAATGAACAATACCATTACGTTTTTGGAGGAAGAAAATATTAACGATTCTTTGCTTTATGAACCCGTAAAATCTATTGCACCAATAGTTTTTCCTAACATTATTAAGGCAGACGTTGAAGAGGAGCAAGAATTAATCGATAATGATGAAGCATAAAAAAACCTGCAAAGTTTTACACTTTGCAGGGTGAAATTATATTTAAATGCTGGCTTAAAGCATATTAACTTTACCTGTTTGTAAACTGTAAACAGCACCAACAATTTTAATATCGCCAGCGTCTTCCATTTCTTTTAAAATTGGACTTTTCTCACGAATACGATCGATAGTTAAGTTTACATTATTTTCTACAGTTTTAGCAACGAATGCTTTATTTGAAGAATTTGCTTCTCCATCCACCTCATCTGCACTTTTACGGACTGCTGGTAAAATATTACTTAATAAATGCGTAATGTTACCAAGTTCTACACCGTCGCAAGCTGCTTTTACAGCACCACAGGCTTCGTGTCCCATTACTAATACTAATTTACTTCCTGCAACTTTACAAGAGTATTCTAAACTTCCTAAGATATCTTCATTTTCAAAATTTCCTGCTACTCTTGCCACAAAAACGTCTCCAATAGCTTGATCTAAAACAGTTTCTACTGGTACACGAGAATCGATACAAGATAATACTACGGCTTTTGGAAATTGTCCGCCAGTAGTTTGTTGTACCAGTGCTGCATTGTCTGCACCTTCTAATGTTCCGTCTACAAAACGGCTGTTTCCAGCTAATAAATCTTGTAGTACGCTATCTGGCGTTAATGAATCTTGAACTTGTTTTGTTATTGCTGTGTTTTTCATTTTTTAATTTATTTTTTAATTTCCGCGAAAGCGAAAATTTATTAAACTTAATATTTATCTTCTACATTATTTTTTACCCATTTAAGACAAGATTTAAAATCTTTAAAAATATGCTCATTTGGAATAAAATCTGGAATAATATCAATACGTTCCATCATGTAACGCGGTTGTTTTAATAATCCTACAAATAGTACAGTAATGTTATTCTTTTTTAACTCTTGGAGCATGTCTTCCATTGCGTACAGACCAGATTGGTCCATGTATTGCATACGTCCTAATCTTAAAATAACTGTTTTGGCAGTTATTGGGATTTGAAGTGATAAGGCCTGAAAATCGCTAGTAGAACCAAAGAAAAGAGGGCCTTTTAAATGTTTTATAAACACTTCTTCTTTTAATTCTTCCGGGAAGTTGCCTTCATCATCCCAGGCTTCCTCTTTTAAAGATTTTACATCTGAACGTTCTGCCGTTAAATCTCCAATTTTTTTCATGAACATTAATGAGGCAATGATTAAACCAATACCTACAGCGTAAACTAAATTCCAAAATGTAGAAAGTAGTAATACTATAATCATAATCAATACTTCTGAGCTCAATTTTAGTGGTCCAAGTTTTATGTCTTTTGGTAAACTTGGTATTGCTTTTAAGCCTTTATAATCCATAACACCAATACCAACAGTTACTAATATTCCTGCTAATACTGCTGCCGGAATTTTAGAAGCAATTGGTCCTAAGCCTAAAAGAATAACTAATAACAAAACACCTGCAATCATACCAGATAGTTTTGTTTTTCCACCAGATGTAATATTTACTACAGTACGTATGGTTGCTCCTGCACCAGGAATTCCGCCAAATACCGCTGCAATACTATTTCCTATGCCTTGTCCAACCAGTTCTTTATTAGGTTTGTGCTTGGTTTTAGTCATATTATCTGCAACTACACTTGTAAGTAGCGAATCTATTGCTCCTAATAATGCCAGTGTTAATGCTGTAAAAATATAGGGTGTAATAGAGCCTAAACTAAAACTTGAAAATATCTCTAAATTAGGAATAGGTAAGCCACTTGGGATTTCTTGAATTGGCCTGTAATTTAACCCAAAACCAACGGCAATACCAGACATTATTAATAAGGCCACTAGCGTACTTGGAATGGCTTTTGTTATACGTTTAAAACCATAAATAATTATAATGGTTCCTAAAGCTAATATAAGTTCTAACCAATTTATATTTTGTAATGCTCTTGGAATGGCCTTTAAAGCACCTAAAGCACCAGAAGTTTCCTTTGCTGCTAAAGTTTGAGATTCTTTTAATATATCTGCCTGCGAAATTGCGCTCGCTCTGGAAATGGTTTCTTTAAAATCTTCTAAAACCAAAATGCCTTCGCCAGCTTCTTCTTTTAAAATATTTTCAAGAATAACTTCTTCGGCTTGAGGTTTAAATTGTTCTACAAATGCCATGTCTTCTTTTGGATAATAACCAATTGAAGGCAAAATTTGAGTTAGTAAAATTATAACGCCAATAGCAGTCATAAAACCAGAAACCACAGGGTAAGGAATATATCTAATATACTTTCCAAGTCCCAACGCTCCTAATCCAACTTGCATTAAACCTGCTAAGAGAAAAACAGTTAATATAACTGGTAAGGCTTTGTCTACATCACCATCGTTAGCAGCAATTATTCCCGCTATAACAATCATACTTACTGCTGTCATTGGTGCAGTTGGTCCAGAAATTTGAGTATCTGTTCCACCAAAAAGTGCGGCGAAGAAACTTATAAAAATTGCTCCATACAAGCCTGCTTCTGGTCCTAAGCCAGAAGACACACCAAAGGCTAATGCTAATGGTAATGCAACAATACCTGCTGTGATGCCACCGAATGCGTCACCTTTTATGTTTGAAAACAAATTCTTCATATTTCTAGTTTTTTGGTTTAACTTCTAATTTACTTTTTTCTGTTATATTCTGAAAGTAATGTCGCCTTTTAAAACGACTATTAACACTAATTTAAGATTAGAAATTAACAAAAGCTATTAAATTAATCTGATCTCTTCCAGAGTTTTCAAAAAATTGATTCATATAACCCAGTTCTATTCTTAATGCTTTAGAGAATGTATAACCTAATCCACCGTACAAACGATTTCTATCGAAAACAGATGATTCTGTATTTAAGAAAATCTCATTGTATGCCGAAAGATATAATGGATTTTTGCCATCTTCCTTATATTGAAGAGGAATATTTAATCCCAGAAAATATCTAAAACGCATTTTAAAATCGTCCTCAACAAAACGTTGCTCGAAACGGTATCGATGGCTTAAACCTACAACACCAACCGTTTGCTTGGTGGTAAACTGCTGAAAGATACGATGTTCATTTACAGATACTTTTTCGTCTGTATTGCCTACATAGTTTTCAGATAAAATATAACCGTAACCTAATAATACATTATTGTTATTTTCGGTTAGATTGTATCCTAATCCTGTTCTAAGTAATAATTGCTCTAAATCGCCAATGGCATCATAGTTTCGATATTGCACCTCATTATGAATATTCCAGCCATTATCTAATTTTTTATTACCAATATAAATTAGCCAGTTTCCAAGATTGCTGTCTTGAGCAGTTGCGCATAAAGGCAACACTAACATAATAATTAGTGTTGCAATTGCGCTCCTCTTTTTCAATTTTATCATTCTATAAGTTTTATTCACTTTGTTTTTAATCCTGAAGTACTTGCTCACGTTCTCCCGCCAACAATACCGAAACATTAACTTTATTAATAATATTTTTGATATCGCTATTAGCATCAAAAGTGTTTGCGTTATCTATAAACATTAAATTAATGTTGCTTTTTGAGGCATATTTAGAAATATTATCAAACGCTTCGGTGCCGTTATCAAAAACATATTCTACGGTATTGTTACCAGTAACCGAAGCTTCATTGTCTTGCGGTTCATTTTTAATTGTAAACAATTTTATTGGTTGCTGTGAACGTTGTATCAACACGTTGTTAAAAGGTGTATTTGTATTTATTTTTTTGTTAAAAACACCTAACGATATGTCTTGATTAGGTTGTAAAGGACGCTCACCAGAAGCTATTAAAACTGTTCCTTTATGGTTTTTTAGGACTGTATCAATAAGATTGTCGCCTATAAAATTAAATGTTTTAGCTTTTCTTTTTCCTAAAACAATAATATCTGGTTTATGAGTTTTTATACAGGTTTCTATTTCATTTTTTAAATTCCCGAAAGTAGAACTGAACTTTATATCTAACCCAAAATCTTTATTAATAGGTTCTAATAGGTTTTCAATTTTACTGTTTAGAGTTATTTGTTCTTTACTTATTGAACGCATAGCAGATAATTGATTATCTCTTTCTACAACTTCTGAAGGTTTGGTAACATGGAATAAACTAATGTCTCCACCTACCATTTTTGCTAAACTTACTGTACTTGTTAATAACGATTTGGATGATTCTTTTAAATCTGAAAGCACTAATATTTTATATTTATTGTTTTTCATAATTTAAGCTGATTTTGGTCTTAGTTTAAAAAATGCTATAAAACTATCAGGGTTTTCAACGATTCCTCTCTCTGAAATTATCTGAATATCTATATTGCGCTCCTTAGCTTTAAATGCAAAATCTTCTAATATTTCCACAATATCATTATCTAAGTACCTTGTTTTTCTAACATCTAATTCTAAATAAGTTTCTCTTGGTAAGCTATCCAATTCTTTTAAAATGGCGCCCTTATTAAAGAAAGTAACCTCTTCGGCTAAAGTCATTTTTATTTTATGCTTGCCATTACTCTTATCTTCAATATGTAAAAAGTGAGAATTTTGAAAGCTCTTAATTAAAATCACAACAATTCCAACTGCTAAACCTAAACCAATTCCCCAAAGTAAATCTATAAATACAATACCTAAAACAGTTACTACAAATGGAATAAATTGTTTCCAGCCTAAATTATACATCGTCTTAAACAACGCAGGTTTCGCTAATTTATAACCTACAATTAAAAGTATGGCTGCTAAAACCGATAACGGAATCATATTTAATAAACGTGGAATAATGATTACTGAAATAAGTAATAAAAATCCGTGAACTATTGCAGATATTTTGCTACGTCCACCAGATTGAATATTGGCAGAACTACGTACAATTACCTGTGTAATTGGTAACCCACCTATTAAACCAGAGATTATATTTCCTGTACCTTGTGCAAACAGCTCTCTATTGGTAGGTGTCACGTTTTTGTTAGGATCTAACTTATCTGTAGCTTCAACACATAAAAGTGTTTCTAAACTGGCGACTAAAGCTATGGTAAATGCCACAATCCAGATATCTTTATTAGTTATCGCGCCAAAATTAGGAAAGCTAAACTGCCCTAAAAAAGAATCGATACTATCTGGTATTGGCACACTTACCAAATGTGAACTTTCAATCGCTAAAGAAGAGTTTCCTTGAGTTACTGCAAAAAATACAATACCCACAACTACTGCCACTAAAGGTCCTTGAATGAGTTGAAATATTTTACCTTTTTTAGAAAGCACTTTATCCCAAAGTAATAAAATTGCTAATCCTATAAAGCCTATTGTCATAGACCCTACAGTAATATTATCTGCAATGTTTAATATCGCAGAAAATGTATTTTCGCCAGAAGCTTCTAAGAAACTATCTGAGCCTTGAGGCTCTGCATCGTAACCAAAGAAGTGAGGAATTTGTTTTAAAATAATAATAATTCCTATTCCAGTAAGCATGCCTTTAATTACAGAAGATGGGAAATAGTATCCTATAATTCCTAATTTCAAGACACCAAAAAGAATTTGAATAATTCCAGCTAAAACAACGGCAACTAAAAAGTTTTGGTATCCACCTAAACTACCAATTGCTACCAGTACTATAGCTGCTAATCCTGCGGCAGGACCACTAACACCTATTTTAGAGCCACTTAAAGCTCCAACAATTATTCCTCCTACTATTCCGGCAATTAATCCAGAAAATAATGGCGCTCCACTCGCCAATGCAATACCTAAACATAAAGGTAATGCAACAAAAAATACGACAATACTCGCTGGTATGTCATTTTTTAATGTTTTAAACATATTATAATGATTTGTCTAACAGCTTTTTTTAGCTATTAGAAATGATAAAAAAATTGAAATTTGGCTTAATAAAGCCACAAAATCGAAATTATAATATGTTGTGTTCGGGTGGTGGAGAGATTAAATTTAAATGCGGTTTAGGGTATTTTTTAAAGTAATACTCTAAGTGCTGTTTTTGCATAGAAACAAAAAACGCTTCGTTTTCGTAGCTCGTTTCGTTTATAGTTAATTCGAAGCTCTTATTTTCCTCTTCGGTAACACTATAAAAAATAGAAGTGTCAATAGTATCGTCAACTATTGTAACAACAGTTGGCGCAGCTATAAACAGTAAAAAAAATACCGAAAAAGCAATAGATACTATTTTTTTAGACATTTGGTTTAATTAGGGACATTTAATTTTTGGCAAATATAAAACTAATGAAGTAATTTAATGTTAAAGAATATCTAAAAAACATTTAACAATTTAATGTCATCATTTTGAATCCAGCCGGTTTTACCATCGCTGAGTTTAATTTTTTTCCAGTTGTTTACAGTATCTAATACCTGAATTTTCGTGCCTTCGTGAAGCGTAAAGGCTTCATCGCTTCTTAGATTGGGTTCACTTTTTACTTTAGATTCCTGAGCGAAGACTATAGCAGGATTATTTTTTTTTGCTAAACTATAATTATAAAATGTAAAACTTATAGCCACAAAAGCCAGTAATAGTGCCATGATACTACTTACAAAATAGAATCGTTTTTTACCAGTGCTAAAAGAGAAATAATAGAGGAGGTACAAAGCTACAAAAATGATAACTAAAGCAACAGCAATTTTTGCCCATGCATCAAAAGAAAAACGGTTGGTGATATTTTTTATAAATTTCGATAAACCAACTTCTGGTAAATCGTCAATTGCATCTATTCGCATATTATTTGCGAATGCTAAATTGTTTTTTATGTCTTTATCATTTGGTTTTAATGCTAACGCTTTTTCATAATAATATACCGAAGGCGCTATATGATTAAGTTTGTAATGTGCATTAGCAACATTAAAGTATAATTCTGCAGAGTGTTTATCGGTATTTAAAATAACCTCATACCTATTTAAAGCTTCAGCAAAATTTCCTTCATTATATAATGTATTGGCTTGCTCAAAAATCTTTTCGTTTTGAGCAGTAATGCTTCCAAAGAAAAATAAAAAGATGTAGAATGTATATTTCATTACTGGAGACTTCTGCTTGAGCAGAAATATATGTTATTACCTTATTTGTTTATCTATTAAATTAATAGTGCTTGCTGCCTTATCATAATCCTGTTGCATTGTTACTGTTGTAATTGGTGTATAACGTGCCAATTCGCAATTTTCTAAAAGACTCTCAAAGTCTGAAATAACAGTGTGTTCAACTTGTTGTTCTAACAATAACACACGTATTTTATCTTTACTCAAATCGCTGGTTTCAATATTTAATTTAGCTTTTAAATAATTATGCAATGCTTTTTCTAAAGCAACATAAAACGCTTCTTTTTGTCCAAGCGACTTTTTAGCTTCTCCTAAATATTTTTTGGCCAGCTTATCGGCTTTACGTAATCGGTTCCCAACAATATCTCCTGCGCGCTGTTCTCTTTTTCTTCGGAAAACAATTGCAAGTGGTATCGCTAATAAAGGTGTTAATAAACTTGCCCAAAATGCCGTTGATTTAAAGAAATGCCCTTTGTTTTTAGGCACTAAATTTGCATCGGTTTTAATGAATGCAAATTGATTGTTGTTTAACACTACACGTTGTTTTTCGGTTCCTTCTGTTACCAGATTATTGTCTTGAGCACCATAAATAGGACCTTCGAGGACATTAATTATGGTTTCGTTAGAAGCTATGCGTTTATAGCTTTCGGTTTTTAAATCGAAATAAGAGAACGAAATAGGAGGTATAGGATATTTACCTTTGTATTGTGGTACAATAGTATAACTTTCTGAAATCTCACCTTGCATACCACCCAAATTAGTACGAACGTTTTCGTTATGCTCTGGCTCGTAAACTTCCAATGAGTTTGGTAACGTTAATTTAGGTAGTGTAAGCAATTTTAGATTACCTTTTCCAGAAACTGTAATTTTAGCTTGCATAGATTCGTTTGCATTAAGCTCTGTCTTGGAAGTATTAAGATTGAAATTAAATTCTCCAACTGCTCCAGAAAAATCTAATGGTTTGCCTTCTTCTGGTAGCGCTTTTACATTAATTGTGCGCTTTCCGGCAGAAACAGGGACATTAACTTTGCTCATTAAACGTTGGCCAAAAATGTCGCGACGTTTAGTAGGTATTTCGGCAGTGACATCAAGGCGCAAAGGTTCTATAGTTAGTTTTCCTGTTTTTTGCGGATATAAAACGGTTCTTCGTAGCACAACATATTGGTAATCCTCACCATTGTATTTTCCTCTTTCAATTTTAAGTCCTTTTGGGTTGATGTTTTGGCTCCAAAAATCGTCGTATTTTGGATTGTCTGTCTCTCTCCAGTTACTCACACCTGTACTTGGTGCGACATAAAGTTTATAAACTACCGTAATTGCCTCGTTTAAATAAGGATTTACTTTAGAAACCTCGGCAACTAAATGAATATTATCACTTGCAATACTGGTAACACTATTGGGATCTTTAGGTTTGTCTATGGCCTTAGTTACCGTAATAACGATAGGATTTGTTTTGTAGGTCTGACCTTCAATTTCAATGGTTGCAACATCTATCATTAAACTACCTTTTCTATTAGGCGCTAAGAAATAGCTGTAAATTTTCTCGAAAGATCGCTTACCGTTTATCCACGAATTACTAACAGATTGGTTTGGGCCTCCAACCACATCGAAGCCATCGAAAGTTGGTGGAATAAAATTATCACCATCTCGATTCATGGAGAAATCCACGCGCAAACGTTCGTTTATTCCTAAAGTTTTTTTACTTACTCTAGTTTGAAACTGAACTTGCGCTGTAGCAACACTTGTAGAAAGTATTACTAATAAAATTGATATGTGTTTTAATAATTTCATTTTCTAAGGGATGCCTTATCGCATGGCAATGGAGAATATAGATTTACCAATCTTTTTCCGTTTGTATTTTAGCGCCTTTTGCTTTTTCAGCATTCATTTTTTCTTGTACTTTTTGCTCTTGATTATCCATTGCTTCCAATAGATTCTTTATTTGCTGAGGAGACAATTGTCCTGGTTGGTTTTGTGGTTTAGGTTGTTCCTTTTTCTCGTCGTCTCCTTTTCCATCTTTTTCTTTTTCTTCATCAGGCTTACCTTCATCTTCATTATCCTCACCTTCTTTTTTATCGTCGTCACCTTGGTCTTTATTGTCTTCTTTATTGTCGCCTTGGTCTTCCTGTTGGTTATCTTTTTGGTCTTCGTTCTCTTTTTTATCCTTTTCCTTATCGTCTTTGTTATCTTCTTCCTGAGGTGGTTCTTGATTTTTAGCACATTCTTTTGCCAAAGCAAAATTATAACGTGTTTCTTCGTCTGTTGGATCGTTTCTTAATGCATTTTTAAAAGCCTCTACAGCTTCACTACACTTTTTTTCCTGCATTAAAATATTACCAATATTGTGGAAAGCTCTGTGTTTCTCTTTTTTTTCTTCAGCATATTTTATGGCTTGCTGGTTTCTAAACAGTGCTTCTTCGTAATTTCCTTTTTGGTAATATTGATGCCCTAAATTATAAGTACCAGCAACGCTATTAGGTTTTACAGAAATAGCTTTTCTGTACTCCATTTCTGCAGAAACAAAATCGTCGTTACTTGCCAAATCGTTTGCTTCGCTAATTAAGTTATTAGATTTCTGATTTAATTTCTGTAGCGTTTTTTCGTTTTCTTCTTGCTGAGAAAAAGCGATTGCAACCGCAAATAGTAATATGTAGGTTATAATATTTCTCATAGTTTTTTTCAACCTCTAAATATATGAAAGCCTTGATTTGATTGCTGTTAAGGATTTTATAAATTCTCGTTAAATAAGTTTAACTTTTTTAGCCAGGCCGTTTTACGTTCTAAAAGGAAGATGTCTATTAGCAGCAACAAAATGGCAAAACCTAAAAACCATTGAAATTGAGACTCGTAAGCTGCAAATTCTTTAGACTCGAATTCGGTTTTATCCATTTTATTTAAAATGTCTCTAATTTCTGTGACAACTTCGTTAGTATTGCTTCCATTAATGTAAGCGCCATCGGCTTCGTTAGCTATATCCTTTAAAGTATTTTCTTCAAGCTTTGTAATAACAGTTTCACCTTGTCTGTCTTTTTTATAGCCTAAAATAATACCATTTCGTTTTAGTGGTATTGGGCCACCTTTTAAATCGCCAACACCAATGGTAAAAATTTTAATACCTTCTCTGCTGGCTTCTTCTGCTACATTTACTGTGGCTTCGCCATGGTCTTCACCGTCTGATATTATTATGAGCACACGATTTGTTTGCTGGTCGTCATCATAATAAGTTTTGGCTAACTCTATAGCTTCGTTTATTGCTGTGCCTTGAGACGATAGCATATCTGTATTCATGTTTTGCAAAAACATTTTTGCAGAACCATAGTCTGTTGTAATTGGTAATTGTGGAAACGCTTTACCCGCATAAGCAATAATACCAACACGATCGCTTGCCAGGTTATTAATAATTTGTGTGACTAATTGTTTTGATTTTTCTAATCGGTTTGGTGCAATATCTTCGGCAAGCATACTTTTAGAAACATCAACCGCAAAAACAATATCTACACCTTCTCTCTTTACAGTTTCTAATTTTGAGCCAATTTTAGGATTCACCAATGCCATGGTTAACGAGGCAAACGCCAAACAAAGCACAACAATTTTAAGAACAGGTTTAAACAGCGATTTGTTAGGGCTTAAACGTTTTAAAATAGCGCGATTAGCAAATTTGTTTTGCGTACGACGTTTCCAAAACTGAAGCGCCAAAAACAGCACTAAAACCACAGGAATGATTAATAATGCCCAAAACCATATTTTTTCTTCTAACTGCATTTAATGTCTTGTTGTTTTATTTATTTTTTTGAAACAAATTCCTTTATACTTTTTTTTATACTTGCTGAAACCTCTTCATCCTCAACCCAAGTATGTAAATGTCCATTATATGTCATCCCTAAATACACAGCAGAGTTTTTAAAAGGCATCTCAAAACCGTCGTAAAACCTGTTATCATTACTTACGCTAATACTTGCCATTTCCATGCCTCTTAATTGCCTCCCGTAATCTTTTTCAGTTTTTAAGAAATCTGAAATACGATCGAAAAAAACTTTCATTAAACCACTCATACTGTACCAGTATATAGGTGTTACAAAAATAATTTCGTTGTAATTGGTTACTATACTTTTAAAAAGTACGTTAAAATCGTCAAATCCATTTTTAAATTCGTAATCGAAATGACCAATGTTTTTAGTGTTTAAATCTACAACATCAAAACCAGTTTCTTTTTTTAAATAAGCCACAATTTTACTGGTGTCTCCATTACTTCTTGCACTGCCTTGTATGATGATTCCTTTTTTCAATTAAACAAAACTTCTAAAAATTGTTATTCTTAATAAAAACTCAAACAACAATAAAATCCCAGCAATCCAAACAAACCAACGAAATTTTTCTTCGTAATTGTAAAATTTAAATTCTTCAATGTCTGTTTTTTCAAGTTTGTTTATTTCATCATATATTTCGGCTAACTTTTCATTGTTGGTTGCTCTAAAATATTTTCCACCAGTTACCTGTGCAATTTCTTTCAATAACGCTTCATCAATTTCCACCTGTACTCTTCCATATTGAAATTGTCCGTTTTGTTTAATAGAAATTGGCGACATGGCCATACCATTAGTACCTAAGCCAATAGTATACGTTTTTATACCAAACTCAACAGCAAGTTCACTGGCAATTTTAGGGTTTATAGAGCCGGAATTGTTAACACCATCTGTAAGCAGAATTATTACCTTACTCTTTGCTTTACTATCTTTTAATCGATTTACAGAGGTTGCCAAGCCCATTCCTATGGCTGTTCCACCTTCAATAATAGTGTTGTACTTTATTTCTTCGAGTGAGCGAAGTACAATGCTTTTATCGCTAGTAATGGGCGTTTTTGTATAACTCTCTCCGGCATACTCAACCAAACCAATACGGTCGTTAGGTCTTCCTTTTATAAACTCAGCAGCTACTTTTTTTAAGGCTTGTAATCTGTTTGGCTTTAAATCTTTTGCCAACATACTGGCAGAAACATCTATTGCCATAACAATATCTATACCTCGTGTCGTTTTTGTTTTTGTAGAAACATCAACCGTTCTTGGTCTTGCCAATGCAATGATTAATAAAGTTAATGCAATTAATCTAAGCCCAAATAGTACATGTTTTAATATAGGCAACCAGGAATTGGTAACCTTAAAGCCCTTTAGGCTCGATATTTTAAGTTCGGCTGTTTGCTGTTTGTTTTTAAAGTAGTACCATAGCATGGCCAATGGAAGCAATAGTAGCAACCAGAAAAATCCTTTGTTTAAAAATTCTATGCCTTCAAACATTATTTGGTTTTTGGATTTAGTTCTATTGAATTTAATATGCGCTCAACCATCTCATCTGCATAGACATCCTCTTGTTTTGAAATAATTATTACTTGTTGCAGCACCTGCTCTGCGGTAAATTGTACCAATGTAAAATTAGCAGGGCTAAGTTTATCGCTTGCAATAGAGGGAATATTCATTGTTCCATAAGATTTCAAGCCTTCTGCACCATTTAGGGTTGTGAATTTATCTCTTAACACCACAATATCCATGGCGCCTTTGGCTTCCATACCTTGAATCGCTCTTTCTGAGGCAACTGCTAAATCAATTGGTGGTGCGCTGGCCTGTTCCTGAGTTTGTGCTTCGCGTAATTGCTTAGGAAATTGTAACGTATTAACAGTAATACTAAAAATATCTAACATTGTGCCGTATGCAAAACTGGTAGATTTTGGTTGGTTTTCCTCATTCGCTGCAATAGGAATTTCAATACGTTTTAAAACTTTTGGAGTGGATAGTATTATTGGTGGTACACCGTAAGCACTTGTTACCCATTCTCCTTCAAGCAGTTCTTTGCTTTCGTGTCCTAAAATAGTGTCTTTAACATAGCCAAACCCATATTTATAGCCAAAACCTGCCAGCGTTCCAACTAATAAAAAGGCTATTATACTTACGGTTAACACTATTTTTTTTGTTTTCTTCTTTTTTTCTTGTTCTTCTTTGTATTGCTTGTCTAATAGCTTTTCTTCTTCGGTTGGCTCTGGTAATGCCTCTTTTACGTGGTCTATTTCCAAATCAATAGTATTTCTATCAATTTCAGCTAAAGCAATATCTGGAGTGTCTTTAGCAAATTTTACTAAATCTGCACGCTTTAATATGGTTTCGATATTGCGAATATCTTCCTTACTTAACTCAATTTGATTGCCATCTTTTAATAGATTTAGTCTTGAGACCAGCTCATCTGTCGTGCTTTCTAAGGCACGATCGTAAACTTTTTCGTCTAAATATTTTCTAATAATAAACGTTAAATCTGAATAATAATCTTTTAAATTTTTATTTTGAAGGTAACCACTATCGTCTAATTGCTTTAAGGCTAATTTTGCACGATCGTATGGTGGTAATAGTGCAATTTCTTCTTCTTTTGTTAGCGGTTTTACACGCCAGATAAACCACCATAACAAGAAACCAACCAGTGCAATTACTAAGATAGTGAGCAGTAAATATTTCCACCAGTTACCTACACTTTCTTTAACTTTAATAATAGGTTTAATATCATACAAACCTTGTTTTGTGGTGTCTACCACAACTTCTCTCACCTCCATTTTTAGAGGGTTTGTATAAAATTCTTTGGCACCAATTAATATTTTTTGCTTCGGGATGGTATACGCTCCAGAATCGAACTGTGTTAGTCCGTATTTTTTTATAAGATTATATTTATCGTCTTTTTGGGTAGTGTCTATGGTGTAAGAATCAATCATTTCTAAAGGCGAAAAGGTTTGTCCTTCTGGAAAAATAACTAAAGAGGTAGTGTCTGTAGTCACCTCAATTTTGTAAGTTACTTGCGCTCCTGTTTTTATTGAAGTAGAATCTATTGATGCTTTAACCTGACTGAATGAAAACAGAGAAAAAAGAGCAAAGAAAAAACACAGAACACTAATTTTGTTCTGCTTTACTTCAATAGTCAAAATTCTTAGATAGTAATTCATAAATTGTTTTATCCTCTTGTTTTAAAATAGCCTAATAATTTTTTTACATAGCTTTGGTCTACGCGGCAATCTATAGTTCCTGCTCCAGATTTGGCAAAACTATCTTTATAGTAGGCAACTTTTTCATGATAGAATTTACTGTAGTTTTGTCTCACTTTTTTAGAGGACGTATTTACCAACATTAATTCTCCAGTCTCTTCATCTTGCATTTGCACCATGCCTAAATTTGGGATGCTTTCTTCGTTTCTATCGTAAACGCGAATGCCAGTAATATCATGTTTTCCTGCTGCTATTTTTAATGTTTGCTTATAATCGTCTGCTATAAAATCGCTAAGCACAAAAACAATAGCTTTTTTCTTCATAACGTTACGCATAAACTTTAAAGCTTCGGCAATGTTTGTGCCTTTGCTCTTGGGCTTAAATTCTATAAGCTCTCTAATAATTCGTAGAACGTGAGAACGTCCTTTTTTTGGCGGGATGTATAATTCTATATCATCTGAAAATAAAATAAGTCCAATCTTATCGTTATTTTGAGTAGCCGAAAATGCGAGTGTTGCCGAAATTTCGGTTATTATTTCATTTTTAAACTGTAAATCTGTACCAAATAACTCTGAACCCGAAATATCCACCATCAACATCATGATAAGTTCGCGTTCTTCTTCAAAAACTTTAATGTGCGGTTGGTTGGTTCGGGCGGTAACATTCCAGTCTATATTTCTTACATCATCTCCAAATTGATACTGTCGTACTTCAGAAAAAGTCATACCACGTCCTTTGAAAGTCGAATGGTATTCGCCTCCAAATATATGATCAGACAGTCGTCTTGTCTTAATCTCTATTTTACGTACTTTTTTTAATAATTCTTTAGTATCCATTTCTTTAGGGAACAATTAACATTAAACAATTTTCAGAAACCTAATAAACCATTGTTCATTGGCAACTGATAAACGTTAACTGTTTATGGTACTTCTACAACATTTACAATTTTATTAATAATGTCTTCGCTGGTAATGTTTTCGGCTTCAGCTTCGTAAGTGATTCCAATTCTGTGGCGTAACACATCGTGTACAACAGCGCGAACATCTTCTGGTATTACGTAACCCCTACGTCTTATAAAAGCGAAACATTTTGCAGCGGTTGCTAAGTTAATGCTTCCTCGAGGTGATGCTCCAAAAGAGATTAACGGTTTTAAGTCCTCTAATTTATATTTTTCTGGGTATCGTGTTGCAAAGATAATATCGAGAATATATTTTTCTATTTTCTCGTCCATATATACCTCACGCACAACTTCCTGTGCTCTTAAAATTTGCGCAACCGAAACCACAGGGTTTACCTTTTCCCAAGAGCCTTTTAAGTTTGCTCGCATAATTAATTGCTCTTCATCCTGTTTCGGGTAGTCTATTACGGTTTTAAGCATAAATCTATCCACTTGAGCTTCTGGTAGAGGGTATGTTCCTTCTTGTTCTACTGGGTTTTGAGTTGCCATTACTAAAAATGGTTTATCTAAAATAAAGGTTTCGTCTCCAATAGTTACTTGTTTTTCCTGCATTGCTTCCAGTAAGGCAGACTGTACTTTTGCTGGTGCTCTGTTAATCTCATCTGCAAGAACAAAATTGGCAAAAATGGGTCCTTTTTTAATAGAAAAATCATTTTCTTTCATATTAAAAATTAAGGTACCAACCACATCTGCAGGTAATAAGTCTGGAGTAAATTGAATACGGCTAAAACTACCATCAACCGCTTTAGATAACGTGTTAATAGCTAATGTTTTTGCTAAACCCGGAACACCTTCGAGTAAAATATGTCCTTGACCTAAAAGCCCAATTAGTAACCGCTCGACCATGTGTTTTTGGCCAACAATAACTTTGTTCATTTCGTATGTTAGCAAATCGACAAAAGCACTTTCCTTTTCAATTTTTTCATTAATTGATTTAATATCAACTGTACCTGTTTCTTCCATCTTTTTATAAATTTTTAATGTCGAATATATTTTCGGGAGATTAAGGTGTGCAAATTGTCACTTTTTTTGCATATATCTTGTTAACAATTGGTTAAAAATAAAAAAGCCAGTATTGTTTGTCAATACTGGCTTTATATAATTTTAGTTGTAATTATTCAAATACAATTGTACCAATGTTAGTAGCCTCACCTACAGAAACAATTACGCTTTCGTAAACTTGGACCTCAAAACCTGAGGCTATTTCCGGAGTTGCTGTAACAGTATAACTACCTGGAGCTAAGCCCGCTAAATAAAACTCTCCATTTTCGTCTGCATAAGCAGAAATAGTATCTATCCCATTTGTAGCTTGTACTAGTACCTGCACACCTATTGGAGAAACAGTTCCTGTAATATAACCTGTTTCTGCTTCAACACTTGCTCTTATAACAGGTTTTAAATTAATATTTCCAGAATTTCCAGCAATAACAATAGATTCGTCTACATTAAAATCCAGTAAAAAAGTGTAATTTATATTGGGTTGTAAATCTTCATTTACTTTAATTTTTAAACCAGATTGCTGTGCGCTTGGTGTGTTAAGCGGAAACACATCGCCATCTATAACAACACTATTATCTTCTCCTAGTATTAAGCGAATTTGATTTAAAAACCCTGCTGGTAATTCATAATCTTCTAAAAGCAACACATTAATACCTCCTGTTAGCTCCAACAAATCATAAACTCCAGTATTAATAGCATTTACGCTTACCCAACCAGAATCGCCTTCACTATCATCATCCAACTTTATCATAACATCTTGCACATCTACAAACACATTATCAAAATCCCCAGGCATATCCATTAGCTTAACCGATATTTTTGAAGTTCCTTGGGTTGCTTGATTACTATCATCAGAGTTATTACACCCAACGGCAAAAATTAGTAAAAGTGCTAAAAGACCGCAGTTAAGTACATTAAGTTTTTTCATATTTTTCATAATTAAATTTTATTGGCTATTAGTATATACACTTAAGGTACGTTGGAAAGCCAAGAATAGACTCGTAAAACTATTCTTTTATAATAAGTTTAACGATTAAAGTCTATTTTACTCTTATTCTATGGTGTTTTTACTATTTTTAATAATCCTAATTTAACATTTTATTAAGTGAAATATTCAACTATTATTGCAGGTACAATGACTTGGGGAGCTTGGGGAAACAAACTCACTATTGCAGAAATGACTAAACGCATAATTCATTGTGTAGACCATGGTATTACTTCTTTCGATCATGCAGATATTTATGGTGATTATTCTACAGAAGCAGACTTTGGAAAGGCGTTCTCTAAAAGTGGAATTGACAGAGAAAAGATTCAGTTAATTTCTAAGTGTGGAATTCAATACCTTGGTAATGCAAGACCAGAAAATAAGGTAAAACATTACAACTACAGTAGAGAATATATTATCGCTTCTGCGGAAAAATCCTTGAAAAATTTAAAAACAGACTATTTAAACCTGTTCCTGTTGCATAGACCAAGTCCATTAATGCAACCTGAAGAAATTGCTGAAGCTTTTGATGCACTTAGAAAAAGTGGAAAAGTAAAACAGTTTGGTGTGTCGAACTTTACACCATCGCAAATGGATTTAATTAAGATGGAAGCAGAGCTTGCAGTAAACCAAATAGAGTTTTCCCTTACACAGCATACTGCCATGCACAATGGCACTTTAGACTACATGAAAGTAAATAAAATCATTCCAATGTGCTGGTCGCCATTAGGATTGGTCTTTAAAGAAAACAACGAACAAACACAACGCATTCGTAAGCAGTTGGGTGCGTTAACAGAAAAATATAATGCATCCGAAGATCAGTTGTTATTATCATGGATATTAAAGCATCCAGCTAATATTCATCCTGTCATTGGGACTACAAATTTAGAAAGGATAACACGCGCTGCAAGAGCAGAAGCTATTGAGCTGGATATAGAAGATTGGTTCTTAATTTTGGTCGCTGCTCAAGGTCATAAAGTGCCTTAATAAATTCCTGCGAAAGCAGGAATCTCATGCTATGAAAAAACAATTATAATTAATTATTAACTATTTAAAAGATTGCTGTCTCCGCAGGAATGAATAACATGAACAAAGTAGCCTTAATTACAGGAGCCACAAGCGGAATAGGTCGAGCAACAGCTCACGAATTTGCAAAACATGGCATTAAATTAATTTTGTGTGGTAGACGACAAGAGCGTTTAGAAACCATACAAAAAGCATTAAGCAAACACACCGAAGTGCATATATTAAACTTTGATGTTAGAGATAAAAATGCTGTTTTTAAGGCAATAGAATCGCTACCTACTAAATTTAAACAAATAGATATATTAATAAATAATGCAGGAAATGCTCATGGTTTAGACCCAATCCATGAAGGAAAATTAGACGATTGGGATGCCATGATGGATATTAACGTAAAAGGCTTGTTGTATGTAAGCAAAGCTGTGATACCACAAATGACCGACCGAGAATCTGGGCAAATTATTAACATTGGGTCCTCTGCAGGAAAAGAAGTGTACCCAAAAGGGAATGTGTACTGCGCCAGCAAACATGCTGTTATTGCCATAACAGAAGGGATGCGAGTGGATTTAAATCCGTTTGGTATAAAAGTATGCGCTATAAATCCTGGTTTGGTGGAAACCGAGTTTTCGCAAGTACGTTTTAAAGGCGAAACTTTAGCCGATAATGTCTATAAAGGCTACAAAGCACTGCAACCAGAAGACGTGGCTGATGTTATTTACTTTGCTATTTCAAGACCAAAACACGTAAACATTGCAGATGTTTTAATGTTTTGTACGGCTCAGGCAAGTAGTACTATTGTTAAGAAGGAATCATGAAAAATTGGCTGAAAAAAGAATGGCATCTTTTGAGTTCGAATTATTGTGACACTTCTTTAACAGAAGAACTCTGGACTCAAATTGAAAGAAAATACAACCAAAACAACAGGCATTATCATAATTTAAATCATATTTATAACCTGTTGTTTCAAGCTGAAGCATTAAAACATGAGATTCATGAGTTAGAGGCTTTTAAATTTGCTATCTGGTATCATGATATTATTTACAAATCTTCAAAAAAAAATAATGAAGAAAAAAGTGCCGTTTTTGCTGAAAAAGCACTTAATTCTATCTGTTTTGATACAGAAAGAATAAAAATTGTTTCAAAATTAATTGTTTCAACAAAAAAGCATGAGTTAATTTTAACCAATAATTTAGACAATTCTTATCTATTGGATTTAGATTTATCAATTCTTGGAAGCGATTGGAAAACCTATTCCAAATACATCGAAAATATTAGAAAAGAATATAAAATTTATCCTGATTTTGTATATAAACCAGGTCGCAAGAAAGTACTAAACCATTTTTTAGAAAGAGAAACATTGTATTTTACTGAAGTTTTCAAAACTAAATTTGAAAAGCAGGCAAGACTCAATTTAAAAAAGAAATAGAATTGCTTTAAAACATGATTAACAAACGCCTTTTAATTAAAAACCTACTCGCGCACAACGACGAGAACAGCTTTTATGATAAAAAGCGAAAAATTGATATTAGTCAAAAAGAAGGGAAGGCCAAGTTTTTAAAACATATTTGTGCACTCTCTAATAGTAACCCTAAAAACAACTCGTATATAGTTATTGGTGTAGAGGATGAGGATAACGCTATAATTGGTGTCGATTTTTTTGATGATTCTAAAATTCAGAATCTTATTAATGCTTATCTTAATAATCCGCCAATTGTACAATATGAAAATATTCCGTTTCCACACTTGCCAGACCATAAAGTCGTTGGTTTAGTAACCATTAGAGCGATTGATGGCTTAACTTCACTAAGAAAAAACATTTGGAAATATTATGGTGGAGCTGTCTTTTTTAGAGATGGCAGTATGAGTATGCCTAAGGTTTTTAAAAGCGAAATTATAGATGTTAATTCTAAAATAGTAGCAGCTATAGAGAATCACTCACACAATAATATAGAATATACACTTGATGGTGTTTTCGATTTTTTAAACAAGCGTAAAGACTTTAATCCACAATATAAGGTGTTTAAAGAATATTTTGTGGTGTGTTGGGCTGGACAAAAAAAGGTAGTAAAAGAAACTATATTTTTTTCGCGCGTGGATATAGAGTTAATTAACGAACAGGTGCGTTTGTTCTATTCGGCTTTAGATGAGGTTACAATTTCTTTTGATGAGGACAGTTTTAAAATAGTAGAATATGTGTCTTTAGGTCTTCAAAAGAGTTATAAATATTATCCTTTAGAAGAAACTATAATTCAATTTCATGATAATGCAAACTATACTATAGACTCGACATTGGTTTTTCAGCCACCAAAATTCGATAAAAAAGTATTACATCATATATATAATGCTAACAACGCTTTGGTGGAAACTTTTAAAAAAGGCAGCGTGTTAACGTCTGTTCAGGAAAACGACCTCAAAAATTTACCTGCCACTTATCTTCTTTGTTATTTAAATGGGTTTGATGAGGCTATAAATAAATTAAGCGAGGCAAAATCATATTTAAAAAGTCACAGTGATGCGGTATACCTTCGATATAAAGAATCTATAAGAATTTTAAGAAAAGTGAAGTACAGCTAAAAAAAATTAAAAATTGTTAACCTTTTAGTGTTTAAATCCATAAAACTAAAAATCAATAAACAATTTTTATCATGAAAACAATTATTAAAAAAAACAAATTAGTATTAGTATTATTACTTTTAATTTCATTCTCTTGCTCTAAAGATGATGATAATGCAGAACCAGTACCTGTACCAGAACCAACTGCGGCAGAGCTATTAGTTAATAAGTGGTATTTGGTAAAACAAACAGACCACACTACAACACCTCCAACAGACCAAATGGCAAACGATTGTGAACAAAACACGTATTATAATTTTCTTTCAGATGGTAATTTAATTGCAGAAGGATTTTACTTAGACAGTGGTAGTGCTTGTGTTTCAAACGGTATTGTAGCAGCGACTTACATTTTAAGTGATGATGGAGAATCATTAATTTTTACTAGTGGTACATCACCTTCATCTCAGGTATTAAATGTAGATGTTTTGAGTGCTACAGAATTTGTAATTTCTCAAGGCGATTTTAGTATTACCTTCAACAAATAACTTTTTAAAAAATAATAGAGTAAACATCCTAATTTGTTTATCAAATTAGGATTTTTACCATTTACACAAAATTAACAACCAATTATACATTTGGTAATATACTAAAGGTGAAATTATTATATATTTACAGTGCTATTAATCAATTCTACAAAAATCTTAGAATTCCCAATACAGTTTTGGCATTATTCTAAGATTTACTCACAAAAAACCGTTTCTCCTATATTTTAGAAGAAACGGTTTTTGAGTTTAATAATAATGTGGTTTTTTATTTACCACCATCCAGCTCGTCTTGCCAGTCTTTTAATTTTTGCCATTGCCCTAAAGCAGCTATCTTTGCCTGTTCTGGCCATGTGTTTGGTTTATGTATTTCAAAACGTTTTCCTCCACTGGCTAAAACTTCTTGACATTTTTCTACGGTACAATCTGCCAGCCCTGCCCAAGTGGTTATTTTATGATTGTGAAACAGTTCTCTAATTTTTGGACCAATACCTTCTACTATAGTTAAGTCGTCTTTTTTAATCGCTTTTCCAAAAACTGCTTTTGCAGTGGTTGCATCAAAAGAGGTCGTTTCTGTTACTGTGCCTGTTGCAGTGCCAGCAGCAAAGCTTGCCGCTGTTGTTGCGCCTCCAGAAGAATTGCCTCCAGAGAAAGTAGATTTTTTATTGGCTTTGCAGGCTTCTAAATCTGCTTCTAACTTAGAAATTCTGTTTTTATAAACATCTACATCTATTGTTTTGCTTGGTGTTTTGCTGCCGCCTCCACCTAGAAGTTTACCTAACAAGTATCCTAAAATTCCACAAATGGCTCCTACTAATAATGGTATTAACCAACATGGTATATTCGATAATATTAATAATTTCATAATTCTATTTTTTAATGGTTTAGTTTAATGTGACTTCTACTCTTCTGTTTTTGGCACGACCTTCTTCGGTTGCATTATCTGCAATTGGTGCATCTGGTCCTTTAGAGGACGTTTTAATTTTTTCTGTTGAAATGCCATTTTGAACTAAATAATTTTTAGCAAAATCTGCTCTGTTTTTCCCTAAATTGGTATTAGTAACTCTATTACCGGTATTATCTGTATGACCAATTATTTGTATAGAAGCATTATCCGTTTTGTCTACATATCTTGACATTTCTGCTACTTTTTCACGTTGTTCTGCAGTAAGGTTTATGGATGCAGCGCCACTATCGAAATAAAGCATTAAAGGGTTTGCTTTTATGTTCTCACGCAGTGCTTTAAGTTCGTCTGCCATACTGGTATCGTTGGCATCCACAGTATTAATAGAGTAAAGTACAGGGCCTAAGTGAACATTATTTTCGTCTGGAACCAAATCATCATTTAGTTCACCGTAAGTATTTATAGATTTTGATGCTATACCATGCGAAACAAAATAATTCTTTACAGCATTGGCTCTTGCCATACCTAAATTAGGAAATGCAGAACTATTATTCTCTTCACTAGTGTAATAGCCTGTTATGTTAACTTGTTTGCCTTTATTATCGTTTAAGTAAGTTGCCAATCTGTCTACTACACCATTTAGCTGGTCTGAGACAGGTTCTAAAATAGAATACTCAGAAACTTTAAAATTAAAATTATCGTTGGCACTTAATTTTAAGCTGCTTTTAGAATCTAATACTGAGAACGTATTTATAGTTGTGGCTTTTGCTTCTGGTTCTGTAACTATATTTTCGATTTCTGCTTCTTTATTTGCTGTTTCCATACAAGGTTTACAACAAAAATAATAATACAGAATGGTACCGATAATGATGGTTAGCAAAATACCAATAAGATAATTGGTTTTTTTACTCATTGTATTGCTGGTTTTAAATTAGTGAGCTTTAAGTTATTAAAATCTTAACAAATTTTAACAGTTTTTATAAGAAATTGAATATAGAATTCTTAAAATTCGACAAAGTCACTAAAATATGCGATTAAGTTACGTTTACCAGGTTAACCAAATGAGTGTTAGCATAATAAGCTGTTGGTCTAACTTATAATGTTCTATAAAAAAATAAAACCCAAACATTTCTGTTCGGGTTTTAAGTTTTTTAAGTTATAATTCGTTATTAATAACGATAGTGTTCTGGTTTGTAAGGACCGTCAACTTTCACACCAATATAATCAGCTTGGTAGTCTTTAAGTTCTGTTAACTCAACACCAATTTTTTCTAAGTGTAGTTTTGCTACTTTTTCATCTAAATGCTTTGGTAACATGTATACATCGTTCTCATATTTATCACTGTTTTTCCAAAGTTCAATTTGAGCTAAGGTTTGGTTTGTAAATGAGTTACTCATTACAAAACTTGGATGACCCGTTGCACAACCTAAATTTACTAAACGTCCTTCGGCTAAAACAATTATATCTTTACCATCAATAGTATATTTATCTACCTGTGGCTTAATGGTATCTTTAGTATTTCCATGGTTTTTATTTAACCAAGCCATTTGTATTTCGTTATCAAAGTGCCCAATGTTACAAACAATAACTTTGTCTTTCATTGCTTCAAAATGCTCAGCTCTTACAATATCTTTATTACCTGTTGTAGTAATTACAATATCACTATTACCAACAACAGTTTCTAATTTCTTCACTTCAAAACCGTCCATAGCAGCTTGTAAGGCACAAATTGGGTCAATTTCTGTAACAGTTACAATACTACCTGCACCTTTAAAAGAAGCCGCAGTTCCTTTACCAACATCACCATAACCACAAACGGTTACACGCTTTCCTGCTAACATAATATCTGTTGCTCTTCTTATTGCATCTACTGCAGATTCTTTACAACCGTATTTATTATCAAACTTAGATTTAGTAACAGAATCATTAACGTTAATTGCAGGCATTGTTAATGTTCCATTCTTAACGCGCTCATAAAGTCTGTGAACTCCAGTAGTCGTTTCTTCAGAAAGACCTTTAATTCCATCAGACAATTCTGGATATTTATCTAAAACCATGTTGGTTAAATCACCACCATCATCCAAAATCATGTTTAATGGTTTACGGTCTTCACCAAAAAATAAGGTTTGCTCGATACACCAGTCAAACTCTTCTTCGGTCATGTCTTTCCAAGCGTACACAGCAGTTCCAGCATCTGCAATTGCAGCAGCAGCCTGATCTTGTGTTGAGAAAATATTACAAGAACTCCATGTCACTTCGGCACCCAAGGCTTGTAGTGTTTCTATTAAAACTGCAGTTTGAATAGTCATGTGTAAACATCCTGCAATTCTTGCACCCTTTAATGGTTGCTCATTTTTGTATTCTTCACGTAAACTCATTAAACCAGGCATTTCTGCTTCGGCTAAATTAATTTCTTTCCTTCCCCAAGCCGCAAGCGACATATCTTTTACTTTATTTGGCACGTAGGCAACTGTTTTTGTACTCATATTCTTTATCTCTTAATTTTTATTAAATGAAACACCCTTGGGATTCGTACTTTATTTGGTTAAATTCGCATACCAAAAAAGACCAAATCTGCCTTAGGCAGTGCAAAGATAATCAATAACATTTAGAATATTAAATGCCTCTTTATAAATCCATTAGTGTAAACTCACAAACTACTGTTAAAATCTGGAAGATTGAAGAATCTTACGATGCCTTATTCGCTCCATTACATCTAAAACCAGAAAGTTTAACTCGCGTTTTAGGTATGAAAAGCGAACTGCACCAACGTGGTTTTTTAAGTGTGCGACATTTGCTTAGAGAATTTGGTTACACCGACCAAGATTTGTTTTACGATGATAATGGGAAACCACATTTAAAAGGCGGCAAACATATTTCTATAACACACAGTTTTATATTTTCGGGAGTTATTGTTAGCGATGCTGAAGTAGGCATTGATATTGAAAAACAACGTAATAAAATTAACATTATAGCTAAGAAATTTGTGAATTATGAATTTGAGTATTTAGATAAAAACAAAGCAGACTATGTTAGAAAGTTAACTGTTATTTGGGGAATTAAAGAATCTTTATACAAGTTATTCGCAACTCCAGGTATGTTGTTTAGAGAACATTTTTTAGTCATTCCATTTATGTTGGAAGATAAACATACCGTGTGTTGGATAGATTATAAGATGAAAAAATACAAATACCACTCCTGTTTTTTAGAATTTGAAGGCTTCACTTGTGCTTACGTTATAGAATAATAATCATGTCTGTTTTACAACATATAAAAACATCAAATAAAAAATTATTAGCGGTTTTAATCGATCCGGATAAATTCGATTTAAATAACGCATCGCAATTTATAGATAAAGTCAATAAATCTATTGCCACACATATTTTTATTGGAGGCAGCACAGTCGAAGATAAGGCTACGGAAAAACTCATTTCAGTTATTAAACCATTAACTAATCTGCCAATTGTATTGTTTCCAGGCGATGTTATTCAAGTTACCAATAAAGCTGATGCTATTTTATTTTTGTCTTTAGTATCTGGTAGAAATCCAGAATATTTAATTGGCCAGCAGATTAAAGCAGTTTCAAAATTGAGACATTGTGATTTAGAAATTATTCCAACAGGTTATATTTTAGTTGATGGCGAAAAAGAAACTTCAACTCAAAAAGTGACAAACACTAAGCCATTAAGCGTCTTGCAAGAGATTGTTGACACGGCTAAGGCTTCGCAACTCTTAGGCATGCAGCTTATTTATTTAGAAGCTGGGAGTGGTGCAAAAAAAGAAGTTTCGGCAGACATAATAAAAGCCGTAAAGGCCGATACAAATGTACCAATAATTGTTGGCGGCGGAATAAGAAGTAAATTTGCTTTAGACAAAGCCTATAATTCTGGAGCCAATTTAGTGGTTATTGGCACTGCCTTTGAAGAAGATGAGCGCTTTTTTAAAGCCTTAACTAAGGAATAAAACACGTATAATTTAAAAGAACCGCTTACGCGGAAATAAACATGAATATATCAGTAGATTTAACGTTATCACCATTACAAGACGATTACGAAAAACACGTTATAAATTTTATAAAGGCGTTGAGAGCATCAGACTTTACAGTTATAGAAAACCCTTTAAGCACGCAAATCTATGGCGATTTCGATACGCTGATGCCCTTTTTAAACCAGGAAATAAAACGTTCTTTCGAGGCTGTGGATATTTCAGTGTTAACAATGAAAGTTGTAAAAACCGACAGACAAAACTATGAACCAGATTTTTGATTTTTTCTTCGGTCAATATGCTGCATACCAAACCATCGATATTGTTTTAGAAATTGTAGCAGTTGTTTTTGGGTTTCTTTCCGTTTGGTTTTCTAAACAAAATAATATTTTAGTATTTCCAACAGGAATAATTAGTACCCTAATTTTTGTATACCTTTTACTTAAATGGGAGCTTTTAGGAGATATGATGATTAATGCTTATTATTTTACTATGAGTATTTATGGTTGGTATGTTTGGACAAGGAAAGTAGATGCTATACATGTTACACCAATTTCGAGCACTACAGTAAAAGAGAAGAAAGTAAGTGTAATAATTTTTATTGCCACATTATTGTTTGTTTTTATTGTTTATAAAACATTCGATAAATGGACAAGTTGGGTGGCGTACGTCGACACGCTAACAACTGCAATTTTCTTTGTTGGGATGTGGCTAATGGCAAAACGAAAAATAGAAAACTGGTTATTTTGGATTGTAGGAGATCTAATTTCCGTTCCTCTTTATTTGTATAAAGGCTTTACTTTTACAAGCTTTCAATATTTAGGATTTACAATCATCGCAATATTTGGATATCTCGCATGGAAAAAAAGTTTAAACAAAAAGATAGTAACTGCCTAAAAGTAGTATTATTTGGCCCGGAATCTTCCGGAAAAACCACATTAGCTAAGCAGTTGGCAAATTACTATAATACGGTTTGGGCACCAGAATATGCGCGGGAATATTTACAAAACAAGTGGAATAACGAGCGTAAAATTTGTGAACCAAAAGATTTGCTGGCAATTGCCGAAGGGCAAATGAAATTAGAGAATCATTTGGCAAAACAAACCAATACAGTACTTATTTGCGATACAGATTTACTTGAAACCAAAGTATATTCCGAAACGTATTTTTCAGGAACCTGTCCACCAGTTATAGAAAAATATGCACTTAAAAACACTTACGATTTATACTTTTTAACTTATATTGATACACCTTGGGAGGCAGATGATTTAAGAGATAAACCGCAAGAAAGAGAAACAATGTTTAATGTTTTTAAAGCGGCTTTAATAAAATACAACAGACCATATGTTTTGTTGAAAGGAAATGAAAATGCGCGGCTTGAAACCGCAGTAAAACATATTAATAATTTAATGATTAATTAACAGTGAATTTCACTACAACACAAATAAAACAATTAGAAAATAAAGGATTAACCGTCGATAAAATTTCTAAACAAATTGAGATTTTTAAAACCGGGTTGCCCTTTATAAATTTAGAATCTGCGGCTGTTATAAACCATGGTATTTTTAGTTTTTCTGAAGAGCAAAATAAAGAATACACCACCTTTTATAATAACCAAAAAGACAACTTAAAGGTGATAAAATTTGTGCCAGCATCTGGTGCTGCAACAAGAATGTTTAAATTTTTATTCGAATTTCTTGAAACATACAATCCTAAAAAGGATACCATTAACGGCTATATTAATAAACACAAAGCCAACGATTTATTTGTATTTGGTGTAGGGATAGAAAAATTTCCGTTTTACGAGACAGTAATTAAAGAGACCAAAAAACATGTAACCGATTTCGAAACAATGTCTGCAGATTTAAAAGCCGTAGAGTTTATAAAGACAATGCTTGACGAAGACCGTTTAAATTATAGTTTTTACCCTAAAGGACTGTTGCCATTTCACAAATATAAAGATCATGTTGCCACTGCTTTCGAGGAACATTTGTTTGAAGCTGCTTTATATGCCTCTTCAAACTATGAAGCCAATATTCACTTTACTATCTCTAAAATTTATAACAATATTTTCAATGAGGAATTTGCGCGCATACAAGCCATTGTAGAACGTAAAACTAATACAAAGTTTAATATTACGTATTCCTATCAAAAAGAAAAAACCGATACTATTGCTGTTAACTCTCAAAATGAGCCTATAGAAAACCCAGACGGCACGTTCTATTTTAGACCCTCTGGTCATGGTGCTTTATTGTCTAATTTAAATGATTTTGATGCAGATATTATATTTATTAAAAATATAGATAACGTGGTTGTGTTTAAATACGAAGTTGAGGTCGCAAGGCATAAAAAAATATTAGCTGGTGTATTGTTAAAAATGCAGAAACAGTCTTTTAGCTATTTAGAGCAATTGGAAGACGAGTATATATCTGAAGAAAAAATAATTGAAATTGCAAGATTTCTAAGAAAGAAACTAAATGTGATTATTTCTTTAGAATTTGAAAAATATTCAACAAAATATCAAATAGAATATTTAAAAAATAAACTTAATAGACCAATTCGTGTTTGTGGTATGGTAAAAAATGAAGGCGAACCTGGAGGCGGTCCATTTTGGGTTAAAGATGAAAGCGGGAACGTATCTTTACAAATCGTGGAGTCTGCACAAGTAGATAAAAAGAACAAACACCAAAAGAGTATTTTAAAAAATGCAACGCATTTTAATCCTGTGGACTTAGTTTGCGGTATAAAAAACTATAAAGGCGAAAGATTCGACTTATCAAAATTTGTAGATCCTAAAACAGCCTTTATAACGATGAAAACCAAAACAGGAAAAGATATTAAAGCCCTAGAGTTGCCAGGTCTCTGGAATGGCAGTATGGCTCATTGGAACACCATTTTTGTTCAAGTACCATTGGTAACATTTAACCCTGTAAAAACAGTTACAGACTTACTAAAAGTGACGCACCAAGTACAAAATGTTTAACGAAAAAGCACTCATACAAGAATTTAACTTTAAGGCTGTTAGAAGTTCTGGCGCTGGAGGACAACACGTAAATAAAGTATCTTCTAAAATAGAATTGTCTTTTTCCATTGAAAATTCTTTAGTTTTAAGTGAGACTCAAAAAGAGAAAATCAAGTCTAAATTAGCAAACCGAATGACTAAGGAAGGCGTTTTACTTATACAATGTGGTGAAACCAGAAGCCAACATAGAAATAAGAATATTGCAATTGTTAGAACCATTCACTTATTAACCTCTGCATTAATTAGAGAAAAAAAACGAATTCCAACTAAGGTTCCCAAAGCAGTTATAATAAAGCGATTAAAAAACAAACGCGCTAATAAAGAGCGAAAGGCAAATAGACGCAAACCAAATTTGGATTAAAAAAACCTTAAATCTTAAATTGTAAATTAAAAAAACTGCCATATCTTTGCAGCGTTCTCAAAAAAGGGGTGCCATAACAACGGCTGAGATCATACCCAATGAACCTGGAACAGGTAATGCTGTTTAGGGATATTTATAACACAGTTTTTGTGTTGTACTGTTATACATAGCTTGACTAAGTATTTCAGGTTTAATAAATAATTATTTTAACTGAATAATGACCTCTTTTTATTCGTAATTTTAATATTTCGAATGAAATCTTTTTTAAAACAAACGTTTTTTATAGCACTATTGCTATTATCCACCAACTTATTAGCACAAGATGTTAAGCAAGATTCCACAAAGGTAGAATCTCTTAGTGAGGTGCTATTATCTTCTACAAGAGCTAAAGACAAATCGCCATTAGCATTTACAAACATTAAGAAAGAAGAAATTGAATCTATTAATTTAGGTCAGGATTTGCCAATTCTTTTAGATCAATTACCATCGGTTGTAACCACTAGTGATGCTGGTGCAGGTGTAGGTTATACAGGCATAAGAGTACGTGGTAGCGATGCTACACGTGTTAATGTTACTATTAATGGGATTCCTTATAATGACTCTGAAAGTCAAGGTACATTTTGGGTAAATATGCCAGATTTTGTGTCTTCGGTTGAAGATATTCAATTACAACGAGGCGTAGGAACATCGGCCAATGGATCTGGTGCATTTGGTGCAAGTTTAAATTTAAAAACATTAAATCCATCTGAAAACGGCTATGCATCTACAACACATGCAATAGGTTCTTATGGTACAAGAAAACATAATGTGAGTATTGGCTCTGGTATAAATAATAATTTTTATGCCGAAGGTCGTTTGTCTAAAATTAAAAGTGATGGTTATATAGACAGAGCATTTTCAGATTTATCATCGTATTATGCTGAAGCAGGATTTTTAAACGAAAAGACCTCTATTAAAGCGATTGTTTTTGGTGGAAAAGAAATTACTTATCAGTCATGGTATGGCACCCCAGAAGCTGTGGTGAATGGAGATGAAGCTGGTATTCAAGCCTTTATAGATAGAAATTTCTCATCTGACGCTGAAGCAGAAAATCTTTTGAATTCGGGAAGAACATATAACTTTTATACTTATGATAATCAAGTTGATAATTATGAGCAAACGCACTACCAATTACATTTTTCGCATCAATTTAACCGTAATTTCTCAGCTAATCTTTCAGGAAACTTTACAAGAGGAAAAGGCTTTTTTGAACAGTTTAGAGAAGACGATGAATTAGGAGATTATTTTCCAAATAATCCTAATGCATCAGAAGAAGGAGATGCTATTAGAAGACGTTGGTTAGATAATAAATTTACGGCTATAGTATATTCTTTAAACTATAAAAAAAACAACTTAAATCTCTACTTGGGTGGTGGTTATAATACATACAATGGTGATCATTTTGGTGAGCTTATCTGGGATTCTTTTGCTACCCCAATTCCTATTAGAAGTCAATACTATTTTTCGGTTGGAGAAAAACGTGATTTTAGTTCTTATGTAAAAGCAGAATACGATATCAACAATAATCTATTTGCATTTGTGGACTTGCAATATCGAGCAGTTAACTATAAATCTGTGGGCACAAGTTCAGATTTATTAGCTATTGATGTTAATAAAGACTATGGCTTTTTTAACCCAAAGTTAGGCTTAACTTATAAAATAGATAACTTTAATAGTGTTTATGGTTCTTTCGCTGTTGCTAATAGAGAGCCAAATCGAGACGATTTAACTAAAAACCCAATCTCACCTGAAGCGGAACGGTTAAATGATTTTGAGTTTGGTTACCGACTTAAAAAACCAACGTATTACGCTACAGCCAACTTGTACTATATGAATTACAAAGACCAATTAGTCTTGACTGGAGATTTAGACGATGTTGGAGACCCAATTAGACAAAATGTAGAAGAAAGCTACAGAGCAGGAATAGAGCTACAGGCTGGTTATAAACTATCCAGTAAATTAAGAATAGATGCTAATGCTACGTTTAGCGAAAACAAAATTAAAGATTTTAACTATATCGTGTTCGATACTCAGTATGATCCTGCAACGTTTAATACTGTTTCCTACGAACCTGTAATTACCAATTTTAATAGTACGGACATTTCATTTTCTCCAAATATTATTGCCGGAGGAACATTAACGTTTTCACCAGTTGAAAATTTAGATTTAAGCTTTATCTCTAAATATGTTGGGAAGCAATATTTAGATAACACATCAAGCGAATCTAAAAGTATCGACGCTTATAACGTGAATAATTTTAATGCTTCTTATAAAATACAACCAAATTGGATAAAAGAAATTTCGTTTAATTTATTAGTAAACAATGTGTTTAATAATGAATACGTATCTAACGGTTATACCTATAGTTATTTTTACAGACCAGAAAATTCTAACGATCCAGCAGTGACAGAGAATTTTTATTATCCACAAGCAACTACAAATTTTTTGCTTGGAGCGACACTAAAGTTTTAAATAGACAATTACTGTAATACATAAAAGCGGCTCGATGCCGCTTTTATGTATTGCGAAAAGGATGGAACGGCTTGTTTGAGCTCCTCGCAGAGAGCGAGTAGTGACAGCCTGGTTTTTAATGCCATTAAAAGCATTAAAAGCATTAAAAGCATTAAAAATTTGCCCTAATTATTAAAAACACGAATTATACTTCCATTTACTTCTACAAAATAGCGTACCAAAGTGTATTGTCCTGCGGTACCTTCTTGCCTCGTACCATTTATAATTTCGTAAGCGTTTTCATCTGAGCAGCCACATGTAGCAACGATACCTTCTACCGTTAAATTGGAGCATGCACTTATAGGATGGTTAGGGTCGCTAAGTTCGAACGCACTATAATTATTGTTGCCAGCATAATATAAAACCACGCCTTGATAACCATAATTATTTAATACTATATAATTGCCAGGAAATTGCATTTGATTGTATTGTGGCAAACTTGTATTTATAAGACTTCCAGTATCGAATACAGCGTCTGGAATATTTGGGTTGTTATTCTGGTTGTCATCATCATTCTTTTTACATGATAAAACGATTATTACCAAAAGCAGAAAAAACAATATAGATTTTAATTTCATTTTTCTTAATTTTTATAGCATTGCAATTTACAATAAAAGTAAATTACAAATTAAATATTTTGTATATTTGTAGTACAATCTCGTGTATGCGAGATTTTTTTATGCTGTCCCTAACGTATGGAGTTTCAGCATTTTTTTCTTTTATAGAATTAGTATTTAAACGTAGAAATCATGAGTAAAGTATCATATTATACTGCCGAAGGCTTAAAAAAATTAAGAGCCGAGCTTAAGCAATTAAAAGATGTGGAACGTGTAAAGGCAAGTAATGCTATTGCCGAGGCGCGTGACAAAGGTGATTTAAGTGAAAATGCCGAGTACGATGCTGCAAAAGAAGCACAGGGTATGTTGGAAATGCGCATTAGTAAACTGGAAGACCAGTTGGCTGGAGCTCGTGTTATTGACGAGAGCCAAATGGATACCTCTAAAATTTTAGTATTATCTAAGGTGAAAATAAAAAACCAAACCAATGGTATGGAAATGAATTACACGTTGGTAGCCGATGGTGAAGCTGATTTGGCTGCGGGAAAGATTTCTGTTAACTCTCCAATTGGTCAAGGGCTATTAGGTAAAAGCGTTGGCGATGTGGCCGAAATTAAAGTGCCAAATGGTATTATGAAGTTCGACATTATTGAGATTTCACGATAAATGTACTTCCTGTTATAGCAGGAAATAATAATTAGTAATAAAATTCCTGTTTTAGTTGAAGAACCCTTCCGTAAAACAGGATTTTTTTTATCTTTAGTTTTTAACCTGAAAACAATAAACAATGGCATCTATATTCACAAAAATTGTAAACGGAGAACTACCTTGTTATAAAGTTGCCGAAACGGATGAATTTCTCGCTTTTTTAGATGTTAATCCTAATGCTAAAGGGCATACACTTTGTATTCCAAAAAAAGAAACCAATAAAATTTTCGATTTAGACCGTGTGGAATATGCTGGATTAATGGAGTTTTCCAGATTAGTTGCCATTGCTGTAGAGAAAACGGTACCTTGTAAACGCGTTGGTATGTCTGTAATTGGGCTGGAAGTACCACATGTACATGTACATTTAATTCCTTTAAATACTATGGAGGACGCAAGATTTATTAACAAAGTGTCCATGGATAAAAATGAGTTTGAAGCCTTGGCTCAAGCCATTCAAGCTAATTTGTAGAAACCAGAACTACAGTTGCGATTGCTATTGCAGCAATGACTCCAATAATTACCCAAAATAAAGGTTTGTATTTTTTTGATGCTTTTTTAGGTTCAAAAGCTTTCATTTGGTAAGTGTAAACACGTTCAATATCTTCTGTCCATTGTACAGGAAATATAGCTGTATTACAATTGTCGCAATGCATTTGCGTAGCAATATCCTGTGTAACGGATTTAAAAAAGCTGGTCTCTAAAAATTTTTGTTTAAAGGTCAGTTTTAAACCCTCTTTGCTAAAACATTCTGGGCAGTTGTTGTTTAAAGCAACTTCTTTTACAGTAATTAATTTTTCGCTCATAATTAAACTGTTTTAAATGAAATTTGCATGGTTGTTCCCTTTCCAATGTCAGACTGTTGTACCTTAATTTTTCCGTCATGAAAATCTTCTATTATACGTCTTGCAAGCGACAGACCTAATCCCCAACCACGTTTTTTGGTGGTGTAACCAGGTTCGAAAACGGTTTTAAACTGGCTTTTGTTTAAGCCTTTTCCACTATCAATAACCTTAATTTTAACATTGTCTTCTAACTGTGTCATTTCTAAAGTAAGCGTGCCTTTACCTTTCATGGCATCTATGGCGTTTTTAACTAGATTTTCTATAGTCCAGCTGTATAATTGCGAATTTAAATTTACGTAAATTGGATGTTCTGGCAGCAATAAATTAAAAGTAATAAGTTTAGAAGATCTTGATTTTAAATAGTTGTATGTGTCTTGCGTTTCTTTAACAATATCGGTTTTTGTTAAAGTTGGTAACGATCCAATTTTGCTAAAACGTTCTGTAATTGTTTGAAGCCTGTCTATATCTTTTTCAATTTCTATAATATAATCAGGGTTTACGTTTTCTGTCTTTAAAATTTCGGTCCAGCCAATTAATGAGGATAAAGGTGTACCAATTTGATGCGCAGTTTCCTTTGCCATTCCCGACCATAATTTATTTTGCGTAGCAATCTTAGAACTGCGGTAAAAGAAATAGACCACTGCACTAAATAGGAGGATAATTAAAAGTAAAGCTAAAGGATAGTATTTTAGCTTATTTAATAATGGTGCATTGCCATAATACAATTTACTTGCTATAATTTTTTCTTGTGTTTCTGGATCGATATACGAAATTTCAATAGGCGTATTTTCAGCTTTAAATTGCCTTATAAGTTGCTCCTTATTTTTTTCAACATATTTAGATGCTTCTTTATCGTTGCTGTCTATATTATTAAAATTACTAATAGATCCATCGGTATTAATAACCAATATTGGAGTTGTGTTATTACTATTTAGAATTTTAATTAAAAAATCAAAATTCGGATTGTTTTCATCACTGGAAAATATTTTTTGAGCATTCGACCAAATTTCCATTTTGGCGCGTTCTTCCTCTTTAAATTTCTGAAAAAACATATAGGTATTCCATAGTATTAATGAAATAATAGCGAAAGAAGCAATTACAATAATCCAATGGATAAGTTGTCTGTTTTTTGTAAAAAACATGTCGTTTATTTTTTGATTGTTAATATAATGCAAATCTGTTAATAATATTGTCTTCAAGTATTGCAAATCATTTTTATAGCATTTTTAGATTGGCTACATTTGTTGAAAATTAATGAGTTAATGATTTCTTTCGAACCTAAAGACTTAGCAACTGCAAAACTACATAGCTATTTACTTAGTGCCGTGGCGCCTAGACCTATAGCGTTTGCAAGTACTATGGACGAAAACGGGAATCCTAATTTATCGCCATTTAGTTTTTTTAATGTATTTAGTGCAAATCCGCCAATTATGATTTTTTCTCCAGCGCGACGCGTTAGAAACAATACAACAAAACATACTTTGGAAAATGCAGAAAAGACAAAGCAGGTGGTTATAAATGTTGTTAATTACAATATGGTACACCAAATGTCTTTAAGTAGTACAGAATATGCAACAGGTGTTAACGAGTTTGAAAAGGCTGGTTTAACAATGCTTAAAAGCGATATTGTAAAACCATTTCGTGTTGCAGAATCGCCTGTTCAGTTTGAGTGTAAGGTTAACGACATCGTTAAATTAGGAACAGAAGGTGGAGCAGGTAATTTAATTATTTGTGAGGTGGTTAAACTGCATATCAATGATGCCGTTTTAGATGAAAATGGTAGCATAAATCAAGAGCAACTGGATTTAGTATCGCGTGCAGGAGGAAGCTATTATAGTAGGGCAAAAGCTGGTTTTTTTGAAATCCCAAAGCCTTTATCAACCTTAGGTGTTGGAGTAGATGCTATGCCAGAACACATAAGAAAAAGTAATATTTTAACTGGAAACGATTTAGGAATGCTGGGTAATATTGAAGCATTTCCAGAAAAAGAGGCAATTGCAGCTTATGCTAAAAAGCATGACATTTTAGCACTATCTCAAGCAGAAAAACATATAAAGGCACAACATTTGCTAAGTTTTAATGATGTGGAGAACGCTTGGAAAGTATTATTATCGTAACAATACGATACTTGAAATAAGACGAATATTTAATAATTATATAGACAATGGAAGTACAAGGTAAAGTAAAATTAATTGGAGAAACTCAAACATTTGGAAGTAATGGGTTTAGAAAAAGAGAATTAGTTGTAACAACAGAAGAGCAATATCCTCAACACATATTAGTGGAGTTTGTTCAAGATAAAGTAGATTTGTTAAACAACTATCAAGTAGGACAGGATGTTAAAGTGAACATTAACTTACGCGGTAGAGAATGGACTAATCCTCAGGGAGAAGTAAAATATTTTAACTCTATTCAAGGATGGAGAATAGAAGGTGTACAAGCTGGAGCTCCAGGAGGTGCGCCAGAAGTGCCACCAGCAGCAGCTTTCGAGCCTGCTACAGATTTAAAAGAAGAAGATCACGACGATTTACCTTTTTAATTAAACCTTAATTGGCTTTTTTCGCAAAGACGGAAATCTTATAAAATTGACCTCGACAACAAAAATGTTGTCGAGGTTTTTTATTTTTAGTGTATGTATATATTAAATCAAGAACTTAAATTTCCTAATGTTACTCAAGCCGATGAAGAAGGTTTGCTTGCTATTGGAGGAGATTTATCTGTAGAACGTTTGTTGCTAGCTTATAAAAGCGGTATTTTTCCTTGGTTTAATGAAGATGAAGTTATTTTATGGTGGTCTCCAGATCCAAGGTTTGTTTTGTTTCCAAACGAATTAAAAGTCTCTAAAAGCATGAAACAATTTCTTCGACACTGTGATTATGAAGTGACTATTAACAAAGCTTTTAAAGCTGTGATTAAAGCATGTGCGCAAGCAAAACGCAATGGGCAATCTGGCACCTGGATTACCAATAATATGGTGGATGCCTATTGCAACCTACATCATTCTGGTTTTGCGAAATCTGTTGAGGTTTGGAAAGGGAGCGAACTTGTTGCAGGATTATACGGTGTCGATTTAAATAATGGTATTTTTTGTGGTGAAAGCATGTTTGCTAAAGAAAGTAATGCCAGTAAAGCCGCTTTTATCACCTTTATTCAAAATACAAACTATAGGCTCATTGACTGCCAGGTTTACACAAAACATTTAGAAAGTTTGGGCGCTAAAGACATTTCAAGAGCGCAATTTTTAGCATATTTAAAGTAAGCACACCTCCTTTAAGTCATGAAATAGGATATTGATATGTTTTTTAGTTTGGCTTAAACTTCATTATATCTAAAACAAGTAATCTCATGATCGTTTACCATTCCGGTAGCCTGCATGTGTGCATAAACAACAGTGCTTCCAACAAATTTAAAACCTCGATTTTTTAAATCTTGACTCAAAGCATCACTAATATGGGTATTTGCCGGTGCATCCTTATAATCTCTAACTTTATTTTTAATGGGTTTTCCATCTACAAAACTCCAAATATATTTACTAAAACTCCCGTACTCTTCTTGGATTTTTATAAAAGCTTGTGCGTTTGCTACCGTAGCATTAACTTTTAGTTTATTTCTAATAATACCCTCATTTTTAAGTAACTCATCAATTTTTTTCTGGTTGTATTTTGCTATCTTTTTATAGTTAAAACCATCAAAAGCTTTTCTAAAATTCTCCCGCTTGCGTAAAATGGTAATCCAGCTTAATCCAGCCTGGAAGGTTTCTAAGATTAAAAACTCGAAAATGGTGTCGTCGTCATAAACAGGGACTGCCCATTCTTCATCGTGATATTTTTCGTAAAGTTCATCACCAACACACCAGCCACATTTATGTTTTTTCATTGTTTTTATTTTAATGCCCACAATTGGGCTGTAAGGATTGTAAAATATACCTACTAAGGTAGGGATTGTAACTTAATTAATTAAAGAATTATAGTATTTTACATTATGGAAACACTTCAAAATTCAGATTTAAAAAATAGTATAGCTAATAGCTTAAAGAAAGCAATAACGTATCCAGAATATAGAGACTTAGTAAAAGCGTTAGTTAAAAAAAACGAAACGACTGGTAACGAGAAGACTGAGGATTTAGCTAATTACACGATGCTTAACGACAGGCGAATGAAACGTTGGGATAAAACCGTAAAGGTGCCTGAAGCCACACAAGAAAAAATTTCAAATTTAAAATTGAATCAAACATGGTTAGTATTAACCGAAAGCTGGTGTGGCGATGCCGCACATGTTATGCCTGTAATGAATAAAATAGCTGAATTAAATAGCGGTATTGCCTTTAAAGTTGTACTGCGCGATGAAAATGAAGCATTAATGAATCAGTTTTTAACGCACGGTGGGAAAGCAATTCCTAAATTAATAATGATTGATAACGCAGACAATACAGTTGTAAGTACTTATGGACCACGACCAAGTGAAGCAACTAAACTGGTTAACGATTATATGGCTAAACATGGCCTATTAACACCAGAATTTAAAGAAGAATTACAGCATTGGTACAACAAAGATAAAGGACAAAATGCGATTGCAGATTTAGTTAAGATACTTAGCAATTAAAACTAATTATTTTCCTTCAAAATTAAAAGTAATTGTCCCTATTTGAGAAGGCTTACTTGAAGCGTTAAACCGTGCTTTTTTAGCAAATTCTAACGCGTGTTCTTTTAAGCATTCATTAGTAGAGGTAGACGATGTATTAATAGCGGTGTTTATAACCTTACCGCGATTATTTACTGTGATGTTTACAACAATTTTACCATTAGCTTCACATAAATAAATAGGTATTGGTAAAAATGTATCTGTTCTTCCTTTTAGCGAATAAATAATAGAACTATTTTTATTAACCGAGTTGTCATTGGTAGCTTGTTGTGTTGCGTTAGCTCGCCTGTTTAATATACTATTCACGCTTTCAAAAGAAGTGAGTTCATCATTTTTTACATGTGAATTGCCTTCGCTTTTAGAAGGTTTTTTTATTTCAGTAGGTGTTTCTTCTTTGTTTCTTAATAGTGGATTTTCGTAATCTTTTGGAGGCGCAATAGGTTTATAGGCTTGAGCGAAATGCTTATATTCTTTAGTTTCGTTATAGCCTTTATTTGTCTTTTGAGATGGTTTTTCATCCTCAGGCTCATCGTTAATATCATCTATTAAATCTGGAGGTGTGATATCTATTAAAGTTTCAGCAATTTCCTTGTTTTGTTTTACAACATCATAGCTAAACAATGAAAGTACGATACTTGCAGAAATTAATAAAGTGATGGCCAATGCCTTATGTGAATTTTCGAATTTCAAATGCTAAAAATATTAATAATTAGTGCGGTTTGTTAGTATTTAATATACGTTAGAAATTGAAAACAAGATGATTAGAAATGCTATAGTTTTCTTAAATTTTCAATAAAACCATCAATAGAGCTTGCATCACTAACGTTAAAATCTCCAATTTTTGTACGCCGTAAAACCGAAAGATGCCCTCCCGAATGTAACGCTTTACCAAAGTCGTTTGCTAAAGATCTAATGTACGTACCTTTGCTACATACAACTTTAAAATCGACACTAGTATTATCAATTTTGGTAATATCGAAGCTATTTATGGTAACTTTTCTCGATTTTATGGTTACTTCTTCTCCAGCGCGCGCAAACTCATACAATCGTTTGCCATCTTTTTTAATAGCCGAAAATACAGGTGGAAATTGATCAATTTCCCCAGTAAATTTCGCTGTGGTTTTATGTATTAAGTCTTCTGTAATATGAGTAGTATCAAACGTCTCATTAATCTCAGTTTCTAAATCGAAAGATGGTGTAGTACTGCCTAAAACGATAGTACCAGTATATTCTTTAATTTGGCCTTGAAAAGTATCTATTTGTTTTGTCATTTTTCCAGTGCAAATCACTAATAAACCTGTGGCTAATGGGTCTAAAGTACCAGCGTGACCTACTTTTATTTTTTTTATGTTGAAGGCTTGACGTATTTCCCAACGGAGTTTATTAACTACTTGAAACGACGTCCAGTTTAAGGGTTTATCGATTAGTAATACTTCTCCGGTTTGGTAATCTTCGACAGTTTTCATTAATTTAAAAGTGAAAAAATTATTGCTATAACACCAACAATAGCACAGTAAATAGCAAAATAAGACAGTTTACTTTTCTTTACTAAAGCAATCATCCATGTACAAGCAAATAATCCAGCAATAAAGGCGGCAATAAAACCGGCAATTAAGGCTGTAGAATTCTGACTTTCGAAAGACAATTCGCCACCCATAATATCCTTTGCAATTTTGCCAAAAATTAGTGGTACGACCATTAAAAACGAAAATCGGGCTGCTTTTGTTTTATCGTTACCTAATAATACAGAGGTTGAAATTGTAGCTCCACTTCTTGAAATACCTGGAAGCATAGCAATAGCTTGAGCAATACCAATTATAAAAGCGTCTTTAAAACCTACTTTTTTTTGGGTGTTTTTGGCCTTATCTGCTAAAAATAAAAGGACAGCTGTTACTAAAAGCATACAGCCAACAAGCATAATGTTACCACCAAAAAGTTGTTCGAGTTGTTCTTCGAAAAACACACCAACTATTACTGCAGGAATCATAGAAACTATAATTTTTGCGGCGAAACGCTGGTCGTCGTTAACAGCAGGTTTAAATAACCCTTTAATAATTTCAAAAATATCTTTTCTAAAAACAACAATGGTACTTAATGCTGTTGCAAAATGAAGGACTACAGTAAATAAAAGACTTTCTTCTGGTAGTGAGTTATCACCAAGAATGGCTTTTCCTAATTCTAAATGCCCACTGGAAGAAACGGGTAGAAATTCGGTTAGACCTTGAATTATGCCCAAAATAATAGAATCGATAATGTCCATTCGGCAAAAATATCAAAATTGAATTACCAAAACGTGGTTTGTGGTTATTTTTTAGAATCGGTATCTTCCTTGCGCGTTAAAATCGCATAGATTTGAATGCCAAATCCAATAAGAACTAAAGCAGGTGCTAAACGAATACGTCTCCAACTAAAAATAGCTTCGTTAAATACATTAGGATCGTCGCTACCACCACCAGACATTAAAATAAAACCTAAAACAATACAGCCTAAACCAATAAACATGAATTTATAGTTACGTTTGCCAAAAATAAACTCACCTTCGTTAACCGTACTTATTTCTTTACGTTTCTGTTCTCCCATAGTTATTGTTATTCATTTAAAGCGACTCCACCAGGACGAAATTCGGTAAAAATAATATTATTTCCAACTGCAATTTGTGCAATATTTTCACTGGAGATTCTTCCGCCTAAAAGTTTTGGTAAGTGCAAAGTAACGGTTTTATTTAAAACTTTACTTCTTAAAGACTCTAAATTTAATCCGCGCTGTAAACCACGATTTATATAATATTTGTCTCCATTTGCATCTTTAAGCACAATGTCTTTAGAGATTCCTTCAGAAATTTTGATGATTTTCTCTGTCTGAATTTTACAAGCTCCTGCTTCAGGTTCACTATATGTTCCTGCTAATATAGCTTTATAGCCTAAATAAAATATGCTAAAAACTATCGCTAAAGCACCAATAATAAGTGTGAATTTTTTCATCTTTTTCAAATTATACATCAATAACATTTAACTACTGTTAAATATTGCTGTATGGTTAGTTAAAGAATGTTAAACTTAATAGTAGAGCTTATCAGTATTTAAATTTAAAAAGCGTTGAGTTGCGAAGAAGGTGGAGATCCAGGTAATAAGTATACCTAATAAAAAGATAACTACAAATAAAGCGATGATTAGTACGGGTTTATTTAAAAGCGATAATTCTGGGAATGTTTTGTCTATATAATACAGGACTACAGCCATAGCGATTAATGCCAAAACGGCACCAATAATACCTAATTTTACGCTACGCCAAATAAAAGGTTTTCTAATAAAACGCTTGGTAGCACCTACCATTTGCATAGTTTTTATAGTAAAACGTTTAGAATAGACTGCTAAACGTATGGAACTATTAATTAGTAATACAGCAATAAGTGTAAACACAGCGCTTAACAATAACACCCAAAAGCTTATTTTCTTAACATTATCGTTCATTAAATTCACTAAATCATTATCGTAACTCACCTCCTCAACAAATTTTTTGGTTAAGGCTTCGTTAGCAATGGTTTCCAGTTTTTCTGAAGTTACAAAGTCGGCTTTTAAATTAACATCTATTGAGTTTTTAAGCGGATTACTACCAAGGAAGTCCATAAAATCCTCACCACTTTCTACTTTCATAAATTCTGCAGCTTGGTCTTTAGATACAAAAACAGTAGATTTTACATAATCTGCCATGGCCAGACTTTTCTCAAGTTGTTTAATTTCAACATCTTTAGCAGTATCTTTTAAAAAAATGGTAACAGTAACCTGCTCTTTAAAATGATCTGCCACCTTTTTAGCATTTAAAACCAAAAGTCCTAATAAGCCTAATAAAAACAAGACTAACCCAATACTTAAAACCACAGAAAAGTATGAAGAAATTAAACGACGTTTTTGGTATTTATCAAAAGATGAGCTCATAAAAAGAGTTTAGTTTAAAGCGTAAAAATAATAAAGAAAACGATTACATAAACTTTACAACGCTTAAACTTTCAACACTATTATAGAAAGTTTAAATTTGCGCTTTAAATTTGCTGTCATTTCAAGTAGCAAAACGAAGTTTATGCTAAGCGGAGTCGAAGTAAGGTAATCTGTTTATTAAATTTTTATTAATGCGATTACCCATCAAACTAAAGAAATGCGATTTGTAATGACACTACATTTACTGTAAATTATGCAATACGATTTTAATAGAATAGAAAAAAACTGGCAAAAATATTGGGCAGAAAACCAAACATTTAAAGCCACCAATAATAGCGACAAACCTAAATATTATGTTCTGGATATGTTTCCTTACCCTTCTGGAGCTGGGTTACATGTTGGACACCCATTAGGCTATATTGCCAGCGATATTTATGCACGCTACAAACGCCATAAAGGATTTAATGTGTTGCACCCACAGGGTTACGATAGTTTTGGTTTACCTGCAGAGCAGTACGCAATCCAAACTGGGCAGCATCCAGCAATTACTACCGAAACCAATATTAAAACTTACAGAAGGCAGTTAGATCAAATAGGTTTTTCGTTTGATTGGTCTCGAGAAGTTCGTACCAGCGATCCGGAATACTACAAATGGACACAGTGGATATTTATTCAGTTATTTGAATCGTATTATTGCAATAATGATAATAAAGCCAAGCATATAAAAGAACTAATTTATGTTTTTAATTTAAACGGAAATAAAGACGCCAATGTTGCTTGCGATGATGATGTAGAAGCGTTTTCTGCTGAAGAATGGAAAGGTTTTTCACCTGAAAAACAACAAGAAATACTACTTAAATACCGACTAACATACTTGGCTGAAACCGAAGTAAACTGGTGTCCGGCTTTAGGAACCGTTTTAGCAAATGATGAAATAGTAAATGGTGTTTCAGAACGTGGTGGTCATCCTGTAGTGAGAAAAAAAATGACACAGTGGAGCATGCGAATTTCTGCATACGCAGAACGCTTACTTCAAGGTTTAGAAGATATCGATTGGACAGATTCGCTTAAAGAAACCCAACGTAACTGGATTGGAAAATCGGTGGGAGCCTCTGTCACTTTTAATGTCATTGCGAGTGAAGCGAAGCAATCTCGGGACTCTATAGAAGTCTTCACCACAAGACCAGATACCATTTTTGGCGTAAGTTTTATGACACTTGCTCCAGAACACGAATTAGTTTCAAAAATTACTACTCAAGCCCAAAAAGCCGAAGTTGAAGCATACATTGAAAAAACAGCCAAACGTAGCGAACGCGACCGTATGGCAGATGTAAAAACCATTTCTGGTGCTTTTACAGGCGCTTATGCCGAGCATCCATTCACTAAAAAACCAATTCCAATCTGGATTGGCGATTACGTATTGGCAAGCTACGGAACAGGCGCAGTAATGTCTGTACCATGTGGAGACCAGCGCGATTACGATTTTGCAAAACATTTTAACATAGACATTCCAAATATTTTTGAAGGTGTAGATATTAGCGAAGAAGCCTTTGCAGGAAAAGACAATGTTAAAATTGCGAATAGCGATTTCCTAAACGGGATGAACTATAAAAAAGCAACCAAACGTGCCATTTACGAATTAGAGCAACTTGGTCAAGGCGAAGGTAAAACAAACTATAGATTGCGTGATGCTGTGTTTTCTCGCCAGCGCTATTGGGGAGAACCATTTCCTGTGTATTATGTAAATGGTTTGCCAAAAATGATTGATGCAAAGCACCTCCCAATTAAGTTACCAGAGGTAGAAAAATATTTACCAACCGAAGAAGGCGAACCACCTTTAGGTCGTGCCGATGTTTGGGCTTGGGACACCGATAAAAATGAAGTTGTCTCAAACGATAACATTGATGATAAAACTGTGTTTCCATTAGAGCTAAACACCATGCCAGGTTGGGCAGGAAGCTCATGGTACCTTTTTCGTTATATGGAACCTGGTCTTTTGTCTGGAAATGAAAGCAAGCGAAACGAAGTTTTTGCAAGTAAAGAAGCGCTTAATTACTGGGAAAATGTAGATTTATATATAGGTGGTGCAGAGCATGCTACTGGCCATCTATTATACTCGCGTTTTTGGGTAAAATTACTTAAAGACAGAGGCTTTGTAAATGTTGAAGAGCCCTTTAAGAAGTTGATAAATCAAGGGATGATTTTGGGGACTAGTGCTTTTGTTTATAGAGTTTTCTCACTACCTATGATTGGTAAAAAATCGACTGGTAATTTTGATGATATAGCAGTTCGATCAACATTTAGTTCCTCTATATATGTTTCAAAAAGTATAGCTGAAAAAATTGAAGACGATACAATTCATTCAGATGAGTGGAGTATCATTGTAAAACAATTGAATAAGCAAATTGTTCAAGCTAATTCTTTATTAGATGAAGGAGAAACTAAATATGGTGACACATCTTCAATACATGTTTCACAAATACACGTAAAAGTTAAATATGTAAATGCTTCAGATGAATTAGATATTGAAGGCTTAAAGACTGATAGAGAATTTGGAGAAGATTATACTGATGCTATTTTTATTGGAGAAAATGGAGAAATAATTGAAGAAAATAAAGGTTCATATAAAGTTGGAAGAGATGTCGAAAAAATGTCAAAATCCAAATACAACGTTGTTAACCCTGATGAAATTTGCGAGCAATATGGAGCAGACAGCTTAAGGCTCTACGAAATGTTTTTAGGCCCATTAGAGCAATACAAACCTTGGAATACTGCTGGTATTACTGGTGTGCACAACTTTTTAAAGAAATTGTGGAAATTGTATGTTGGCGACAATGGCTTAAAGGTAAACGATGCAGCACCAACAAAAGACAACTTAAAAACATTACATAAAACCATAAAAAAAGTACAGGAAGATATCGAGAATTTCTCGTTTAATACTTCGGTTTCTACGTTTATGATTGCTGTAAATGAGTTGACTGCTCAAAAATGTACAAGTAAAGAAATATTAGAACCGTTGTTGGTTTTAATTTCGCCGTACGCGCCACATATTGCAGAAGAATTATATAGTAAATTAGGAAATAATGCCTCTATTTCAACAGCTCCTTTTCCAAAATTCGATGCAAGCCATTTGGTAGAAAGCAGCAAAAATTATCCCATTTCATTTAATGGTAAAATGCGTTTTACTTTAGAGTTACCAATGGATATGAGTAAGGATGATATTGAAAAAACAGTAATGGCGCACGAGAAAACCATTGCGCAATTAGAGGGTCGTGAACCTAAAAAAGTAATTGTTGTACCTGGTAAAATTGTAAACATTGTTGGGTAACTTATTCCTGCGAAGGCAGGAATCTTATAGCGAGCAAATACTAATTATTAATAGAAAAAAAGTAAACAACATTGGGAAAAAAAATTAGCATATTCATAGGCGTTTTACTTCTGGCAGGCGTTATTAGTTATTTTTTAATAGACGCTAACGAGAAAGCGTTTGACCAAACACAATGGCAAACGAGTCCGTCAACACGTTATGAAATGGCAACAGCTCTTGTGGAGAGTAAACTGCTTTTTGGTAAAACAAAGACCGAAGTTGTTGCGTTATTAGGTACTGCAAAACCTTCAACTTTAGAAGGTAAAGACCATTTGGTTTATGCTTTAAGGAAACCACCAAGTTTTTTCGATGTTAAAGACGAAACACTTATTGTTATTTTCGAAAACGAAAAAGTGGTTAATGTTGTTCATAATTACGAGTAGCTAATATTTCTTATTTTAGTAAAAACCATAGGCTATGAAACAGGTGTTTACCATTTTAATATTATTTCTTAGTTTTTCCGCTACAGCGCAAGAAAAATCATTTCCGCAAGATTTTTTAGGAATTTACAAAGGCGACTTAGAAATTACAAATGCAAAGGGAAAACAAACCATTGGGATGGAGTTTCACTTAACAGGCACAGATTCTGTTGGTATTTTTAATTATGTATTGATATATGTTATTGATGGAAAACCAAGCCCAAGAAATTACACTTTAAAAACCATTAATAAAGAAAAAGGAGACTATGTTATCGACGAGAATAACGGGATTTTGTTAGATGCAAAACTTATTGACAATACACTGTATAACGTTTTTGAAGTCGATAACAATTTATTAATGACTACAGAGCGCTTTTTTACAGATTATATGGAATTTGAAATTATCTTCTCTGGAAAAGGCAAGAAAAAGGTTATGGAAGGCAAGGAGGACATGCCAATGGTAACAAGCTATCCTGTAACAGTAACGCAAAAAGCGATACTTTTAAAACAAAAATCCTGACATATTTTCCTAATGCAATAATGGCTTACTTTTTGTTATCTTTAGAACAGAATTAAAATTTAAAAAAAATGTTTGGAACAAGTTATATGGGCTACTATATTATTATAGGAGCAATCTCTATAGTAAGTTGGTTAGTAAGTAACCAGTTAAAAAGAAAATTTGCAAAGTACTCTAAAGTACATTTAAGAAACGGTATGAGTGGTGCAGAAATTGCTACAAAAATGTTAGCAGATAATGGTATAAGAGATGTAAAGGTAATTTCTACACCTGGACGTTTAACAGACCACTACAACCCTGCAGATAAAACGGTTAACTTAAGTGAAGCGGTTTATGAGCAAAGAAACGCAGCAGCTGCAGCAGTAGCAGCGCATGAAGTTGGTCATGCAGTACAGCATGCCACAGCTTACCAATGGTTAACTATGCGTTCTAAATTAGTACCTGTGGTACAAATTACATCAAGTATGTCGCAATGGGTGATTTTTGGAGGTATTGCTTTAATGGCAACCGAAGCCATGGGAGCAACAGGAAAATATGTTGCGATTGCTGGATTGGTGATGATGAGCTTTGCAACACTATTTAGCGTCATTACCTTACCAGTAGAGTACGATGCGAGTAATCGTGCATTAGCCTGGTTAAAAAATAAAAATATAGTCACTCCAGAAGAGTACAAAGGATCTGAAGATGCTCTTAAATGGGCAGCAAGAACTTATTTAGTAGCTGCTATTGGAGCCATTGCCTCGCTATTGTATTTCGCTCTAAGAATATTTGGAAGCAGAGATTAAATTATTATATTGAAACCCTAATTAAACAACCTATTTTATGGATAATTCTTTTGAAAACCCTATGCCACAACAACGTTTGGCAGTAAGTACCTTAGCGCAAGAAGATCGTGTAGCATTTTACAAAAAAACTTATGGACACGTTGCTGGAGGTGTGCTACTATTTGTAATATTCGAATATTTATTATTACAGAGTGATACTATTGTAAATTTCGCCTTATCAATGACCGAAGGTTTTAAATGGTTATTAATGCTTGGCGGTTTTATGTTAGTTACTAATTATGCCGAAAGTATGGCATTACGTACTGCCGATAAAAACAAACAATATTTGGCCTTTGGATTATACATTTTAGCCGAAGCTTTTATTTTCGTGCCAATGATTTACATTGCTGCGTTTTATATGGATACAGGCACCGAAATTTTACAGCAAGCAGGCATTGTTACCTTAGCATTATTTACAGGGCTTTCTGCGGTTGTTTTTGTAACAAAAAAAGATTTTTCGTTTTTAAAAACAGGATTAACTATTGGCTTTTTTATAGCGCTTGGCTTAATTGTAGCTGGTACACTTTTTGGTTTTAATATGGGATTATGGTTTTCTGTAGGGATGTGTTTATTGGCAGGAGGTTCAATTTTATACCAAACCTCTAATTTAATGAATAAATATACCGAAGAAGATTATATTCCTGCAGCCTTAGGTCTATTTGCTTCTTTAATGTTATTATTCTGGTATATTTTAAGAATATTTATGTCGAGAGATTAATTTTAAATAGAATTTATAAATGAAAAGCTCCTCCATTCGAGGAGCTTTTTCGTTTAAATGTCTTATTAATTATAGATTACGAATAAACACCTGTTTACAACATCAAGGGAAATCACGCTAAATATACAGGCTTTCTTTTTGCAACTTTGTTTCATATTAATCTTTAAAACATTAAAATTATGGAAACAACACACGAACAAAAAAGTTTATTAATCGCACACGATTTTATTACAAATAATACAGGTGTGTTAGATCAAGAGAAAATTGATTCTGCAGTTAAGTCTATTACAACAAAAACTACAGCTTACCCTGCAAAAGGCAGTGTTGTTAGTGTTATTTTTTACTTAAAATTCCAAGTAAATATTACAGAAGGCAAGTCTTTTAACGGTAATGCAGGAGGTGCTGCTATTCCTGGAGCAGGAGCACTAATTGGTGACGTTTATACAAGCGATATCAATAGATTATATAGAGACACTGTTAGTTTTCAATTTACTACAACACCAGTTTATTCAAGTATTATATTTTTCGATAAAGACAGTAATGTTTTAGGAACTTATCAAGCAGGTGGAATAGGAATTGTAGCTGGAGTTGGCGGTGGTTCTGGAAAATGGTCTTAGACTATTAAATTAAAAAACCAAAGCTCTTAAAGTTACTTTAGGAGCTTTTTACTTTTTAAAAGGTATCATTTTCTAATGATATCATTTTGTTTTTTAAAGCATAAATAACTAAACCAGCAACGTTTTTTACTTCGGTTTTTAAAAGTAAATTATTGCGATGGCCTTCTACAGTTCTTGGGCTTATAAATAGCTTTTCGGCAATATCATTGGTCGTGTATTGTTTACAAATAAGTTCTAACACCTCCATTTCACGTTTTGTAAAATAGTCGGCATCGAAAGTTGATCTCACTTTCTTATCTTTTGGATTAGAAATACTTTCATGCACATATTGCATCACTTGCTCATCGTAATAAAAGCCTTTATTAAACACCTCTTTAATGGTTTTAATCATTAATTTTGGCGTGCTATTTTTAGCGAGATAAGCTACAGCTCCAATAGAAATCATGTTTAAAATAAAGGGTTTACTAAAATAACTGGTTAGAGCAATAACTTTAATGTCTGGAAATTCTTTTCTAATAATTTTTGTGACTTCAACGCCATTAATTCCAGGCATTTTAAGATCTGTAATAACAATTTCCGGTAGTTTTTCAGCCGCTCTTAAATGATGTAATAAATGGCTGCCACTTTCGGCATCAAATAGTACATGAATATCATCCTCGTTTTCCAGAATAGCTTTTAGTCCCTGTAAAAACAGGAGCTCATCATCCGCTAATGCTATATTTATCTTGCTCATAATATTTACATTGTATTTTAAAGATACTTCCTTTATCTATTGTACTATCTATGGTAAGCGACCCGTTTAAAATTTTTACGCGACTATTAATGTTTTGTAAACCTATACCACTTTTTTTGCTAATATTCTGTAGGTTAAAACCAATACCATTATCTTGATAATGAATCTTAAAGCCTTTAGGGTTATCTTCTATAAAAACTACAAGTTCATTGGCATTGCCATGCTTAATGGAGTTGTTTATTAGCTCTTGTATAATTCTAAAAACGTGAAGCTGATTATTATCAGACAATTTTGTTAACTCATCGATGTTGTGTTCAATCTCAATAAAACTGTGTCCCGAAACATTATCGAATAATTCTTCTAAGGCTACTTTAAGCCCAAATTTATCTAAAATAGGAGGCATTAAATCGTGAGCAATCTTTCGAGAACTCTCTAAGGTTGTAGAAGTTATTTCTAATATTTGATTGAGTGAAGCCCTTTGCTTATCGCTAATAGACTTATCGTCTAAAAGCACATTTGTAGAGAGGCTAACGATATTAAGTTTAGAGCTTATGGCATCGTGTAAATCTTGCGAAATACGCTTTCGTTCTGCTTCCTGTATAGCAATAGAGGTTTGTAATATTTTTTGTTGATTTTCTAGTTTCATTGCGGCTTTCTCTAACTCTTTTTGCACTATTTTTCTTCGGGAATAATGAAAAAACAAAATAAGTCCTGCAGTTATTATAACGAGAAATATAATACCATAAACTAAAGCTTGAATGATTAATTTTTCTTCTTCCATAAATATTTTCTCCACTCCGTTAAAATTAATAACAAATACCCAACGTATAAAATTTTATTTATAAACCAGATATATCGTACTACATGTTTTCCATCTAATTGAGATAGAAAATCACCTAAAATAAAAATTAGAGTACTCGCACTTAAATAGATTAAAACTCCAGCATTTATAAACATAAATTTTCCTAATTTAGTTAGTGAATTGTATAAGTGTAATATCGAGTAAAGGATTAAAGGAAACGAAGTAATAAGAATCTCTAATAAATTAAACTTATAAAACAAACTTGGTTTAGTTGCATACTGAATAACCAAAACAGCAATAACTAATCCCGAAATAATATGAACATATTTAACTTGATTCCTAGTAAATAATTCTCTGTAAAAAAGAGATAAAAAAACAAATTGAAATATGAAATAAAAGTGAGATAAAAACAAATTATTAGGCTCATCGTCAAGCAATACAATCATTATACTACTTGTTAATACAATAAAAGTTAAAACCAGATAGATTGTAAAGTATTTAAGCGCTTTGTTTTGTTTATCTATAGTAATCGTTTTTAAATACATAATCGAATTTATAAACACTAACAAAACGCCTAAATAGGTAAATATTTCACTAATAGATGGCATTATTCCTCAAAATCGTTGTTAGCATCGTATAGCGGACTATCACCATCGCATTCATTTGGACATGGATCTGTAAAGTCAAATACACCACTACCTACTGGATCGATTAATGCGTTGGAACCGTTATTACTTCTACGTCCTTCTATAATATCGATTATATCGCCATTAGCGTCTTTAGTTGTGCCAACTATAAGCAATTTTTCGCCAAAACCTTCTTCTTGGTTTGGGTCAATTGCCATATAAGCTCTTATTCCAGCGTTATTTACTGTTTCTGTTACTTTGTAAGAGCCATCTTCTTCTTTTACCAAAACACCCATTTCTAGCATACAAGCCATTAAATCTAACGCAGGCATTAAAAAAGCTTTAGCATGATTTGGATATTCAATTTGCCAGTTTTTAGCTAATGTTTTAGCGGTTTCAATAGGGATGTTTAAAGGCGTTAATAAGCCTAAAGTTTGTGATACACTCATAATACTAAGTTTTAAATTGATTAATAGAACTTAAAGCTACGTCATATTTTTAAGTAAATGGCTATTAATCTAAAAATCAGGTAGTTTTACCTGATTCTCTTTTCAAGTAGAATTGCTCTTATATATAAATACGATAAATTATAAATTTGGAATCGTTATTAACCAATAAAAACTTAAAAATTATGGATCAGTACATCGCACAAATTATGATGTTTGGAGGCAATTTTGCACCTAGAGGATGGGCATTATGCAACGGACAACTATTAGCAATCGCACAATATCAGGCACTATTTTCTCTTTTGGGAACCAATTATGGTGGTGATGGGAGAACCACTTTTGGATTACCAGATTTAAGAGGAAGGGTTCCTGTACATCCTGGACAAGCACCTGGAACTACAGATAATATTAGAATAGGACAAACAGGTGGTAATGACAGACACAATTTAACAATTAGCGAAATGCCTAATCATAATCATAGTGGAAATGGTTTAGGGATTGGGTGTAATGAAAGTGATGGTACAAGTGAAGAGCCAAGCGGAAAAAACCTTGGATTAGCAGCTTCAGGAACACCTTATAATAGTGATGCTAACGATAGCACACTAGCAGCAGGTAGCGTTACTGGAAACACTGGAGCGCAAGGCGGTAGCCAAGCTTTTAATATTAGAAACCCTTATACAGGAGTTAACTATATTATTGCATTAGAAGGAATTTTCCCTCCTAGAAGTTAATATTATTATCTAATTTATTTATAATCAAAGGTAACCGCAATTAAACGTTACCTTTGATTTTCACTATTAAATCTTTATATTATGAAAACAAAATTACTTTTTTTTTTATTTGTTGCTTTTTTAAGTAACAAAATTAACGCTCAAACAACACTTGTGTCTGGAGACATAGCTGTTATCTATCATTTGGGTGAAACAAATTCGCCACCTTATGGTGAAACAGCTAATGTCGATAGATTAGGTTTGGTACTTCTTAGAGACATAACAACGGGTACTATTTTCAAAGTCACAGAAAATGGATGTATTGATGGTACAGCACTCGATACTGATGAGGGTATTATAACTTTTACAGCACAAACTGATCTTAGTGCTGGTACAGTAATAGATATCTTGTCAGCTAATCCTAATCAAGCTCCTCTACCAGTTGGTGTTTTTAGCTCACCAGATGGAGCAGTAGAAACAAGCTCAGCTACCTATTCCCTTGCTGCTTCTGGAGATCAAACAATTGTCTATACAGGTACGGAAACAAACCCTACTTATATATATAGCGCTTTTTTCGATGGGACATCATGGGATGCTCCAGGGACTTGTGCTGGTGGCTGTTCTGGTACAGAGTCTGTAGAACCTAGTACTGGAGTTACATTTGCATATGGTTCTAATGCTACTAGTGACCATGATACTAATTGGTATATTGGTCCTACAACATTTACTACTCCAGCTGAAGCACTTACTGCTATTAATAATATTGCTAATTGGGCTGGAGAAAGCACTAATTCAGGAGCAGCTGATTCTGCAGCTGACGTAATGGAAGCTACTGGGTTTACGTTTACTACGCTTTCTTCAGAAACTTTTGATTTAGAAAATTCATTAGTAATTTATCCAAACCCATCCAACGGAAACATTACAATTAAAAATGCTAACATTGCTTTAAATAATGTGACTATTACAGATGTTAATGGACGTACAGTAGTAACTCAAGACTTAAATGGTATAACTACAGATGTAAACTTAAATTTAGGTTCGACGTTGTCTTCTGGATTATATTTTATGACTATTGCTTCTAAAAATGAATCAACCATAAAAAAATTAATTATTGAATAATTGATTTTTAATTTTATATAATTGAAAAGCTCCTAAAGTAACTTAGGAGCTTTTTTATGTGTTGTCAGTTCGCGTGATTCCGTTTTTCAACGGAACTGTATCGAGAACCTTCTACAGTTTATATCTTAATTTGGCGCTCTATTTGCTGGTCTAACGAAATAAAAGTTTCTGTTCGCGATACGCCTGCTATAGATTGAATCTCACTATTTAATAAATGCATTAAATGCGCATTATCTTTACATAAAATTTTAATTAAAATACTCCAGTTCCCAGTAGTATAGTGGCATTCTAAGACTTCGGGGATTTTTTTAAGTTGTTTTACAGCTTCTGGATTACTTATAGCTTTATCTAAATAAATACCTACAAATGCCATGGTAGTATAACCTAAAACTTTAGGGTTAATTACAAATTTAGAACCAGCAATTAAACCAGATTTTTCAAGCTTGCGTAACCTTTGGTGTATAGCAGCTCCAGAAATACCTACTTGACGTGCAATTTCTAAAACCGATGTTCTGGCATCTGCCATTAGCGCGCGAAGTATCTTTTTATCGATACCATCTATGTGTATGTTTTGATTTATAACTTTCAAATTCTTTTACGTTTAAATTTTAAAACATAAAAGTACTAAAATAGTTTAAAACTGAAACTTTAGTTAATCGCTATACACTTGCATTTGCGTTAAGGATGGAAACGGCATCCTTTTTTTGCTGCCATATATGGCAAAAAAAGATACAGTGTATAGCCTGACTGCTATTTGCTTTTTTGCAAATAGTAGTAACGCCCTAAAAATTACAGGTGTAATGGATTATAACCTAAATAGGGTACTTTTTTTTCTTTAAATGTAATACCAAAGCTTTCCAGTTCTTCTAAAATAGGCTGGTAAACTTCTTTTGTAATAGGCCTTAAAACACCTGGAGTGGTAATTTTTTTGTTAAGTATCGCCAATGCAGCGATTGCAACTGGCAAACCTACGGTTTTTGCCATTGCTGTATAGGTTTGATCCTCGCCTAATGCAACCATAGTTGCATCTATTTGGTGTTTTTTACCGTTAAGCTCGTAACCAAATTTATGGTACATAACAATCATGTCTTTGTCTTGAGGGTCTAAGGTCCAGCTGTCCATTAAAATTTTTTGTAAAATTTGTGCTGGTGTAGCTTTATCGAGTGCTACCATTTTTGTTGGACTGAAAATGTCAAGCTCTTCAAATTTATCCCAAATAACATCGTCTTGGTCAATTTTTAAGGCGTGCCTGAATTTTAATTCTACAGAATCTGTTGGACTATAGGGTAAAAATGAATTTACAAAATCGCGATAGCTCATGTTTTTACTATCGTCTATAGTGTAACTATCGTCCGTCATACCTAAAACAACAAAAACCTGCCATGCACGGCTAAAACCAACACGACGAATAGTACCACGATATAGGGTTTTAACATCGTCGAGACCATAGATATTTTGGTATTTTAAAGAATCGCGATTGGCATAAGCTTCGAAACGTCCAAATCCATCGACTTCTAAAAACTCTGTTCTGCGAAATAATCTATTGTACGGAATATATTTATAGGCGCCTTCCTGTAAAAACTTAGCAGCACTACCTTGTCCTGCCAATACCACATTTCTTGGGTTCCAGGTAAACTTGTAATTCCATAGGTTAGTATCGCTTTCTGGCGCAACAAGTCCTCCTGTAAAGGATTCGAATAAAATCATTTTTCCACCTTCGGCTTCCACACGGTCTATTACCTGCATGGCACTCATGTGGTCAATACCAGGATCTACGCCAATCTCATTCATAAACACCAAGCCTTTATTTTTAGCTTTTGTATGTAAAGCCTGCATTTCGTCGCTAACATAAGAGGCAGTTACCATATTTTTACCATAGGTAATACAATCTTTTGCAACCTCTATATGAAATCGTGCAGGTAACATTGAGATTACTATATCTGCTGCCTTAACGGCTTCCACTCTTGATTTTTCGTTAAAAACATCTAATATTATTGCTGTTGCATTAGCATGATTACCAATAAGTTTCGATGCATGACCTATTTCTAAATCTCCAACAGTAATATGTAAATTTTCGGTTTCGGATTTGTCTAAAAGATATTTAATCAAGTAGGATGCAGATTTTCCCGAACCAATAACTAAAATGTTTCTCATAATGGAATTTGTTGCCTAATTTTGTTTCGACGAATGTACTAAAATGCAAACATTATTTAAACTCTAACCACAATTATATATGAACAAAAAGATATTATTATTAGGTACTGTTTTAGGTCTTTTAGCGGTTGTAATTGGTGCTTTTGCAGCTCATGGATTAAAACCTAAAATTAGTGTAGATTCTTTTCAGTCTTTTGAAACAGGTGTACGTTACCAAATGTATCATGCTTTATTACTCTTACTTGTAGGAAATTTAGAGGTTATTTCGGTAAAAGCAAAAAAAGCAATATTCTATTTAATTGGCTTTGGTGTCCTTTTCTTTTCGGGTTCTATTTATGCATTAGCTACTAATACCCTAACAGTTTTCAACTTTAAAGTGGTAGGTTTTATTACACCAATAGGAGGTGTGTTATTTATTTTAGCTTGGTTAATATTGTTAATAAACATTGTAAAAAAGAATAAGAATTAACGTTCATAGCTAGTTAAATCTTAGAATAATTTGTAATTTTGTAGCCTAAAACAACATACTAAATTATGGTAAACCATACACAATCTACGAAAACGATTTCGTTAGAAAAATACGGTATTAAGAATGCTACTGTTCGATACCAATTATCTCCTGAAAAATTACACGACATTACATTAGAAAAAGGACAAGGGGTAGAAGCCTCTTCTGGTGCTTTAGCCGTTAACACAGGTGAATTTACTGGGCGCTCTCCAATGGATCGTTTTATTGTAAAAGACGATATTACCAAAGATCGCGTTTGGTGGGGCAAAATTAATATTCCTTTTGATACCGATAAATTTGATAAGTTATACAAAAAAGTAACAGAGTATTTGTCTGAAAAAGAAGTGTTTGTTAGAGATAGCTACGCTTGTGCAGATGAAAACTATAAACTTAATATTCGTGTTATAAACGAATATCCTTGGAGTAACATGTTTGCATACAACATGTTTTTAAGACCAACAGAAACTGAATTAGAAAATTTTTCTCCAGAATGGACTGTTGTAAATGCACCAGGCTTTATGGCTAATCCAGAAGAAGATGGAACACGCCAGCACAATTTTGCAATATTAAATTTTGAAAGAAAAATAGCTCTAATTGGTGGAACGGGTTATACAGGAGAAATTAAAAAAGGTATTTTCTCTGCTTTAAATTTTATTCTTCCGGTATTTAAAAATACACTGCCAATGCATTGTAGTGCCAATGTTGGGAAAGATGGAGATACTGCTATTTTCTTTGGTTTATCTGGAACAGGTAAAACCACTTTGTCTACAGACCCAAACAGAAGCCTGATTGGTGATGATGAACATGGTTGGACAGCAGAAAACACTGTTTTTAATTTTGAAGGTGGTTGTTATGCTAAGGTGATAAATCTTTCTCAAGAGGAGGAACCAGAAATATACGAAGCTATTAAAAAGGGAGCCATTCTTGAAAATGTTATCTTAAATGATAAAGGAGAAGTCGATTTCGAAGACACCTCAATTACACAAAATACAAGAGTTAGTTACCCTATACATCATATTGAAAATATTAGAACACCTTCAATAGGTAAAAATCCTAAAAACATCTTTTTCCTAACAGCCGACGCGTTTGGAGTTTTGCCTCCAATTTCAAAATTAACTCCAGCTCAAGCGGCTTATCATTTTATTTCTGGTTACACAGCTAAAGTTGCAGGAACAGAGGCAGGAGTTAAAGAGCCAATGCCTTCTTTCTCTGCATGTTTTGGCGCGCCTTTTATGCCGCTACACCCAACAAAATATGCTGAGATGTTAAGTAAGAAAATGATGGATGCTAATGTAAACGTCTGGTTGGTAAATACAGGATGGTCTGGTGGATCTTATGGTGTTGGAAAACGTATGAAATTAAAATATACGCGTGCCATGATTAATGCTGTTTTAAATGGTGATTTAGGACTATATAATTATGACGATTACCATATTCATTCGGTTTTTGGAGTAGCGCAACCAAGAAGTTGCCCTGGAGTTCCTAGCGAGGTTTTAAGTCCAAGAGCAACATGGAACGACGATAAAGCATATTATGATACTGCTTTTAAATTGGCAAATGCTTTTAGAACTAATTTTAAACAGTTTGAAGCTAATGCAAGTGAAGAAATTAGACGTGGTGGACCGCAACGATATGGTTATTAATTAAAAATCAATATAAAAAAAAGGCTTCTTAACGTTAAGAAGCCTTTTTTTTATGACAATTAAGTTTTTTTATTTTTTGTTAACCGAGTCTATATATTTCTGTAAAGCCATAGTCATAGAAGGCGTTTCTGGTGTAGGAGCTGAAATATCTACTCTTAGCCCTTTTGCCTCAACAGCTTTAATTGTAGTGTTTCCAAAAACCGCAATTCTGGTTTCGTTTTGCTGGAAATCTGGGAAATTATGAAATAAAGAATCGATGCCGCTTGGGCTAAAGAAAACCAATATATCGTAAGTAACATTTTCTAAATCAGATAAATCACTAATTACGGTTTTGTAAAATACTGCTTCTTTCCAGTTAACACCTAAGCCGTTTAAAACTTCTGGTACTTCCGGTTTTAGCTTATCGGTAGCAGGCAATAAAAACGTTTCGTCTTTATATTTTTTTATTAAAGGTGATAATTCTGTAAATGTGCGTTTACCAACGTAAATTTTACGTTTTCTGTACACAACATATTTTTGAAGGTAATAGGCAACAGCTTCAGACTGGCAAAAATATTTCATACTGTCTGGTACTTTAAAGCGCATTTCTTCGGCAACTCTAAAAAAGTGGTCTACAGCATTTCTACTTGTTAAAACAATAGCTGTAAACTTTGTAAGATCGATTTTTTGCTGTCTAATCTCTTTTGAAGGTACACCTTCTACATGAATAAAAGGGCGAAAATCTATTTTAACTTTGTGTTTTTGAGACAAATCGAAATAAGGCGAATTCTCAATTTTAGGTTCTGGTTGCGAGACTAAAATGGTTTTCACTTTCATACGTTAATAGCTTTTTTTAGGACCTTATTGCATTGTAAATAATTTATACAAAACGAGATAAGGTGAAATTTCAAGTGCGCAAAGGTACAAAATAAAATAAAACCAACCCTTTTTTATCGTTTTAAGATTGTCTTTAATAAAGATTAAAATTCCTGATACATTGATTATTAATAGAATAATCAAGAATATGGAAATACTGGTTTTTGTTGGGGAAATGGTATAAATTAAAAGTGCATTTATGGGGATTAATAATAATCCTAAAAAATTTTTATAACTGATTTTGTGAAAAATATAAACGTCGATTATTGGATCTAAACTAAGAAAACTACTAACTAAACGCTCGAATAGAATCTTTCCCACGATAAAGATACCAATACCAAAAGCCAATTTAGTAAGTAGCAAATAATCGGTTTCAGAAATATGTGTTGCTAGGTTAAAGGCCAATAAGATAAATATGGCTAATCCAACCGTAAAGTTTACAAATAACAAGCCCTCAAATACATCGAAAAACTTTTGCTCACGTGCATACACTTTTAAATAGCGAAAATTAAACAACAAAAAAATAAAGTCATGAAACCGTTTAGAAAACAGAAGCTTAGTTAAAGCTACCAATGCAAGGCATATTACAAGTAATAGGGTATAAAGTTCGGTAGAAAAGACTTCTCTAAGCATCTGGTAAAATTATTACAAAATATTTAAGAAGGTGCATCATTTATTAAGAAATATTTACAAAAAACTAAAACGCAAATATGTACATTTGTCCCAAACCTAAATGCCGTTAATGCAAGACGCTGTTGTAATAATACCAACTTATAACGAAATTGAAAACATAGAAGCTATTATTAAAGCTGTTTTTAATCAGGAAAAAGCGTTTCATATTCTTGTGGTGGACGATAATTCTCCAGATGGCACAGCAGAAAAAGTACGAGCGCTCCAGCAAATGTATCCAAAAACTCTGTTTTTAGAAGTGCGAAAACAAAAATCTGGTTTAGGCACAGCCTATATTCATGGGTTTAAATGGTGTTTAGCAAGAGCGTATGAGTATATTTTTGAAATGGATGCAGATTTCTCTCATGATCCAAAAGATTTAATAAGATTGTACAATGCCTGTTACAAAGATGGGGCAGCATTAAGTATAGGGTCGCGCTATGTAAAAGGTGTAAATGTTGTAAATTGGCCGTTAGGCCGAATGATACTGTCTTATGGCGCGTCGCTATATGTACGGTTAATTACTGGAATGCGTATTAAAGACAGCACAGCTGGGTTTATTTGTTATCATAAATCTGTTTTAGAAAGTATTAATTTAGAAGGTATAAAGTTTATAGGTTATGCTTTTCAAATAGAAATGAAATTTAAAGCCCATTTAAAAGGTTTTAAAATTGTGGAAGTTCCTGTGGTTTTTACAGACAGAACCAAAGGGCAATCGAAATTAAGTTCTGGAATTATTTCTGAAGCTATTTTTGGAGTAATTACAATGAAATTTAAAAGTTTATTCAATAACTAAAATAATGAGCGAAAAAATAACACTTATTAAAAATGCCAAAATTGTAAATGAAGGCACCATTTTTAATGGAGATATTTTAATTGAAGGCGAAAAAATAGCTAAAATAGATACATCCATAAGTGCAAAATCGGCAGATGTAAATATATTCGATGCAGAGGGTAAGTACGTAATTCCAGGCATGATAGATGACCAAGTGCATTTTAGAGAGCCAGGCTTAACGCATAAGGCAACTATTGAGACAGAATCCCGTGCTGCAATAGCAGGTGGTATTACATCTTTTATAGAAATGCCAAACACCAATCCGCAAACCACAACCATTGAAAAACTAAACGAAAAATTTGCCATTGCTAAAGCAACCTCTTATGCCAATTACTCGTTTATGTTTGGTGGTACTAACGATAATTTAGACGAAATTTTAAAAGTAAACCCGAAACAGGTTGCAGGATTAAAACTATTTTTAGGATCATCTACAGGAAATATGTTAGTGGATAATCCAGAAATTATAGAAAAAATATTTTCCAGTACAAACTTGCTTATTTCTGTTCATTGCGAAGATGAAGCAACAATACAATCTAACACTCAAATATATAAGGAGCGTTATGGAGACGATATTCCTATTAACTTACATCCCATTATAAGAAGCGAGGATGCCTGTTATTTATCATCTTCCAAAGCTATAGAATTAGCCAAAAAAACGGGAGCACGTTTACATGTTTTTCATTTATCTACAGGTAAAGAGACAGAATTGTTTACCAATAAAATACCACTAAAAGATAAGAAAATTACCGCCGAAGTTTGTATTCACCACCTATGGTTTAGCGATAAAGATTACGACGAAAAAGGAACATTAATTAAATGGAATCCAGCTGTTAAAACCGAGAAGGATAGAGCCCAGTTACTAAAAGCATTATTAGATGGTAGAATAGATGTAATCGCAACAGATCACGCTCCACACACCATAGAAGAAAAGGACAATGTATATACAAAGGCACCATCTGGTGGACCGTTGGTGCAACATGCTTTACCTGCACTTTTAGAAATGCACCATCGTGGGCAAATTTCTATTGAAAAAATAGTTGAAAAAACGGCACATAATCCCGCTATTTTATTTGAAGTTGAAAAACGAGGATTCATTAAAGAAGGGTATTATGCAGATCTGGTCGTAGTAGATTTAAACAACCCATGGACAGTAAAAAAAGATAATATTTTATATAAATGTGGTTGGTCTCCTTTTGAAGGTACAACGTTTAAATCTCGTATTTCTCATACTTTTGTAAATGGTGGTTTGGCTTATAAAAATTTTAAGTTTTACGATACCAAATACGGAAAACAATTAACCTTCGACAGATGAAACTAAAACAGATTGCTATTTTATTTTCACTTTTAGTTTTAAGCGCTTGTTACAAGGTTGAAAAACCCGAAAAGCCCAAGAACTTAATCTCTAAAGATAAGATGGTTAATATCTTGGTAGACATGGCTGTTTTGTCTGCAGCAAAGGGTGTTAATAAAAGTAAATTAGAACAAAACGGTATTTTACCAACCGAATATATTTATAAAAAAAATAATATTGACAGTGCTACTTTTGCAGAAAGTAATACTTATTATGCCTTTGATATTAAAACGTATGATGCCATATACGCTCGTGTTAAGGATAGCTTAACTATGTTGCGCAATCAGTATGAAGCTAAAGAAAAGAAAGAGAGAAGAGAAAAGGAAATTAAAGATTCTATTAATCGTGCTAAAGTAAAAGCAGAAAAACGTAAAAATTACGATAAAAACACCAAACCTGGTATGATGGAAAAAGGTGATTTAACACCATTAAAAACAAACTAACTATCCTTTAAAAAAAGCTCGGAAGTTTTTATTATTTCTTCATGTAAATCTAAATATTTAAAATTAACAGTTGTGGTAATTTTGTTGCCATCGTATTGAGATTGCGATAATAAAGAATGGACCAATTGCTTAGTAAGTACTCTGCGTTTTCCAGTAATTTTATGCGACAACCAATCTAAACGCCAACCTATTTGTAGTAACCAGTTTTTCGCTTCTTTTTTTGGTGCGCTTACTCCTAAGGCATTAGCGCAACAGGTTAAAAACGTTTTATAATTCCAATTGTTAGAGACTAAGATAAAGCGTTCATTTTTTACATTACTTCCCATTAGTGCAATCATAGCGTTTACAACATCGTGTACAGACACAATTCCTACGCTACCTTTCGTGTAGTATTTTAATCCTTTATGTACAGTTTTAATTAGCGATCCGCTACCGTAGTTCCAAATGCCAGGACCAATAATAACACCAGGATTAACAATTACTGCATTTAAACCTTCTTGCGTACCTCGCCAAACCTCAAGTTCTGCGCCATATTTTGTAATGGCATAAACACTATTATCTATTTCAGGATTCCATGCCGTACTTTCGGTAGTAATTTCGCCAGCTTTTGGCTCTCCAATAGCTGCAATAGAACTTGTATAGCAAAGTTTTTTTACATTTTTGGCTATACATAGATTAATAATATTTGCTGTGCCTTCAATGTTTGTTTTTTGAAGCAAATCGAATTTATCTGGTTCAAAAGAAACAAAAGCTGCACAATGATAAACCGTAGTTATATCTTTAAATGCTTCATTTAAAGATGGAATATCGTTTAAATCGGCTTTTACCCATTCAATGTTATTAAAAAGTGTTTCGGTATCATTGGTGTAATATGAAAAAATACGTTTTACTGTTTTAAACTTTTTTTCTGTTCTGTAAATAGCACGAACCATCTGTTTGTTTTCTAATAATTTAAATAGCAAATGTGCGCCAACTAACCCTGTTCCTCCTGTAACTAAAATCATATCTCGAAGGTAATAAATATTCAATATTGTAAGTTAATTATACAGCTATTTTTATCTTTGCCAATTAGAAATAAAAACCAAGCAGAAAATGGCTAATACATTTGTAGAAGAATTACGTTGGAGAGGTATGTTGCACGACATCATGCCAGGAACAGAAGAGCAATTAAACAAGGAAATGACAACAGCCTATATTGGTTTTGACCCTACAAGCGATTCGCTTCACATTGGTAGTTTAGTACCAATTATTCTATTGGTTCATTTAAAAAAAGCAGGCCATAAACCTATTGCCTTGGTTGGAGGAGCCACTGGAATGATTGGAGATCCATCCGGAAAAAGCGATGAACGTAATTTATTAGACGAACAAACCTTGGCTAAAAATGTCGCTGGGATTAAGTCTGTTTTGTCTCGTTTTTTAGATTTTAATTCTTCTGAAAAAAACGCGCCAGTTTTAGTAAATAACTACGATTGGATGAAGAATTTTAGTTTCATCGATTTTGCACGCGACGTAGGAAAGCGCATTACAGTAAATTACATGATGGCTAAAGACTCAGTAAAAAAGCGTTTTTCTGGGGAAGAAGGTAGTATTGGCATGAGTTTTACTGAATTTACTTACCAGTTAATCCAGGGTTACGATTTTCATCATTTATATAAAACCATGGGTTGCAAATTACAAATGGGAGGCAGCGACCAATGGGGAAATATAACTACGGGAACAGAATTGGTGAGACGTATGCACGATGGCGAGGACCAGGCAAAAGCCTATGCCATGACTTGTCCATTAATTACAAAAGCAGACGGTTCTAAGTTTGGTAAAAGTGAAGGAGGTAATATTTGGTTAGATACAGATAAGACTTCGGTTTACAAATTCTACCAGTTTTGGTTAAATACAACCGATGAAGATGCCGAAAAATATATTAAAATTTTTACTTTTTTAGATAAAGCAGCTATAGATAATTGCATTGCTGAACATAAAGAACAACCGCATTTACGCCTTCTGCAAAAAACATTAGCACAGGAAGTAACCACTTTTGTTCACAGTGAAGCAGATTTTTTAAACGCTGAGAAGGCCTCTGGCATTTTATTTAGTAAAAACTTTAATGAGGAAATAAGAACGCTTGACGAAAAACTGTTTTTAGATGTTTTTGAAGGTGTACCACAAGCCGACATTGCTCAGGCAGATTTAAATGAAGGGTTGGACATGATTGCAGCACTTGCTGCAAAAACTAACTTTTTAGCAAGTAATGGCGAAGCAAGACGTGCTTTAAAAGAAAATGCTGTGTCTGTAAACAAAAATAAAGTAAAAGAAGATTATAAAATTACAACTCAAGACTTAATAAACGATAAGTACGTAGTATTAAATAAAGGTAAAAAGAACACCTATATTTTAAAGGTGGTGTAATATTATTTAAAATCGTAAAAATGTTGACCTCGCAGAGTTTTTGAAACCTGTGAGGTCTTTTTTTTAGTACCTGTAAAAACAAGAAGCCCGATTGCAAAGCTGCAAACGGACTTCTAAAAATTAGTCAACCAACTAAAACTAATTTTTCTTTTTCATAGCTATCAAAATATTTTAGTGATAGCTCTCAATCATAGTCGAGATATTTTTTAAAACCTTTCAAATAATTATTTTAAGATTCTAAAATATTTATTAATATCTCGTTTCAGTCTTATATACGAATAATTTAAAGAGGTGGTTTTATTTTTAATTCTATACTATAATACCATAAGATTACAACCTCTAATGTCGCTGGTATCAAAGCGTCCGATGATTTCGAAAGTACCATCGCTCTGTACACGACCTAAATCTTGAGTTGCAATAAAAGAACAAGAATTTATATTCGCTAAATCTATAATATTTATACCTCCTGTTTTTCCAGAGTTTAAAATAGTTAAAGCATCTTCGGTATCACGCGTAATAATGCGCATCCATTTTGGGCAATTAAAAACACCTTCTCCTTTAGAATATGCTTGGCTAAGTAATTCGGTCATGCCATATTCGCTATGTATGGAACCTACACCAAAACCGGTTTTTAGAACAGAGTGAAGCTCTTGCCTAATAAGTTCTTTTCGTCTGCCTTTCATGCCGCCAGTTTCCATTATTATGGTGTTTTTAAGTCGAAATGTATGCGCTTCAACTAAATCTAACAATGCAAAAGAAACGCCAATGAGGAGTATCTTTTTACCTTCAGCATCTAATCTTTTTAGTGTTTTACTTAACGCTGAAAGATTATCGAGATAAAAGCCACTTTCTGGGTGTTCAGAATTTTTTATCAAGCTATTAACCATATAGATAAGTGAAGAACCTTCGCGCTCTAAATAACTTGGTAATAGTGCAAGAATAACATAATCTTTAATGTCACCATAAAAGGAATGAAAAGCTTTATTGTAGCTCTTTTCGTAAATAGAAATATTGGTTATATGGTGTTTGCTTGTTATATTTCCTGTTGTGCCACTACTTGAGAAAGTTTTTATAATCTTTTCTGAAGTACTCAACACGTTATGAGACTTAAAAAACTGAATAGGTAAAAACGGAATGTCTTCAATCCGTTTTATATCGCTCGGGTTTTTGTATAACAAATCGCAAAACGAACGATAGACAACATTATTTTCAAACTGAAATCTAAAAATCTGCAAGGCCAAATCGTTGAATTCGGCTTCAGTTTTAATACTAAAGATCTTGTTGGTGTCTATCATTTTATTTGTTATTTCGATTGAAAATTTTTTTTAAAATTTCTGTATCGAGAACACACAAAAATAAACAAAAAGAGCGTTACCGTAGGCAACGCTCTTTTAAGATTATATTTGTGAAAGCTTATTTAATTACTAATTTCTTAGTAGTTGTCGCTCCATTTTGGTTTAAATGTAAAATATAAACTCCAGCGTTTAAATTAGAAACATTTAAACGGTCATTTACCGTTTGAGATAATACTTGCTTTCCTAAAACATCGAAAACAGTTGCATTAATCGCTTCGTTAGAAGTTGTATTAATGTTTACAAATCCTGTATTAGTAGGATTTGGGAATATTGAGAATTCTGTAATTTCATTTTGCGGTACAGAAAGTGTAAATATCTGTCCTACGTTTAAAGTTCCAGGAGTTTCTGCAATTGGTCCAGTCCATGTAAAATCAGAATAATCCGTTCCTGGTCCATTAGTAAGTTGTAAAGATTCTCCAACTGGTGTTGTACCTGACTCAGAAACACCAATGTCTGTAGATGTCATACCAATTGCTGCACCAGAGATAGCCGTTAAACTACCTTCGTAACTTAAAAACTGGATTACAGTACCATTATCTATCAATGCTAAACCATCTGGAGCTCCATTTTGGATACCACCACTTGGGCCAGCAAAAGATACAGCACCAAAACCTGCGCCTTCGTCATCAATAGTTCCAGATAGTGTAATAGTATCATACAACGTTCCATTAGAACCATTGTAAAACTCAACTGTCCAACCTGTTAAATCGGTGCCAGCAGGTCCTGCAATTTCTACGGCTTCATTAACATCTCCACCACCATTGTCATAGTGAATTTCATTAATAAAAACAGATTGTGCAGATAAGCTACATGTTAATACTAATGTAAAAAGTAAAAAGTAAATTTTTTTCATAATATGTTTTTTTAAAATTAAGTGGCGAATGTAAGCATAAAAAAAAGGCTGGTAAATTTTTACCAGCCTTTTAACAATAACTTAATATTGAGCTTATTTAATTACCAACTTCTTGGTAGTTGTTGCTCCATTTTGGTTTAATTTTAAAATATAAACTCCAGCGTTTAAATTAGAAACATTTAAACGGTTATTTATAGTTTGCGATAACACTTGTTTTCCTAAAATATCGAAAACAGTTACATTAATTGCTTCGTTAGAAGTGGTTGTAATGTTTACAAATCCTGTATTTGTTGGATTTGGATAAATTGAGAAGCTAGTTGTGTTAAACGTCTCTACAGATAATGTTGTACCATCATTTTTAGCTCCAGGTGAAAATAATACCATGTTAGTCATGATAGTAGTATGGTCTACAAAAGCGCCTGTAAAGTCTGGCGCACGAGCAATAGATTGGTTGTTTCCAGCAGCGGTATAAGTTTCAACTACAAGGGCTACATCATTATTGTCTCTTATTGTAACAGTATCACCACCATTATTTAAGCTTAATTGTCCAGTAGAAGCTGTTTGTGATATAAACGCAATGTTTGTTGGTGTTCCACCGCCAAATACAGTTATAAAGCTATTAGGAGCTAAAATAGTTCCAGCAGGAAATATATGTCTGTCTGATACTCCATCCGCAATTACATAATCACTTAAATCTACTGCAGTTGTTCCAGAGTTATAGATTTCGATAAACTCATCTTCATTACTATCTGCTGTACCATCACCATTGGCATCGCCAACATCTCCAGCAGCATTACTTGGGTCTGCATGAATTTCATTAATAATTAAAAACACAGGGTCGCAATTTGCTGCTGGTACTGTACCAGATAAGGTTGTACCATCGCAATCGCCTCCATTTAAAGTAATATCCCAAGCAGAACCTTCACTTAAACCAGTAATAGTTATTATACCATCTGCAATAGTAGCAGGATCGTCACCGCCTACAGTTCCTGCAGATGTGGTAGATACTGAGGTTATTGTATTATCAGATCCTGTGTAAGGAATATTAATTATTACTTGGTCATTATTATCACCATCTGTATTAGAAAGACACGTGTAAGATTCAGCACCTAAAATAACATCACAAACAGCACAATCTGAAACTGGTCTCGTCCCTAAAGTGGGGCAGGTTCCAAAAGCTTCTAAATTTACGTTAGATAAACTCCATCCAGAATAACCATCTACACCATCATCTAAATACTGTATACCAATAAATACATCGGTTCCAGAAGCTGCCGATAAATCAATACTGTATGTACCTCCATCTGTTAAGGTTTGTGCAGTTGTCCATGTTGTTGAAGACGGACAGCCAGAATAAGCACTAGTGTAATTAATATTTAAATCTGTAACACCAAAACTCTCAGCAGCATTAAGCGCTAAATTTAAATCTGTAACAGAAGTCATGTCTAAAGGCCCAAAAATCATCCAAGCCTCGATAGCTTCTTGACATCCACCTCCGCAAAATGCATTTAAACTGTAGGTGCCAGAGTTTAATTCCCATTCGTCTCCTGCTGTATTTGGCGTAACAGTAACTATTTCAAAAGTTTCTGCTCCCATACTTAAATCGAAACAGGTATTAGGAACTGGGTCACATTCTGCTGCATCTACAACGCCAGAAGCAGAAATGGTATCACAATCACCGCCATTTAATACTACATCCCATGCATCTCCTTCAGATAAACCTGTAATTACAATTGTTCCATTGGCTACAGACGAAGGATCATCTCCAGCAACCGTGCCTCCAGAAGTTGTAGTAACCGATGTTATACCTGCATCTATACCTGTGTAGGGTATGCTTATGGTAACAGAGTCATTATTGTCTCCAACAGTGTTGGTATTACATGTATAACTTGTTGCTCCAAACGAAACTCCACACGCAGTCGCAAATCCGGTCCAAGTAAAATTATCTACCATAAGTCTTTCAGTTGTCCCAGCCGATACAATTCTTACACCTACATTAGGGTTAGCACTATTTATCGAACCAGTTATGGTTTTCCAGTCAGAATCTGTAGTTACAGTTCCATCTATTACAGAAGAAGCGTTCCAATTTGCACCATTATCTGTAGTGGTTTCTACAACAAAATTTGTTGCAGGACTTCCATCCCATCTTCTTGCTTGAAATGAAAATGTTCCTAAACCTCCCGAAGTAACCATCATTGTTAAAGAGGTTGAAGCATTATTACGTAATCTTACAGAGTAAGTGCCAAATCCACCGGGAAACCCGTCTTGATCAGCAGTTCCATTTCTAAAAACATCAATTCCTGTAGCTGTAAAATTTAAAGCTGCATCTGTGTAGGTGTAATCACCATAACCTCCTGGTGATGGACTCCAATTAGCATCAGTATCAAAATCAATTGTCCCTTGTCCAAAAGAAACAGCTGATATTAAAAAAGTAAGTAATAAAAAGTAAATTTTTTTCATAATTTTTGTTTTAAATTTAGATATCCAAATATATGAATATTAAGCCTTTTCGCATAATTTAATTCTTTTTGAATTAATTTTTTAACTATAAGATAACATTTTGGAGTTATTAAGATATTTTCAATAAAAAAGACGTTAAATTTTCAACATGCTAATATTAACTTAATGTTACTATTTCCAAATTAATATTAAATTATCTGATTAATCTTATCTTTACTCTTTAGAAATAGAGTTGTAAAATGAATAAAAAGGATATAAAAATTCTGCTTGTAGATGATGAGCCGGATATTTTAGAAATTGTAGGTTATAATTTAACTCGTGAAGGTTATCAAGTAACAACTGCTAATACTGGTTTTGATGGTGTTGCAAAAGCGAAGGCTGTAGAGCCTCACCTTATTATCTTAGACGTTATGATGCCTGAGATGGACGGTATAGAAGCTTGTGAAAACATTAGGAAAATTCCAGAATTAAAAAATACAATCATTACATTTTTAACAGCCAGAGGAGAAGATTATTCTCAAGTTGCTGGCTTCGACGCAGGTGCAGATGACTATATTACAAAACCAATTAAGCCAAAGGTTCTGGTTAGTAAAGTAAAAGCATTGCTTAGACGCTTAAAAACCGAAGAAACCAGTACGCCAAATCTTGTAATTGGAGACATTGTTATTAATAGAGAAGAGTATAAAATTTCCATTAAAGGAAAAGAACTTATTCTGCCCAGAAAAGAATTCGAATTACTATCTTTATTAGCATCAAAACCAGGAAAAGTATTTAAAAGAGAGAATATTTTAAATAAAGTTTGGGGAAACGAAGTTGTTGTTGGAGATAGAACCATAGATGTACATATTAGAAAACTAAGAGAGAAAATTGGAGACAAATCGTTTAAAACCGTGAAAGGTGTGGGTTATAAATTTGTAGACTAATGGAATGGAAATAAAGAAAACCTATAAATTTGCTTTTAAAACCTCGTTATACATAACCATAGTATTAACGCTCGCAACGAGCGTTTTTTTATACGTTTTCTATTTGGTTAAATGGTGGCATATTTTATTATTTGCTGCAGGTTGTTATGGTTTATCTTTTGCTGTTATTCAATATCGTGCGCAAAATTTTATATACAAACGTATCAAAAAAATATACGATGATCTTACGTTGTTAGAAGCGACTACATTTAGAGCGAAGCCCATTACTACAGATATGGCGACGCTTACTCAAGAAATAGATAGATTTGCCAGAGACAAAAAAATAGAAATTGAAACTTTAAAAATTCGTGAAGAATACCGAAAAGAATTTTTAGGAAATGTGTCTCACGAGTTAAAGACACCACTTTTTACTGTTCAAGGATATTTAGAAACCTTAATAGATGGTGCTGCACAAGATAAAAAAATAAGAGATAAATACTTAGAGCGTGCTAATAAAGGAGTAGAGAGATTAATCTATATCGTTAAAGATTTAGATATGATTACTAAGTACGAGGTTGGAGAATTACGTATTGAAACTGAAACGTTTGATATTGTTAATCTTGTAAAAAGTATATTCGATTTGTTTGAAATGAAAGCAGCAAAAAAGAAAATTACACTAACATTCGATATAGATTACGAGCCTATTTATGTAAAGGCAGATAAAGAAAAAATAGAACAAGTAGTTACTAACCTTATCACAAACTCTATAAAATACGGACGAGAAAAAGGCACAACCGAAATTGGGATTAATAACCTTATTAAAAATAAGATTTTAGTGCGTGTAACAGATAATGGCGAAGGGATTGAAAAAGAAAATATCCATAGAATATTTGAGCGTTTTTATCGTGTAGATAAAAGCGGTTCAAGAAAAGTGGGAGGCTCTGGTTTGGGCTTGGCAATAGTTAAACATATTATAGAGGCACACGACGAAAAGATTTATGTAGAAAGCGAATTTGGAGTCGGTAGTGAATTTTCATTCACTTTAGAAAAGGCTAAATAACTCTTTTATATCTGGTTTTCTATTGTTTATATTTAAGCCTTTAAAACGCTTTGCTTTTTCAATCTCACTTAATTTAAAATCTTCTTGAGTACAAAAATATGCCAATTGCAACTCTGTAAAACGTTTGGCCAAATATTCTTGTTCAAATTGTCCTGGTGTAGGTATAAAAAGTGCTTTTTTTCCTAACGCAGCTAAATCCATAACAGTGGTGTAACCAGAACGGGAAATAATTAACTTACTGCTGTTTATAGCTTTTTCTAAAGTTTCAGACGTCATAAAATTATAGATGGTAAACTGGTTTTTAGTCACACAGGTTTGTATATTTTCTATTACTCCTTTTACAAAAAGAATAGTTCCGTTATAATTTTTTAACTCATCAAAAAGTTTTTGTTCTAAAAGCGTGCGTTGCGGTTCTGGCCCAGACAATAATACCATTAAATCGTAATTAGGTTCTACTTTAGTTTTGGTTAACCTGCTTAAAGGACCTATATATTTAACCTTTAATCGCTTGTTGTTAGAGAGATGCCCAAGAGCGCCACTTAAATTTGTATCGCTTTTAAAATCGGGTACCCAAATTTGGTCATAGTTTTTAAGTTGAATTTGATTGAGTTTAGAACTTAAATAACTGGTATTACCACTTAAAACATTTAATTGATGGGTGATAATAACCGATGGTATTGTTTTGCAATAAATACCAAATCTACTGTCCGATATTATACCATCAATAGCATAGTTTTTTACAATGTGTTGTATGGCTTTTCTTTCGGCTTTATATGTTTTTATAATATGTGGTAGTTGCGTTAAGAGCTTTAATTTTAAGTGCGATCCCGTCTTTTGATATGTAATATTAAACGCTGGTAATTCAATACATTTTAACTCTGGAAATTCCTTTTGTAATATTAATAAAGCAGCACCATCACTGGCGATTATAGGCTCAAAATCACTGTCTATAAGCCAGTTAATTATAGGAATGCATCGTGTTGCGTGGCCAATTCCCCAATGCAGCGGAGCGATAAGAATTTTTTTCTTCATATTAAATAACAAAGATAATCATTATCACGCTCACGTATATTTCCTTAGTTTTGCTAAAACTTAATTTATTGTAGTGGGAAGTAAGAATAAACTTAAAAGATTTAATGAGAACGAAACGTTTGCTAACGTATTTCAGCCAAAACGAGAAGATTTAGTAGAGGCTATCTACGAGATGAAGGGCAACTGGAACGCTAAACATTTTAAAAACAATAATCCATTAGTATTAGAATTAGGGTGTGGAAAGGGTGAATACTCAGTTAACTTAGCCAAAAAATATCCAAATAAAAATTTTATTGGTATCGATATTAAAGGGGCACGTTTTTGGAGAGGCGCAAAAACTGGTATAGAAGAAAACATCCCTAATGTTGCCTTTTTAAGAACCCAAATAGAACTTATAGATTACGCTTTTGCCGAAAACGAAGTCGACGAAATCTGGATTACCTTTCCAGATCCGCAAATAAAATACAAGCGTACAAAACATAGAATGACGAATTCTGAGTTTTTAAAACGCTATAAAAAAGTTTTAAAACCAGAAGGCGTAATGAACCTAAAAACCGATAGCGAATTTATGCATGGTTACACGCTTGGATTGCTTCATGGAGAAGGACACGACGTCTTATATGCAAACCATAACGTCTATAAACAAGAAGGTAGCCCGGAAGAAGTAACGAGTATTCAAACCCATTATGAAAGCATCTATTTAGAACAAAACAAACCAATTACCTATATTAGGTTTAAAATAAAGTAACCTTGGAAATAACACTAACTTTTGGTATTGCTTTAATAGTGGCTCTTGTAGGCGTTATCCCTCCAGGCTTATTGAATATGACTGCCGCAAAAGTTAGTATTAAAGATGGGCACACACGCGGTTTGGTGTTCTCTTTGGGAGTCTGCATTGTAGTGGTATTACAAACCCTAATAGCATTAGTTTTTGCACGGTATTTAAGCAACCATCCAGATGTAATAGATATTTTGCAACGTGTCGCTTTTGTGTTATTTGTTCTTATAACAGTATATTTTTTATTACTCGCAAAAAAAGCCAGCAAACCTAAAGTAGAACCCAATGTAAAAAGTAAAAAGAGCCGCTTTTTTCAAGGGATATTATTATCTGCATTAAATATTTTCCCTATTCCATATCAAGCTTATATGGCGACTACTTTTGTGGCTTTTAAATGGATAAAATTAGACCCAACAGGTATTGCCTCTTATGTGGCTGGTGCTGCAACAGGCACTTTTGTAATGTTGTATATTTATGTTTTCTTTTTTGAAAAAATAAAAAGTAAAAAAATTAAATCTCAAAAGAACATGAATTACATTATTGGGATCATTACAGGTGTTATTTCTATAATCACATTAATAAATATAATTAAAGAGTGGTAATATTATGAAACCCGAAACGCTTAATTTCTTCGAAAAAGTTTATAAAGTGGCTCGGCAAATTCCCTACGGTAGGGTAACGAGTTATGGGGCGATTGGAAATTATCTTGGTGCTCCAAGAAGTGCGAGAATGGTTGGTTATGCCATGAATGGGTCTGTGTCTAAAGATGTTCCTGCACATCGTGTAGTAAACAGAAAAGGCTTGCTAACAGGCAAACAGCATTTTGAAGGTACCAACCTTATGCAACAGTTATTAGAGAGTGAAGGAATTACGATAAAGGATAACCAAATTCAAGATTTCGAGAACGTGTTTTGGAATCCCCTAATAGAATTGTAACTTTAATAAAAAAATAAATTATGAGATACTTTTTTATGTTATTGTCGTGTTTAGTGTTTAATGGCTTACAAGCTCAATGTAGCATAAACCCATATATACAGGCTAATTACGAAAAAGACGCCTATGTATTAGCGCTAAGAGAGATACTAAGCGATGTTTCCGACCCAGATTATAACAATCCTTTTATACCTGTTTCCAGAACGACAAGTTATTTAGAAGATTTGTCAGCTATATATAATAACCCAAATAATGATTCAGAAATTAACTTAATTTTTAATGATTTCGATATTCATGCTAACCAAGAGTATAAATCAGAATATCAAGACTTAAGTTATCAAATAGATTTTAAAATATTAAGATTTAGTGCGACCACTTCAGATAGTTGGATAAACGATTTTAAAACCACTGGTGTTTCTGGGATTCCGGAATTAGATAATTTAATGTCAACGTACCAGTTTACCGTAGATTCTTTTACAGACTTAAGTTCATGTGCTTGTACAATATTTGAAATTGAAACAAATAATGATTACATGAATTTAAAAGCTTTGGAAGATGATTTTGAAGCAATACCAGAAATTGATACTGCTGAAACAAATTTTCCAGAAATATCTTACAGATTTAATTATACAGGTGTGCCTTATAATGTTGAGGTAGAAGTTATTGAAGGTACAGGAATATACGATTCTGCAATGGCAGAGGTCTCTAACATTATTGTTGATGGAGAAAATTACATTTTTGGTCTTTATGCTCAAGACTGTTTAAGTTCTTGCACGTTAGAAGAGAATAGAATTTATTCAGTAGATAGTAATTGTAATACTTTGGCAACGCAGCAATTTGACATTAGCCAGATTAAAATGTATCCAAACCCTACTACAACACAATTAAATTTTAGCTCAAATAATGGCATAGATTACATTAATGTTATTGTTTACGATTTAACTGGAAAACACGTTCTGGAAACTATTGTCACAAATAAACTGGACGTTACATCTTTAAATTCTGGAGTTTATTTAATTAAGCTAATACAAGCAGAAAAGGCGACTATAAAAAAATTAATAATTAAGTAATATTATTTTCTCATTTAGAGCATAGAAATTACTAATTCAACTATAAATAATCTTCAAACCAACAGCTTTATTCTTCAAGCTTTATGTATTATATTTGCACTTTAGAACAAATCTAAATTAGCAAATGAAAATCACAAAACAAGACATATTAAATGCGCTCAAAACCATAACCGTTCCTGGAGAAGGACAAAACATGGTAGATAGTGGAGCCGTTAAAAATGTAGTAACTTTTGCAGATGAAGTAATAGTGGATATTACGATTAACAATCCAGCATTACAAGCGCGTAAGAAAACCGAGGTGGAAATACTTAAAGCCATTCACGAAAAAGTTTACGACAAAGCACAGGTAAAAGTAAATATAAAGGTAGATTCACCTGTAAAACCTGCCGTAAACGAAATTAAAGGAAAGGCTATTCCAGGCATTCAAAACATAGTGGCAATAGCATCGGGAAAAGGAGGTGTTGGTAAATCTACTGTAACAGCCAATATTGCTGTATCCTTATCTAAAATGGGATTTAAAGTAGGTGTTTTAGATGCCGATATTTACGGACCGTCCATGCCAATTATGTTCGACGTCGAAATGGAAAAACCATTATCTGTAATAGTAGATGGCAAATCTAAAATGAAACCTGTAGAAAATTACGGTGTTAAAATATTGTCTATAGGCTTTTTTACAAAACCAGACCAAGCCGTAGTGTGGAGAGGACCAATGGCAGCAAAAGCATTAAATCAAATGATTTTCGATGCCGCTTGGGGAGAATTAGATTTCTTACTAATCGATCTACCTCCTGGTACAGGAGATATACATTTAAGCATCATGCAATCGTTACCAATTACAGGAGCAGTTGTAGTAAGTACACCGCAAAATGTAGCTTTGGCAGATGCTAAAAAAGGCGTAGCTATGTTCCAGCAAGAAAGTATAAACGTTCCCGTTTTAGGTATTATAGAAAACATGGCCTATTTCACACCACTGGAGCTGCCAGATAACAAATATTATATCTTTGGTAAAGAAGGCGCTAAACATTTAGCTCAAGATTTAAACGTCCCGCTTTTAGGCGAAATACCTTTAGTACAAAGCATTCGAGAAGCTGGCGATGTTGGTAGACCAGCAGCACTACAAACAGCAACTCCATTAGAAAAAGCATTCGAAACCTTAACGCAAAACATAGTGCAGGAAGTGGTAAATAGAAATGAAAACTTGCCAGAAACCGAAGCAATAAAAATTACAACAATGGCTGGATGCTCGGCCGTAAAAAAATAATATTAATTCCATTTTTAACCTTTTTTAAAGGTAATGGAGAGGAAACATAACAGATGTCAACAGAGGAACTAAGACTAAACGTAGAAAAGGCTTTGGATGAAATCCGACCATTTTTACAAAGCGATGGAGGCGATATTTCGCTCCTATCCATAGAAGATGGCAAATTGGTAAAAGTACAGTTACAAGGCGCTTGCGTAGGATGTAGTGTAAACCAAATGACACTTAAATCTGGAGTAGAAATGACTATTAAAAAATATGCTCCGCAAATAGAACAAGTAATAAATATAGAAAGTTAAATTTTGGGCGTGACCTAAAGGTCAGGCTTTCGGCAGTCGCTATCAAAGATGAGCTCCAACAATGCCTCAATCCTTCACGCACATACTCGAAAAAAAACGCAACCTACAAGATAATGCTATTTTGTAAGTTTAATACATTAAAGAGATACCCACTTGCGTGGGCATTACTATGATTGAAACAGATATTCTAATTATTGGAGCAGGTCCAACAGGTTTATTTACCGTATTTGAAGCTGGTTTACTAAAATTAAAATGCCACCTTATAGACGCTTTGCCACAACCAGGCGGACAGTGTTCCGAAATTTATCCTAAAAAACCTATTTACGATATTCCAGCTTATCCAGAAATTCTTGCAGGCGATTTAACCGAAAGACTTTTAGAGCAATGCAAACAATTTGAACCTGGATTTACCTTAGGTGAACGTGCCGAAACTATAGAAAAACAAGAAGATGGAAGTTTTATTGTGACCACCAATAAAGGCACAAAGCATAAAGCTCCGGTAGTTGCTATAGCAGGTGGGTTAGGTAGTTTCGAACCAAGAAAACCATTAATCCATAACATTACCACTTTCGAAGATAAAGGTGTAGAATATATTATTAAAGATCCGGAAATTTATAGAAATAAAGAAGTGGTGATTGCAGGTGGTGGAGACTCGGCATTAGATTGGAGTATATATTTAAGCGATGTAGCCAAAAATGTAACCCTTATTCACAGAAGAAACGAGTTTCGAGGGCATTTAGATTCTGTAGAAAAAGTTCAGGAATTAAAAAATGCTGGAAAAATTAATTTAGTTACACCTGCTGAGGTTATAGGTATAGTAGGCGACTACGAAGTTAAAGCAGTAGTTGTTAGAGAGTCAGACAATATTCATATCGATAAAGATTACGAATTAGAATGCGATCATTTTATTCCGCTATTTGGTTTGTCGCCTAAATTAGGGCCAATAGCAAATTGGGGATTAGAAATAGAAAAAAATGCAATTAAAGTAGATAACAGCTTAGACTACCAAACCAACATTCCTGGCATTTTTGCTATAGGAGATGTAAATACCTATCCAGGAAAATTAAAATTAATTTTATGTGGTTTTCACGAAGCAACCTTAATGTGTCAATCGGCATATAAAATTATAAATCCAGGCAAACGCTATGTTATGAAATATACCACAGTAGCTGGAGTCGATGGGTTCGATGGTACACGAAAAGAAGCACCAAAAGCAGTAGTTAAAAAAATTGAATAAGGCATTTATCCTGCGAGGTTTGTAAAACCTTGTAGGTATTATAAAAATGTCATTTGTGAATTACAAATACGATTAAATTAATAAAAGGTATTAAATTTGATAAACCTATAATGTCACACAGAGCCTGTTAAAGTGCTTAAATAAATTAAAAATTTGCAACAAGATATAAACATAACTATAACCGATAGAGAAGGAAAAACCCACAAAATTCAAGCGCCAACAGATATGGCAATGAACTTAATGGAAGTTGTGCGCTCTTTCGAGTTAGCTCCAGAAGGCACGATTGGCGTTTGTGGTGGCATGGCTATGTGTGCCTCCTGCCAATGTTATGTATTAAGTGATACCCAACTACCAGAGAAGCAAGATGATGAAGAAGCGATGCTCTCTGAAGCATTTTACGTAAAAGACAACTCGCGTTTAGGATGCCAGATACAAATGACTCCAGAAATGGAAGGCCTGGAGGTGGAGTTGGCTCCTGAGAGTTAATAAATTACTTTGTATAATCATTCAGTCTTATAGTCCTCTAAAGCAATAGGCCCTTCTAAAAGTACTCTTACAATTTGTAAGGTCCCTTGATCTGTAGTAGAAATTTGCCATTTTATTAGTGAAATCGCACCATTTTCAATTTCAAGACCTGTAATACTTCTTGGATGTACACAACTCCCATCGTTAAAATAAGCAATATCACCAGGTTCTGGAAAACGTGGTCTGTGGGTATGGCCAACAATAGTAATTAAATTGTTGTTTTCTATTATCCATTTTTTGGTTTTCCGTTCTATTTTAATAAGCTCTTTGTAATTTTTTGCTGGACTGGTAGGATCTGCAATTCCCATAACATTTAGTGGTTTCCATAGTACACGAACCATAAAACGGCTCCATTTCCAAAATAAGAAGTTCCACCAATCGGCTTGATGACCATGTGCTAAAAATAATTCTTGTCCTGTAAGACAATGTTTTAGTACAATGCCCTCGTTATACTCTATATCTCCTAAAAGTATAACCTCTTCGCCAACTTTGGGATCGAAAAAACTGTAAAGATTTTTTTTAACGTATTTAGGGTCTCTGTAAACCATATCATGGTTTCCCCAAATTAAATGTAGTCTATTATCTTCATGAAAGAGCCTCATCAACTCGTAAACATTTTTATGAGCATTTAAAATAGCCTCGAAAGATAAATTTTCCCAAAGCTCATCACCATCGCCTAATTCGCAATAGGTGAAACCCTCTGCATAATAATGTTTTAAGGCATGAAAATAAATGTTTCGATTGTTTGCAAAATCGTCGGCAAAACTATTATCGCCACGATGGCAATCGCTAAACAATATAATTTTACTATCATTATCGAATTCGACAATTTTAGCTTCGTTATAGGCACGATCTAATCTCTTTTTTGCTGAAAACATGATGTTGGTTTAAGCTAAATTAGCTAAAATTACTTAATTATCTCTAAAGATAAAGGTAGTAAACGTTCCACAAATTTGCTGTAAGCCAATTTAGATGGGTGCAACCCATCCGAAGCCACCAAATTTGGTTGTTCAATACCTTGCCTTGTAATATCTGTAATGTTTAAAAAAGTAACATCTTGCGCCTTACAATACGCTTTGGCAAATGCATTGTATTTGTCAATGTCAGTAGAAATTTTAGAATTTTCTTTTCCAAAAGGAGTGTAGGCATAGTCTGGTATGGAAATAACAATAATCTTTTCTTTATTGCCATTTGCTTTTTCTATGGCTGTATTTACTAATTCTGGAAATTCTTTTTCGTATAATAAAAAAGGTTTGTTTTGATATTGATTATTTACACCAATAAGCAACGTTACGAAGTCGTAATTATTCTGTACACTTTCTCTTAATATTGCCTCTTTTAAATCGCTTGTCGTCCAGCCTGTTTCAGCAATTATCTTAACGTTTATCGATTTATCATCACCAAATCTGCTTATTAAACTATCTTTTAATTGCTCTGGAAAGCGACAAGATTTACATACACTTTCACCAATGGTATAGCTGTCGCCTAAGGCCAAAATAGAAATGCTTTTTTTATGGTTGTTAAGTTCTTGACTTATAACCCTATTAGTACTGCACGAGCAAAATAAAGTAATGCTAAAAAATAATATAATGATTTTCATGAATTTAAAGATACTATCTAATAATAGAAATAAAAAATGCTCGTTTATTATACGAGCATTTTAAAAATTTATATTTAAAAGGAAGATAACGGCTTATTTAAAAGCATTTAAACCCGTGACATCTAAACCTGTTATTAATAAGTGGATATCGTGTGTGCCTTCGTAAGTAACTACGCTTTCAAGATTCATCATATGTCGCATGATAGAATATTCACCGCTAATACCCATACCACCTAACATTTGTCGTGCATCACGAGCAATGGTTAATGCCATGTCTACATTATTTCGCTTAGCCATAGAGATTTGCGCTGAGGTTGCTGTACCGTTTTCACGCATAACACCCAGTCGCCATGCTAATAATTGTGCCTTTGTAATTTCGGTAATCATCTCGGCTAATTTTTTTTGCTGTAATTGAAACTGTCCAATAGGTTTTCCAAACTGCATGCGTTCTTTACTGTAGCGTAAAGCGGTATCGTAACAATCCATTGCTGCACCAATTGCACCCCAAGCAATACCAAAACGAGCAGAATCTAAGCAACCTAAAGGCGCTCCCAATCCAGATTTATTTGGTAATAAATTTTCTTTTGGTACTTTTACATTGTCGAAAATTAGTTCTCCTGTTGCACTTGCACGAAGCGACCATTTATTGTGAGTTTCTGGAGTAGAAAAACCTTCCATGCCACGTTCCACAATTAAACCATGAATTCTACCTTCTTCATTTTTTGCCCATACTACGGCAACATTACAAAATGGAGAATTACTAATCCACATTTTTGCTCCGTTTAAAAGATAATGGTCACCCATATCTTTAAAATTGGTGGTCATACCTGCAGGATTACTACCATGATCTGGTTCAGTTAAGCCAAAACTTCCCATCCATTCGCCGCTTGCTAATTTTGGTAAGTACTTTTTACGTTGTTCCTCATTACCATATTTCCAGATAGGATACATAACTAAAGAACTCTGTACCGAAGCTGTACTTCTAACACCAGAATCCCCACGTTCTATTTCCTGCATAATTAATCCGTAAGAAATTTGATCTAAGCCAGCACCACCATATTCTTCTGGAATGTAGGGTCCAAACGCGCCAATTTCTGCTAAGCCTCTAATTATCGATTTTGGAAATTCAGCTTTTTGTGCAGCCTCTTCAATAATTGGAGAAACGTCTCGTTTTACCCATTCTCTGGCGGCATCGCGTACTAATTTATGTTCATCTGTTAAAAGTTCGTCTAGATTGTAATAATCAGGAGCTTCAAATAAATCTGGTTTCATATGTGTATTTTATACCTTCAATTTTAAGAAATCCTCAAAATAAAAGAGGTTATTTTATAAGTTTCACAAAAATAACGAAAAGCAATACAGTTAGCAATTAAAAAATCTACATTTTAAGATAAAAATCTTTAGTAAGATTTATGTAGCTTTCAGTATAATCGTGTCTTGTATTTTCAATTACAAGTTCATCTATAAGTATGTTGTTCATGTCTTCCAAATTGGTAGTTTCGAGGAAAGACATCTCGATTAGTGAACGTTTAATTTCTGAATTTTTAGTCCCGCGAACCCGCGTGATTTTATTAGCCTTTAGATGTGCTGCTGAAGCTAATGCAATAAATTTTGCTTCCTCCTTAAACGGAATGATGGTACAAAAAATACCCTCTGTAATTAATAATTTCGAAACACTTGTTACTAAATGCTTAAAAGGCATGGCATCTTGAAACCGTGCTAAGTCGCGTTGAGAACTCTCGGTTTTAAAATCTTCGCTGTAGAATGGAGGATTACAAACTATTAAATCGTATTTATCCTCAATCTCTTCAGCAAATTCTGCTAAATCGGCATGATAACAAAAAAGTCGGTCGCTCCAAGGTGAGTTTTCAAAATTCTCTACACATTGCTCGTAAGCATCCTCATCAATTTCTAAAGCATCAATGACTTCTGCATGGCTACGTTGTGCTAACATTAACGATAATATTCCTGTTCCTGCACCAATGTCTAAAATGGCAAACGGTTGGTTATCTATTGTAGCCCAAGCGCCTAACAAAACACCATCTGTACCAATTTTCATGGCACATTGGTCTTGTTTCACGGTAAATTGCTTGAATTTAAAAGGTTTATTCATCCTCTAAATACAAGTCAATTAAACCCTCTGGTGTTTCAACAAAAATGATTTTATTTTTTTTATCTACTTTTAAAATAAATTCATCATTCATAGGTATTAAAATTTCAATCCCATCCCTGTCAATCTCGAAAAGTGATTGGGCAGTAGTATCATTTACACCTTTTATAACACCAACGTCTCCAAAATTTTTATCTTCAACTTTAAAACCTATAATTTCGTGAAAATAGAACTTATCGTCGTCTAATTCTGGTAAAAAGGATAATGGTAAATAGCAATCGCTTTTAATAAGGGCATCGGCATCTGCTTCGGTATCCACATCTTCGAACTTGACGCGAAGCAACTCACTTTTGTGCAATTGAGAGCTTTCCATAAAAAACGGAATTAAATTGCCGCGCAAATCTATAAATACAGAATCTAAATTTTCGTATAATTCAGGCTCATCTGTATCCAGCTTAATTAAAAGTTCTCCTTTAAAACTGTACTTTTTTACAATTTTACCAAGATAAAAACAGTCGTCTTTAGTCATCGAAAAATTTTATTTTTCTTTCCCTTAAGAGAGGGAAGCTTAGTTAATAGTAATGAAATCACACTTTACCATTGTAATGTGTTAAATTTCAAATGATGTTATTTAAAACAATATCTCACAAAAAAACTCCGATAAAAATTACCGGAGTTTAAAAGTATAAAAAATTAATTTTCTATTCTTCTTCGTTTGTAGCTTTTGCTTCTTCAGCCGGAGCTTCTTCTGCAACTTCCTCTTCAACAACTGGTGCAGCTGCTGCGATTCTTGCTTCATTTGCTGCTTTTTCAGCTTCAAATGCTTTGGCTTTAGCTTCAGCTTCAGCTTTAGATAAACCTTCTTTTTTAGCATCTACCTTTCCAGCTTTTTCATCTAACCAAGCAGCGAATTTCTTCTCAGCTTGCTCTTCAGTTAAAGCGCCTTTACGAACACCACCAGCAAGGTGATTTTTTAATAAAGCACCTTTGTAAGATAATAATGCTTTGGCAGTATCAGTTGGTTGTGCACCATTCTGAAGCCATTGTACTGCTCCATCAACATCTAACTCGATAGTTGCAGGATTAGTGTTTGGATTGTAAGCACCTAATTTTTCTAAGTATTTACCATCTCTTTTCGCGCGAGCATCTGCTGCTACGATCCAGTAATAAGGCTTTCCTTTCTTACCGTGTCTTTGTAATCTGATTTTTACAGGCATAAAAATTAATTTGTGAGGTACGCGACCTCGATTATTAATAAGTGCGCAAAGATACAATATTTATTTAAATACCAAGTTTTTAATGTAATTCTATCTCATTGTGATTTTTTATTTTATTTTTGAGACCTCGAAACATTTATAACTATGAAAAAAATTATCGTTTTAGTTCTAATAGTCTTTACTTTTTTTGGTTGTGGAGAAGAGCTAGAGTTTAATTCGCCCGCTTTTCAAGGTAAAAAAGACGGGAATTTATGGCAAGCTGTTACCTATGTGGCTAACATAGATAATACAGGTGCCTTAACAATAACGGCTTCAGATAATTTAGAGACTATAACCTTGCATGTAAATTCTACAGCATTAGGTATTCATGATGTGGTAGAAACTTCATCATCTGCAACTTTATTAGATATTGATGAGGTTTTATATTCAACCAATAATGTTCCAGACCCAAGTGTGCAAGTGTATCCTGCTTCTGGTGTTATAGACTTAACAGAGGTGAATGTGGAGGGTGGTTATGTGTCTGGTGAGTTTTACTTTAATGCGTTTAATAGTTCTGGGTTAACATCTATTAATGTTAACGAAGGTCATTTTTTTAGAGTGCCATTGCTTGGAGCAATAGCAGGAGGTACTGGACCGGTAAATATTCCATGTAGTACTGCAACAGCAACTGTAGCTGCTACGTTAATAAATTTTTCTGCTGCATCACCTGGAGACGCTAATTATGTTATGGTGTGTAATGCTTATAAAACGGCTTTAACAACCCAAATAAATTCATGTGGAGATCCAGGAGGAACAACTCAATCAATTATAGACTCTCTAACCTGTATGTAACAAGATACAGATATCAATGATATTAAGCGTATTTCAAAACTTTGGAATACGCTTTTTTTTTGTTAAATACTCTTAAATAGCAAGAAAACACTCACAAAGTCTGTTAAATCGCTTGACAACGCCTCTTCTTTCTCTTATATTGAGAATGTTGATGTGAAACAATACGCATCCTTAAAAAAAGTATTGAAATTTAAAATGATAAACGATATTATGAAGTATACAGAAGAAATTTCAAACAAATTAAACGAATTATTAGTAAAAAATTACGACGCAGAGAAAGGCTATATAGATGCCTATAAAAATGTTGAGAGCAACGATTTAAAAATGTTCTTTAAACGAAGAGCTTCAGAAAGAAGTGACTTTGCAAAAGAGTTAAGAACAGAAATTCTACAGTATGGACAAATCCCAGAAGATTCGGGAACCTTTAAAGGAGCCATGCACAGAAATTGGATGAATTTAAAATCAACTTTTACATCTAACGATGAGGCAGCCATATTGGAAGAAGCTATTAGAGGCGAGGAAGCCAGTCTTGAAGAATACAACGAGATGATAAACGAAAAAAACTTGCCGCCAACAATAGATGGTTTAATTGCAAAGCATAGAAATGCAATACAATCTGCAATTAATACAGAAAAAGCTAAATTAGAATTGGTAAGCTAAAAATTTCAATGAAAAAGAAATTTATATAAAAATTCAGCCCGAAAGGGCTGATTTTTTTTGTTTAAAACTGTTTATAACTTTAAGTCTAAAAAGTAACTAATTTTCGTAATTTTATAGGCTCTGTTTTGTATTACTTAACAGCTTCACTATTAAAAAAAAACATTAGATGTACTTAATTTTCGATACAGAAACTACAGGCTTGCCTAAGCGTTGGGATGCACCAATTACAGATACAGATAATTGGCCAAGATGTATCCAGATTGCGTGGCAATTACACGACGAAATGGGTAATTGTATAGAAAGCGAAGATTATTTAGTTAAACCAGAAGGTTTTAATATACCGTATGATGCTGAGAAAATTCATGGTATATCTACAGAGTTAGCTCAGGAACAAGGTGTCACCCTAACCGAGGTTTTAGAGAAATTTAATATTGCATTAGGCAAAACGAAATTTGTTGTTGGGCAGAATGTAAAATTCGATCTCAATATTATGGGAGCCGAATTTGTTCGCGAAAATATAGCGAACCAGTTACAAGAATTACCTGTTTTAGATACGTGTACAGAACACACTGCAAGTTTATGCGAAATACCTGGTGGTCGTTATGGTAAATTTAAATTACCCACTTTAACAGAGTTACACCAGTATTTGTTTAACCAACCATTTGCAGAAGCGCATAATGCCACAGCAGATGTGGAGGCAACTACACGTTGCTTTTTAGAGTTAATAAGAAGGCAACAATATACAATTGAGCAATTAGACGTTCAGCCAGATTATTTTGATCGCTTCTCTCAGGCTAATCCGCAACCAATTAAATTAATAGGTTTAAAGCATATTAATTTAAAACAGGAAAGTGCCAAGATTAATGCGAGATTGCAAAAAGCACAAGGCAGTGATATTTCTTCTGAAGAAATAAAAGAAAACATAGCCGATTTACAAGCTGTAGATTTTGTGCATTTACACAACCATTCTCAGTTTTCGGTACTACAATCCACTATGAGTGTTGCCGATTTGGTTGCTGTTGCTGCCCAGCATAATATGCCAGCAGTAGCTTTAACCGACCATGCTAACATGATGGGTGCTTTCCATTTTGTAAACGCTGTAAACAGGCATAATAAAGCTATTGAAGAAAACATTAAAAATGCAGAAGCTGAAGGCAAAACAATAAAGGAGAAAAAAATAAAACCTATTGTAGGTTGCGAATTTTTTGTATGTGAAGACCATTTAGATAAAAGCCGAAAAGATAATGGTTACCAAATTGTTTTAATTGCCAAGAATAAAAATGGCTATCATAATTTAGCAAAACTGTCGTCGCATGCCTTTGTAGATGGGTTTTACTATTTACCAAGAATTGATAAAAAACTCATAGAGCAATATAAAGAAGACTTAATCTGTTTAACTGGAAACTTATATGGCGAAGTACCAAGCAAGGTTTTAAACGTAGGCGAAAATCAAGCCGAAGAAGCGCTTGTTTGGTGGAAAAATGTTTTTAAAGACGACTTGTATGTAGAGCTTATGCGTCACAATCAAGAGGATGAAAACCGAGTTAATCCTACTTTAATTAATCTTGCCAATAAACATAATATAAAACTTGTAGCAACTAACAATACGTATTATGCCAAACAAGAAGATGCTAATGCGCACGATATTTTATTGTGTGTAAAAGATGGGGAAAAACAGGCCACTCCAATTGGACGAGGTCGAGGGTACCGTTATGGTTTGCCTAATCAGGAATACTATTTTAAGTCGGCAGAGGCTATGAAAAACATCTTTAAGGATGTGCCGGAAGCTATTAGCAATATCCAAGAAGTAGTTGATAAAATTGAAGGCTTTCAGTTAGCTCGTGACGTTTTATTACCAGCGTTTGATATTCCGCAAGAGTTTATAAGTGAAGAAGATAATAATGATGGCGGCAAACGAGGTGAGAATGCATTTTTACGCCATTTAACTTATCAAGGTGCAAAAAAACGGTATGGCGAAGCGCTCTCCGAAGAAATAATTGAGCGCTTAGATTTCGAGCTCAGCGTTATTGAAAAAACTGGCTATCCAGGTTATTTTTTAATTGTTGAAGATTTTATTCGCGAAGCTAGAAAAATGGATGTTTCGGTAGGTCCTGGTCGTGGTTCTGCAGCTGGTTCTGTGGTTGCCTATTGCCTATGGATTACCAACATAGATCCATTAAAGTATAACTTGCTTTTTGAGCGTTTCTTAAATCCAGATCGTGTGAGTATGCCAGATATCGATATCGATTTTGATGATGAAGGCAGAAGCCGTGTCATGGATTACGTTATCGAAAAGTACGGTAGCAACCAAGTAGCGCAAATTATTACATACGGGACAATGGCTGCAAAGTCATCCATTCGAGATACAGCACGTGTTTTAGATTTACCACTATTTGATGCCGATAGAATTGCGAAGCTAATTCCTACCATGTCTAAACTCAATAAGATTTTTGGCTTATCGGAAAAAGAATTAGGAAGTAAATTTAGAGCGGAAGATTTAGAGAAAATAAACGAATTACTTAATATTTCAGAAGGCGAAGATCTTCAAGCCGAAACCGTAAACATTGCGAGATCGCTTGAAGGTTCGGTTAGAAATACAGGAATTCATGCTTGTGGAGTTATAATCACACCAGACGATATTACAAAATTTGTACCTGTTGCAACGGCAAAAGATTCCGATTTATACGTTACACAATTTGACAACTCTGTTGTTGAGGATGCAGGTTTACTTAAAATGGATTTTTTAGGACTTAAAACCTTAACCCTAATTAAGGACACTGTAAAAATTGTTAAAGCAAAGCATGATATACTATTGGATCCGGATAGTTTTCCTTTGGATGACGAAAAGACCTATAAATTATTCCAAAGAGGAGAGACTGTTGGCGTATTTCAATACGAATCTCCAGGCATGCAAAAGCATTTAAAAGATTTAAAACCTACTGTTTTCGACGATTTAATTGCCATGAATGCGCTCTATCGTCCAGGACCAATGGAATACATTCCAAGTTTTGTACGCAGAAAACATGGTGACGAAGATATTGAGTACGATTTACCAGCAATGGAAGAGTACTTAAAAGAAACTTATGGTATTACGGTATACCAAGAGCAAGTAATGTTACTCTCACAAAAACTCGCAGATTTCACCAAAGGTGAAGCCGATGTTTTACGTAAAGCCATGGGTAAAAAGCAAATTGCCGTTCTCGATAAAATGAAGCCAAAATTTATCGAGCAAGCCAGTGCAAAGGGTCACGATGCTAAAAAACTAGAAAAAATATGGAAAGATTGGGAAGCTTTTGCAAGTTATGCCTTTAACAAATCGCATTCAACCTGTTATGCATGGATTGCTTACCAAACCGCTTATTTAAAAGCACATTATCCAGCAGAATATATGGCTGCCGTGTTGTCTAATAATATGAACGACATCAAGCAGGTTACTTTCTTTATGGAAGAATGTAAGCGCATGAAATTGCCTGTTCTTGGTCCAGATGTTAACGAAAGTTATTATAAATTCTCTGTAAACAAAGATAATGCGGTACGTTTTGGAATGGGAGCAATAAAAGGTGTAGGGCATGGTGCAGTAATGACTATTGTAGAAAACCGAAAGAAAGATGGGCATTATAAGTCTATTTTCGATATCGCAAAACGAATAGATTTACGAGCGGCCAATAAAAAGGCGTTTGAGAATTTAGCATTAGCAGGCGGTTTTGATTGTTTTACAGATACGCATCGTGCGCAATATTTTCAGAAAGAAGGTAGCGATCTAACTTTTTTAGAAAAAGCCATTAAGTATGGTGCAAAGCATCAGGAAAATGAGAATTCCTCTCAAGTAAGTTTATTTGGTGGCGCCAGCGATGTACAAATTGCCGAACCACAAGTGCCACCATGCGAAACTTGGGGCACTATGGAAAAATTAGCGCAAGAGCGGGAAGTGGTTGGCGTATATATTTCTGGGCATCCATTAGACGATTTTAGAACCGAAATGAAAAATTTCTGCACGGGAACCATTGCTTATTTTAATAATTTACACGAACACGTAAATAAGGAAATCACATTTGGAGGTGTGGTTACAGATGTGCAGCATCGTGTAAGTAAACAAGGTAAGGGCTGGGCATTATTTACTATTGAAGATTATACAGATACTTTCGAATTTAGAATATTTGGAGAAGACTACTTAAAACATCGTCCGTTTTTATTAAAAAATACTTTTGTGCATGTTAAAACGTTTGTGCGCGAAGGTTGGGTAAATAGAGATACTGGTAAAAAGAGCGATCCAAGATTGCAGTTTAATAGTTTCCAGCTGCTCCATGATGTTATGGATAAGTATGTAAGAAAGTTATCCATACAATTAAACATTAAAGAATTGGAATCTAATAAAATACAGAGTTTAAAAGAGTTAATAGCCATGCATCCAGGTAGTCACTTGCTCGATTTTGTGGTTTACGATAACAGAGAGCAAATTAAATTAGAAATGCCTAGCAGAAGACAGAAGGTAAAAGTGAGCCAGGAATTGTTGAGTGATTTGGAAGAGGCTGATGTTTATTATAAGTTGAATTAATTTTAATTGACGAGGCTGGATTTTAATTTTATGATAATGAAAATAGAACTTCTATTAAAACTTTTCATTATCATAATATAATTCATGCGCAAAGGATTGAGGCATTTGTTGAAGCTCCTCGCAGAGAGCGACTGCCGAAAGCCTGTTTTATGCGCCCAAAACGAAATAAGCCAAATCAATACAACCATAAGTTAAACAAATTATAAGTTTGTAAGCTTTGGAATAATTTTTGACTAAGTTTGTATATTAACAGTGAATAAAACACAATTAAACAATTATATTATGGCATTAGAAATTACAGATGCAAACTTCGAAGAAACAGTATTAAATAGCGATAAGCCAGTAATGGTAGATTTTTGGGCAGCTTGGTGTGGACCTTGTAGAATGGTAGGGCCAATTATTGACCAAATTAGCGAAGAGTACGAAGGTAAAGCCGTTGTGGGTAAACTGGATGTAGATGCAAATCAGGAATTTGCAGCAAAATATGGTGTTAGAAACATACCTACGGTATTAGTATTTCAAAACGGAGAAGTTGTTGGAAGACAAGTTGGTGTAGCGCCTAAAGCATCTTACGCAGAAGCTATCGACGCTTTATTATAGAAATATATTCATAAAGAATTGATAAAGGTTTGCTGTAATGGCAAACCTTTTTTTTATTTTAGTAAAAATTAAGAATAACTATTAGACAAATGAGTAAAACAACAAAAGCGCAAGACGCAATAGATAGTAAATTATTAGACGAAAGAAAGGTGTTTCTTTGGGGTATGGTCGACGATAAAAGTGCTAAACATGTTATCGATAGATTACTGTATTTAGACAGTTTAGAAACTAAAGACATTACTTTGTATATTAACAGTCCTGGCGGTTATGTTACTTCAGGTTTTGCAATGTACGATACCATTAAGTCTTTAAAGAGTGATGTTTCTACTGTTTGTACAGGTTTAGCAGCATCTATGGGTTCTATATTACTTTCGGTAGGTACAAAGGGTAAACGTTTTATCCAGCCACATGCTCGTGTGATGATACATCAGCCAAGTGGAGGCGCACGTGGTCAGGCCAGTGATATTGAAATTACCGCTCAGGAAATTTTAAAAACAAAAGAATTAAGTGCTAAAATTTTAGCAGAAAATTCTGGTCAGGATTACGAAAAAGTTTTAAAAGATTTTAATCGTGACCATTGGATGGGTGCAGACGAGTCTGTAGCATACGGTATTGTGGACGGTGTTAAAAAGTAATTAAAAGCAGAGAGAGGATAGAAAAAAATAGGTTCTATTCTTAATACAAATTAAAGGAAAGATTCTCACAGTCGTGAGAACAGGATGAATTTACAAGACGAGTTAAATAAAGCTGGCGGATTTAAGAACCTTGAACACTTGGCAAAGCAAGTTGTTGAAGGTTTTATTTCTGGCATGCATAAAAGTCCGTTTCACGGCTTCTCGGCAGAATTTGCCGAGCATAAAATCTATAATCAAGGTGAAAGTACACGCCATATAGACTGGAAGCTATTTGCTAAAACCGATAAACTTTATACCAAACGTTACGATGATGAAACGAATTTGCGTTGCCATATTATTTTAGATAATAGTAGTTCGATGCATTATCCGGAAATAAGTAATTTCTCGATAGAGAATTTAAATAAGATAGCCTTTTCTGCATTGGCCTCTGCCTCGCTAATGCATATTCTTAAAAAACAACGCGATGCTGTAGGTTTGAGTATTTACAGCGATGCATACGATTTTTATGCAAGCGAAAAAGGAAGTGAACGGCATCACCAAATGCTCTTAGCCCAACTGAGTAATGCAGCTTTAAGTAAACCAAAGAATAAGCAAACGGAAACGTACCAATATTTGCACCAGATAGCAGAGAAAATACATAGACGCTCTTTAATTTTTGTGTTTACAGACATGTTTCAAACCTCTACCGATGAGGTTAAGTTGTTTGAAGCCCTAAGACATTTAAAACATAATAAACATGAGGTGGTTTTATTTCATGTTTTTGATAGAAGTAAAGAGCTTACTTTCGATTTCGATAATAAGCCTAAACGCTTTATAGATGTAGAAACAGGAGAACATATTAATTTATATAGCGAACAGGTAAAAGATAGTTATGAAGCTTTGGTTGGTAATTATTTTGATGAATTGCGTGTAAAATGTGGGCAAAATAGAATTAAATACGTTGAGGCAGACATAAATAAAAACTTCGATGCTATTTTAACAAGTTACATGTTAGAGCGCCAAAAATTTATTTAATAGTTTTTTTTGAAAAAAAACATAGAAAAGGTTTGCAGTATTAATTTTGCAATGTATATTTGCCCTCGCAATATGCAACGGTCTGGTAGTTCAGTTGGTTAGAATGTCGCCCTGTCACGGCGAAGGTCGCGGGTTCGAGTCCCGTCCAGACCGCAAAATTGCTAAAAGCTTCAACTTAGTTGAAGCTTTTTTTAGCAAAAAATTTAGTTGTGTTGTTTTAATGGATGTAGTAGTCCATTAAACTGGTAGAAAGCTAGTTAAATAGCTTAAACCGATGGAAAGCTTTCCTTTTTTCTTCCTTTACTGGATTTGAAAATTGGGATGCTTTTTTATTTTTAGCTTAATTAAGTTTTAATTAACATATATTAAGCAAGTTATCTTCAATTTTTGCATTTCATCGATTTTAATCATCGATTTAACTTCCATAGTAATATATTTAACGTTCTTATTGATTCCCTTAACATTGTAATTACTTCAATAAGAATCCATTGCAATAGATTTTTCGTCTATTTTTTTACTAAATTATTTACTTTTGTTGTACTATATAAATGGTAACACCTGCCAGTATAATAAATATTAATAGCAATCTTAAATTAAATAATTATGAAATTCCTTAAAGTAACATTAGTAGCAATCTTTTCAATTACCTTATTAACTGCAGTTCTTCCTTCTAATGGAACAGAGCCAACTGTAGAAAAAACAAATCATAAAATATCTAAGCCACACGTTGATCTTACTGCTTTTATAGAGATTAAAGCAAAAAAGAAAGTTCCTACTGAAGGCTAAACAACTTTTATATATAAATAAAATAAATAAATAAAAATAACTCCCTTAAACAACAATTATGAAAATTCTTAAAGTAACATTAGTAGCACTCTTCTCAATTACATTACTAACTGCGGTTTTACCATCTCACAATACAGAGCCAACAGTAGAAACAAGTAACCACGAAATTTCTAAGCCAGATATGCACCTTACTGCATTTATAGAAATTAAAGCAAAAAAGAAAGTTCCTACCGAAGGATAGAATACATCAAGATTGATAAAATAAAAACAACTCCCTTAAACAACAATTATGAAAATTTTTAAAGTAAGATTAATAGCACTTTTCTCCATTACATTACTAACTGCGGTTTTACCATCTCACAACACAGAGCCAACAGTAGAAACAAGCAACCACGAAATTTCTAAGCCAGACATGCACCTTACTGCATTTATAGAAATTAAAGCAAAAAAGAAAGTTCCTACCGAAGGATAGAATACACCAAGATTGATAAAATAAAAACAACTCCCTTAAACAACAATTATGAAAATTTTTAAAGTAACATTAATAGCACTCTTCTCCATTACATTATTAACTGCGGTTTTACCATCTCACAATACAGAGCCAACAGTAGAAACAAGCAACCACGAAATTTCTAAGCCAGACATGCATCTTACTGCATTTATAGAAATTAAAGCAAAAAAGAAAGTTCCTACCGAAGGATAAAACATAAGCACTTCTTTACTGAACCGCTTTTTTTATTACCCTTTACTTTATTTAGTTTAAATTTGATAAAGCCAAAGCGTTAGCCTTGAAACAATCATTTTTTTTAGTTTTTTTATTATTCACTTTACTTTCTTACACTCAAAATGGGAAATCTAATGATGTATTGGATTCTATAGTAGCGTACAGAGCGTATTCTAAAAACACCAAATTAAGCTTAGAGCAACGCATTGATTATGCGAAAAAAGCTATCGAACTCTCAAAAGAGTATGGTAAGGATTCTACTAAGATTAAAAGCCAAAAGTCATTGTCCTTTATTTATTTAAGTGAATGGGATATAGAAAAATTAAAATTAGTAAACTTCGATATTTTAAAATTAGCGAGTAAAAGTAAAGACTCGGTTGCTTTAGCTAATGCTAATTATTTATTGGGTTTTGCTTATCATGAGGAACTTAAGTTAGATAGTGCTTATTATTATTATTCCAATGCTGTTAAACAGCTCAAAGCTGTTGGGAATACTAATAATTATTTAGACGCATTATCTAACATGAGTGATATCCAGCAAGCTGAGCGGGATTATATAGGTGCCGAAATTAATGCAATTATTTCCATTAAAACCTTAGAAAATTTACCCAAAACTGAAGACAACATTGAGTCGCTTTGGTCAAGGTATAATTTAATAGGCATCATTTCGGGTGAGCTTAAAAATTATGATAAGGCTTTAGAATATCATAATCTTGCTTTCGATATAATTAAAGGTCATCCTTACGAATATTATTATAAAATTTATTCGAAAAATAATATTGCATCAATCTACAGAAGAAAACAAGAGTATTTAAAATCTGTTAATTTGTTTAAAGAGATTTTAAAAGACGAATCCCTGAAAACAAAGGATTCTTCATCCTATGCTCATATTCAATCCAATTTAGCGTATTCTCAATTTCTTAGTAACAAGTTTGACGAAATAAACGTAGACAATTTATTTAAAGCATCTTTTGATCTTTCAAAAGTATTAGACGATAAGTTAGGCATAATGGCAACAAGTGCTTACTATGCTGAGTTTTTACAGAACACAGGGAATATAGATTCGGCTAAATTTTATGCCAATTTAGCCTATAAAATTGCTAAGAATACTAACACAAATGATTTTATTCTAAGAACTTTAAAAACCAAATCACAATTAGAAAAAGATTCTTCAAGTATATTTTTAAATGCGCACATTAAGTTAAGTGATAGTTTGGTAACCGCAGAACGCTCAATAAGAAATAAATTTGCAAGAATCGATTACGAAACAGACGTTATTATACAAGCGAAAGAAGCTATATCCAAGCAGAATGTCTGGTTGTTAATTACCTCTATAGGGCTTTTGTTTTCATTCTTATTATTGTATATTATTAAAACACAGCGAGAAAGAAATAAAGAGCTTCAAATTGCACAACAGCAACAACAGGCTAACGAAGAAATCTACAATCTTATGTTATCTCAGCAAGATAAAATGGACGAAGCTCGAGCCGTAGAGAAAAAGAGAATTTCTCAGGAAATTCACGATGGTATTTTAGGGAGATTATTTGGTACAAGATTAAGTTTAGACAGTCTTAATATGTCTAAAACCGACGAGGCAATAATTAGCAGAGAAAACTATATTAAAGAACTTATTGAAATTGAAAAGGATATTCGTAAGGTGTCGCATGATTTAAGTACAGATTTTATTTCTAAAGCCAGTTTTTCTGAAATGATTAACACCTTAGTAGAAACCCAATGTATAGCTTATGGGTTAGCGTTTAAAATTGAAATGGACGAACAAATTAAATGGGAAGATTTTCCTAATAAAACTAAAATTCATATATATAGAATAGTACAAGAGTCACTACAAAATATTTATAAACACGCAAAAGCAAATCTTGTAGTAGTTGGACTAAAACAACAAAATAATTTAATATCTTTAACCATAGAAGATAATGGTATAGGCTTTGATATAACGAAGCAAAAAGACGGAATTGGTATAAAAAATATTAAGTCCAGAGCTATCGATATCAATGGAAAATTTAATATAAAAACACAAAAAAATAACGGTACAACAATTAAAATAGAAGTCCCAATCTAATCCCTCAATCACTTAACAATGGAACAAGTAACCATTAAAATATTAATGACAGATGATCACCCAATGATTATTGAAGGGTATCAAAACACGTTATTAGCTACTAAAAAAGACGCTCAAAACCTTATAATAGATATTGCCACAAATTGTGATGAAGCTTTAGCGCTTATTGATAAATCCAGAGCGCTTGGTGAACCCTATACAATGTGCTTTTTCGATATTAGCATGCCTCCATCAAGCGATGGGAAAATTAAATCTGGTGAAGATTTAGCTTTATATGTAAGAAAAAAATTACCTAAAACGAAAATTGTTATGCTCACTATGTTTAACGAATCGTATCGTATTCATCGTATTTTAAATAACATTAATCCCGAAGGCTTTTTAATAAAAAGTGATCTTACATCGCGCGAATTGGCAAGTGCCTTTCAAGCAGTTATAAATAATCCGCCGTTTTATAGTGGTACAGTAAACCAAACCATAAAAAAAACAAGATTTAGTAGAGTAGAAATCGACGAAATTAATCATCTTATTCTATACCTTATTTCTAAAGGCTTAAAAAATAAAGATATAGCCAAGGAAATTAATTTTTCTTTAAGCGGATTAGAAAAAAGAAAAAAGCACCTAAAGGAGCTATTTAATGTAGAAGACAGTAACGACGAAGCATTAATTGAAAAAGCCAAAACACTTGGTTTTGTAGATTAAAACCTGAAATTTTAGTACTAAATGTTAAAATTTTAGAAATCCAGGTTTTTTTTAAATCAATGGAAAGTATTGTTTTTATTAATGTTTAGAGTGATTTATGTTTTTCGAGTACGGTAAAAACCGTACTCACACAAATACAAATTCCCTAAATTTGATTCATCAACAATCACATTGACTAAATTATAGGATTTAGTTGGTAATAGCACATTTACACTAACCTTGCAGATTCGATCTTGAAACTGCAAGGTTTCTTATTTTTAAGACACTATCCTTACTGCCATCTAAAGTTAGATATCACGAATAAAACATAATTAATAAATTTTTTAACTAAAAAATTAGTTTAAACTAAAAAAATAGTTATATTTGAACTAATAATTTAGTTGAAACCAGAAGCAAATGAAACAACTCACTAAAGCAGAAGAAGACATTATGCAAGTGCTATGGCAATTGCAAAAAGCTAACGTTAAAGAAATAATAGAACAATTACCAGAACCTAAACCAGCTTATAATACAGTGTCTACTATTGTAAGAATACTAGAAAGTAAAGGTTTTGTAGATTATAAAAAGAAAGGGAAAGGGCATATTTATTTTGCCTTATTAAAAAAACAGGATTATAGCAATCAATCTATAAATAAGCTTGTAGATAACTATTTTCAGGGATCATTTAAAAGCATGGTTTCGTTTTTTATGAAGAAAAACGATATTAATTTAAACGAGTTAGAATCTGTTTTAAAAGAAATAGATAAAGACTTAGAATCTAAAAACTAAAAAAAAATGATACACTACATACTCCAAACAATTGTTTTTCAATTGCTGTTTTTAATGGTTTACGATGTGTTTTTAAGAAAGGAAACCTTTTTTAATTGGAATCGTTTTTATTTGTTAGCCTCAGCACTTTTTTCGGTGGTTTTACCTTTTGTAAAGATTAATAGTTTTAAAGAAGTTATTCCTCAAAAATTTATTGTCACACTGCCAGAAGTTATAATTGGTGCACCAGAAATGGTGATTACACCAACTCAAGATGGTACGCTTTTAGAAACAGGATCTTCCTTTGTGTTTAATTGGCATTATATAATTTATATAGGTTGTGCAGTAGCTTTAATTCTATTTGTTGTAAAATTATTTAAGCTATTAAAATTGGCCTCTAAACACTCGAAAGTTAATTTTATAAATTACGTATTAGTAAATTTAATAGGCAGTAGCGCTGCGTTCTCATTTTTTAATTATGTTTTTATTGGCGATCAAATAACCAACAAAGACAGGCAAATTATTTTGCATCATGAATTAGAACATGTAAAGGCAAAGCACAGCATAGATTTATTGTTTTTCGAGGTGCTGCGTATTCTCTTTTGGTTTAACCCGTTAATTTATTTGTACCAAAATAGAATGGTAAATCTTCATGAGTTTGTTGCAGATTCTAAAGCGGTAAAATCGAGTGGCAAAACAAATTACTATAAAAACTTATTATCTCAAGTTTTCGATACTGAGAAAGTATCATTCATTAATCCATTTTTTAAACAATCATTAATCAAAAAACGAATCATTATGTTAAGCAAATCAAAATCAAAACAAATTCATTTGGCAAAGTATTTATTAGTAATCCCAATGGTAGTAGGGATGTTGTTTTATACGTCCTGTACAGCATATCAAGAAAATGAAACAGCGTCAAAAATAGATTTAAAGGAGTATACTTATACTATAAATTTAGATTCAGACAATTCTGATGCAACAATAGCTAAACAGAAAAAAGTAAGTGATTTTCTACACAATAACAAAGAGTATGTATCTTGGATAGTAGTAGACTATAGAAAGGGTGTGAGTACAATTACAGTTCATCACGAATCTGAAACACCTCCTTCAGATTATGAAGACTTATCTACAGATATTTCAAATGAAATTAAATACAAAGCGTTTAGGAAATTTATTAATAAAGAAGCCTTGAATAGTAAAAAAGAGGAAAAGGAAGTAACTTTTCAATCAATTAACCAAGTCCCAAGTTATCCAGGTTGCGATACCACCGCTTCAAAAGATGCTCAACGTGAGTGTTTTAGCCAAAATATTAATAAGTTAGTTGCGAAAAATTTTGATGTAAATCTTGGCAAATCTCTTGGTTTAGTTGGTATGCAGAAAATTATTGCTAATTTCATAATTAATAAAGCAGGAAATATCGATGATATAAAAGTAAGAGCAAGCCATATAGAATTAGAAAACGAAGTTAGAAGAGTGATACGTTTAATTCCACAATTAAAACCTGGAGAGCATGATGGTAAACCTGTGAATGTGTCTTTTACTTTACCAATACAATTTAATATTGTAAAATAATTAGAATTGTAATAGCAAAATTTACAATAGTAAACTTAAAACCGAAGCTTGTGCTTCGGTTTTTTACATTAAAATAATAAATTGTACTTTTCAGTTTCATTTTAAACCATGCAAAAAGTATTTGTTTTTTTATTGATAATTTGCACGACATCGTGCGAATATTTTAATGCAAAAAAAATAGATTCGGAAGATATTCTTACTGAAGAATTAAAAACCTTCAACTGGAATGATGTGGATAGCTACCCAACGTTTTCCTCCTGTGATGCTGTTGAAACCAAAGCAGATAAAAAAGCCTGTTTCGAAACCACCTTGTCGCAACACATTACAACAAGTCTTCAAAATGAAACGATTATTATTTCTAAAGACATTGAGGATACTGTGGTTTTAGAGTTTCAAATTTCGGAAACCGGAAAAATAAACATCAAACAAATAGAGGTGAATGCGGTCACCGAAACGGAAATCCCCAATATTAAATTGCTTTTAACTCAAAGTATAAACAACCTACCAGAAATATTTCCGGCTATTAAGCGCAATCAGCCAGTAAAAACAGAGTTTAAATTACCTGTTATAATTGCAGTGAACTAAGATAGTATTCAAAAAAAAACTAATTTTTTGTCTACATTAAAACCTGATGGCTAATTTCTTCATCAACCTTAAAATCTCAACATACAGCCAAACAATAGTTATAAGTAAACCATAGCAAGCCATCCATTCTTTATATTTAGGAGCCTTGTTTTTGTAGCGTTCAATAAAATCGAAATCCAATAAAAACGATAGCGCTGCAAAAGTCGCAGCAATAATATTAAAACCAATAGCTATCCAACTTGTTCCCCAAAGAAACGACCGAATACCAAAAAAGCTCAAAATCCACGAAATGATATAAACTAAAAATATTGCAGAACACACAGTAATTATAACACTCTTTAGTTTTTTAGTGACTACAATAATTCGTGTTTGATAGAGCATTAAAATAGTAAAAAAAGTTACTAAAGTAACACCTATGGCCTGATAAGGCATATCTGGAAATTGAGATTTTACATAGCTTGTAAAGCCACCAAGAAAAAAGCCTTTAGCTACGGCATATAAGGGCACCAAAAAATGAGCCCATTGCTGCCTGACAGAAAGGACAATACTTATAACAATAGCAGCAATCATGCCTCCTGTTCCATACCATCTAATGTTTGTGCCATTGGTATGTAATTTCCAAATAACTACAGTAATTCCCGTAATAATAAAAAGCATAAAAAATGTTTTTATCACAATACCAGAAACACTCATTTTTCTTTTAAGGCCTTGATTGTCTTCCCAAAAATAGGGAGTAAAGGCAGGGTTAGATGTTTTTAATAGAGACACTATAAGTTAAATTTATAACCAACAGCAAAATCTACTGGAAAATTATCTTGATTAACTATTAATACTGCAAAAAGCGAATCGTACACCAGTGTTAAGTAACCATTGCCAATTTTAATGTCTGCTCCTAAACCAAAAATAAATGGTGCATCGAAACTGTTCGAGCTGTCTTCTATAGTTATAAAAGCATTCGTATTATTTGGATCTGCAACCGTAACTGTAGTATTAGAAAAAGTGAGTGTTGCAAATTTTGTTTGACCGTAAATATTAAAGGTTGGTTTATTAATAAATCGATAACGGTACCCTAAAGCAATCTGTGTGGCAGAATACCTAAACTCATCATTATCTGTAGTATGTCTTACATTTAAAAAACCGGCATGATTGGAGTTTGCATTATCCGAAATGGCTTCTAATTCTGCACCAAAGAGTGGCACTTTTTCATTATTAATGTTCACGTTAAAAGGGCTGTTTGTTATACCACCAAAAGCTCCTAAACGTAATTTTACCTTAGATTTTTTATCATTAGAAACATAATTAGAATCTGCAGAAGCATTGTATTTATCTATAAATGTTTTAAGACTATAAGTGGTTAAATTTACGTTAGATGCATCCATTGAGGTTAAATCTTCTAACACGTTTTTATATTCGTTTTGGTATTTATTATTGGTTCCTCTTGTGTTTTTTAGTTCTGTAATTAAGCCATCGTCGGTTTTTACAAAATAACGATACTCGTCGTTTATTGTGTTCCATAGCAAGTCTAAAGTGCCATCAACTTCGGTTTTTAATAGTAACGTTTCGTTACCAACAGTGTATGTTTCCTGTGCAAAAGAAAGAGCGCAAAATGCGAAAAGGTTAAATAAAAGAATTATTTTTTTCATAATGTAAGTAGATTGGATTGTTTGTAAATGTATAAATTTTAACCGAATTAAGCCTTATTTCTTAAAAGTTCTGCCTTTCCATTTGTAGCTTGAAAACATCGCAATAAAGGCAATGTAAACACTAAAGAAAGGATATAATAGACACGAAAACATAAAATTAGATAAGTAGTTTTCCTGATTAAAAAAACGTGCTGTTTTAAAAAGTAGTAAAAAATCTATTAAACTCTTTATGGCAAAAATATACAAGAGTGGTTTTAAGTTGAAAAGTCCAGCGAGCACCAGTATCAAACCAGAAACCAAACCAGCATTCATTAACAACACAATAATGCCAACGGTTTTTCCAAAAACCGAATGGTATTGCGATGTTTTTGCAGCCCAGCGTTTACGTTGCGCAATTAAAGATTTTAAATTGGGTTGTGGTTTTGTTCTAACAATGGCAGTTTCAGTTTTTAAAAATTTTACCGCATTTTTGTCTTGTTTAATCGCTTTTTCAAGCATAAAAATATCGTCACCACTAGCTACCTTATCATTTCCACTAAAACCATCAAGTGCTGTAAATAACGATTTTTCATAAGCAAAGTTTGCACCATTGCATAAAAAGGGTTTCGCTATACCAAAACCGCCAATAGTTGCACCAATCAGGCTTAAAAAATCGAGTAGCTGAAAACGTTTTAAAACTGAATCTGCCTCGAAATAACAAACAGGAGCAACTATCATTTTACAGTCGTTTTTCTGTATAAAACAATCGATGCTATCGAGCCAGAATTTTGGTAATACACAATCTGCGTCAGTGGTTACAATCCAATCGTTTTTTGCAATTTTAATTGCCGAAGTAATAGCATCCTTTTTTGGTGAGTTTGTGGTTCTCTTATTCTTAATAACTTTAAAGTTAGTTTGGCTTGTTTCGAATGCTTTCAAAATGATATCAACCGAAGCATCCTTTGAATCATCATCCACAAAAATAATTTCAAAATGCGTTTTGGGGTAGTTTAAATTTACTACAGACTTTAATAATGCTGGTAAATGTTCCGCTTCGTTTCTAAATGGAATAATAACAGAGCATTTTGTTTTAGGTGGTATATCTTCAATTTTAAATCCAGGAACCTTATCGAAACCAAATATTAATGCTCCAATTAGCAGAAGATACAATAGTGTTATGGCTATTAGTGCTAAAATCATATCGCATCCTTTTTTTGAAAATTGAAATTCAGCACATAGTAGCTTCCAAAAACACTTGGTAACACAAAATTAAGCAGCCACATGGTGGTAATAACACACAAAATAGTAAACTCATTTACACCGGCAAACGAAAACAGATAGACTGCAACACTGCCTTTAATAATAACATCGAAAATAAATAAACTCGGGATAATGGAAGCCAGTAAATACATAGAGGTAATAATTATCATGGCTTGTAAATAGACGATTTCAACTCCAAAAAGTTGTAAAATATAGTAAAATTGAAAAGAAAACACTGCGTAACGCAACAACGAAAACAGGAACGCAAAACCGCTAATTTTAAGAGGTAAACCGCTAACAAACTGCTTCACTTTCTCGATAGAAAACCCTTTTATTTTGTACTTTTTTTGTTTAATACCTGCAATAGATAACCCTAAAACAACTACGAAAATAATAACTAAGCGCGACACTTTAAAGGTGTTAATTTCTATATTATAACATTGTACAAACATTAAAAAACCAATAATGCCAAGTGTAACTGTTACTGCCATTTGCATTATATTACCAATTAAATTTAACAGTAAGATACGTTTGCGATAGGGCTTTGCAAAATATACAGCTTTTGCGCCATACTCTCCAATACGATTGGGTGTAAAAAGCGATGCCGTTAGTGCGCCTAAACTTTGTTGGGTCGCTGTTAAAAATGAAATATTCTTTACAGAAGAAACAAGAGTTTGCCATTTTAAAATTTCTAAAAACCAATTCAAAAGGCTTAAAAAAAGTAAATAAAACATGTTTTTTAAAGAAAAAACATTGTTTTTGTTTAAAAAATGAGCAAATTCATAAAAATCTAATGTCCCATTATTTACCAGCTTATTATAAATAAAATAAAATGCACCAACTACTATACTTAATTTAATAAGTACAAAAAAGAATTGTTTAGTTTTGTATGATAATGCGTAGTGCAAAGCGATATAAAATAGCACGCAAAATAAACCAAATATTACAGAATGAAGACCAAATTTAGCCACTATTGTCTGTTAGCCTTGTTTTTAGTGAGTATGCTTAGTTTTTCGCAGCAGGAAACGAGTAAATGGAAAGCTTTAATTGCTGTGGGCTTAAATAGTCCGTCGCAAGATGGATTAATTGAACCTTTTGTAGCCAAAGGCATGAATTTCCCTACCATTAATTTAGGTGTGCAACACATGTTTAAGCCACAATTAGGTGTTAAAGTAGATTTTGGTTATAACCGTTTTGCAAACGAAGATAATACACCAGATTTTAAAGTAAACTATACAAGAATTAATGCACAATTTGTATTCGATACCACCAGAGATGTACCATTTTTACCATTAGGAATGGGTCTTGTTTTACACGCTGGACCAGGCTACACCATGATAAAACCTTTAGATATTTATAGAGCAAATAAAAATTCATATTTAAATGCAATGGCAGGATTAGAGGTGCATTACGGTATTTCTAAAACCGTATCGTTATTTTTGGATGGCTCTTATATTTTTGGCTTTGCAGACGATTTTGATCCGGTTGCATACGGTGCAGGAAGTTTTAATGGCGATTTATTTACAATTACTATTGGAGCATCGATATCTTTAAGTGGTTGTAGAACGTGTAATTAAATGACTGAAGAAAAAATAATATTAGGCATCGATCCAGGAACAACCATTATGGGTTTCGGACTCATTAAGGTAGTTGGCAAAAAGATGCACTTTTTACAACTTAATGAGCTCGATTTAAAAAAATACGATGACCATTATCTAAAACTCAAGCTTATTTTCGAACGTACTGTCGAGTTAATAGACACCCATCACCCAGACGAAATTGCCATTGAAGCACCCTTTTTTGGAAAAAATGTGCAAAGTATGCTAAAACTTGGGCGTGCGCAAGGTGTTGCCATGGCTGCTGGTTTATCTCGCGAAGTACCCATTACAGAATATTCACCAAAAAAAATTAAAATGGCTGTTACAGGAAACGGTAATGCCAGTAAAGAACAAGTGGCAAAAATGTTGCAGAGTATGTTGGGCATTAAAAAATTGCCTAAAAATTTAGATGCTATGGACGGACTTGGCGCTGCAGTTTGCCATTTTTATAATCAGGGAAGAGTTGAAATTGGTAAAAGTTATTCTGGTTGGGCTAGTTTTGTAAAGCAAAATGAGAAACGAGTTAAGAAATAATCTCTTCAATCTTCACTTATCTTTTATCATTTAACAATTTGATATGAAATTAAATAATAACCCACTTCAAAATAAGTCCTATGATTTTGCTTTGTTAATTGTGAAATTAAGTAAACATATAATGAATAACCGTAAAGAATATGTTTTGTCAAAACAATTGTTGAGGAGTGGTACTTCGGTTGGTGCTAATATTATAGAAGCTAATGGAGCAATTTCTAAAGCAGATTTCTCAGCTAAAATGTCAATTGCTTATAAAGAATGCTTAGAAACAAAATACTGGTTATCTTTATTAAAGGATAGCAACGATTTAACAGAAAAAGATTTTAATTCATTATTTGAAAAAGCAGATGAAATAGCTAAAATTCTTTTTTCAATTCTAAAAACAACAAGAATTAATAAAGAGAAAAAGTAAATGATAAATGATAAAAGATAATTGATAAATGTCCGGAATCTACATCCACATACCATTCTGCAAACAAGCGTGCCATTACTGCGATTTTCATTTTTCAACGTCGTTAAAAAAGAAAGGTGAATTAATTGATGCCTTAATTCATGAAATTGAAATCCGAAAAGACGAGTTTCAAAACACCACGGTAGAAACCATATATTTTGGAGGCGGAACGCCAAGTTTATTAACTTCAGAAGAACTGAAAAATATTATAGATTCAGTTTACAAAAACTATAATGTTTCAGAACAGCCAGAAATTACCCTCGAAGCCAATCCAGACGATTTAAGTAATAAACGCATAACCGAACTATCAAAATCGCAAATCAACAGACTATCAATAGGCATTCAATCCTTCTTCGAAAAAGACTTAAAACTTATGAATCGTGCACACAACGTTGCAGAGGCGAAACAGTGTTTAGAAGAAGCAACAAAATATTTCGATAATATTTCACTCGATTTAATTTACGGTATTCCAGGTACAACTAACAAAGAATGGGAAGAGAATATAGCAATAGCGTTAGGTTTTGGCGTTAAGCATATTTCCAGTTATGCATTAACAGTCGAGCCCAATACGGCTTTAGCGTCCTTTATTAAAAAAGGAATTATTGACAATGTGGACGATGCATTGGCACAACAACAATTTCATTTGTTAATAGATAAGTTAGAAGCCAATAATTTTGTGCATTACGAGTTGTCTAATTTTGGAAAAGAAGGATTTTTTAGTAAAAATAATTCGGCTTATTGGCAAGGCAAACCTTATATTGGTATTGGTCCATCGGCTCATTCTTTTAACGGGAAACAACGTGGTTGGAATGTTAGAAATAATACAAAATATATAAAAGCTATAGCAGACGGTAAGCTACCAATAGAAATTGAAACATTGACCAAAACCGATCAATATAACGAGTATGTTATGACGGGTTTACGAACCGTTTGGGGCGTTTCGATAAAAAAAGTGCAGGAGGATTTTGGTATTACTTTCGAAAATTATATGTTACAGCAAGCACAAAAACACATTAATGAACATTTATTGTATATTGATGATGGAAAATTAAAAGTAACCAAAAAAGGTAAGTTTTTAAGCGATGGTATCGCAAGCGACTTATTTAAAATTAACAGAATTTGAACGCAGTTATAACAGTTAATACAAAAAGATACAAAATAGATTTATCTAAACCTTTAGATATATCCTTGCCCTTAAGTGCTTCTAACAACAATGCAAACGCATGGTATTTAGAACCGCCAGCAATAGAGCCAGTACAATTAGGAGAATGGATTGCAAGCGTTAAAAAAGGCGCTTCTATAAATTTTAATACCATTCAATTTAATCCGCATGCACATGGCACACATACCGAATGTGTTGGTCATATTACAGAAGCTTTTTATAGTATTAATAAGTGTTTAAAGCATTTTTTTTTCTTGGCAGAAGTCATTACCGTTGCACCAGAAATGGATGGTGAAGACGAAGTTATCTCGAAAGCACAATTGCAATTTTTATTGAAGCAGCGAAAGCCACAAGCATTAGTAATTAGAACCATGCCAAATACTAAAGAAAAAAAGTCGAGACAATATTCTAATACCAATTGGCCTTACTTAACAGAAGAAGCCGCAATTTTTATTCGAAAAATAGGAGTGCAGCATTTGTTAATAGATTTACCGAGTGTAGATAAGGAAAAGGACGACGGTAAATTATTAGCGCATAAAGCGTTTTGGGATTTAAATGGTACTATTAGAAAAACAGCTACAATTACAGAATTTATTTACGTACCTAACAAAATTAGTGATGGCAAGTATGTTTTAAACCTGCAAATTGCTCCGTTTGAAAATGATGCCACACCAAGTAAACCTGTTTTATATAAGATAGAATAATATGGAAATAATTTTTGCAATTATATTTGGTGTATTGGCTTCTTTGGGTGTTTCAACGTATGTTAAGCATATTCAAAGTAAGAAACTGGCACAATCTCAATCTGTAATTCTTTTAGACAAAATTAAAAAAGTATGTAAGTTTATTACTGTAGAAGGGGACTTTGCCGAAATTTATCACTACGAGAATGTTAAAGAGCGTTTTTTAAAATTGGTGTCAAGCAGAAAAAAAGCTCTGGTGGTAATAGATGCAAAAGCACATGTGGGATTCGACTTATCTAAAATTGAAATGGTTGCCAACCCAGAAACTAAAGTGGTAACCTTAAAGCATTTTCCGCAAGCCGAAGTGTTATCAATAGAAACAAATTTAAAATACTACGATAAAAAAGATGGTATGTTTAATAAGTTTCAAGCACATGATTTAACGGCATTGCACAACGAAGCGAAGCTTCATATTAGAGATAAAGTACCGCAAAGCGGCTTGTTTCAAATAGCACAAAAAGAAGCCTTGGAATCTGTTTTATTAATTGAAGGTATTGTACAAACAATAGGCTGGAAGTTAGATTATTCTGCATTAGAAATAGAAGACGCTACTATCGAAAAATTAAAGGAATAACATGGATATCGAGCAGCTTCGTGATTACTGTTTAACCAAGCCACATACTACCGAAGATTTTCCTTTTGATAAAGACACCTTGGTTTTTAAAGTAGCAGGAAAAATGTTTGCTCTGGCTCCTTTAAAAAAATGGGAACAAGGTTTGGCGTCTGTTAACTTAAAAGCAGATCCTGAATATGCTTTAACACTCCGTGCAGATTACGAAAGTATCGAGCCAGGTTGGCACATGAGCAAAAAACATTGGAATTCGGTTTATATTTATAAAGGCGAATTACAACCTAAATTTGTAATGGAATTAATAGACCACTCCTACGATATGGTTATAAAAAGTATGCCTAAAAAATTAAGAGATTCACTACTTTAAAACTGTATGTTTGCAGTCTTATAATAAAATTTAATATGAGCGTATTACAAATGTTAAAGGATAGAAGCAATGGTACTTGCGAGCTATGCACTTCTACTACCAGTTTAAGACAATACACCATACCACCTTCGTTAAATGAAAGTGTAGACACTTGTATTATGGTGTGTGAGAATTGTCACAATCAAATTGAAGGTGAAACAGAAATGGATGCAAACCATTGGCGTTGTTTAAACGATAGTATGTGGAGTGAGCATGTTGCAGTGCAAATAATGGCTTGGCGTATGTTACAACGACTTCGTAACGAAGGTTGGCCAAAAGATTTGTTAGACATGATGTATCTCGAGGACGAGGCGTTAGCTTTAGCAAGAGCCACTGGAGAGCACAAAGACGAGAGCGAAAAAATAATTCATAGAGATGTAAATGGTGTTATTTTAGAAAATGGAGACTCTGTTGTTTTAATAAAAGATTTAAAAGTAAAGGGTTCCAGTATGGTTGCAAAACAAGGCACTGCAGTAAGAAATATTAGATTAGATCGCGACAATGCTACTTATATTGAAGGCAAAGTAGACGGACAGCACATTGTAATTATTACAGAATACGTTAAAAAAACGTAGTGTAAAAATATGAGTTACTTGTGGGTACTTTGTTACCAGTTGCTTTTTGTGGATGATAAAGAAATATAGTCGTTTTTAAGGTGCTCAATATAATTTTTGAGCAATCAATATTTTTATATCCTACGCTTGCATTTTATCTCTTAAGGCTTAAATTAGCAGAAATTTTAAATAAATAATATGAAAAAACTTTACATTTCTGCCTTAATGGTTTTAGCAATCACTTTCGCTAAAGCACAAGAGGTCATCACATTTAATAGCTATGATGGTGCTAGTATTACCGAGACGGCTGCAACAACTACAATTAACGATCCCATTACGGTTGTTTTTGAGGATTTAGACATTATTAATAACCTCTACACCGAAAATCAAACGTTTCTGCATATGTATTTAGGGTTAAGAACTGCAAATGGATCATTTCAAGCAGTCCCAGCAGGTTTTAACGATTTAAGCTGGCAACCAGTCCTTAACTTAACAGATGGAGATGCATCGACAGCAACAAACATCTATTCTATTACTTTTACTCCAGGAGAATTGTTTCCATCTTTAGATGGTGAAACTATTTTAGGTATCGATTTTCTATTGCAAAATCAATTTGGAGGCGGTGGAAACAACCAAACCGTTGATATGTATATTGATTTAGTTGATGCTATTTTAGATACTAACACCTTAACTACAGATGCGTTTACCGCAAATGATGTTAAACTATTTTATGCTCAAAATGCTCTAAACATTAGCGGAAGACATGGCAATTTAAAAATATCTGTTTACAATCTTTTAGGTAAACAAGTTATGGAGCCGTTAAATATCCAAGCTTCTCAAAATACCGTGTTACCATTAGAATTGCCAAAAAGCAATGTCTATATAATAAGAATAGAATCAGATAACTATTCTAAAACATTTAAAATCATCTCGAAATAAGAGAAGAGTTACTAATAAAAAAAGCGAATAGATTTTCTATTCGCTTTTTTTATTCATTTAAAATTAAAGAATTTCACTTTGTTTCTTATAAAAAGCATCTGCTTGCAATTGCATGAGTTCTCGTGCTTTTTTACGCTTGTATGCGTACAATTCATCTTCTTCGGCAATAGCTTTATAAACTTTATTATTAATTGCAAAATCGGCTTGTAAGGCTAATTTTCGTTCCTGTACTTTTTGGTCTACTAAGGTTTTTATTGCTGTTTCTTGATCTTCCAGTTTAAAATCGTATTCACCTTTTGGTGATAATAATTTGGCAAAAATTGGAGAGGTTTCAATAGCTAAAAACAATAAAAATATAAAAAATGAAGGTAACCAAGGCAACTCGCCAAGTGCATTGACACGAGCCATTAAACCATCGAAACCATCAATAATAGGTTGTGTTGTGGTAACTTGCGTATTGTAATCTGTTTTTAATTTAGCAATTACCGTTTCAATAGCTGCAACTTTAGCGTTGTTGGTTTCTTTAAGCGTTTTTAAATCGGCTAAAGCAGCATCATGTTTGTCTCGCTTTTCTTTATAAACAGGGCCTTTTCCTAAAAGGTTAGTGCCAGCAGTTCCTTCGGCTTCATTAATGTATGTATCGTAAAGTGCATTAACTTCGGCTTCTTTGGTTGTAATTTCGTTTTGTAGGGTTAAAATATCTTGTTGTAATGCTTCGGTTTTAGGAGTAAATTGAAGTGCAATCTGGTCTTGATTGGCAAGTGTTAAATCATTTTTTTGTTCTAATAAAACCTGATTGATTTCTTTTTCAAAAATCTTCAATTCTAATGGTTTAGAAATTACAACTGCAATAATAACGGCTAATATTAAACGTGGAGTTGCCTGGATAATTTCGTCTATAATATTGTCTCTTTTTTTAATTGTTGAAACGATAAAACGATCGAGATTAAAAATGAGTAATCCCCAAACAATACCAAAACCAATAGCTGCGAAGAGATTATCGAAAACAGTAAAAAGCGCATAGCTGGAAGCTATAAAAGCCATTAAGGCTGTAAAAAAGACAGTAGCACCAATACCAGCATATTTGTTTTGTTCTCCAATGGCACTGTTTTTAAGAATATCTGTATCTGCACCAGAGCAGATGATAAAAAATTGTTTAAGCATAATGTAAGTGATTTAACCTGTCTTTCGCCAGGATGATTGATGATTAGTCTATTAGAACGCAAAACGGTTCATTTTGTTACATTATTTTTTAAAAAAAAAAGCCTCTTTACAAAGAGGCTTGAACATTTGTATTAAATACTAATTTTAATTTCTAACTATCTTACCATTAACAGTCTTGATTCCTTTTTTAGAAAGGTGCACGGTAGATTTACCATTAAGATTGCTCATAGAAACGTTTAATTTTGGGTTGTTTTTTATTAGTTCTATCGCTTTAGCTTCAGAGATTTTATCGCCTTCGTAAAAGAACTCACCACCATTTTTTTCCATGCCTTTAAATTGTTCTGCTAAAGGTCTTCGGTTTATCTGTCTTCGCTCCAATAACATGGCTTTATGTTCTTCTATTTGCTCTTTTCTCTCCTCAATCATTTCTTCTCTCAAATCTTTGCGTTCTTCCTCTTTTTCTTTCATCATTTCCTTTCTTTCTTCCATCATCTCTTTTCTTTTTTCAAGCATCTCGTCTCTTATTTCCTTTCTGCTTTCCATCGCTTTTTTTCTTTCTTCGTAAACTTTCTTCTTATCCTGAGAAAATGAAGCTTGACCATTTACAATAGAAATGGGTTTGTTAGACAAATGTACAGTCGATATGCCATTATTTGTATGCGTAGACACATTTAATTTTTCATTAGTTTTTACAAGCTCTAATGCTTTCTCAGAGGATACTTTTTCGCCATTAAAGTAAAAAGCAGCGTTTTTAGACATCATATTTTTAATATGTCTTTCGGTAGATACTGGTTCTGGAGGCATTGGTGGCTCTGGGAAACTTATTCTATCTTCATCTTTCCATGTTTTTTTAAATTCTACTACAACCTTCCCATTCTGGTAAACTTTGGAAATTCTTTGACCAGGAATAACTTTGCTACCATCCACCTGTGCTGTAGACAAAGCTTTTCCATTTTTATCTACCAAATAACCTTTGTTGTTATAATATTTTGATGCTCCATCATCAGTAACTTTAAAATGTGTGCTACCATTAATTTTTACAAAAGCGGTCTTTGTGATGTTTTGTTTTTCATTAATAGGAGTAATGGGAGCAGGTGGAGCAGGAGGAGGTGGAGGAGGTGGTAAAATAGTCCCTTTATCATCTGTTATATATCCATCCTTATTGTAATATGTTTTTTCGCCTTGATAAACAGTAAAGTAGTGTGATTCTCCGTTTTCTAACATTTCGAAACCAGATTCTACACTTTTTGGTGTTTTTTCTATAATTTCATTTAAGGTTAATTTTTTACCCTTTATATATTCTGGTGCTTTTGATGGAGGTGGTGGAGGTGGAGGTAATGTAGACGGTTGTCCTAATTTAACATGAGGCGAATTAGAATAGTTTTTATCGTTTTTATCAACCAAAGTGATGAGTACAGGTTTAAGCTTTGTTTTATTAGTTGTTTTATTAGTTGTTTTAATATCGAATAGTTGAACAACAACACCTAAAGCCGTTTCATTTAAATAGGCAATAGCTTTAGTGTTTAGCGCATCTCCTTTTATTGTTTCTACAGATTTACCGGGAAATTTTATTTTAAACGATAAAATAGGGTCTCCAGTTGTTGTACCTAAAATCATGTTTTCGACTCCTTTTTTAGACAGGTTTAATTCGCAGCCGTCGCATTTTATGCCGTTAATTAAGAGAATAGGCTCTTTAGTGGTATTTTCTCTAAGAATATTATTAACTATTTTCTCAAATTTAGCTTCTTTTTCAATGTTTGAATTAGAAAAGGCTGCTTCAAAACCTTTTTTTGTATATAAATAAGCGTAATAGGATTGTGGAAATTTTTCATTTTTAGCCTCGGGCTTTATAAGTAACCCATTAAAATACTCAATATCTTCGTGAGTAAATTTGTTTAATTCACTATTTTGTATGTGCTTACCATCTAACCATAATGCAAACTGGCTCTTGTCTTTCCATGCTTCAAACTGCTCAATAGATGGTTTTTTAGGACTCACTTTCTTGGCTGTATACTCTGTTTTTAAATTTTCAGGTTCCAGCAATTCTTGAGGAGTTTTAGAAATCTCCAATAAAGGAGAGGGCTCTTTCTCTACCTGTACAGTTGAGCTAAAACTAAAAAGTAACCCTCCCAATAATGGTAGTAATAATAAACTTCTAAGCCACACGGCTTTTTTTGAGGTTTGTGTTTTCATAATTGTAAATCGTTTTTTGATTAATGAATAGTTGATGGCATGTGCCAAGGGAATTCCGTTAACATTCGAAGTGAATTGAAGCAGTGTTTCTTGGTAAGTTGATGAGTCTATACCTTGTTTTAAAACAGCTTCGTCTGCCAGAAATTCATGATTAAGTTTAATGTCTTTTTTTAAAAAATAGAGTAGCGGATTGAACCAGAAAACTACTTGTAACAACTCTATAAATAAAATGTCTAACGTATGTTTTTGTTTGGCGTGTGTTTGCTCGTGTAATAATACTTCCTGCGGAATGGCTTTCGTTTCGAACTTTGTTTTGTTTATAAATATATAGTTGAAAAATGTATGAGGTACTACCAAATCTTGCAATAAAACTCGAATGAAGTTATTATGTTTATGCTTTTCGTTTTTATTAATTTTTGAAACAATCCCGAAAAGATTAATGCAGAATTTTGTTAAAAAGAGCAGCACTCCTATTCCATAAATGCTCCATAGTATGATTGGTAAAAAGTTGGTTGGTTCTACTATTGCAGCTTCCTCAACAGGCATTAGATTTAAAGGTGCAGAATGGTCAACTTCAAAGTAAGGTACATTAAATTGAGGTTCAACATACTCAATAAAAGTGATAAAAGGTATCACAAATGAAACTATTAAAGCTCCCAATAAATAAAAACGTTTAAATTTATGAATAGCCAGACGCTCTAAAAACAGTTTATAGAAAACCATTAATATAGCTAAACAGGCTGCCGATTTTAATAAGATTAATAGCATGATTATTTGTTTTTTATTTCGTTGTCTATTATCGCACGTAGTTCTTGTAATTCGTTCTTAGACAAGTTGGTTTCTTTGGTAAAAAAAGAGGCGAACTGCGAACTACTATCGTTAAAAAAGTTTGTAATTAGCGAGTTAACATGTTTTGAAAAGTAGTCTTTCTTTTTAACTAAAGGATAATACTCACGAGAATTACCAAGCTTTTTATAGTCTATAAAACCCTTATCTGTCATGCGTTTTAAAAGTGTAGCAACGGTTGTGTTGGCCGGTTTAGGTTCTGGGTAGTCTTCCAGGAAATCTTTCATAAAAGCGCGTTCGCGTTTCCAGAGGTAATTCATTAATTCTTCTTCTGTTTTAGATAATTGCATGTTCTACACATTTAGAATGTTCTCTACAAATGTAGAATAAATATTTTATTCTACAAACGTAGAGAGGTTTTTTTTCAATTAATTTATAGCGTGTTGCTTTTGTTTTTCATAATTTAAATATTCAATATGTGCTCTAAAGCCTTTCTGTAATTGCCATATAGGTCTTATGTGTGTTTGCGAAGAATTAATGTTTTCGAGATCGTAAACTTTCAATAACAACTGTAGTTAAAATTAACAAACCACCAAAAAAAGTGTTTAACGAGGGTATTTCATTTAAAAAAAAGAAAGCTATAATAATCCCAAAAATGGGCTGGATGCTACTAATTATACTTGCGGTACTTACTTTAAAATATTTTAGGCTTTTTATAAACATGGTATGGCCAATGGCAGTGGTGAGTAATGCTAATAACAAAACAAATGGGTATTGTGTGCTAATACCTGTGGTGTCCATAAAATAAAGTGCTGGTGATAAGATAATACTTATAATTAGTAATTGATAGAGCATTAACATTGTGCCATTATAATTACCTATGTGTCGTTTTAAAATTAATGTTCTCAATGCGTAACATAAAGCAGAAAATAAGCCAAAGAGGATACCCTTAAAATCGTTATTATCTAAATTAAATTTTGGTGATAAAAAGTAGATTCCTATAAGTACTAATACGCCTAAAATAATATGTACATAATCTAATTTAGACTTTACAAAAAATGGTTCGAGTAAAGCAATCATAATGGGAAAGGTGTATAGCGATAACATGCCTATTGCGACGCTCGATAATTTTAGAGCATAAAAATAGGTTATCCAGTGCGCTGCCATGAATGCAGCGCTTAAAATAAACGTAAAACCATCTTTTTTATACTGAAATTTTAAATCGATGTTCTTGAACTTACAGTAAATAAATAAAAAAATAAATGCCAAAGCACTGCGCCACCAAATAATCACTTCACTTGGCATGCTTATATATTTACCTAATGCTCCAGATGTACTTATAAAAAGTGTGGCTAAGGTTAATAAAAAAACATGTTGTAAATGCGTGGTTTTCATTTCGGGCACAAACTGTGTTAGCGGTAGTAGTGGCATCCTTTATTTTGCTGCCATATATGGCAAAATAAAGATATAACGTATGGCGGGACCAAGACAATGCTTTTTAGCATGTCTTGGTAACACCCAAATAATTATTTATAAAGTGCAGTAAAATGTTTATAAAAACCTGGAATGGTTTCTATACCTTTTAGGTAATTCCATATCCCAAAATGTTCGTTTGGAGAGTGTATGGCGTCACTGTCCAAGCCGAATCCCATTAAAATGGTTTTGCTTTTTAGTTCTTGCTCGAATAGTGATACAATAGGAATGCTCCCACCACTACGTTGCGGAATTGGTGTTTTGCCAAAAGTATCTTCGTAGGCTTTACTGGCTGCTTGATAACCAATGCTGTCAATTGGTGTTACGTAGCCTTGTCCGCCATGATGCGGCTTTACCTTTACCGTTACACCTTTTGGAGCAATGCTTTCAAAATGTTTTTTAAAGAGCTGTGTAATATTTTCCCAATCTTGATTTGGAACTAAACGCATAGATATTTTTGCAAACGCCTGACTCGCAATTACTGTTTTTGCGCCTTCACCAGTGTAGCCTCCCCAAATACCGTTAACATCCAGCGTAGGACGAATAGAGTTGCGCTCGTTAGTTGTATAGCCTGCTTCACCGTAAACAGCTTCAATATCTAAGGCGTTTTTGTAGTTTTCTAAAGAGAATGGCGCTTTTGCCATTTGCGCACGCTCTTCTTTTGAGAGTTCTTCAACATTGTCATAAAAACCAGGAATGGTAATGTGGTTGTTTTCGTCGTGAAGCGAAGCAATCATTTTAGTTAGTATATTTATTGGGTTGGCTACTGCACCACCATAGAGTCCAGAATGTAAATCTCTGTTAGGACCTGTAACTTCCACTTCTACGTAGCTTAACCCACGTAATCCGGTTGTTATGGATGGTGTGTCTTTTGCAATCATGCCTGTGTCGCTAATTAAAATGACATCGTTACTTAGTTTTTCTTGATTTTCCTTTACGTATTTAGCCAAGTTTACACTACCAACCTCTTCTTCACCCTCTATCATAAACTTTACGTTACATGGAAGCTGGTTTTGGCTCGTCATAAATTCCATAGCCTTAACGTGCATATACATTTGCCCTTTGTCATCGCAAGCACCACGAGCAAAAATAGCACCATCTGGATGCAAATCTGTAGGTTTTATTACAGGCTCAAACGGTGGCGAATCCCAAAGATCGATAGGGTCTGGTGGTTGTACATCGTAATGCCCATAAACTAATACGGTTGGTAAATTTTTATCAATTATTTTTTCGGCATAAATAATAGGGTAACCTTCTGTTTCGCAAAGCTCAACCGTGTCGCATCCTGCTTTTTTAAGACTATCGACAACGGCTTCTGCAGTTTTAATAGTGTCTTTTTTATAGGCAGAATCTGCGCTAATTGAAGGTATTTTGAGTAATTCTATTAATTCGTTTAAAAATCTGTCTTTGTGTTCTTGAATGTAAGATTGAATGTTTTGCATTGCTATATTTTGAATTTTAGTAAAAGTACAAAAAGCGATAAACTTTTTCTATAAAAGAATTGTTTGAATATTGAAACTATTTGTATATTTGCACCTCTTTTGCGGGCGTGGTGGAATTGGTAGACACGCTAGACTTAGGATCTAGTGCCGCGAGGTGTGAGAGTTCGAGTCTCTCCGCCCGTACAAACAAAAAGCTTCTCTAAATTTAGAGAAGCTTTTTTTGTTGAGATTAAGAATAATATTGTGTTTTAATTTTCCACATGATTTCCATCATACAAGAGCATGCTAAAATGGTTTAAAACCCAAAGTAAATACAGTTTTGTTATTATCTGTATTAAAATGTATGGTGCCATTATGAGATTCCATAATATTTTTAGACAGGGTTAAACCAATACCAGAGCCGTTTTTGCGAGTTGTAAAATAGGGAATAAATATATTATTCTTAATATCATCTGGAATACCAATACCGTTATCTAAAAAAGCTATTGTAACTCTTGTATTTGTTTGAGAAACAATGATGTTTAATTCTGGATTTTTAATAGTTTTTAAAGCAAATAAACTATTAGAAATTAAATTAATAAATACTTGCTCGATTTGATTAGTATCTACTAAAAGTAGAATAACTTTTGGTGTTTCTAACTGTAATTTTATGTTGTTTTCTTCAAGTTCTTGTTTAAAAAGTGAAACGGTATTTTGCAATAATTGTACAATATTAACTTGTGTTTTTTCAGGTAAAGGTAATTCGGCAAGTTTTCTATAACTACTTACAAAATCTGTAAGATGCAACGAGCGCTTTTTTATAATTTGCAAACCTTTAGATAATTCGGCTAAGGTCTCTGTGTCTGGATGTTCTTCATTTAGTAACGAGTCTAGGTTGCTAGCTAAGCTACTAATAGGAGTAATGGTATTTATAATTTCATGAGACATTACGTTCATTAATTTATACCAAGATTCTTTCTCTTTTTTGTCTATAACTTGCTGGATGGTTTCAAGTGTTAATACTAAATAATCAAATTTATTGGTGTTTGTGATGGATGTTTTAAAAAAAAACGTTTCAGACTCATCATTAACATTAAGTGTTACAACGTGTTTTTTGGTTGTCCAATTTTCGTTATCTATAAGGGTGGCAATTGGTTTAATTTTCTCTTTTAAAAGAGACCAATTATTGTATTTTGGTATTTTTAAAAAGGAGGTAAATGCTTGGTTTATTTTAAACACTTCTATCTCATTCTTAGTGTCTTTTCTCAAAATAAGAATCCCAATAGTTAAGCTTTCAAGTATGTTATTGAAAATGAGTTGTTCTGATGTTTGTTGAAATTCTTTTTTCCTATATTTTTCAATTAATAATGCTGTTTTGCTGTATAGAGAATTTTTACGTTTTTTTGAAGAAATAGACACCGAATAATCCTCGTGTAATAAACAATCAAGTTTTTTCTCCACGTCTTGAAATAGTCCTTTTAAATAATCTTGAAATAAAAAGATTTGAAGACATAAAACACCAATAAAAAAAAGCAGGGTGATAGAGAATCCTTTTTTGTAAAAAGTATAAACAAAAAAGGCATTGCAAATAATAAGCGAAATCCTAACAAACAATTGTATGTTTAAGCTTTTATTCATGAGTTATAAATTGTATTTTTCTAAACGTCGGTATAGTGCAGCTCTTGTTAAACCTAATGCCTTTGCAGCTTTACTAATATTGCCTTCATGTTTTGTAATGGCTTGTTTAATGAGCTCTCTTTCTGTGTCTTCTATATTTAAACTTTCTGGTATTATAGTTTTCGATTTTTTAGATGAAAAGTGTAAATCGTCAATTTTAATTTCGTCGTGATCCGAAATTATTACTGCACGTTCAATAACATGTTCTAATTCTCTAATATTTCCTGGCCAATGATAGGTATTTATTGCCTTAACAGCTTGAGTTGAAATTTCTCGAATTGGTTTTCTGTATTTACTGGCTTGTACTCTTAAAAAATGATTGGCAAGCAATAAAATATCTTCTTGTCTTTCGCGAAGCGATGGCAAGATTAATTCAATAGTATTTATTCGATACAATAAATCTTGTCTAAACTCTTGTTCGTCCACCATTTTATGGATATTAGCATTCGTGGCGCAAATAATTCGAATATCGATAGCTCTTTCTGTCGCTTCACCTAATCGTGTTACTTTTTTGTTTTGAATGACAGTAAGTAATTTAGATTGTAAATGTAATGGCAGATTGCCAATTTCGTCAAGAAAAATAGTGCCTCCTTTTGCTAATTCAAAGCGTCCCAGAGTATCTTTATGCGCATCTGTAAAAGCACCTTTGGCATAACCAAATAATTCACTTTCAAATAAACTTTCGTTTAATGACCCTAAATCAACATGAATAAAAGGATGGTTTTTGCGCGCAGATTGTAAATGAATTTCTTTAGCAAATACATATTTTCCAGTGCCATTTTCTCCTAAAATGAGAATGTTAGCATCTGTTGGCGCTACTTTATGCATCAATTTTACGGCTTTATTCATCGCAGGCGAACGACCTATAATATGTTCTGTTTGTTTATGGAAATCGTTATCAAGCTGTTTTTGTACTGTTACTAATTGTTTATTTTTTTGCTTTGAGCGCGACAACTCTACACCAGCATTTACAATTCCGTATAATTTTTCTGTGTTCCAAGGTTTTAATATAAAATCAGTGGCACCTTTTTTAATAGCATCTACTGCTAAATTAACAGAACCAAAAGCGGTCATTAAAATAACAGTAGTCTCTGGACTTATTTCTTTAATTTGTTTTAACCAGTATAGACCTTCTTTTCCATCTTCAAAACCAATGCGATAATTCATGTCTAATAGCGCAACATCGATGGTTTGTGAATTAAGATGATTAATAATCGTTTTTGGGTTATTGGTTGTAATTATTTGAGTGAAATATTTTTTTAAGCTAATTTTTGCTGAAAATAAAATATCGTCATCATCATCTACAAGTAATACGGTAGCTTCTTTTTTGCGCATAGGCATAGTTACAAATATGTTAGATAATGAACAACTAATTGTTCGATAATGAACACTTTAAAAAACGAATTACAATTTAAATACCTAATAATCAGACAATTAAAATTTTTTATTTCCATGGCATATTTGTGGCACTGAGCTAATAGAATTAATAGTATTAGAAATGGATAAACAAATAAAACCTAAGAATAAAAAAATTAAAAAGACTCTAATTATAGGCATACCTGTTTTGGTATTACTAACACTTATGACTTTAAATATGACAAGAAAAAAGCAAGTGAACCTAAGCAAGAGTAATATTATTATTCGGGAAGTTGTAAAAGGGAGTTTTGAGGATGTTGTTTTATTTAATAGCATCGTCGAGCCAAAAACATCGGTGCTAATTAATGTTGTGCAAGGAGGATCGGTTTCAGAGATTTATGTAGAAAGCGGCCAAACGGTTACAAAAGGAACCCCTTTATTACGCATTTATAACCCTAATGCAGAGCTAAACTACCTAACTCAAGAGACAGCAATTGTTGAGCAGATTAATAATCTAAGAAACATTCGTGTAAATATTAAAAATCAACAACTTAACCTGGATGAACAATTATTAAGCATAAATAATTCTTTTAAAAGTGCAAAACGTAAATATATTACAGATACTACTTTGTATAAAAAGGACATTATTGCTCGAAATGATTACGAAGCTTCTGTACAAGAATATAATTTTCAGAGTGAGCGAAATGATGCAATAAAAATAAGTGTAACTCAAGAAAAAACAGATAGGAATATTCAAATGTCACGTATTAATTCATCTATTGCGAATATGCAGGAAAGCTTAGCATTTCTTAGAAAAAATAAAGAAAACTTTACTGTTAAAGCACCAATGGATGGTTTATTATCATCTTTCAACCCAAACCTTGGAGAAAATTATAATCAAGGTCAATCTATAGGGAAAATAGATGTTTTAGATGGTTATAAATTAATTGCGAAAGTAGATGAATATTACATTTCTAAATTGAATGAAGAAATAAAAGGTACTGTTAAAACTACAACTAAAACGTATAATGTCCATCTTTCTAAAATATATCCAGAAGTAGTAAACGGGCAATTTGAAGTGGAATTAGCCTTTGCGAACGATTCTTTAGATACCAATATTAAAAGTGGTATGTCACTACAAACTAAAGTCTTTCTTTCTAATGACAGTGAAGCATTGCTAATTCCTAAAGGAATGTTTTATCAGAGCACAAACGGACTTTGGGTTTTTGCTTTAAATGCTGAGGATAAAGCAGTAAAACGTAAAGTAAAAATAGGAAGAGAAAACCCTTTTTATTATGAGGTTTTAGAAGGGTTAAAACCTGGCGATAAAATTATAACTTCAAGTTATGATACTTTCGTAGAGGTTGAAGAAGTAAATATTAATTAGTAATAAATCAATCAAATCATGAGCACATTAAGTAGAATTTTATTAGCATTTATAATGTTTTTAATCACAAATTTTATCAATGCACAACAAATTAACGAAACGAATGCATTGTATGTATTAAACTGGAATAAATTATCTCCAAAAGCGCAAGTCGATACTGGGTTTTGGAGCTTAAAGAAAGAAGGTATCCTGTATTGTATCACTATTAGCAATTCTAACAACAAGGCGCTTGAATATAGTATTACAAACTGCTATCTTGAAAGTGAAGTTAATATTACAACTAACAAAACCTTTGAAATTGATAGAGCTACAGGAACACTTAAATTTGTAAAAGGAAAAGACACTGAAGATTCTGGAACATTTAGCTTTGCTAAAGATGAAGACTATATTCTATACTTAGAAAAGGAAAACATTAAACTGGATAACGATTTATACTATTTTAAGCTTTTTCTGGCAGATATTGAAACGCCTTTTATTACCCAATTAAAAAATTTAGGATTTAAACCCACATTAACAGAACTAGGAAAATTAATTTGGCATGATGTCTCAATAGATTTTATTATTGAAAAGCGAAAAAAAGGAATAAAATCGAATGATATTTGGGATTATATTAATGAAAAAGAATACAAATACAAAAAATAGAACCATGATAAAAATAGAAAACTTAGTAAAAATATATAGAACCGAAGAAATAGAAACCACAGCTTTAAATGCGCTTAGTTTAGATGTAAAAGAGGGAGAATTTGTCTCTATAATGGGAACCTCAGGTTGCGGGAAATCTACCTTATTAAACATTATTGGTTTGTTAGATACACCAAATGACGGGAGCTATTTATTTGATGGCGAAGAGGTTGCTAATTATAACGAAAAACAACGTTCTGGAATAAGGAAAGCCAATATTGGCTTTGTTTTTCAGAACTTTAATCTCATAGACGAACTTTCGGTTTTCGAAAATCTAGAACTACCACTAATTTATAATAAAGTACCCTCTAAGGAAAGAAAATCACGCGTTAACGCTATTTTAGAGCGTGTTGGTATAGCGCATAGAGCCAAACATTTTCCATTACAATTATCTGGAGGCCAGCAACAACGTGTAGCAGTTGCAAGAGCATTGGTTACTAACCCAAAATTAATTCTTGCTGATGAACCAACTGGAAACTTAGACAGTAAAAGTGGGAATGAGGTTATGGAGTTGCTAAGCGAATTACACGCTCAAGGCTCGACCATAATTATGGTTACCCATTCCTCTTACGATGCAAAATTTTCAAGTAGAACAATTACATTAAAAGATGGAGAAATAATTTCAGAAAAACTGAATGAGCATAGAATAGATGTTCTTGTTCAGTAATCACGCTTAATTCTTTTTTCTTGCAATTGTTACGCGTAGTAGAAATATGAATAATGCTCGTTGTACAATAAAAATTCATCAAAATCAATAGCAGTAGAAATACTTAATTAACTAAAACGAACAGTAAAACCTAATCAACAAAATGATACAATCGTGGTTTAAAATATTTTTTAGAAACAGTAAAAAGAACTGGTTAAACTTAGTAATAAATGTATTAGGATTAACCTTGGGTTTCGCAGGTTTAATTCTTGTGCTTTTACTTTTTAATGACGAAAAAAGTTACAATCAATGGAACCCAAACAAGGATAATGTTTATAGAATTGCTAATGAATCAAAACGAAACGGAATTTATTTTTCAAGTACGGCTGGAGAAGCCATTTTCTTTAAAAGTGATATTCCAGAAGTAGAAGAAACTATTTTAATTTCTCCTTTTTATCGCAGTCGTGTAGTTACTTTTAAAAACAAGAATACTTATGTAGATAAAACCACTTTTACAGAGCCTAATTTTTTTAATTTTTTTCCTTTTAAAATTATAGATGGTCAGGCAGGCAAGTTTAGCGAAAACCGAAACCAAATAGCAATTTCTAAATCTCTTTCTCAAGAAATTTTTGGTACAGAATTATCTGTTGGAAATATGGTGCAAATAGATAACACCAGCTATACCGTGGCTTGCGTATATCAAGTCCCAGCAAATTCACATTACGAATCCAATTTGTTAATTCAATTTAGTGAACCATTTGAGGTGCATTGGGGAAACTACCAGAATGAGCTTTTTTGCAAGTTAAACCCTGCTGCAGATCTTAACATGGTAAAACAGAAAATGGAGCAAGTTATTATCGATAAGTCTATTACACCCAATTTAGAAAAAGCAGGAATTACTTTGGAAGAGTTCGACGAAAAATATGGTGCTATGAAAGTGCACCTTGAAAATTTAGGCACAATAAGGTTACATCACATTGCAGATTATGCAGGACCAAGTGGTAAAGGCAATTATCAGTTATTATTAATATTACTTGGTTTGTCAATTTTGTTAATTGTTATTTCCTGTGTGAATTTTATTAATCTTTCTACTGCAACCGCTTCACAACGAGCAAAGGAAGTTGGTGTTAAAAAAACATTAGGACTATCTAAAATACAATTAATAGCACAATATGTTTTCGAAATTCTCTTACAAGGTATTTTTGCATTTTTATTGGCTTTGGTTTTGGTAGAATTTGTTCTGCCATATTTCAACGAATTTATAGACAAGGATCTAACAATAATAAACGCATCGATATTATTTAAAGTAGTAATTATAGCAGTTTTAATATCAATTTTTATAGGTGTAATTCCAGCTATTTATTTATCTAACTTTAAAACAACCGAAGTTTTAAAAGGTAATTTTTCGCGAAGCAAAAAAGGGATTTTAACAAGAAATGTAATGTTGGCGCTTCAGTTTCTTATTTCAGGATTTTTTTTAATTGGTGTTTTGGTTATTTATAATCAAATGGATTATATGATTAATAAAGAACTTGGCTTTAATCAAGAGCAAACATTAGTCGTTGAGGTTTTTAATATTGACGATAAATATAAAAAGTATGAATTGGCAAAAAGCGTCCTGTCTAACAATGAGAATATTTTAAAGGTAACCACCAGTATGTTTGTGCCAGGAGAAGGTAATGTTAATGGTACTAATCTTTCGTATGGTGATATAGGTTTTAATTCTGGAGCCAATAGTATAGATTATAATTATGTTGATTTTGCTGAACTTCAAGTATTAAAAGGTAGAGCGTTTTCTTCTAAATTTACTTCAGACAGTATTTCAAGTATTTTAATTAATGAAACAGCAGCCAAACGTCTTGGAATTTACAACCAACCGATAGGAAAGAAGGTAAGAGTTGGATGGATGCCAGATGATGATGATAGACAACTTGAAGTTGTTGGTATGGTAAAAGACTTCCATTTTGATGGATTTGATGCAAAAATAGAACCTATGTTTTTAATTCATTGGAATACTTTTTCATATACTAAAAACTGGATAAATAATATTCAAATTAAAGTAAAAACAGAAAATGTATCTCAAACTATTTCAGAGATTGAAGCCTTTTGGAAACAAAACGTGGATAATAAATACCCATTTTCCTATGCGTTTTTAGATCAAAAATTTGCTAGTACCTATGAGAAATATCAGAAACAACAAACCATGTTTTTAATCCTGTCTTTTTTGGTGATTCTAATTTCATTATTGGGTTTATTTGCCCTGGCCACTCTAACTATACAACAACGTTTAAAAGAAGTAGCCATTAGAAAAACACTTGGAGCCTCTGTAGAGGAAATCATCTCACATCTTGTAAAAAGCTTTCTTAAAATATCTATAATAGCCTCTATTATATTATTGCCAATTGCTTATTATTTTATGCAAAACTGGCTCGATAATTTTGTTTATCGTATCGACATGCCTGTTTGGCCATATATAGTAACGCCTATTATATTATTAGTTTTGGTGTTTGTTGTAGTTGGTATTAAAGCATATAATGCCACGAAAATAGATTTAATTAAATACTTAAAATTTGAGTAAAAAAGCAATTACAAAATAAATGTTTAACTTATTTATATTTTATAAAGAACCAAGGTATATGAGTAAAATTAAAGAGAATTATAACTCTGTAGAAAATTTATGGATGGATTACCTTAACAAAAACCATAAAGTTAAACATAAGGAAGCACCTGTTTCTTTTTATTTTTGCGATAACGAGAAAGATGCAAATGAATGTGCAGAATTAGTTGTTAAAGGAATTAAAAAAGCAACAGCCACATCTTTGTGGTGGTTTGAAAAAAATAATGAACCACTTCCTAAAATTGGAGACCAATATGTAATTACAGATTGGGACGGTAATGCTAAAGCTATTGTTGAAGTAATAAAAATAGAGAAAACACCATATAATAAAATTACTGCAGAATTTGCTAAAACGGAAGGAGAAGGAGATAAGTCTTTAAAATATTGGAAAAAAGTACACAAGGATTATTACTCAAGAGAAATGAAGCCACACAATGAGAGTTTTAACGAAGACATGATTATAGTTTGTGAGTACTTTAAAACAATTTATATAACCTGAAATTTACATATTAATTGTGTACAATTATCTTGAATAAGTTATATTAATTAAATATATAACAATAATGATATTTGAAACAGAAAGATTAATCATTAGGCAATTACATATTACTGATAGTAACGGGTTTTATGATATGCAAAGCAATCTACATGTTATGCAGCACATAAAGGATTTTATGAATCGCGCAGAAAGTGAAAAAGAATTAAATAAGTTTATAGAATATTACGATAATAAAAATAGGTTTTTTAAAATTTGGGCAGTTGTAGAAAAAAAAAGTAATGTATTTATTGGAATATGTGGCGTTTATAAAAATGAAAATGATGAATTTGAAATAGCCTATAGATTAAGGGAATTATATTGGAAAAAAGGTTTTGGAAAAGAAATAGCGAGAAACCTAATAGCTTATTGTTTTGAAAAAGCTAATTTAAATGAAATTACTGCCTATGTAAGAGTACTTAATAATGGCTCTGTTAATATTCTTGAAAAGGAAATGAAATTTAAAAAAGAATTTCATTGCGAAAAAACTAATTCTTTGGAAAGATTGTATAAACTAAAGAAAGAAGATTGGTTAGAAAAACAAACTCAATAAAGTAAACTACTTATTAATGGTAAACAAAGAAAATTCTCAAACCTATAAATGGGGAGATAACTGCACCAGTTGGGTGTTTGTTGATAAAGAAAATTTGTCTGTAAAAATGGAGTCTATGCCAAGAAACACGAAGGAGAAACTACATTTCCATAAAAAAGCACAGCAGTTTTTTTTCATCTTAAAAGGAACTGCAACATTTTATACTAATAATAAAATGGAATTAATAAATGAAAATGAAGGCATTGTAATAAATTCTCAAATTAATCATTATATAGCCAACGAAACTGAGAGTAAATTAGATTTTCTTGTAATCTCTCAGCCTACCACCAATAATGACAGAACAATAATCTAATAATGGAATTTTTATACAGAAAAGCAGCAGAAAAAGATTTGCCATTAATTATTAAAATGATAGCTGATGATGAACTTGGAAAAAACAGAGAAAACTTTAAAAACCCACTACCAAATGAATATCTAAAAGCTTTCGAAAATATTAACCAAGATAAAAACCAAGAACTTATTGTTGTTGAGAATAAAAACGGTGAAATTGTAGGAACGATGCAGTTATCCTTCATACAGTATTTAACTTATAGAGGCGGAATAAGAGCTCAAATTGAGGCAGTTAGAATTAGAAAAGACAAAAGAGGGCTTGGAATAGGAAAAAGTATGTTTAAATGGGCAATTAATAGAGCTATAGAGCGAAAAGCACATTTGCTTCAATTAACTACAGATAAAAAAAGACCAAAAGCTATCAAATTCTATGAGGAGTTAGGTTTTAAGGCCTCACACCAAGGAATGAAAATACACTTATCTTAAATTATTATTAAGACAAATACTAATAGTTTTTATAAAGGACAATTATGTGTTAAAATACAGATAACTATTTAAGGTTTTTGTAACTCAAAATCTTCCTTTAATTCTGCTATTGGTTTAGATAAGTAACCTGTTTTTTCGGCAAAGGCTTCATTCTCACTCTCATTGTAAAGGTCTAATTCAATCATTTCTTTTATTGCTGCGTCTTTATCTTTAGATTTTTCGTAATATTTTTTTGCCATAGCAAAGCCAACATAATAACCTAAATCACGTGTTCCAAATTCATTTTCTTTATCACTCCAAACCCAATAACTATAATCTTTTGAAAACATTTGCTTTTCGAAAGCAGCTCTAACCTTTTCACTATTTTGTTTACCATAAATAATAGCGGGTTGATTAGAAACTTCAATACCCATTGCCAGAGTGGAAACAAATTCTGCAATACCTTCTAATAAAACGATGCCTAATAAATTAGAATCGACATTTTGATTTTGTTGCGTATGTATATATTCATGAACATTAGTTAAAGCAAAGTTTTTAGTTGGTTTATCTTTTGTTGCCCAATAGCGCTTTATATAACCTAATGAATCTGGAAGTTCACTTACATTAACATGTTTGTCTCCAAACCCAGTTTCAACACCAATTAATACCTTGTCATCTATTGTGGTACCACCAGTTCTAAAGACACCAACAGTAAAATAAACTTGTGCAGGTTTTGCATCTGGGTAAATATTTTTTAATCGCTGGATTCCGTTTTCAATTTCCCCACTTAACCCTTTACTTAAAAATGTTTTTTCGCGAATGCTTTCCCATAGTAAAGGGTAGTTGTTTATCATGTCTACGTATTCTTGAGGCTTGTATCGTCTGGCTTCCATAATCGCTGGTAAACCTGGTGTGCCTTTGTCTAAAAATAACTCTGTAAGAATTTGAAGATGTTTTGTAGAATCCTTAGTCGCTTTAATTTTATCGTGTGCTTTCCAGAAATTATCAACATCTTTAGTAAACACCATCTGTTTTTTAGTTTCCTTCTTTGATTTATTAGATACTTGTTTTTTACAGCTTGAAATTAACAATAAGGATATTGTGAGTATAAAATATAGACGTTTCATTTTGGTTGGTTATTTAACGGTTATATACTAAAGATGAAAGCGTTTTCGATTTGTTACAGTTGTTAGTTTATTTTAAATCAGTTATTTATATTTTTCTAGCGTTACAGACAATAGATGTGTTAATTTCTTCAAGTCTTTAATTTGAGTGCTAAAATTAGTAATACAAGCTCTTATTGTTTGTTTTTTATTGATGGGATATGCAGATAACCAAGTTTCGCCAGAATATATTAAATCCTCCACAAATTGATTGACAGCTTCATTATCACCTTCTAAATCTGGATGTGTAAACAAAAAATTGGCAGAATGGAAAAAGTAAAAAGCTGCGACAGAATTACAGGCGACGACTGTTTATGCATATTGGGTTATTTTAAAAATAATAAACACTTAATTTCATTTCTGGAAACCATATCGCAATATGGTACATCTAAAACAAGTATTATATTAGAGGTTTAGCTTATTATTTAGGTCTCAAAAACAGCAATCGCTCTAACTGGTGATCCTGTTCCACCTTTAATTTTTAAAGGCATGGCGATAAAACGAAATCTGCCACGACCTAACAATTGATTAAGGTTAACCATGTTTTCATAATGTGTAAAACCTAATTCGCCACAAATTTTATGCACGTCTTTATTAGATAGTTTTGGTATGCCAGGTGACATGGTTTCTACACCAAATGCAGCTATTTCTTTGTTACCCAACCATCGTGCAGCTTCGGCTGTAATGCCAGGGCCTTTTCCCCAATTTAGCGTATTAAAGTGTTTGCGGTAGTGGTCTGTGCAGAGAAGAACGGTATCTCCTTTTTTTATTTCAAGTTTAGCAATTAAGCAGGCTTGATAAATTTCTTTAGAAGTAATCAACTCTTGCAAACCTTTATGAGAAAAATCCAGACAAATCCCTTCGGTATAAAACATGGAAAGTGGCATTTTATCAATAGACTGCTCCTTGTATTCGCGACCCATGTGATTTAAAGCATCTACATGTGTGCCAGTATGTTCGCCTAATTCTAGCTTATAGACACTTGGTGTCACGGTTTTACTTTCTTTAATTCCTTCCCATTCTTCATGCGAAGCATGCATAGTAATTTTCACATCTGGAAGCCCTTTATAAACAGGCATGCCAGAATAAATGTCTTGGCTTAAATCGATTATTTCTGTCAAAATGAGTAATTTATTTTCAACTTTAAAAATAATCTTTTAATTCTCGATAGATTGAAAAAGCATAAATAAATTATGGTTTTTGGAACAACGTTTCACTTACTTCTATACTCTTTTTCGTAACCATTATAGATGATAGCGAATTCTGGCCTGTTACTAACTTACCATCTACTTCCATGTGTGGTGTTAATATTTTTGAATGCTTAAAGTTTCCTCCACGTTCTTTCAACACGGTTTCAATTATAAAAGGATAATATTGATAGTGTTTTAACTTTTTACTTTCATGGGAGTCTGGAACGCCATTTACCGTTTTTCCAGCTACTAAATAATTACCATCTACTGTTTTTAAATTAACTATTCCTGCCGTACCATGACAAACGGCTGCAATTACACCATTTTTCTTGTCGTAGATTTGCATTGCAATATTCTGAATTTGGGTGTTTTGCGGTACATCGAAAATGGGAGCACTTCCTCCTGTAAATTGTATTATGTTATAATTTTCTGGCTTGATTTGAGAAGGTTTTCTTGTATTTTTAAGCGCGTACATAAATTCAGCATTGTAGAGATAGCTTGATTGAAGGCTGTCCGCAGGATTAATGTAGGATAATGGTGCTTCTCCTCCCAAGGGACTTACTATATCTACATGATAATTTGCTTTTTTGTAAGTATGATAGGCAAGAACCACTTCAGAAAAACTATTTCCAGCAGGTAAATTTGAACGACCTTGAAACCTTGCATTAGAAACTACTAATAGCGCTCTATTGCCTTTGTTTTCGGTTATTTCACTCCCTGCAGTCTTGCTAATTATTTTCCAACCCGTTTCTATCTTTTTAAGCAAAATCATATCAATAAATCGTTTACCAAATGCAATCACTTCTAACTTTGCCATAGCAATACCTTCAAATTGGTCAATTAAAAGAATATTACTTACTCTACCATTAAATTTTCCAGCTTCACCTTTGGCAAAAAGAGCAGCATACTCTTCAATTTTCATGAGGTGTAATGGATTGTCCTTATGCTCCAAAAACATATTGGCTTCTGGTATAAAAGCCGCTTTTAGTTGCTCTACTAAATTATAAGAAGTTCCTTCTATATAATTGTTTAAGGTTTCTCTAATTTGAGTTTTATCTTCTGTTTGTGAAAACCCATAAAGAGTTGATAGAAGTGTTATAAGTATTATAATTTTGGTTTTCATAATTTGTTTTTTTCGTTGTATTAATGGGGTATTAATTGTTTTTAACGAGATTACTATTCAATACTATTTTTCTTATTTCATTCTCAAAATAATATACTTTATCACCAGGCATAGATTCACCATCTCTCCAATAAACATTCTCCCAAACAATGACATTAACTTCTTTTTCAGGAATATAAAATTTAAGAGATACAAAGCCAAACCCTCTTCCTCCATGCCCCAAATGATTAACTGGATGAGTATTATGAATACGCACGCCGTACCCATACCCAATTGTATCATTATTGAAAGCAGCATGAGGGCCTGTATTGCTTGCAGTAACCATTTGTTCTTGATAAGATGGACTTAAAATTTCACCCTTATGTAATTCCGTATCCCAAATAGTTAAATCATGGATGTTCGAAACAATTCCGCCTGCTGGAATGAACGTTTTCCATTCTTCATCATCAAATCCAAGACTGTCAAATTTTACAAGATTAACTTCTCCATCGAGAAGCCAGTAACCATTAGTTAGTTCAATATTTGTTTTATTTAATTCATATACATAGCTATTATCCATTCCTAATTCTTTAAACAAGTCGTTTGCCATTTGACTATATTCTCTTCCTGTAACGCTTTCTAATATTTTTCCTAATAATCCATATCCTGGGTTGCTATATCTGTATCCCTTACCAGGTTCAAACTGTAGTGGTTTATCAACTGCTATTATGCCAGAAGACATATTTAACAATTGATGAACGGTTACTTTATTAGCCCAAGTTTGATTAAAATCTGGCAAGTATTCACTAATTGAATTCTGTAAGTTTATATTTCCTTTTTCTACTTCTTTTAATATTAAAACCGCTGTTACTTGCTTGGTGTTCGACATAATTCTAAACTTATCATTTCTTGAAATGGGATCTTTAGTTTTAAAGTTGGAATACCCATATTCTTTAACATACATTGGTTTGCCATTTTTAGTAATGGATATAACACCATTAAATAAACGAGGATTAGTTGTTTGAATTAAACTGTCTATTTTAGCAGAATAGTTACCTAACGGTCTTTTATTCTTATCGATTTTATTTTTATGATTGTTACAGCTTATGAGGAATATGGCAACAATAAGAGTTGAAAATTTAAAAATGAGTTTCATAAAAAATGTATTTAAGTTTTCTCTAAATTTAGATTAAATAATTTTCCACCAAATAAAAAAGGGATTGATGTTATTAGAATTTTACTTTTAATTTTTCAAGTTTCAATTCGGGTTAATTATTATACAAATGTGACTTAAATCAAAAGAGTTTCCTACCAATATCACGATGTTGGCACACAAAAAGAAGCCTTTGGTATTGATTTTTAAGAATTGGATTGTATTTGGCGATATTTAATAGCAGTTGTATTTGTGAGTTTTTTAAATGTAGAATTAAATGAAGAAAGGCTATTAAAACCACTATCATATGCAATCGCTGCAATTTTATAGTGTTTAAATTTGGATGAAGATAGCATGCTTTTGGCTGCTTCCACTCTAAAGTTTGCAATGTATTGAGAGTAATTACAGTGGTATGCTTGGTTTATTATTTGAGAAAGCGTTTTAGAAGTAATTTTCATTCTTTTACTCAACATAGTTAAGGTTAATTCGGGATTTAGATATAATCTTTCCGTAGTCATTAGATGGTTTAATTTTTTTACATAAATAGAAAGTTCTTCGGTATTTAAATTAGAACTGGAATACTTTTCGTTTTCAAGCTTAAATAATTCTTGGTTCTGTAACGCTTTTAGCGCAAACAAGATAACAACTGCTGAAAATAAAAATGCCGTTCCTAAATAGTATGGAATGACGCCTTTAGAAATTAGAAAATAAATAACCATCATAAACAGGGTTACCACCACAAAATAAAGTAGCCATTTTTTTATTTTTTCCTGTCTTGCAGAAAGATTTGTTTTATTCTGTTTTATCAGCCAAAACCATGAATAAATGGAATAACCAACAATGTGAAATATTAATATCATGTAAAAAACACCAGTTGCTGTCGAGCCGTTATTTGGGATTATCCAGCATAAACAAACAACCATGAAAAAAGGAACATAATGCAACCAAATAATTTGTTTTTTAATAGCCAAGTGTGGTTTATATAATAAGCGGACATAAAACCAAAGAGAAGGTCCTATTGTAAGTAACACTGCTAAAAATACATTTCTAATGAGTGCGTCAATATAGAAATAATTAAAAAATAAAGATTTGCCAATTCGAAGACTAAAGGCTAATAAATATAGTGCTAAAAATATATTTGCTTTTGGATGTTGTTTCCTATTCGATAATAGAAACATAGAAAAGAAAAGTGCCAAAATTACACCCATACTTCCAATAAGTAATTCGATGTGTTTAAATAATTCGGCATTTAGTTCCATAAAGCAAAGAAACAAAAATTTGAGCGTCATGTATTATTTTATATGGTTAATTGAAATGGAAAATAATTTAAATCGTGAGTAATATTTAAACATTTCTTGTGTCTACAGAAGAAATAAATAAATTAAAACATTTATCTCTATTATTCATACTATTTTTAACAGGTTTAATAATAGAAACTGTAACAATATTTAATAGGATTTATCTGTAATAATAAACCAACTAAAAAATTATGAAGCATTTTATATACCTTATAGTTTTTACAATGTGCCTTTTAAGCTGTAAAAATGAAAAAACATTAAAAACAAAGGGTAGTGATACTATTGCAATAGACATTAATCGAAATGTGCTACTTTTTAGGTTGGCCTATAACCTTGCCATAGAAGATAGTATTGATATTAAATATCGCTCCTGCCAAAACGATTTTTACAAAGCTAATGTTGTTGCATATAAGAAGTATAGCAACCACCCTTTTGTGAAAAAAATAAGAAATGGAGACATTTGGAGTGGTGATCTGCCTGTGATAGCATTAGCTTTTAATAAAGAATTAAAACCTTTAAAGACCATTGATAAATCTTACTTGGTTGAACATTATGAGTGGTACGGAGAGCATCTGGATTCGGTTGGGATGTTAATGAAACAATTTAAAAAAGATATTAATTTTAAACTGGTTGGAGACATAAATTTTAAGCCGTTTAAAGATTCGTTAAACGCAAACAAAATAGGCGATAAACTACAGCTATTTTTTAGAACCAAAGAACAACCTAAGCTTAATATTGTTTTCGATCCTTTAAATAATATAACCAATAAAGCAGTTACCTTTTTAGAAGGAAATAAAAATGAAAGAACATTTTTAATTGGCTCTTTTTGCAAACATCCAGATAGTGTTTCGAATAAATTATCTATAGATTGGGATACCGATTATAGACGTATAATAATTCATGAAAACAGTCATCTATATACCGATGAGTTATTTAAAAAATACTATGATAAAACTTTAGATTCTTTAGTGAATCAAAAAAAATTTGCTAAAGAATACAGAGATATAGACGAAATAATTGTGCGAGGAATTACAGCCAAAATTTTAAAAGAGAACTATGGGATTAAAGTAGGGAAAGAAGAAATTGAAAATCAACCAGAAAAATCAAGAATAGTATTCGATTACTTATCCAAATACGAATCTAACCCAGCCATGGATTTTGAAACAGCTTATCAAGAAATAATTCGTAATCTAAAAGCTTCTTATAAATAACAGAATATTTGATTATTCTGGGTAAGCTACGTAGGTATAAGATTTATGAATTATTTTCCATTTACCTTTAACCTTTAAGAGTAATAAATAGTCTGTATATATACGTTTAGCATTAGGCATTAAAATTTCAATTTTGGCAGATGCTGCATTGTTTTCGTAATCCATAGAAACTATTTTTCCTATGCGATTGCTCTTCCTTCCTTCTTTAATGCCACTTATATAGTTTTTACCATTCCATACTTTTAAACTGTCGTTATCCATTGTATATAAGTTTAAATCTTTATGAAAAGCACGAGTAACTCTATCTGGTTCACCATTGGCTGTACCTTCAATATAATCCATTAAAGTTTTAGTGATTTGTTCAATCTCTGAAGCGCTCTTTTCTGTTTGAGAATTAACAATAGTGGCCGTTATTATTAAGCAGAGGGTAAATAATATTTTAAATGATTTCATTTTTTCTATGGTTTTATTTTATGATTTTTTGTTTAAATAAATTCAATAGGTTATTGTAATCTACTATTATAATTTCATTCTTTGAATAGTATTAAAAAATGTTTTTTTGTAAGTATCACCAATAGGTAAAGCATTATCATTTACGTATACCGAAAGGGAGTCTGTTTTTTTTATGTGTTGTAACGAAACTATATAAGATTTATGAACTTTAATAAACTCGGTACTTGGCAGGAATTCTTCAATACTTTTTAAAGTGTTATGCGTAATAATTTGCTTATCTTTTAAATGTATAGCTACATAATTCTTCAATCCTTCAATATAGCAAATATCGTTTACAAAGACTTTTTCGAAATTGTTTTTACCATCAGTTTTAATAAACAAATAAGTGTCTGTTTGGGGTTGTGCTAAAACTTCAGTTGGTTTTACATCATCTTTTACTTTTAATATTGCTTGATAGAACCGTTCAAATTCAAAAGGTTTTAAAAGATAATCAATGGCATTAAGTTCGTAACTCTCTAATGCAAATTGCGGGTAAGCAGTTGTGAATATAATTTTGGTTTTACCTTTTACAATTTTAGATAATTGAATTCCAGTTAAATCTGGCATTTGGATATCTAAAAATAATAAATTAATATCGCCTTTTTCAATTATAGATAAGGCTTCCAAAGAACTTGTAGTAGCAGATGCCAATTCTAAAAAAGGTACTTTGGCCACGTATTTTTCTAACAGGCGAATTGCTGGAGGTTCATCATCAACGATTAAACATTTTATAATTTTATCCATATTATTTCTTAAAAGGAAGTTTTAAGTAAGCTTTAAAAATAGTATCATTTTGGCTGTATTCTATTTTATAATCACATATAAAAATTGCCGCTAATCTGCGTTCTAAGTTTTCTTTACCAATACCCTTGTTGCTGTATTTTTCAGATGAAGATACGAGGTTTTCTGTAGTTATAGAAATGTCTTCTTCGGTAATATGTATATTTATTTTCGCAGGATGTTCTTTCTTATTTGTAACGCCATGTTTAAAAACATTTTCTATAAAATGAATGAGCATTAAAGATGGAATTTGTTGGTTTGCTACAAGACCTTCAATGGAGTAATCTAAAAACAAATAATCTTCAAATCGTTTTTGGTAGAAATAAATGTAATCTTCTATAAACTTTATTTCTTTGTCTAAAGGCATAAAATCATGTTGTGCTTCGTATGTAACGTAGCGTAACAACTCAGACAGGCGATGAATATCTTTGGCTGTCTTTGGTTGTGTATCTACTAAATCTGTGTAGAATGAATTTAGTGTGTTGAATAAAAAATGAGGTTCTAATTGAGACTTTAAAAAGCTTAGTTCTGCTTTTTTATGTTCTAATTGTAGTTGGTGTATGCGTTTCTGGTTGTCTATATATTCAAATAATAAATATAGAGTTGTACTAAATAAAATAGCTTTAACAGCATAAAACGAATTATCGAATGTGTAATATAAGAAGCGTCTTGAAGCATTGTAATAATTATGTTTTCCTGTAATGTTATAAATTACAACTTCTTCTAAAAAGTAACGTATGCCAGAGAAAAGAAATATTAATCCTATAACAGCTAAAGCAAACAGATGAAATTTCTTTTTAGAAATGGATCTCGGGCAAATTAAAAAATAATTTATAGCATAGATAGAAAAGAACGAAATATTAACAGATAATACTATTAAAAAACTTGGATATGTAAAATTACTCATAAAGCCTTCAACTCCATTATAAACATAATCTCCATATAAGCCCATTGCTATTATTAAGGTCGCTAATAATAAATGGTATTTCCACTGTTGTTTTTTTAGTTCCATACTACGAAAATATTCATTTTTATAATTGCTTTTTCTTTTTTAGGACGAAACCCTAATTTCTTTACACTAACACCTAAAAAACTATATTTCAATTAAAAATTAGCTCTTTTTTCCAGTTTATGGAATAGAATACTGTGTTCATGTAGTTTAGAATTATAAGGTTGTCTTTAAATGTAGTTTAGCATTAAATTAAAAATCAACAAAATGAAAACATCAATCTTAACAGTTTTATTCGCTTTTAGCATCAGTATTATTTTTGCACAGGAAACAATTATTAAAGGGCAAGTAACAGCTAACATCAACGAGGCTTTAGGCTTTACAGCTGTATCTTGTTATAATTCTGAAACCAACGAAATCATTAGTTATGACTATGCAGATATTGATGGGAATTACACAATGACTATTAAAGAAGTGAATGTTAGTTTTATTATTAAAGCCGAATTATTAGGCTATAAAAATTATACTTCTAAAACTCTAACAACAACAAAAAACATAATTAATCATGATATAGTTTTAGAGGAAGATGCCGCTGAATTGGAAGAAGTTGTTCTTTTTCAGAAAAAAAGAATGATGCGAATGACAGGAGATAAAATGATAATAGATGTAGCTCAATCTGGTATTGGCGTTGGTAATGATGGTTTACAAACTTTAAGCAAATTACCTGGTATGCGTTTAGACAAGGATGAAAATGTTGTGTTTAGAGGTAATGCCAATCTTCAAATAATGATAGATGGAAAACCATCGCAAATTTCTGGAGACGATTTAATACAGTTTTTAAAAACTTTGGATGGTGAAAACATAAAATCTGTTGAAATTATTGCAAATCCTTCTGCAAAATATAGTGCATCTGGTACTGCAGGCATAGTTAATATAAGATTAAAGAAATCTCTAAATTCTGGTTTAACAGGAAATTTAAGAACGTCTGTAGGCTATGCAGAGTTTATTAAAAACAGAAACGGAATCAACCTATACAACAATACCCAAAAATGGAATCTTAATTTTGGATTAAATTACGGTTATAACGAAAGTGTAAACCATAGAAGAATTATTCAAACCATTCAGGAGCCAGAACAAACAACAGTTTTAGAGCAATTTAACGATTGGTTACCTGTTACCAATAGTTATTCTGGAAATTTTGGTATATCTAATAAATTAAACGAAAATAGCAGTATTGGAAGCTCTTTACGCTATAGTATTTATAAAAGTGATGCAGAAACATTAGGTAGAACAAACGAGTATTATAATAATATTTACGAGCGTTACACCATATTAAATACAACAGACAATGTTAATAATAAAACGTTAACTAGTAATGCGTTTTACACGTTTGCTTCAGACAGTTTAGACACAAAAATAGATGCACAAATTAACTATGCTAACTATAAAAATAATAGCGATAGATTAACTTCTAATGCCTATTTCGATGCGGACACAAACTCAATGTATCAAGAAGAAGAAGTTGTTAAAAACGAAAACCCAACGATGTACAATATTTTAAGCGCCAAGTTTGATTTAGAACAAAATATAAGTGATAAAATAAATATTGAAACAGGAATGAGGTATAGTTACGTAAATAACGACTACGACATTGTTTTAAAAAATAAAAATACAACTGGAGATTTTGAGTTAGACACAGACAGTAGTAACCGTTTAATATATAAAGAGTCTATTTTGGCAGGATATGGTATTGCTAATTTTATTATCGAAAAGTGGAATTTTCAAACAGGTTTGCGTGCTGAATATATAGACTACAATGCGACATCTAAAACAACAAACACCACAAATAAAGATAATTACTTGTCACTTTTTCCTTCTTTTAGTATTAACGGAAACTTTAATGATAACCAATTTAAATTCTCTTATAGTCGTCGTATTCAAAGACCAAGATACTTGTACTTAAATCCTTTTTTTGAATACATTGACACTTATAATGTAGAAGTAGGAAATCCAGATTTAACACCAGAATTTACTAACGCTTTCGAGTTAACGTGGATTCGTAAATACAAAACTTCTTTATCGCTTTATGCTAATTTTTCTAAAGATGAAATGTATCAAATTGTAGATTATGACGAAGCTACCCAAATAACAACCTTATTTTACGATAATATTGGTAAATCGAGGAGCATAGGATTATCGTTCAATACTACACTTGATGTAACAAAATGGTGGGAAATGCAATTAAATACAGAAGTGTCTTACGGTCAGGCAGAATCTAACATAGAAGACTATAAATTTAATGATAGTGGGATTAATTACTACGGAAATTTAAATCAGTCATTTAGTTTTGAAAACGACCTAAGTCTTACATGGAGTACCTTTTATTCTAAAAACGGAAGTTATGGTAATACAACATACAAGCCCTCTTACGATATGTCTTTTGGTATGCGAAAAGAACTGTTTAATAAAAAGCTACGTGTTAACTTAAGTGCACAAAACGTATTAAAAAAGAGCCAATGGAGACAGATAACAACCCAAGATAATGTAACTACTAATTGGAGAAACCGTTGGGAAACAAGACGATTTAATTTATCCTTAACTTACAATTTTGGATCTGGAAAAAAGAAGGAAGTTAAATCTACAGATTTAAGTAAGGAGCAAAGAAGATTATAATTTTTAATAGAGTTGGTTAAGCACTTTAATATTAATGTACCAGTTTTTGTAGTAACTCTAAGTCTAAAAGTCGTCTCATGTTCCTGCTTACCAATGGTTTCTCCAAGTACAGCACCTCAGATAATTTTTATTGTGCAACCATACCTTTAGCAGTAAAAATAAAATGCTTAACAGGCTATTAGTAATACCAAAGGGAGCAATATATTCTCTAAAAATTGAAGAGATAATTCTATTTACTTGCATAATACGATTACAAAAACAATTTTGTGGATTACACGACTCTAAAAGACAGGACTTTTGTTTTATTTATTAAAGATAGCGACAATAGTTGTGTGTACAACTATTCTTTTTTAAGGAAGGCATGTAAACGGTAAATTATTAAAATAACGATAGGTAGTATTATAACGGTGTAAGTATAATACCAGAAGTATACAGAGGCTATTGTGCTACCAACAAAAGTATCCCTTATGCCAAAATTGAACGCCCAATTTCCAGCTAATCCATAACTAACAAATCCCCAAATTGCATTAAAAAAAACCATTAGCTTAACAATAAAACTATAAGTTTTTCTTTTTTGCTCTTAGGGCTATATAGCTTGTTAAAGCCAGTATAAATTAGCATTGGTAATGCAATCAAGCTTAACCAAGTAATTAAGGAGCCGTAGGCAAATATAGTAGTATTGAAAACCGGCTTAGATAATATATTTGAGCCCGAAATTAATAAACTAATACTTGTTAATAATATTATTAAAGAAAGATAAAACAAAAATTTTCTAATCGTCATTAAGTTACGTTTATTTAGAACAATCTTGTTTTTTTATCCATTCTATTGCTTCAGGATACAACAGGTTCAATTGTTTTTTTGGATTGTTTTTGTACCAATCTAATACAAAATCGTTAAAGGCTTCGAATTTAATAAAACCTCTTCCGTTTTGCATAAAATCTGCTTCAGCTTTATTCCTTTTTTCAAAAATGTTTGCATCAAAGTTATCATATAGATAAAGAGAGAAAATAGCCCAAGTCATGTACTCATTAAATGTAGCATATGGCACGCCATAACCTTGAGCACCACTATTCCAACAGTCTAATGGTGTCATGATATTATTAATTTCAGGAAAGGTATCTGTAGTTGGGTTTACATAATTATGGTCAATTTCTGTAAATACAATACGTGTTAAAATGGCTTCTTTTTCTTTGTCTGAATAATCTTTTGAAAACGTTGGGGCATTAATAAACATGACTGTTTCTTTATAGTCTTCGTTGCTAAATCGCTGTGTTGAATGAGCGCCACCAACTAAAGGAGAGAAGAAAATTTTATAGCCTTCGTAACGTTGCGGGAATTTATTTTCTATCCATTCCCACATTTTATTAATATTTGCCAAGCGGTAATATTCTTTAATTAACCCATTATGATATTTTTTATGTTCTTTATAGAATTCTCTATAGTTAGTTTTTTCGGCAAAATCATTTACAAGGGGTAATAACGGTTCTAAATAATTATCTGGATCGAAGCCTAAACGATTATAAGGGCTGTTATTTACAACTTTATTCTCTTGATCAAAGCTGTACATATTAGCATTCATACGAATATTATAATAATACATATAACTGTCATTATCGAAAACTTTTGTTATGTGATTGTTAAGGCTGTCTATAACAGGATGATTTCTGTAAGGTTTAAAATGCCTCATAACATCTTTGTAGTACTTAGTTTTCATTTCCACCATGTTAGAATCTAATTCGCCAATTTTGGTTAAAGCTACCATAATGTTTACCATTTCATGAACTTCTGGGTTATCCACAGTGTATTTACCTTTGTTTTTTGCAATGTATTTTTTGGTAAACGAAGCTGCTTTTGGCCTTGCTTGTATTTGTGTGTAGGCGGAATCTTTTTCGTTAAGAACAACAATAAAATTGTAGATATCGTTTAGTTTAACATTAAAGGTTATGGAATCTTGATCGGTAATAAATGTAGCTTTTGTGGTATCATTTTCTGAAACTTCTATTGTCCAGACATCTGGGTTAAGATCAGGAGAAATAGTCCAGCTGTTTTCTCTATAAATATTTCCTTCACGCAAACTAGCCATATTGATAGAGGCTTTAATAATAGATACCTCTTGCTTTTTTGTTGTTTCTTTTTCCTGTTTGCAGGATAAAAAAGTAATAATGAATATTAAAAGTAGAAAAACTTTTGGTTTCATAATGGCGGTTTTTCGTTGATTATTATAATGACGAAAAAAAACCTGATTTGTTACAGTTGTCTTATTAAATGTAATATGTGTTTTATAGAATTAATTAACTGATAGTAACCATTCTATTGCAGTATGTAGTGTTTTATCTTCTTCTGAATCCTCAGTAACCATTACTTCAGGTTGCAAGTTTTTAGGGTATTTTTTATTATTTCTATCCAAAACATATCCTGTTGCTAAATAAACTACATCACCATTAGGTAATTTAAAATCACCATTAACGGTTGTATATCCCGCAGATGTTTGTCCAAAAGATTTTACGTTTTATTGTGATATTCAATCTGAACGCAGGGATTTCTAGTGTTTAAAATCATAGCTATTAATTTAAGCTGTATTGCGTTATTAAAATTTGGAATTTTTTTTATAAAACCATACTTACAATTATAATTGGTGAAGAAACTAAACAAGGCGTAAGGCAGAGTAATTACAGTATGGAGCATAAAAAATTAAGATAACACCTTTTAATTCCCTTCTACAACCTATACAGGAAAAGACACTTTTTTGAAAAGAAAATTGCACCAAAAGTTTAGAATTAAGAAGTAATTAATCTAAAATGTTGGTCTATTTAATATTAGCCTCGCACCAACTCTTATAGGCTTCTTCAAGATTTTTAACTATCTCTGGATGGTCGTGAGACACATCGTATCGCTCACCAGGATCGGTCTCGATATCAAACAGTTTTAAAGTTAAATCATCGCGTATTGGCGCAATATATTGTGCAGAAGGTTCGCTTTTCCAATGGTTTTCTTTAGCATTGGTTAACTTCCATTTTCCTTGACGCACTGCCCAGGTTTTTTGCCATTTCCAAACTAATAAGCGTTCTGCCTCAGGTGTAAATAAATCTATACCATCAATATCTTTATCTGTAATTGTAGCTCCACCAATTTTGGCAAGCGTAGGCAAAATATCTGTTGCAGAGACATAGCGTGTTTCTATCTTTCCAGCATCAATTTTATCTTTCCAGCTAATAGCCATTGGTACCCTAATGCCTCCTTCCCAAAGTGAATATTTTCCACCAGTTAATGGTGTGTTGTTTGCTCCAGTAAGTGGAGAGCCGCCATTATCTGAAATAAAAACAATAACCGTGTTTTCATCCAGATTATTATCCTTTAAAGCATCTAAAACACGTCCAATATTATCGTCTAAACAATTTAAATTGGCTAAGTAGTATTTTCTTAAATCTTCATGCTGGATGGCGCCAACTCTTGAATACTTGTCGTAATAAGCAGAATAAGTTCCTGGTTTGTGTTTCCCAAAAGCAACCAAACTATCTGGATCGTAATTAGGAATTTCTTTTACATTGTATTTATCTAAATATTTTTTTGGTACTTCATGAATTAAATGGTGCACTGCGCTATATGATAATGTTAAAAAGAAAGGCTGGTCTCTTTTTCGTTTTATATACTCAATAGATTCGTCTGTAAAAATATCTGTTAAATACCCTTCTTCGTAACTTTTTTCACCCATATTATGCATTAAAGGTCCTAATAAAGCACTCGTGCCATAAGGATCTGGCGTTCTGTCTTTAATGCTTTGCGAGTTTAACCAATAGTCGTGTGCATGAGCTGAGAAACCTAAAAACTCATCGTATCCATGGTTTAACGGGTATTCTCTAACGTCGTTTTTATGGAAATTGCGGCCCAAATCGTTTTTTCCTATTCTGGCTGTATGGTAGCCTGCTTCTTTTAAATACTCGGCTATTGTTTTTACATCGTCTGGTAATCCTGGTCCCCAACTTGCAGGTTTATCCCAACGAAACTGGTTTTTTCCAGTAATAATTCCAGCACGCGACGGACTACAAACTGGAGCGGTAACATAGGCCTGTGTAAACACAGTTCCAGCAGCACCCAATCTTGAAATATTTGGTGTTGCTACTGTTTTATCGTGTGCTTCAAAGGGAGAAAAATCTGCATAACCTTGATCATCTACGACTATTAATAGAATATTGGGCTGTTGAATAGCTTCACTGGTATCGTCCTTTTTTTTAGCAGATTCGCATGAAAAAAATGCGACTATTAATAAAACTACTATGAATTGTTTCATAAAAAAAATCTTTAATTAATTTGCAATGGTAACTTTAATGTCTTTTTCCTCAAGTTTCTTTCTTACAGAATTAGAAATACCACTATCTGTTATTATTTCGTGTATTTGAGATAAATCGCATATTCTGGCAAAGCTTTTCTTTCCAAATTTTGAAGAATCTGCCAAGATTATAATTTTTTCTGCAGCCTTAAGCATTTTCTTATTTAGCTCAGCTTCTTCGAGACTGGAAGTAGATAGTCCATACTCTAAATCAATGCCATCTACTCCAAGAAATAATTTACTACAGGAAATGTTTTCAAGGATGTACTTTGCATAATTGCCAATAACAGATCCGGAACTGTGTCTTATATAACCACCAAGCTGAAGAATATTTATATTCTTATCATGAATGAGCTGTAAGACTACATATAAAGATGAGGTAATTACTGTAAGCTTATTGTTGGCCTTTATAAATTTTGAAAGTGCTTGTACGGTTGTGCCAGAGGCAATCATTATAGAATCGTTTTCCACTATTAGCGTGGCAGCTTTTTGTGCAATCCCACGTTTTTCGGCAACAGAAATTTTTTCTTTATCTACAATCGCTTTTTCATTAATATAAGGATTGTCAAAAGATGCTCCACCATGCGTTCTATACAATAATCCTTTTTTCTCTAAAAGTTTTAGATCCTTTCTAATGGTCACTGCAGAAACATCTAAAATCTCGCATAATTCTAAAACTTCTAAGTGCTTGTCCTTAGCTAATCTATCTAATATATCTTGATGTCTTTTCATATAATTAAAACAAATATAAGAAAACGAAAGAAAACGAAGGTTAAATCGACAATAATTATTAAAAAATGTTTCGTTTTCTTTCATTTAACTTAAATTATTATATATTTGAAACAAAATGTAATTAAACTAAAACAATTTGTTTAAAAGAGAAACCTTAACAGATAAAGTGAAAACAACCCAAAATTGGGATGTGATTATTGTAGGAGGTGGCGCAACTGGTTTGGGCATCGCATTAGATTGTACGACTAGAGGTTACAAAACTTTATTACTAGAGCAAGTAGATTTTGCCAAAGGCACATCGAGCAGAAGTACTAAGTTAGTGCATGGTGGTGTAAGATATTTAGCGCAAGGTAACGTAGATTTAGTTCGTGAAGCCTTACATGAGAGAGGGTTGATGATGAAAAATGCTTCACATTTAGTAAGCAATCAATCATTTATTATTCCTAATTATAAGTGGTGGGATAAAATTTTTTATACAGTTGGTTTAAAAGTTTACGATTTTCTCTCAGGAAAGTTAAGCTTTGGGAAATCTAAAGGTATTGGTAAAAAAGAAGCTATCCAGCGATTATCTACCATTAAAACAGAAAAATTAAAAGGAGGTGTTGTTTATCATGATGGGCAGTTTGATGATTCCAGACTCGCGTTAAACATTGCACAAAGTGCGATAGAAAATGGAGCTACGCTTTTAAATTACTGTAAAGTAAAAAAGTTATTAAAAGATGATAAGGGTCTTGTAAATGGCGTAGTTGCCATAGACCAAGAAACTGAAAAAGAATATAGCCTAAATGCTAAAGTTGTAATAAATGCTACAGGGGTTTTTACAGATGAGGTGTTGAAAATGGATAATAACAATGCTAAAAACAGTATCAGGCCAAGTCAAGGTATCCATTTGGTTTTCGACAAGTCTTTTTTGCCAGGTAATGATGCGATTATGATTCCTAAAACCGATGATGGTCGCGTATTGTTTCTTGTGCCATGGCATGATAAAGTTGTGGTAGGTACCACCGATACGTTATTAGATAGCCATAGTTTAGAACCCAAACCATTAGATAGAGAGGTCGATTTTATAATCGAGACAGCTAATAGATATTTAAACAAGACAGCTACTAAGGATAATGTACTAAGTATTTTCGCAGGTTTACGCCCTTTAGCAGCGCCAAAGGACAAATCTGAAAAAACAAAAGAAATATCCCGAAGCCATAAAATTATAGTATCAGACTCAGAATTAATTACTATTACTGGTGGTAAGTGGACAACCTATAGAAAAATGGCTCAGGATACAGTAAATAAAATTATAGAATTAAATAAATTACCAAAAGCAAAATGTGTTACGGAAAATTTATTAATTCATGGTGCCAATGGTACTGTAGATAGGTCTAATCATCTTTACATTTATGGGACAGATAAAAAAGGCATTGAGCAAATTACGAAAGAAAATCCTAAATTGTCTGAGCGCTTACATACTCGATTACCTTACACAAAAGCTGAGGTATTATGGGCTGTTAGAAACGAAATGGCTAGAACCATAGAAGATGTTCTGGCAAGAAGAGTGCGTGTGTTGTTTTTAGACGCAAAAGCAGCGATAGAAATAGCACCTATGGTGGGAGAAATATTAAGGGAAGAATTAAACCAAACAGATGAATGGCGACAGGAACAAATTTCAAAATTTATTCAAATAGCCAATCAATACGTTTTAAAATAGTATAATTATGGGAAAATATATCTTAGCCTTAGATCAAGGTACTACAAGCTCAAGAGCTATTGTTTTCGATAAAAAAGGAAATGTTATATCAATGGCTCAAAAAGAATTTACCCAACATTTCCCAAAATCGGGTTGGGTGGAGCACGACCCAATCGAAATTTGGTCCACTCAGGCAGGTGTCGCTGCAGAAGCGATTGCAAAAAAAGGATTAAGTGCCGAAGACATAACAGCTATAGGTATAACAAACCAAAGGGAAACCGTCGTGGTTTGGGATAAAAACACAGGAAAACCCGTATACAATGCTATTGTTTGGCAAGATAAGCGTACCTCAGACTATTGCGACCAACTTAAGAAAGATGGTAAAAGCGATAGTGTTAGACAAAAAACAGGTTTGGTTATAGACTCTTATTTTTCAGGCACAAAAGTAAAATGGATATTAGATAATGTTGAAGGTGCAAGAAAAAAAGCAGAAGCTGGAGATTTAATCTTAGGGACTATAGACACCTGGCTAATATGGAATTTTACTAAAGGAGAACAACATGTTACAGATGTAACAAATGCTTCCCGAACGCTAATGTTTAATATCAACACAATGGCATGGGATGATGAGTTGCTAAACATGCTTACCATTCCAAAAAACATGTTGCCAGAAGTTAAACAATCCAGCGAAGTTTATGGTTATACAAAATCATCTTTTTACGATGCTAAAATTCCTATTGCAGGAATTGCAGGAGACCAGCAGGCAGCTTTATTCGGGCAAATGTGTACAAAGCCAGGTATGGTAAAAAACACCTACGGAACTGGTTGTTTTATGTTAATGAATATAGGAGAGAAGCCTATTGTTTCAAAAAATAACTTGCTAACCACTGTTGCCTGGAAAATAAACGGAAAAACAACTTATGCACTGGAAGGAAGTATTTTTATTGCTGGAGCAGTGGTACAATGGTTAAGAGATAGTTTAAAAATAATCAGAAAATCTTCAGATGTGGAAGCATTGGCATCTTCTGTAGATAGTACAGATGGTGTGTATTTTGTTCCGGCATTTGCTGGTTTAGGCGCGCCACATTGGAACCAGCAAGCCAAAGGCACTATTTTTGGTTTAACACGAGGGAGTACAGATGCTCATATTTCCAGAGCAGCTTTAGAGTCTATTGCCTATCAAACTATGGATGTTCTAAAAGCCATGGAAGCAGATTCTGGGATTGCTATAAAAGAATTACGTGTAGATGGAGGAGCTACCATTAACAAAATGTTAATGCAGTTTCAGGCAGATGTTTTAAATACAGTTACTGTGCGACCAAAAGTAGTGGAAACAACAGCAATGGGAGCTGCTTTTCTAGCAGGATTAGCAGTAGGTTATTGGGATAATGCTGAAGAAATTCAACAAATATGGCAAACAGATGTAACTTTTAATCCAACCAATGAAAGAGAACAAACAGAAAGTGACATTGAAGGCTGGTACAAGGCTATTGAGGCTTTAGAGTATTGGACAAAAATTAATTTAAAATAGGTAAAAAATGACACCATTTATAGCAGAAATAATAGGAACGGCATTATTAATCTTACTAGGTGGAGGAGTAGTTGCAAACGTTGTATTAAATAAAACTATTGGCAATAATAGTGGCTGGATTGTAATTACTACCGGTTGGGCTTTAGCTGTATATGTTGCTGTGGTCGTTGTTGGTCCATACAGTGGAGCGCATATTAATCCTGCAGTGACTGTGGCTTTGGCAGTTGCCGGAAGTTTTCCATGGGCAGATGTGCCTATGTATGTGTTAGCACAAATGCTTGGCGCAATGCTTGGGTCTACATTAGTGTGGGTAACCTATAAATCCCATTTCGAAGTTACCGAAGATGGAGATACAAAAAAGGCTGTATTTTGTACAGCGCCAGCAATTAGAAATACTCTCTCAAACTTCTTTAGTGAAGCCATTGGTACTTTTGTATTGCTTTTTACCATTCTTTATTTTACAGATGCTAGTATTAACGATACCGAAACCGTAGTAGGTTTGGGTTCTCTTGGCGCATTACCAGTAGCTTTGTTAGTATGGTCTATTGGCTTGTCTTTGGGTGGTACTACAGGATATGCAATTAACCCTGCACGAGATTTAGGGCCAAGAATAATGCATGCAATTTTACCTATTAAAAATAAAGCTTCAAGCGATTGGAGTTACTCTTGGATTCCTGTTTTGGGTCCTTTAGCAGGTGGCGCTTTGGCTGCGTCACTTATGCTTTTGCTTTCGTAGGAAGTATTGGTTTGCCGCATCAATTCGTTATGCATTATCATTTTGTTTGTTCATTTTCTAAAACTATCTTTACATAACAAATGAAAGGCATTTTAAACACTTTATTTTTATTTTCACTCTTATTACTTCAATCTCAAGAGTTACCGCCAATTGAAAAGTTTTCGGCAGTAGATTACGGTGGCGATAACCAAAACTGGATGATTTCTCAAGCCAGTAATAACTTCGTTTATATAGCAAACAACAGAGGGTTGTTGGAGTATAACGGCTCTTTTTGGAATACGTATGTGTCACCAAATAATTCGGTAATGCGTGCTGTTAAAGTTATAGACGATAAAATTTATACTGGCTGTTATGAAGAATTTGGTTATTGGGAGAAAAACAATGTGGGAACATTAGAATACACGTCGTTAATTCCAAAATTAAAAGCTGAAAATTTAGTTGATGATCAAATCTGGAACATATTGGACTATAACGAATGGATACTGTTTCAATCTGGTCATAGCCTGTATTTTTACAATAAAGTTAATCAGGATTTTAAAATTATCACGTCTAAAAACATTATATACAAAGTTTTTTTGGTTGAGAACCACATATATTATCATGTTGCTAACGAAGGCATTTATAAAATAAAAGATGGCGAATCTAAATTGGTAAATAATAATGAAATCATTCTCAACGACCGTGTTATCAGTATTTTTAAACACAACAACCAACTTTTGTTATTAACCAGAAGCTCTGGGTTTTATTACCTGCATGATACTAGCTTAAAAGTATGGGAAGTTTCAAGCAATAAAACATTAAAGGAGTTTAATGTATTTAATAGCATTCAGCTTGACGATAACGGTTTTATTGCAGGAACTATTTCTAATGGCATGATTAAAATCAATGCTCTTGGAGAGGTGGAATACATTATAAATCAGAAAAAAGGCCTGAGTAATAATACCGTTTTATCACTTTTTGAAGACATAGACAGGAATGTCTGGGTAGGATTGGACAATGGATTAAACTGCATTAATGTAACATCGCCAGTTAAGACATTTATAGACTACGAAGGTGTTTTAGGAACAGTGTATGCAACCATTACATTTAAAAATAATTTGTATGTAGGGTCTAATCAAGGACTATTTTACAAAGCACTCAATGACAAAAATGAAGCGTTTAAATTTGTAGAAGGTACTGCAGGTCAAGTTTGGAGTTTATTTAATGACAACGATACAAACCTGTTTTGCGGGCATCATCTAGGTACTTTTTTAATAGAAGAAAGTTCAGCAAAAAAAATAAGTTCGGTTTTAGGTGCATGGAATTTTAAAGAAATTGAAAATCACAAAAACTTATTGCTTCAGGGAAACTACAGCGGACTTTACGTGTTAGAATATATAAATGGAGTTTGGCGTTTACGGAATAAAATTAATGGGTTTAATAATTCGGCACGGTATTTTGAGATTAACAGTAATAATCAAATATTTGTTAATCATGAATATAAGGGTTTGTATAGCATGAAGGTAGATACCGCTTTTACTCAGGTAAGTGCTGTAAAAAAACATACTGAACTTGCTATAAGTAAAAATTCAAGCTTGATAAGCAATCAAAAAGCTATTATCTATTCAGCTAAAGAAGGTATTTTTAAGTATAATGATAGAAAAAAACTGTTTATAAAAGATACACTAAAGTCAGACTTAATTTTAACCAATGATTATACTTCGGGAAAAATTGAGTTGGACAAGACTGGAAAACTCTGGTTGTTTTCACAAAATAACATTAGTTATATTACTAATAACGATCTTACTAATACACCCGAAGTTACACATATTCCAATACCTTCTAATTTAAGAAGAAGCGTTATAGGCTTCGAAAATATTCAATATGTCGAGGACGAGACCTATATTTTAGGCACTACCAATGGTTATCTGTCTTTGGATTTATCTAAAACGAAAACTAGTAATGATTACAAAATTTACCTTAACGGAATTACTCTTAAAACTTTAGATGCGCAAGCAAAACAACTTCCGTTAGATAGTGAAGGCGTGTTAGAGCATAAGCAAGGTATAATTACTTTCAATTATTCGGTACCAGAATACGATAAGTATCTGGATGTAAAATATCAATATCGCTTAAACGGTTTTATGGATAGATGGAGTAACTGGACGCGAAATACCAGTGCGCAATTCGAAAATCTTTCTTTTGGTGATTATACCTTTCAGGTTCGTGCGAAAATAGGAAATAAATTATCACAAAATGAGAGTGACTACAACTTTACTATAAACAGGCCTTGGTACATTTCCAATACGGCCATTTTTATATACCTGTTAGTGTTAGTAGTAATTGGATTTTTAATACATAAAGCTTACAAGTTTTATTACGTGAGAATTTTAAGACATGAACAAATAAAGAATGAAAAGGCAATCATGGAAATTCAAAATGAAAAATTAAATCAAGACATAGAAGGCAAAAATCGGGAATTAGCTATTTCTACAATGAGTATTATAAAAAAGAACGAGTTATTAAATAAAATAAAGAAGGAGTTAAAAAGCAGCAACAAAAAAGAAGATTTAGGAAGCGCTATAGAATTAATAGACAACAACTTAAATAATAATAAAGACTGGACGTTTTTTAAACAAGCCTTCAATAATGCAGATAAAGATTTTTTAGATAAAATAAAAGCGAAGCATCCAGATTTAACACCTAATGATTTAAAATTCTGTGCTTATCTTCGGTTAAACCTGTCGTCTAAAGAAATTGCTCCATTACTCAATATCTCTACAAAAAGTGTTGAAACAAAAAGATATCGTTTACGAAAACGCTTGAATTTAACACACGAAGAAAGCTTAGTTAATTATATCTTAAAATTTTAAAACCTCTACATGTGCTTTTTTCGCCTTGACATTACCACTACAAGCCATATTTATAATGTGTTTTTAGGCTAATTCTGTTAATTTTAACATAAAATCGAAAGACAGCAAGCATGGTGCCTTACAACCATAAACTTGCAGTAAAAGAACTCTAATTTTATGATGTTCGATTTTTATCGTGGTATAAATTATCAATCTATCAATATTATGGGCTTAAATTTACGAAAGCTTAATATTTAGTTAAACTTTAATAATGAGTAAAAGAATAAATTCAATCTCTAAAATTTAACATAACTCAACAACCAATGAAATTTAAATTACGACAATCAAGAATTAAAACGCTGTTCGGCTTTTTATTACTATGTAGTTCAATCTCTGTTTGGGCTCAAACAACTGTAAATGGAACCATTAGTTCTTCCGCAGATGGTATGCCGCTTATAGGCGCTTCGGTTATAGAAAAAGGAACAACAAATGGAACATCAACAGACTTCGATGGTAATTTCGAACTAAACCTTAATAACCCAGCAAGTACGCTTGTTATCTCTTATTTGGGATATAAAACAAAAGAAGTAAACGCCACACCTAATATGACAATTACTTTAGACGAAGATGCTAACACTTTAGATGAGGTAGTTGTGGTTGGTTACGGTACGCAAAGAAAAAGCGATTTAGTAAATGCAGTAGCCACTACTAATTTAGAACAAGCTACGTTAACACCAACGTCAGACGTTAACGAAATGCTTAGAGGTAGAATAGCTGGTTTACAAGTAGATGTAGGAGGTGGAACTTTAAGACCTGGTGGAACATCGGATATTATTTTTAGAGGACAAGGATCTATAGAAGGTAATATAAGTGCCATTTATGTAGTAGATGGTATTATTAGAGATGGAGGGATTGCAGATATAGATTCAGACGATATAGAGTCTATAGAATTCCTTAAAGATGCATCTGCGCAGGCTATTTATGGTTCGAGAGGTGCAAACGGTGTCGTTTTAATTACAACTAAAAGAGGTAAAAACAAAAAAATGCAGGTTAGTTACCATGGCTTCTTGACGACCAAGTCTATAGAAAGAAATTTCGACGTTTATAGTGGTCAGGAATTTGCTCAATTAAGACGTGAGGCTGTGAGAGCAACTAATGCAGATGATGAGTACCCAAATGATGAAGACATATTTTCAGAACAAGAATTAGAGTCGATTGCCAATAACGAATTTGTTGATTGGGAAGACGAATTGGTAAGAACAGGCATAGTTAATAGCCAAGCCATTAGTATTAGTGGAGGAACAGATGCGACTAAAGTTTTTGGTAGTTTAAATTATTTTCAGGAAGATGGATTAATACCTACTTCTAAATACGTTAGAAAGACTTTACGTTTAAATGTAGATCAAAAAATTAGTGATAAATTCTCTGTAAATTTCGATTTAAATTTTTTAAATACCGATACAGACAGAGCTGCAAACGTTAACGTTATTACGTTCTCTCCTTTAGGAAGAGCTTACGATGAGAACGGAAATCTTACACAGTTTCCAACCGGAGAAGAATCTTCTCCTGTAAATCCAATATTTAATTTACGTGAACAAAATCATGAAATTAAAGGAAACGATTTTGTAGTAAATGTTACACCAATCTGGCAAATAACAGATAATTTACAATACCAATTAAAAGGTAACTTTACCAGAAGAAACTCTGAGCGAGGACAATACCAATCTTCATTAAGCTCTGCTGGTGATGATGTTAATGGTATTGCTCGAATAGAGAACCGTTTAACAGAGAGTTATTTAATTGAAAACATTTTAACTTACGACAAAGCTTTTAACGACGATCATAAATTAAACGTCACCTTAGTTCAGGGATTACAAGAAGATACAAATTCAAGAACATTTACAGAAGGTCAAGGTTTTGCAATAGAGGATAATGGTTTTAATGGTATAGAAAGCGCTATCGATCAAGTTACCGTAGAGCGCGATTCAGATAAAATAAATTATTTATCCTATATGGCAAGATTGCGTTATAATCTTATGGATAAGTATTTGTTTATATTAACTGGTAGAGCAGATGGCGCTTCATTAAATGCAGAAAATAATAAATGGAGTTATAACCCAGCTGCGTCTTTTGCGTGGAAAATAAATAATGAAAGCTTTTTAGAAGATGTGGAGTCCATTAGAGAATTAAAATTAAGATTAAGTTATGGTTCTCTGGTAAACGATTTGGGTATACCTTACACATCATTATTTACTGCAGATCCACAACCATATATTTTTGATGGTGAATCTGCATCAGGATTTGCACCTTCAAATATTTTACCAAATTTAGATCTTAAATTTGAAAGAATTACAACAGCTAACGTAGGTTTAGATTTTTCAGTATTCAATAGAATTTTAACAGGAAGTGTAAACTGGTACGATGCGCGTACAAAAGATTTATTATTAAGAAGAGCTGTACCTTCTATTACAGGTTATACTTTTACTTATTTTAATGCAGGAGAATTACAAAACACAGGTGTAGAAGTAAATCTTACCGCAAATATTATAAACAAACCAGACTTAAAATGGTCTGTTTCTACCAATTGGTCTAACAATAGAAATGAAATTTTAGAGCTTTATAACGATGGTGATGGAAACCCAGTTTTAGAAGATGATACTTATAACTATTTTGTGGGTCAACCTGTTGGCGCAATTAGACAATACCAATTCGATGGTATTTGGCAAGCAGGAGAGGATTTTGCAAATGCACCACAGGCAAATCCAGACTCCTCATTTCCGCAACCAGATTTAAGACCTGGAGATATTAGAGTTGCCGATGTAAATGGAGATGGCATTATTACACCAGACGATCGTGTATTTACAGACCCAAATCCAGATTGGTTTGGATCTTTCTCAACCAACTTAGAATACAAAGGTTTCGATTTATTTGTAGATTTTTATGTAGTTGAAGGAGCCACAAAGGTGAATCCATTTCTTTCAGACTTTAATAACGGAGGTACTTTATCTGGTAAGTTAAACGGTGTTAAGGTAGATTATTACACACCAGAAAACCCATCGACAACATTTCCTCGACCTAATTTCGATGCTACACCGTTGTATTTAAATTCTTTAGCAGTTAAAGATGCTTCTTATGTAAGATTAAGAACAGTAAGTTTAGGATACTCACTTTCTAACGAGATAGTGTCTCAAATTGGTTTAGACCAAATAAGATTTTATCTTACAGGTTCAAATTTATTTACAGATACAGATTATATTGGGTATAGCCCAGAAGTAAACATTAGAAGTACATTCTCTAATGCAGATACAGGCTACCCAGACGCAACAAGTTATACCTTTGGGGTGCGATTAAAATTTTAATAAAAAAAAAAGAAAATTATGAAAACAACACTTTTTTACAAAAATGCAAGATATAGTTTGTTGTTAGTATTAACACTACTATTTACAATGTCTTCATGCGAGGAATACCTTGATGAAAACCCAAGCACAGAGTACAATGCGGATTTTGTCTATACAACCGAAGCTGGTTTAAAATCTGGCGTAGTAAGTTTATATAAATTCGAAAGAGACCGTTACGATGCAGGAACCGAAGATTATATGGGAGCCGTTTTAATGTCTTCTAGAAGTGATTTAGCATTTAGCAGAACTGGATATACTGGTTTAATGGGAAGATACCAAAGAGGCATTTCTCCAGACGACCAAGGTACTGCGTTCGTTTCTTCTCTATTCTGGAAACACTATTACAACATTGCAAATCAGGCAACAGCCATTATTAATGCTGCTGAAGAAATTGATGACATTAATGAAGATTCAAGAAAGCAAATTATAGCAGAAGCTCGTTTCTTTAGAGCACATGCGTATTTTTACTTATACAGAATGTTTAACAATATTTACGTTACTACAGAAACAATTACCGTAGATAATGCTTTCGATGTTATAAACGATAAATCTTCTGAAGAAGAAATTTTTAGCATTATAAATAACGATTTAGCCTATGCCGTGGAAAACTTAGGCTGGACAGGCGCATTTGGGCGTATTACTAAAGGTACAGCTAAGCACGTTAAAGCTAAAGTAGCCATGTGGCAAGGTGACTGGGTAGAAGCAAAGAACCAAGCTTTAGATGTAATAGAAGGTCCAGATAGCCCACATAGTCTTGTAGGCTCTACTGCCGAAGTTTTTGCAGGAGATAGAAATACTCCAGAATCATTATTCGTTATTCAATCTCAAGACGATTTGCTTGGTGGTGGTGGCACAACCATGATGAATGCTAATTACGTTACGCAATATTTTCAAATTAGTGGTATTGAAGCAAATATAGAACAAGGCGGTAGAGGGTTCTCTAGAATATTACCTAATTTATATTTATTAAATCTTTTAGTCGAAGATCCAAATGATGACAGAGATGATGACACCTATTTCAGGTTAAAATACTATTATACTTCAGGTCAAAACATAGGTCAGGAAATTGATATTTATCAGCCAGTAACAGACCCTAATAATCCTCCGAGTACCTACCAGAGTTATTATCAGAGATTACATCCATCATGCATTAAGTTTGCTCAAGAAGATGATAACCCAGAGTCTTACCTAAACAGAAGTAATATTTTAGTATACCGTTTAGCCGAAACTTATTTAATAGCTGCTGAGGCAATAATGAATTCAACAGGAGATCCATTACCATACGTTAATGCTATTAGAACAAGAGCCAATGCTGCGCCAATAACCGTAGTAGACCAGCAGGCTATCTTAGATGAACGTGCCAGAGAATTGGCTTTCGAAGGGCAACGCTGGTTCACCCTAAAAAGAATGGGACAGGATGTTATTAATTTTCAAATAACAAACTATGCAGGCGATGGCGAATTTTTCCCAGCTAATTTAGGTGTTAAAGATCCAAGAACAAATTGGATGCCACATTATATAAACTGGCCAATTGCACAAAGAGATTTAGATGTCTTAGGTGCTGGTTACCCTCAAAATGATGGTTACTAACAGAAAAAAATATAAGAATTAAAAAATCCTGATTAATAGCAGCTATGCACATACCTGCTCTGGTACTATTTTAGCTTAAAGTCCAACTATGCGTTTTATTTTTATTGTATTAGTCTTTATATTATTAAATTCTTGCGACTCATCAACAGCTAAACAGAGTATTGTCTTTGCAGATAATTATGTCATAGCACATCGTGGTGCATGGAAATCTAATCGACTTCCAGAAAACTCTATTGCTTCCCTTAAACAAGCAATAGAGTTAAAGTGCACTGGATCGGAATTCGATGTTCGCATGACGGCAGATAATGTGCTTATTGTGGCTCACGATGCAGAATATAATAATCTCTTAGTAGAAGAATCCACTTATGGTGAGTTAGCTAAAAAAAAGCTTTCTAATGGAGAAATGCTACCAACGCTAAAAGCATATATTCTTGCAGGTATGCAAGATAATAGTACTACAGGATTAGTTTGCGAAATAAAACCTTCTAAAATTGAAGGCAGAAATATTGATATTGCAAATAAAGTAATTGCCTTGGTAAAAGAATTAAAGGCAGAAAATTACATTTCTCATTATATAAGTTTTAGTTACGAAACACTTAAACGTATCGAGGCCCTCAATCCTGATGCAAAAACGCTTTATCTCGATGGTTCTAAATCGCCAAAAGCACTTAAAGCGGATGGTATAGATGGCTTAGATTATTTAGTTTATAAACTTAAAAACAAACCTAAATGGATTGCAGAGGCTAAAGAGCTTAACCTAATTCTTAATGCGTGGACCGCAAATAAAACGGAAGATATAGATTGGTTAATTGCTAACAATTTCGATTACATAACCACAGACGAACCAGAATTGGTTTTCGAAAGAGCTAAAGTAAGTCCAACCAACAATAATTATGAATTAGTTTGGAGCGACGAATTTAATTATACAGGGAAACCCGACTCGACAAAATGGGCAAACAATTATGGTTTATTAAGTAATCGCGAAGAACAATACTTTACAGATAGTCTTAAAAATGTAAGAGTAGAAAACGGATTGTTAATACTCGAAGCACACAAAGAGAAAATTGCTAATGTCGATTATCAAAATGAAGCATTAAAGAAGAAAAGCTGGTTAAAATACATTACAGAGATTGATACAGCACAATACACCTCGGCAAGAATTAATACCGCAGAATTAGCCACTTGGAAATATGGCTACATAGAAGTAAGGGCAAAATTACCTAAAGGTGTTGGCATGTGGCCAGCAATCTGGATGCTTGGCGAAAACCGTAAAGAGGTAGGCTGGCCAGAATCTGGAGAAATAGACATAATGGAGTACGTTGGGTTTAGTCCAGATTCCATATTTGGTACCATTCACACCAAAGCCTATAACCATACAATTGGTACAGAAAGAGGTAAAAAAATCCATATTGAAAAACCAAACGATCAATTTAATGTCTTTGCTTTAGAGTGGACACCAGAGAAAATGGACTTCCTCTTAAATGGTGAGGTATATAACCATATTGAAAATGAACATAAAACCACTGCAGAGTGGCCATTCGATCAAAAATTTTACCTTATATTAAATGTTTCGGTTGGTGGTATGTTAGGCGGGCAAAAAGGGATTGACGATAGTGTCTTTCCGCAAAAAATGGAAGTTGATTACGTAAGGGTTTTTCAGCAAAAAAAATAAAAATATGAAACGGGTAATAATTTTATTATTGGGTTTAACCTTTGCTATTGTTGCATGCAACAAAAAAAAGGAAGCAAAAGACGAAAACCCAAATGAAAAAGAAATTAAGAATATTGCCCAAACAACGGATAAAGACCTTAGCGTTATGACCTATAATATTCGTTTAGATGTAGCATCAGACGGAGAAAATGCATGGTCAAACAGAAAAGAATTTTTAAGTAATCAAGTACTATTTTTAGAACCAGATGTATTAGGCGTTCAGGAAGCGCGACCTAACCAAATGAACGATTTAAATAACGCATTAAAAGGTTATAAATCGATTGGTATTGGTAGAGATGGTGGAGATAAAGGCGAATATTCTGCATTATTTTACAACGCAAAAAAATTAAAGGTAGAGCATGATTCTACCTTTTGGTTGTCTGCAACACCCAACAAAATATCTAAAGGTTGGGATGCTGCTTATCCACGTATATGCACCTATGGCCTGTTCACACTGTTAGATAGTAAAGAAAAGGTTTGGATATTTAATACGCACCTTGATCATGTTGGTACGCAAGCCCAAAAAGAAAGTATGAAACTTATTTTAAGTACAATACAGGATGTAAATACCAAAAATTTTCCTGTTTTAATTATGGGTGATTTTAATGTAGAACCAGACAGCGAAGTTATTGCCTCAACAAAAGCAACCATGTTAGATACCAAAGAGACTGCAGCACTTACTTTTGGTTCTAATGGGACGTTTAATGGGTTTAATTATCATGAGCCTGTGACACGACGCATAGATTACATTCTGCTATCAAAAGCATCGCCTATTAAAGTTAAAAAATACGCAGTCCTGTCAAGTGCTATCGATTTTAAATTTCCATCAGATCATTTTCCTGTTTACGTGGAATTAATGATACAATAATTTATTTTTTATGAAATTACCTCAACTATTGTATGCAAAGCGAGTCCTTTCGTGCCTCTTTCTTTTCTGTATTCTTTCAATTGATGCACAACAAAATCCCAAAAACTATTCTATAGAACTAAAAAACAGTGAAACAGAACGCAAAGTAGATTCGGTTTTAGCATTAATGAAAATTAATGAAAAAATAGGGCAATTAGTACAATACAGTGGAGGTTGGGATGCTACAGGACCTACGTCTTCGCAAGGCGATCAGCATAAACTCGATAAGTTAAAAAAAGGAGAAGTGGGCTCGATGTTAAATGTCACCTCTGTAGCGTCAATTAGAGAAACGCAACGTATTGTAATGGAGCATTCGCGATTAAAAATACCTTTAATTTTTGCTTACGATGTTATCCATGGTTACAAAACAATTTTTCCTATTCCTTTAGGTGAGAGTGCCAGTTGGGATTTAGATATTATAGAGCAATCTGCAGCAATAGCTGCCAAAGAATCTGCAGCATCTGGGTTAAACTGGACATTTGCACCTATGTTAGATGTGTCTCGCGATGCTCGATGGGGAAGAGTAATGGAAGGCGCAGGAGAAGATCCCTATTTGGCTTCTAAAATTGGTGTGGCACGCATTAAAGGGTTTCAGGGAGAAGATTTAGCAAACATTTATACCATCGCAGCTTGTGCCAAGCACTTTGCTGGTTATGGTTTTGCCGAGGCAGGTAGAGACTATAACACAATTACAGTGGGCGAATTTGAATTACACAATACCATCTTACCACCTTTTAAAGCAGCTGCAGAGGCTGGAGTGGCTACATTTATGAATTCTTTTAACGACATCGATGGCATACCTGCCACAGGACATAAAGCATTACAACGAGACCTTTTAAAAGGGAAATGGAACTGGGATGGTTTTGTGGTTTCAGATTGGGGAAGTATTGGAGAAATGATTGCTCATGGCTATGCCGAAGATAAAAAACACGCCGCACAAATAGCATTGAATGCTGGTAGCGACATGGATATGGAGTCTTATGCTTACGAAGCTTCATTAGAAGCATTACTAAAAGAAAATAAAGTTAACATTGAGGATATCGATGATGCGGTTAAGCGTGTATTAAGAATAAAATTTCAATTAGGCTTATTTGATGACCCATACAGATATTGCGATGATGAACGTGAGCGAACAGAGGTCCTATCCGAAGGAAATTTAAAAGTTGCACGCGATGTGGCAAAAAAATCGATAGTACTACTTAAAAATGAAAATAATATTCTACCACTTTCCAAAAAAGCAAAAAGTATTGCGGTCATTGGACCATTAGCAGACGATAAAAATTCTCCGTTAGGTAATTGGAGAGGAAAAGGTGAATATAATTCGGCCGTATCTTTATTAGAAGGTGTAAAAGCATTAGCAGATAAAAATATGACTATTTATTATGAAAAAGGAGTGGATTTAACAATCCCAACACTTGAACCTGGAAAAAACCAATTTTTACATCCATTAAAATTTAATTCTAAAGATGCTTCTGGCATTAAAGGCGCCGTAGAAGCAGCGAAAAAGGCAGATGTTGTATTGTTAGCTATTGGAGAAGATGCTTACCAGACTGGAGAAGGCAGAAGCCAGACCGATATTGGTTTTTTTGGTTTGCAAAACCAATTGTTAAACGAAATTTTAAAGGTAAATAAAAACGTGGTTATTGTTTTAATGAACGGAAGACCAATGGATTTAAGCCATATATCTAAAGTCGTACCAGCCATTTTAGAATGTTGGCATTTAGGCACAGAGTCTGGAAATGCCATCGCAGAAGTTGTTTTTGGAGATTACAATCCATCTGGTAAATTGCCTGCGTCTTTTCCACATCACGTTGGGCAGGAACCTCTGTACTATAACCAAAAAAACACGGGAAGACCATACAGCGAAAAACATGTTACGTACTCAGGTTACCAAGATGCTCCTAAAACGGCACTATATCCTTTTGGTTTTGGTTTAAGCTATACAACCTTTACCTATGGTGCTTTAAAACTGGATAAAACCGAAATGAAAAGTAATGGTGAAATAAAAGCTTCAATTAGCATTACAAATTCGGGTGTAAGAGATGGAGAAGAGGTGGTACAGTTATACATAAGAGATTTAGTAGCAAGTATAGTGAGACCTGTAAAAGAACTTAAAGGCTTTAAAAAAATTAAGTTGAAGGCAGGAGAAACAAAAACGGTTACTTTTACCATCGATGCCAGTACACTTCAGTTTTATTCAGCTAATAAAAGATGGGAAGTAGAACCAGGCGATTTTAACCTTTGGGTTGGTGGAGACTCTACTACCAAATTAAAAGAAACTATTAAAGTTGTAGAGTAATTTCAACTTTACATAAACAGACAAAACTTTTGTTCTTTCGGAAGCTTTTCCTGTGTTTTCAAACTTATATTATTACATAATTAATGTTTTCTATACGTTAATTATAGTGTAACAAAATCTCAATTCCCTAATTTTGCTTACTTTTAATAGTCATGAAAAATATAAACGACAACATATCTTTGCCTTTCGAGCTAAATATTAGCTTCAATAAATTATTGAAATATTATGAAACTTTAGAGAGAAGTGATGATGAGTTTCTTGCCTCAAAAGCACGACGTATTCTCGATATACAAAAAAATATCCCTATTCTTAGAGATGGTTTTAGTGATTTAGAGTATTTAAAAACTTATAAAAAAGAGATTGCCATTATTCTTCAGGATTCGTTTAGCGAAATACTTACTAAAAACGAAATTAAGACTGCGACATTACCATTTCATAATCTAATAATCAATTCGTCTGAGCGTTTTAGAGATATTCTTGAAGCTGCAGGTGAAGAATATGAAATAGAGATTCGAAATATGCCAGAGAACGCAAGGTATATTATAGCTTGTAATATTATTTTAAAAGCGTACTATAATTATCCTGCTAACTATAGCAGACCATTATATTACGAAATTCCAGACAAAAATGGAATTATGCGTTATTATAAGATTTTATATAATGCCGATTTTATAGAAATATTTCCCAAAGAGAACACCCCAAAAATAACCGAAAATGATTTTACAGAGCTTTTAGATAATTTTGATGACTTTGAGTTATGGCAGAAAAAATTTCCGCCAAATAGTTATATTTTTAAAGGATTTGTAATTTCTAATATAGTAGATATTACAGCAGATCAATCTATTTCTAATATTAAATCCAGTTTAATTGGCAGCGATAAAATTAAAGAGGTAAAATTTATGTCTAATTTTGAAGGCATATTTAGTTCCTTTTTAGGTATTAATGATTTACAAGTTGGTTTTTCTGTTTTCGACAAAAAAGAAAAATTATTAATGCCAGTTTATGATGCAGGCGTTAATAGTTTTCTTTTAGAGACCAATACTATAAAATCTTGTAAAGATGCATTTTGCCATAAATCGTATCAAACTATATTTAATGATAAAAAATTCTATGCGGTTTCAAATATTGCTAAATTTTCAAGTAATAAATCGCCGCAGATACAAGTGCTGCATAAACAAGGTTATAATAGCGTTATATTAGCACCAGTAGCAGATGGGAATAATTTAATGGGTATTCTGGAGTTGGTATCTACAACCAAAGGTGCGTTAAATAGTATTTTGGCAAATAGATTAATCGATGTTATGCCTTATATTATTGCAGCAGTAAAACGCTCTAAAGCCGAAGAGGCTAATTTAATAGAGGCAGTTATACAGAGAGAATGTACAGCAATTCATCCCAGTGTGAAATGGAAATTTGAAAAAGCGGCAAGGCAATATTTATTAGACACTCAAGAAAAAGGCGATAGCGCAACTTTTGGTAACATTGCCTTTAGAGATGTGTATCCTCTATATGGACAGATGGACGTAAAGGGCTCGTCTCACACTAGAAATCAAGCCACTCAAAAGGACTTGGCGCTTCAGTTATTACTATTGAAAAAAATAATCGAAAAAGGGTTTGAATCTGAAAGGCTTCCAATTTTTGAGAAATTAAAATTTCAAATTAACGAATTTTCAGAAGAAATAAATTCAGACTTTAGAGTAGATAGTGAGCAGCGTATAACCTCCTTTTTTAGAAATGAAATAGATTCTCTTTTAAAATTTCAACTTAAAGATAACTCAGACCTAAAACAGGATATTAAAGATTATTTTTCTAAAATTGATAATGATTTAGGTGTTATCTATTTCTACAGAAAAAATTACGATGATACTATTGCACTTATAAACAAGAATATGTCGACGCTTCTTGATAAAAAACAAAAAAATGCACAACGTATGTATCCTCATTTTTTCGAACGTTTTAAGACAGATGGCGTAGAGCATAATATGTACATTGGTGAAGATATAACCAAGGAGGAGTCTTTTAATACCATGTATTTATACAATTTAAGATTATGGCAATTACAAGTCATGTGTGAAATGGAAAATGCTTACTATAGTAAACGTGATACGTATCCATTATCCTTAGATGTAGCCTCTATGATTTTAGTATTTAATCAGCCAATGTCTATACGTTTTAGAATGGACGAAAAACATTTTGATGTTGATGGTACTTATAATGCACGTTATGAAGTGGTTAAAAAACGCGTTGATAAGGCCAATGTTAAAGGTACCGATGAACGTGCAACCGTTGAGGGTAAATTAACTATTGTATATTCTCAGGAAGAAGATGAAATCGAGTATTTGGAATACATTAGCTTTTTACAATCTAAACACGTTTTAGGTGAAAATATCGAAATTTTAGAACTTGAAGATTTGCAGGGCGTTACAGGTTTAAAAGCATTGCGTGTAGAAATTATGTACAGCAAAACTAAAAAATCCAGAAAAGAATTTTATACCTATGAAGACCTAATGAAAGAAATTAAGGCTTAACTTGTTACTACGTAAGTTTCTTTATTCTCAAATTCTATATTTCCGGTAGGTTTTTCAACCTCTAAAACATCTTGAATGTCTGCGCCTGGATTCTGCTTAATAGCTATCGCGAAAGAAATTACAGAGATAATAATACCTGTCATAAACACCGTGTAAGTAATTCTAAGAATTCTATACTTTCTTTCAAGAACAACACCTAAATAGTATAAATCTTTAGTTAAAGAGGAATACACATATTCTTTATCTTTAAGTAACTCGGTTATGGCCCAATCGTACTCTTTCAATTCCATTTTATGAAAATTTCCAAAAAATGTTAAATTAACTTTTTTGTTCTTTACATCTTCTTTAGTAAATTCTCCACTGGTTACGTTTGGTCTAGTTGCAATTATAGACATAATCATAGAAATAACACAGAACAGAGTAAAAATTGCTGTTGGATAAGTTAAATAGGGATTGGTGTCTAATTTGGAAATTAAATTGGCTAAAACTACCGAAATTATAATAGCATTTACAGAAAGTAAAATATTGGCTTTTGTATCTGCAATGTCACTTAATTTAATGTGATTTCTTAAAGCTACTCTATAAAAGGTTTGGATGCCTCTTTCTGGACTTTCGTTTTTGTAGTGGGCTTTATATTTGGCTTTAAGCTTTTCTTTATTCTCTTTGGCTTTTTTCTTTTTCTTTTTCTTCATTAATTTAGCCAGATTCTTATCCTTTTCTTCTTGCCAGTTTTTTATGGCATAAGGTGAATAAAAGCGATGTTTTTCGGTTAAAACATCAATATTTTCTTTACGCCATTCTTTGGCAGTGTAGGTTTTAATACCTTGTACTTCGTATTCTTTTCTTAAAAACTCGCTGGCCTCATTAAAATATTTTTTTGCAAAATGAGAAGAATCTGCATCTCTTATAATTTCTTCTAATTTAGAGTTGGGAACAACGTTTTTAAATTTAGTTGCCATGATGCACTTATTAACACCATCTATAATGTCTTGGTCTACATTCTCTTTGGTTAAAAAATCAGTGGCAATTTTAACACTTTCTTCCTCATGTCCTTCTCTGGTTTTTATGTATCCTGTATCGTGAAATAATGCAGCTAATAATAGTATTTCTTCCTCATTAACATTTATTTCGGAATTTTCAATTATTTCTTTTGTACTTTTAAACACGCGTTTCGTGTGGGTGAAGTCGTGATAAATAAAAGTATTTGGAAGCTCCTCTTTAAAGAGTTCTAAAACAAACTTCTCGGCTTTTTCTATAATTGCAGACATATTTAATATTGAGTTTTTTAAGAAAACCAAATTACTAAAAAATAACCAGCAAATTCTTATATGATTAAAAATAACATAACTCTAACAATTATAATTTTACTAATAGTTTCAAGTTGTGCAACCTTTAAAGCACAATATAAGGATAACGAAAAAACTATAACACCATTACCTAACAAAGAAGTTAACAGAAAATTCTATCTGGTTGGAGATGCAGGAAAGTCACCTTATGGTAGTATGTCTCAAGGTTTAACAGCATTTAAAAATCATATTTTAGATAAAGACACAAAAAAAGACTATGTCATATTTCTTGGTGATAATATTTATCCAGATGGTTTAGTAAAAAAAGATCGCTATGGCAGAGAGAATGCCGAAAATGCGCTAAACGGCCAAATAATGTCTGTAGATGGTTTTAAAGGAAAAACGGTTATGATTCCAGGAAACCACGACTGGTATGCAGATGGCGTTGTTGGCTTAAAAAGAGAGGAAAAGTATATAGAGAAAGCTCTTGGTGAAGAAACCTACCAACCAGAGAATGGTTGTCCATTAAAAAGTATAGATGTGAGTGAAAAAATACAACTCATAATTGTAGACAGCCAATGGTATCTTGAAAACTGGAACAACCACCCAACCATTAATGACGAGTGCGAGATAAAAACCAGAGCTCGCTTTTTCGAAGAGTTAGAAGGCGAATTAAAAAAAGCACAAAATAAACGAGTGGTATTTGCAATGCACCATCCTATGTACACAAATGGTACACATGGAGGTTTCTTTGGCGCCAGTAAGCATTTGTACCCTACCCAAAAAAACATTCCATTACCAATCTTATCGTCTTTATTAACTCAGGTTAGAACACAAGGTGGTGTTTCTATACAAGATAGATTTAACGAACGTTACAATGAGTTAATGAACCGTATAGAAACTATGGCCTTAGAATACGATAATATTGTATTTGCCTCGGGACACGAACATTCCTTGCAATACATAGAAAATGGAGGTATTAAACAAATAGTATCAGGGTCGGGATCAAAAATCTCTGCTGCTGCTTTAAGTAAAGATGGATTGTTTTCCGCAGGACAACAAGGTTTTGCAGAGTTAACTATTTTCGAAGATGGGAGTACGTGGGTTAGCATGTATGTGTCAGACAATGGGAAACCTAAACTTATGTATACAAAGGAAACACTACCAAAAACCAGAGATGTTTTTAATGTGGATACGCTTCCAGATTCTTTTCCTAAAACAGTAGAAGCATCAATCTATACTAAAGAAGAAACAGAGAAAACAGGGGTGTATAAAACATTATTGGGAGATAGATATCGCGAACTATATAGTAAAAAAATTAAAGTTGAAGTTGCAACTTTAGATACACTTTATGGAGGCCTGGAAATTTTAAGAGCAGGTGGAGGTCACCAAACACGTTCACTAAGATTAAGAACAAAAGATGGACGTGAATTAAACATGAGAGCCCTTAGAAAAAGTGCTACCCAATATTTGCAAACGGTTTTATTTAAAGAAACATATGTAGAAAATGATTTTGAAAAAACCAAAATTGAAGAATTAGTACTCGATTTTTATACGGCTGCTCACCCATATGCTTTTTTTGTAGTACCAGATTTATCTAATGCGGCAAGTATTTATCATACAAATCCAAAATTATACTATATACCTAAACATAAATATTTAGGCGATTATAACACGAACTATGGCGGTGAATTATATATGATTGAAGAACGGCCAGAAGAAAATTATACAAACGAAAGAAATTTTGGCTATGCAGACGATATTGAAAGCACTCATGATATTATAGAAAAAGTACGTGAAGACGAAAAATACAAAATAGACGAAAATGCTTTTGTAAGAGCAAGATTGTTCGATATGCTTATTGGGGATTGGGACAGGCATCAAGACCAATGGCGTTGGGCACAGTTTGATCAGGAAAATGGAGATAAACTATTTAAACCCATTCCTCGAGATAGAGATCAGGTATTTTCTAACTTCGATGGTGCGTTGTTAGATATAATGAAAGTTTTATCGGGTTCAACAAAACAACTTCAAGTTTACGACGCAGAATTAAAAGATATTGAATGGATGAATAGTGCCGGAATAAAACTGGATAAAGTTTTAATACAAAATTCAGATAAAGCTGTGTGGATAAAGCAGGCTAAATATTTAATGGATAATGTTACAGACGAGGTTATAGAAACAGCTTTTTCTAAAGTGCCAGAAGAAGCCAGAGACGAATCGTTGGCAGAAATAAAAGAACTTCTTAAAGGGCGTCGTGCTAATATGCTTGATATAGCAGAACGTTACTATAAGTATTTAAACGAACTTGTAATTGTTACAGGAACAGATAAAGACGATTATTTCGAAATTAATAGAATTGGAGACAATGAAACTAACGTAAAAATTTCAAGAATTATAGACGGTAAAAAAGGAGAAGTTATAGTAGATAGAACTTATAATAAAAACATTACCAAAGAACTCTGGATTTATGGTCTGGATGATGATGATGTTTTTGAAGTTACTGGCAACGCAAAAAACTTAATTTTTACAAGAATTATTGGCGGTCAAAACAACGATACTTATATCATTAAAAATGGTAAACGCATTCGTGTTTACGATCATGAATCTAAGCCTAATACGGTAAAAGAAAATAATGGAGCAAAAATTAATTTTACAGATATATATAATAATAATCTTTTCGACTTCAATAAAAACATTAAAAAGATTGGTGCGATTACTCCAAGTTTAGCATACAACCCAGATGATGGTGTGGCATTAGGAGTTTCTATGGTTAAAACTACAAGAGGATTTCAGCGTAACCCATTCTCACAGCAGCACCGTTTTAAAGGAGGCTATTATTTTGCAACCAATGGTTTTAGCATAGAATATGATGGTGAATTTGCTAACCTCTTTAAAGATTGGAATTTTCATGTGGCAGGTAAAGTTACCAGCGAAAATTTCTCTAATAACTTTTTTGGTTATGGAAATGAAACACCAAATAATGACGACGAATTAGACCTCGATTACAACAGAGTAAAAACCAGTATTTTCATGGCAAGTGCCGGAATTCTTAAAAAAGGAAACTTTGGTAGTGATTATGGATTTAAATTTATTGCAGAAGGTATTAAAATAGGAGAAACACCAGATCGGTTTATAGATACTTTTGTGCCATCCGAGACCAATGCTGATTTTTATGAAAGACGCTTTTTTGCAACAGCCGAAGCCAATTATAATTACGCCAGTTTCGATAACAAAATTGTACCAACCAGAGGTATGACATTTAATATAAATACGGGAATTACCACAGAGCCTGAAGAGACAAAAAACACCTATGGCTACCTTAACTCTAATCTCGGTTTTTACAATGCGTTAATTACTAACAGAAAATTAGTTTTAAAAACAGATTTAAGAGGACAAGTAAGAGTGGGAGAGGATTTAATTTTTTATCAAGCAGCTAATATTGGCGGTGAAAACGGCCTAAGAGGTTATAGAAACGAACGCTTTACAGGTAGAAATTCTCTTGTTGGTAGCGCCGATTTTAGGTATAGCTTTAAATCGTTTAAAACAGCGACTTTGCCTTTACAGTTTGGTGTTTTTGCAGGAGGAGACGTTGGTAGAGTTTGGCTTAAAGGAGATTTTTCAGACAAATGGCATAACGATTATGGTGGTGGATTTTGGGTGTCTGCAGCAGATTCTATTCAAGGAACATTTAACTTTTTTAATAGTACTGAAGGGTTAAGATTCTCGTTTAACTTCGGTATCGCATTTTAAAAAAATAATATCAGTTAATTTAAGCCATCAATTTTGTTACATTCGTAATATATTGATGGTTTTTCTTTAAAATAAATGAAACAGTTATATCCCTTAAAATTTGGGCACAGAGGCGCAAAAGGATACATTACCGAAAACACTATTGCTTCTATAACCAAAGCCCTGTCGCTTGGTGTCGATGGTATTGAAATAGATGTGCACAAGTGCAAGTCTGGAGAACTTATAGTGTTTCACGATTTTACACTAAACAGAGTAACAAATGGAACAGGCAAAGTGTCAGAATTTACGCTGAAGCAATTAAAAGCACTTACTGTACAGGCTGGTTATAAAATTCCAACATTAAAAGAAGTTTGTAATGTTATAGACAAACGGTGTATATTAAATATCGAACTCAAAGGTGAAAACACCGCCAAAGAAACGGTTAAGACCATTCAAGAATATATTATTAAAAAAGAATGGAAATATTCAAATATTATAGTGTCCAGTTTTAATTACGAAGCATTAACTTCGGCTAATAACTTCGATAGCAACATCCCTATTGGTGTCCTTACAGAAGATAATATTGAGGCAGCCATTATCTTTGCAAAGGAGATTAAGGCGCAGGCCATACATCCAGATTTTAATTTACTAAACGAGGAAAACGTAAAAAAAATTAAAAAAGAAGGCTTTAAGATTAATACATGGACGGTCAATAAACCAGAAGATATAAAACGTATGAAGCAATATAAAGTCCATGCCATAATTAGTGATTATCCAGATAGATTATGATTGAAAAAGACATATTAATTGTTGGTGGAGGAGCTGCAGGTTTTTTTGCAGCCATTAATATTGCTGAAAAGCATCCTCATTTAAAAGTAGCAATTCTGGAACGTGGCAGTGAAGTGCTTACTAAGGTAAAGGTCTCAGGAGGCGGACGATGTAATGTCACACATGCAGAATTTATTCCTCAGGAATTAGTCACAAATTATCCGCGAGGCGAGAAGGAATTATTAGGACCGTTTCACACGTTTATGACTGGAGATACAATTGCCTGGTTCGAAGAAAGAGGTGTTGCATTAAAAATTGAGGACGATGGACGCATGTTTCCAGTCTCTAACAACTCGCAAACAATAATAGACTGCTTTCTGTCTCAAGCACAACAATTTGATGTTGAGGTATTAAAAAACCAACCCGTAATCTCTGTTTTTAAAACAGAAAACAACTGGAATGTTAAAACAAAATCCAAATCGTTTTTATGCAAAAAGCTCATTATAGCTACTGGTAGTAATCCTAAAATTTGGAAACTATTAGAAAGTTTAGGGCATTCTCTATCCAAAGCTGTGCCATCACTCTTTACATTTAATATTAACGATAATCGTATTAAAGATATCCCTGGAGTGGTAGCAAAGGATGTAACCATTAAGATTTTAGATACTAATTTAGAGTCCTATGGACCTTTACTCATTACACATTGGGGAATGAGTGCGCCTGCTATTTTAAAGCTCTCGGCTTTTGGTGCTTTAGCATTAGCAGAAATGAATTATAAATTTTCTATTGAAGTAAATTTTATAAACCTGGATTATGAGACTTCATTTTCACAATTAAACGAACTTAAAAAAGAGCTGAATAAGAAGAAAGTTATTAATTATGCACAATTCGGTTTGCCTAAAAGACTCTGGCATCAATTGGTGTTAGCGTCTAAAATAGATGTAGAAATGCGTTGGGCAGATTGTACAAAATATCAAATAGAAAATCTGGCCAATCAGCTTACCAAAGCTGTTTTTAACGTTGATGGAAAAAGTACATTTAAAGAAGAATTTGTTACAGCAGGTGGTATAAATTTAAAAGAAGTAAACTTTAAAACGTTTGAAAGTAAGTTGCATGAAAACTTGTATTTTGCTGGAGAAGTTTTAAATATAGATGCGGTTACAGGCGGTTTTAATTTTCAAAATGCCTGGACTGGTGCCTACATAGTCTCACAGAATATTATAAACTCATGAAAACATATATCGCGTTATTGAGAGGTATAAACGTTGGTGGGCATAAAAAAGTACCAATGGCGACATTGCGACAATTACTCGAAAACATAGGGTTTAATAATGTAAAAACGTATATACAAAGCGGTAATATAATTTTTAATGCTTCAGAAGAAAAGATAAATAATATTGAAAATGAAATAGAAGAAATCATTTTTTCTCATTTTAAATTTCAAGTCCCTGTTATTGTTAAGACCAGAGAAGCGCTAGAGACAATTTTTAATGCGTGTCCTTTTTCGGAAACTAAAAAGAGCAATAGTTATTTTATTCTGTTAAGTAATATACCAGAAACACACCTGATAGATGAAGCGAATAAAATTTCATTTGAAAATGAAGAGTTTAAAATAATAAAAGACTGCATTTATTTTTATTCTTCAATAGGTTATGGACGCACAAAATTTAACATGAATAGTTTTGAAAAAAAACTGGAAGTAAATGCAACTTCAAGGAATTGTAATACCACCAAAAAACTATTGGAGCTATCTCAATTATAGTTTTTCTTGGTTTCTTACACAGTCCCAAGACATTGCAAGTGCGTTTTTAATTTGATCATCATTCATTTCAAGCTCATCTTTAAATTTTAATCGAGCAGCAGAAATAACATGACCAAAAGCCATTTGCATTAATAATCTTAAATGCACATTTTTAAAATCTTTGCTTAAAATTCCAGCCAAAAAGAAATTTCTAATATTTACAAAATGCGAGACATTTTTGTAGCGAATTTCAGAAGTGATAATTGGAGGCACACCAACAAACTCCATGAATTTAAAAGCCAGTGGGTTGCCAATAAAGTAATTATAGAGGTTTAGCCACATGATTTCAAATTGTACTTTAACATCCTGTTCGGGTACATTTGCCATCATTACAACACCAAAATCCTGACAAATCATAGAGTAAATTTCCTCAATAATTTGTTCTTTATTTTTAAAATAATGATAGATAGTACCAACGGCAACGTTAGCTTCTTTGGCTACTTGAGACATAGGTGTGGCATGCACGCCTTGCTCAACCACTAATTCTAACATAGTAAGGATAATCCTTTGTTTCTTGTCCATTTAAAGAAAGTCTTAAGTCTAAAATAAGACGGTTTTATAGCACAGAGAACGAAGGATTTAAGGGATCTCTAAAGGCCATTGTTAGTTATGTTTATCAACAATAAATATCAAAACGCTCTGGATTACATTTGTTGGTTAACATTACTCAACCAATTATAAACGTTATGATACGTGGCGAAAATAGAAAAATTAAATAAAATTTAAAACTATATTTGCTGAAATTTGATTTTAAATGATTATTAAGCAGTTTATTCCTACGTATTTAAATAACAATATCGATAATGGTCATGTAACTTGGTCATCGCCAAGTAATATTGCATTGGTTAAATATTGGGGAAAAAAAGAGCATCAAATCCCAGAAAATCAATCCATTAGTTTTACACTTAGCTCTTGTAAAACAATAACAAAATTAAGTTATACTAAAAAAGAAGAAGCGAATAACGACTTTATATTTCAAGTGTTTTTAGATGGAGAACATAAGCCAGATTTCGAGCCTAAAATAAAAACGTTCCTAAAGAGAATTGAAACTTATCTGCCTTTTTTAAAAGATTATAATTTTGAAATTGAAACACAAAATACATTTCCTCACAGTTCTGGAATTGCTTCTTCTGCTTCTGGTATGAGTGCATTAGCTTTATGCTTAATGAGCATCGAAAAAAAACTTAACCCAGATATAGAAGACGTTTTCTTTAACCAAAAGGCATCATTTTTAGCACGATTAGGTTCTGGTAGCGCTTGCAGGAGTATTGAAGGCGATTTGGTTGTTTGGGGACAACATAACGAGATTGAAGGGAGTAGTGATTTATTCGGGATAAAATACCCTTATTCAGTTCACGAGAATTTTAAAAATTATAAGGACACCATTTTACTTGTAGATAAAGGCGAAAAGCAAGTGAGTAGTACTGTTGGCCATAATTTAATGCATGATCATCCTTTTGCCCAAGAGCGCTTTAAACAAGCCGAAGCAAACATAGCAAAGCTAAAAACGATACTTGCATCTGGTGATTTAATGGCTTTTATAGCCTTGGTTGAGAGCGAAGCACTTACGCTTCACGCCATGATGATGACCAGCATGCCTTATTTTATTTTAATGAAACCCAATACCCTCGAAATAATTAATAAAATATGGCGTTTTAGAAAAGAGAGTGGTTTGCACATTAGCTTTACATTAGATGCTGGAGCAAATGTACATATTTTATATCCTGAAAAGGAAGCTAAAACCATTATTGAGTTCATTAAGACTGAGTTAGTTGCATATTGCCAAAATGGTCACTATATTTGTGATACAATTGGATTTGGTGCAAAAAAGCTTTAGTTTTTTTAAGTTAGTAAAACAGCAACTAAATACCTAACACGATATAAATGAAAGGTCCACTTTTCTACTCGAAAATCTTGCTTTTTGGTGAGTACGGAATTATTAAAGATTCTAAAGGATTATCAATACCATATAATTTTTACAATGGCGCCTTAAAAACAGATGCCAATCCATCAATTGAAGCAACAAAATCTAATGAAAGTTTAAGGAAATTTGCCGCCTATCTGGAGGATGTAAATAAAGAGTTAGTTGTTTTTGAAACCGAAAAACTAAAGGCAGACGTAGAAGCTGGTATGTATTTCGATTCGTCAATACCACAAGGTTATGGTGTTGGCAGTAGTGGTGCGTTGGTAGCTGCTATTTACGATAAGTATGCGCTAAATAAAATTACAGTTTTAGAAAATTTAACAAGAGAAAAATTACTTCAGTTAAAGACTATTTTTGCCGAAATGGAATCTTTTTTCCATGGCAAATCTTCAGGTCTCGATCCGCTTAATAGTTATTTAAGCTTGCCAATACTTATTAACTCTAAAGATAATATTGAAGCTACAGGCATCCCAACACAAAGCACGTCTGGAAAAGGCGCAGTTTTTTTATTAGATAGTGGTGTTACTGGTGAAACAGCGCCAATGGTAAGTATTTTTATGGAGAATATGAAGCAAGATGGTTTTCGTAAAATGCTTAAAGATCAATTTATAAAACATACAGATGCTTGTGTGGAAGATTTTCTTAAAGGCGATATAAAATCTTTATTTTCAAATACAAAGCAGTTGTCTAAAGTGGTATTAAACAATTTCAAGCCAATGATTCCTAAACAGTTTCATGAGCTTTGGAAAAAAGGTATTGAAACCAACGATTATTACCTAAAACTTTGCGGTTCTGGTGGTGGAGGTTATATTTTAGGTTTTACAGAAAACTTTAGTAAAGCACAACAGTCACTTAAAGATTATAAGCTGGAAGTGGTTTATAATTTTTAAACGAAATTGTGTTACTTTTCAAGATTCTTAAATTATTTAAGCTCCTAATAAATTAGTGCAATAACTTTATGTTAACCAGAAAGCAGAAACACATTCTTCTCAAGTTTTTTAGTATGTTTTCTGTAATACGTGGCTACAACATTCTTATAGTTGTTATAGCGCAATATTTAACTTCGGTCTATATTTTTGCTCACGATAAACCAGCTAAAAAAGTATTGCTGGATGTTAACTTGCTTATGCTTGTTTTAGCTTCTGCAGCTGTAGTTGCAGCAGGATATATAATAAATAATTTTTACGATTCAGAGAAAGATTTAATCAACAGACCCAATAAATCGATGTTGGATAAACTGGTAAGTCAGAATACAAAATTGTCTTTTTATTTTGTGCTTAATTTCTCTGCTATTGTTATGGCAAGCTATGTGTCTTTTAATGCGGTATTATTTTTTTCGGTCTATATATTTGCCATTTGGTTTTATTCGCATAAACTTAAAAAAATGCCCATAATTGGTAATATGGTATCGGCCATATTAACTATTGCGCCTTTCTTCGCTATTTTTATCTATTATAAAAATTTCGATACTGTAATATTTGTTCACGCTTCTTTTTTATTCTTAATAATCGCAATAAGAGAACTTACTAAAGATCTGGAAAACATGAAAGGTGACCTCGCTTTAAATTATAGAACGATACCTGTAGTTTATGGTGAGAGTGCATCAAAAAAAATGATAACGTTTTTTATGTTGTTAACACTTGTTCCCTTCTATTTATTAATTAAGAAATACGAAATTGGATATATGAGCTATTACTTTTACATAGCTATAGTTTTGTTAATTGTATTTTTATTAATCCTTTGGAAGGCTTCTACAAAAACACATTATGTTATTTTACATAATATTTTAAAAATAGTATTAGTAGCTGGTGTCTTTAGTATTTTATTAATTGATATAGACTTGGTTTTAAACCGTATTTTATAACCTATTTAGACTAAACAAAACGTTAATCTAAATTCTTCAATAGAAATTATACTATATCTTTGCAAAAAAAATAGCCATGAGTAAACAAAGCGGACAACGACAAGGAAAATCTAAAGCATCTGGAAAAGGAAAGGTTTCAGGAAGAGGCAATGACAATGCTAAAAGTAAAAGTTATGCTCGTGGTAATGCTCCAATAAAAAAGCAATCCTCACCTAAAAAAACGTCTAACCCAGACGAGATTAGGTTAAATAAATACATTGCTAATTCTGGTATTTGCTCACGTCGTGATGCCGATGTGCACATTGCTACTGGTTTGGTTAGTGTAAACGGAAAAATAGTAACCGAAATGGGTTACAAAGTAAAACTTGAGGATGAGGTACGCTACGATGGTGCACGTATTAATCCAGAAAAAAAAGCCTATGTGTTGCTAAACAAACCAAAAGGTTTTGCAACAACAACAAGCGAACATAAAGGCAGAACAGTAATGGATTTAGTCGCTAATGCTACAAATTCCCGAATAAAACCAATAGGACGTTTAGGTAGAAACTCCACTGGTTTGTTACTCTTTACCAACGACGAAAAAGTGGTGGCTCGCTTTACAAGTTCTAATAAGGGCGTTGAGCGCTTATTTCATTTAGAATTAGATACAAATTTAAAAATAGATGATTTAAAGAAAATTCGCGAAGGCTTACGTATTGAAGGTAAACAAATAAGTGTTGAAGAGATAGATTACGTAAATAATAAGAAAAACGAAATAGGTATAAAAATTAAAAATACGGGTAATACCATTTTACATACCATTTTCGATTATTTTAAGATTGAACTTGTAAAAATCGATTGCGTGCAAATTGCTCATTTAACCAAAAAAGACATACCACGTGGAAATTGGAAAATTTTAACAGAACAGGAAGTGCAAACACTTATGATGATGTAAAATTATGTTTCCCTCAATAGCATATTCACTATAAACTATTGAGCGAGTCAATTGCGAATTTGATAATAATAAATAATGACTATTACTAATAATTGCACAAATCTTAATTTTAAGTTATTTTTATTACGATAACTTTATTTATACTTTAATTATGAAACGTAATATTTTATTTGCTCTTTTATTGAGTTTTTTTATAAGCATGTCTTATTCGCAAAGCAGTAGTCAAAAGGTTAATGTCGGTGATGTTTTTGTAATTGGCGAAGCAGATAATAACAATTACAATTATATAGATTTTCCAAGAGCAAATTTTATTATTAAAAAAGGAGGTTTGCCTAATTACGAAGCACTTGTTGGCGAAAAAGTTGAAATAGTTTCGCTTAAAGAAAAAGTAAAAGGTCGCATAATAGCAACTATTAAATTAACATCAAAAAAGAAGTTTTTTAATAGTCATAAATACATATCTGTCGATATTGATGAGGCTATACAGAATAAAGAGCTTTTAAGTACTTAATCATTTTTAATAAAATTAAGGTTTATCTCTTCCTATAAATCGTGCTTCACCTAACAGAAATTGTATAGCCCTTACAATATTTCTTTCTCGTGCTGTTGGTGTTTTTAATCGCACTAAATATTTAACTATTTCATTTTGTTTTGATGGTGATAGCTCATCAAAAATAGCTTGTGCATCGCTATTATTTAATAAAGCCTTTTTAAAGTCTGCAGGCATTTTTATTGCTCTGCTTTCTGGATCAAACTCTATATTTATTTCAATGGTTTCTCCTATGCGCTTAGGCGATTTTTCAAGCATTTTTGTGCTGATATAAAGTCTCCATACACCACTATATCTTAATAAGGTTTGGCGATAAGGGACTCCATTTATAAAACCTTTAACTGGTATTTTTGCCTTGTTTTTCCCTGCTTGTATAAAAATAGTCTCCAAGATATTTTCTGGTAAAAAAACAAAGGGATTAATACCGATAACATCAATTTTAGCCTTAAAAGTAAGCAGGTTCATAACAACTCTGTATTAAAAATTTTTACACATACTTAGTCGTTTAATCCTTTTCCATCAAGTATACTATTGGAATATTTTTCAATTCTTGCCTCACGTGTTTTTGCTTGTTTTGCCTTAGAAAAGTAAAGCAAATATCCTCTTTGGCGTCCAGGAGTTAAAGCATAAAACGCAGATTTCAACTTGGGATTACCTTCCAATGCGTTTTTAAATTCAGCAGGCATATTAAATTCAGAAGTTTTTTTCATCTTCATTGTTAAACCTGCTTTCTCGACCTCGATTGCTTCAAAAATATAGGCTTTAATAACAGCTTTTAAATCCTTAATTTCTTTGACGTTGGCAAATCTAATTTGTCGGGCCGATTGCACATTTTCAGTTTGTTGTATTAAAATTGCATTAGCATCTTTCAATAAAACACCTTTATTAAACAACAAAGCACAATAATCTTTAAACCCATGTATTAAAACAACATTACTTCCTTTAAATGTATAGCAAGGATGTTTCCACTTAAAATCTTCGGTAAGTCCACAGTCTAAACAGATTTTTCTAAGTAGTACGGTTTCTTCTTTCCAATTTTTAATTTTCTCTATGTATTGTTCTACTTCTTTCATTCCTTTAAGGATAACTAAACTTTTACTTCTTTTTCGCAATTAAATTAAGAAGAAAAAATTTAATAAAAATTTAATCTACAATTAAAAAAAAAGTATTTCATTTGTGCTACCAAAATAATAGTGGTTTTATGTCATTATTATAGCTGAACAGATTGAACCGTGTTTATATGTTTGGGCTTTTGAACATTAGGAAGTCATTTTCAAAAGCAGCTTATCGATTAAGCAACCGAATTTTAGAGCTAACTTCCGCTTTATCTACAATTGTTGCTAGCCAGCACAATTATGGCTTTGTGCCTACAACAGACTTGAAAATACAAGTCTGAATTCTTCATTATTATTTAAACTGAAATAATTTCAGTAACTTTTTCCAGAATTATAAATATTACATTTTTAGAAAATAATAATGAACACAAAATATATTGATTTAATCAATCAAACTTTCGATTTCCCGCAAGACGAATTTAAATTAGAAAAAAACGAATTGCAATTCCATGATATTGATCTCATGAAATTAGTGGAAGAGTATGGTACGCCATTAAAATTCACCTACTTACCACAAATTTCTAACAACATACAGCGCGCAAAAAAATGGTTTGCAAATGCTATAGAAAAAAACGAGTATAAGGGAAAATACAATTATTGCTATTGTACTAAAAGCTCACATTTTAAACATGTCTTAAATGAAGCTTTGACCAATGATATACATATAGAAACATCATCTGCTTTCGATATTGATATTGTAGAAAATTTAAAAGCCGAAGGCAAAATAAACAACGACACTTATGTTATTAGTAATGGCTTTAAGCGCTCTCAATACATTACTAATATTGCCAGATTAATTAATAACGGACAAAAAAATTGCATCCCTATTATAGACAATTACGAAGAAATTAATTTACTGTCTGCCGAAATTAAAGGAAAATACAACATAGGTATTCGTATCGCATCAGAAGAAGAACCTAAATTCGAATTTTACACCTCACGTTTAGGAATTGGCTACAAGAATATTGTGCCTTTTTACAAAAACCAGATTCAGGACAATAAAAAAGTAAACCTTAAAATGTTGCACTTTTTCATTAACACAGGCATACGTGATAACGCTTATTACTGGAACGAATTGCAAAAATGTTTAAAGGTTTATACCAGTTTAAAGAAAATTTGTCCAAGTTTAGATAGTTTAAATATTGGAGGCGGATTTCCAATTAAAAATTCATTGGTTTTCGATTTCGATTACGAATATTTAGTAGACGAGATCGTAAATCAAATAAAAACAACTTGTGAAGAAGAAGGCGTAGATGTGCCAAACATTTTTACAGAATTTGGTAGCTTTACAGTAGGCGAAAGTGGTGGTGCTATTTATGAAATATTATACCAAAAGCAACAAAACGATCGTGAAAAATGGAACATGATTAACTCATCTTTCATCACAACATTACCAGACACTTGGGCAATTAATAAGCGTTTTATTATGTTGCCACTTAACAGGTGGGAATCAAGTTACGAACGTGTTTTATTAGGCGGTTTAACTTGTGATAGCGATGATTATTACAATAGCGAACAGCACATGAATGCTATTTATTTACCAAAATACAATAAAGAGAAACCATTATACATTGGCTTTTTTAACACAGGTGCATACCAAGAAACCATTGGTGGTTTTGGTGGTTTGCAACACTGCTTAATACCGTCGCCAAAACATATTTTAATAAATAAAGATGAAGACGGAAACATAACAACAAAACTATTTAGTGAACAACAAAAAAGTGAAGACTTACTTAAAATTTTAGGCTATGCAAACTAAAACTTATGCTGGAATTTCGGAAGAATTTTCTAAACTGGAAACATCAAAAATCGTATTAATTCCTGTGCCTTACGATGGTACGAGCACATGGCAAAAAGGAGCAGATAAAGGTCCAGAAGCCTTTTTAAATGCTTCAGAAAACATGGAGCTTTACGATATTGAAACAGAAACCGAAGTGTACAAACAAGGTGTTTACCTTGCCGATGCAGTGACTGAAAACAGCTCGCCAGAAGCCATGGTGGACGCTGTACATCAAGCAACCAAAAACTACATTAAACGCAATAAATTTGTTACAATTTTTGGTGGAGAACACTCAATTTCTATTGGTACTATTCGTGCGTTTAACGAAATGTACCCAAGTTTAACAGTGTTGCAATTAGATGCTCATGCCGATTTGCGTAAAGAATACGAAGGATCCAAATGCAACCATGCTTGTGCGGTTTACGAGGCGAGCCAGACAACCAATTTAATTCAAGTTGGTATTCGTTCTATGGATGCCATTGAAACAACAGTAATGGATAAAGAAAAAACGTACTTCGCACACGAAATGGCGTTAGACGATACGTGGATGGACAGTGCAGTAGACCAAATGACAGAAAATGTATTTATTACAATAGATTTAGATGCTTTCGATCCTTCAATCATGCCAAGTACAGGTACTCCGGAACCAGGTGGATTATTATGGTACGAAACCTTAGAATTTTTAAAGCAGGTTTTTGCAGAAAAAAATGTGGTAGGTTTCGATATTGTAGAATTATGCCCTAATAAAAATGATAAATCATCAGATTTTTTAGCGGCTAAACTTTACTACAAAATGCTTAGTTATAAATTTGAAAATGATGAAGCAGAGGCAGAATACGATAATGCTTACGACAGTGTAAAACAAAAAAATAACAGTGCAAAATTTAACGAAGACGATGAGTACTAAAGGACCAATTTCACAATTTATAGAAAAACACTATTTACATTTTAATGCAGCAGCTTTAGTTGATGCAGCAAAAGGTTATGAAGCACAATTAGAAAGTGGCGCAAAAATGTTAGTATCGCTTGCAGGCGCTATGAGTACTGCAGAATTGGGTAAAAGTTTTGCCGAAATGATTAGGCAAGATAAAGTACAAATCATCTCTTGTACTGGAGCAAACCTTGAAGAAGATATCATGAATTTAGTAGCGCATTCACATTATAAACGTGTGCCAAATTATCGTGATTTAACGCCGCAGGATGAGTGGGATTTGTTAGAAAAAGGATTAAACCGTGTAACAGATACGTGTATTCCAGAAGAGGAAGCCTTCCGAAGATTACAAGAACATATTGTGAAAATTTGGAAAGATGCCGAAGCTAAAGGCGAACGCTATTTACCTCACGAATACATGTACAAAATGCTTTTATCTGGTGTTTTAGAGCAGTATTACGAAATTGATATTAAAGACTCTTGGATGTATGCAGCTGCAGAGAAAAATTTACCTATTGTTTGCCCAGGTTGGGAAGATAGTACTATGGGTAATATTTTTGCAAGTTACGTGCTTAAGGGTGAGCTTAAAGCAAGCACGGTAAAATCTGGTATAGAATATATGACCTTTTTAGCCGATTGGTATACAGATAATTCATCAAAAGGAATTGGTTTCTTTCAAATTGGTGGTGGTATTGCAGGCGATTTTCCTATTTGCGTAGTGCCAATGCTATATCAGGATATGGAAAGACCAGAGACGCCATTCTGGAGCTATTTTTGCCAAATAAGTGATTCTACAACAAGCTACGGTTCATATTCTGGAGCAGTGCCAAATGAGAAAATTACTTGGGGCAAACTGGATATAAACACGCCAAAATTTATTATTGAAAGTGATGCAACAATAGTTGCACCTTTAATTTTCGCATACCTCTTAGACCAATAATGGACGAGCATAAAATTGAAAATATCGAATTACAATACTTAACCGTAGACGACTATGCCGAATTAAAATCGGCAACACTCGAATCTTATGGAGGCGTTTTAAATACGTATTGGAAAAAAGAGCACATAGAGCGCTTAACAACTATTTTCCCTAAAGGACAAGTGGTAATTAAAATCGATGGAAATATTGCTGGCTGTGCATTATCGCTTGTGGTAGATTACGATAAAATAGAAGACAACCACACGTATGCAGATATTATTGAAGGCGATAAATTTAAAAATCATGATCCAGAAGGTGATGTGCTGTATGGAATAGATGTTTTTATTAAACCAGAATATCGTGGTTTAAGACTGGGAAGACGCTTATACGATTACCGAAAAGAACTTTGCGAAGAGCTAAACCTAAAAGGGATTGTATTTGGTGGCAGAATGCCTAATTACCATAAATACCAAAGCGAATTAACGCCTAAAGAATATATAGAAAAGGTAAAGCACAAAGAAATTCATGATCCAGTTCTAAACTTTCAAATTTCTAACGATTTTCATCCGTTAAGAATAATAAAAGGATATTTGCAAGGCGATACAGCATCGAATGAGTATGCCGTATTAATGGAATGGGATAATATCTATTATGCCAAAAAGAGCAAAAGAGCAAGTAGCGTAAAAACCATTGTTAGATTAGGTTTAATACAATGGCAAATGCGTACTTACAATAGTCTTGAGGAATTAATGCAGCAAGTAGAATATTTTGTAGATAGTGTTGCCGCTTACAGATCCGATTTTGCCTTATTTCCAGAGTTTTTTAATGCCCCACTTATGGCAAAATTTAACCATTTACATGAGCCGGATGCCATCAGGGAATTAGCAAAATATACGAAAACAATTGTTGAGAAAATGCAACAGTTATCTATCTCTTACAACATTAATATTATTACTGGTAGTATGCCAGAAGTAATAGGCGATAAACTATATAATGTTGGTTATTTATGCCGTAGAGATGGTAGCTTAGAGCGTTACGAAAAAATTCATGTTACACCAGACGAAGCTAAAGTTTGGGGCATGCAACGTGGAAATAAACTACAAACATTCCAGACAGATGCGGGAAAAATTGGGATATTAATTTGTTACGATTCTGAGTTTCCAGAATTATCAAGATTACTCTCAGATGAAGGGATGGATATATTATTTGTACCATTTTTAACAGACACCCAGAATGGGTATTCCCGTGTGCGCTTATGTGCTCAAGCACGTGCTATTGAAAACGAATGTTATGTAGCAATTGCTGGGAGTGTTGGAAATTTACCAAATGTTAATAACATGGACATCCAATATGCACAATCTGCCGTATTTACTCCATGCGACTTTTCGTTTCCAAGTAATGGTATAAAAGCCGAAGCAACCACAAATACCGAAATGATATTAGTGGCAGATGTAGATTTAAGTTTACTTAGAGAGTTACATTCTTTTGGAGCAGTAAAAAATTTAAAGGATAGACGAAAAGATTTTTATAATGTTGTTAGAATTGATAATACTAAATAGTATTTTTGAAATAATAAGATGATAGTTTCGCGCTTGCGAAAAAAAAATAAAATGCAATGAAAAACAGACACGAACACTTAAAAAGAGTAATCGTAGATTTTAAAAAATTAACTCCAGAAATTCTGGCTATGTTAGTTGAAAAATTTCCTGATGGATACGATGATCGTAATATTGTTTCCTTTAAGAATGCTAAAAACGAATTAATTGAAGCTGTAGAGCTTATTACCGAAGACACAAAGTATTTGGTAAAAGTGAGTACTAAACTCGAAGTTACTATGGAAAATTACGACGAAGACGATTACGAAGACTTCGACGAAAACGATCCGGAAGCGATACAAGACCCACTTTTGGAAGAGGACAGTGAGGACGATGATTTTTAAAAAACTATTGTAATATTACTAACTTAAAAACGTAACTAACAAAACCCAGACATTACTAATAACTACTATTTTCGACAAGCGATTGCTCTGTTTTACAAGTTGTAAAATATGGCTATCAAAAGATTTTTTAATAATTATAAAACTATTCAAAATGAAGTCAAAAAAAATATTACAATTAGTGATGGTAGGTGTTTTTATGTTAATCCTATCAAGTTTTACAGCGGCAAGTGATAGCATTACCGCTAAACAAGGCGCAATAACTATTAATGCTGTTTACGATGGTTTCGAAGAGTATGGTTACAATTTTATTACCAATAACGACGACGACGAAGAGCGTACAATGACATTTCAGTTTGCAGACGATACGGTTTTAGAAGCTTTCGATTTAAAATCTGATGCCTTAATTGGTAAAGCTATGAAAGTGACTTATACAACTGCTGTAGAAACCGAAGAGGATGAAGATGGGTTCGATTTGGAAACCGAAGTTTTAACCATTACAAAATTAGAAATACTAAAATAACTTAATGCGAGACTATTTGTATTAAACTTGCAGATATTAAAAATTTATAAAACCAGAACATATTTGTTCTGGTTTTTTTATTTTGTAGAACAACATTAAAGCATAATGCCAAAAAACAATAAAAAAATTAAAGAGCCTTGGCCAACAAAAGAAGCTATGGTACAGGTTTATAATAACAAACTTTGGGGTACTAATGAGTCTTATTTTTATTCTGGAGAAGGATCTCATGCTCCCGAGATAATTAATCCTTATATAGATGTAGTAACCTCGTTTTTAACCGCTTTTAAAAATCCTGTTACGGTTTGCGATTTAGGTTGTGGAGATTTTAATGTGGGTAAACAACTAGTGAATTTTACCAAACAGTATCACGCAGTTGACATTGTGCCAGCACTAATAGCGCATAATGAAATAACTTTTAAAGCACATAATTTAAAGTTTTACTGTTTGGATATAGCAAAAGATAATTGGCCTTCTGGCGATTGTGTGATTTTAAGGCAAGTATTACAACATTTATCTAATAGTGAAGTGAAACGTATCGTTAAAAAACTCACTCATTTTAAATATGTAATACTTACAGAGCATGTACCCAACCATGATTTTTTACCTAATAAAGATATTATTTCCGGACAAGGCACAAGACTTAAAAAACAAAGTGGTATACAGTTGCTAATGCCACCCTTTAATTTAAAAGTAAAAGAAGCAAAAGATGTGTTAAGAGTAGATTTAAAAGGAGGAAAAGGGACAATAGTTACTACTTTATACACTTTAATTTAACTTGTAATTTTAATTATTCTTTTGTGGTATCTGTTTCCAAATACGCAATTAAGTTGGCTAATAATTTCTCATTAGCAGGAATAAAATAATTCATAAGCGAAAGATATTTTGCATTGTTCTTATACCCAACCTCTAATAGAGTTTTGTTTGACTTTATTCTCAATGTCTAACTCGGTATTCATAATATGTGTTAGCGGTTTGTATTAGGAAATTGTATGTTTGCGTGCTAGGAATTTCTGAAGGGAATTAGGATATATAAACTTGCAACTACCTTTAGTTACGCCCAAATTGAGCAATTATTGTTATACAGTGTTAACCAACGTTTTTCTTCTTCATTATTATTACTGCAGCCTTAACTGCTTCTTTCTGATAATCTTGTTTATTGTTCAATATTTCATTCAGTTCACTTTCCGATTTAGATTGAAATTTTTCCACAAACTTTTCTACTGCGTTTTTTTCTTGAACTTTTTTCAATGTAAACGCTTCTTTTGAGTCCTGTTTATTTATGTATTGAAACATTCTAAATCTGTATTTCGTATTTTCAATGATAGGTTTTTCATGTAAAAAATCAACCAACAAATTAGATATATAAAATCTATCTCCATTTTTAAATTCTAAATCCCAATATGCTAAATCAGAATTTATCATTTTCCAGCGTCTTGCATTGTCAATACGATTTTTATAATAAATCCCTAAATGATAAATAGAAGTTTTAATTTCCGATATTTTGTATTGTTTTGATATTGCATTTTTTGTTATGCTGATTTGGTCTAATTCAGTATCAATTTCAATTTTAGTATTTCTGTTTTCTTGATAGTAATTTAGATAAATAATAAAATTCGGTAGGTTATATATTAAAAAAATGAAGAGATAACCTGCAAGGATTTTGATAAGTAATTATTACCTTTTTATACTGACCAATCTAAAATATCTAATATGTCTTCTCCTCCATAATAAATATAAATTTCTCCGTTGGGTTTTATAAATAAATGATTGATTTCAAAATTAGAGCTACTAAAAAATAATTTTTTTAATAAATTGTAGTCATCGACAAATATTTGTTTTTTTCTATTAGTTGTAATCCCAGAGTTTTTAGTTCCAATTAAAAAAGATTGATATAAACCTGAATTGTTATTTATCCATTTCCAATATTTTTTATACTTCTTGTCTTTAATAATTTGTTTATCTTTTTTGCTGTATAGATGAATCATAATATTCTTGTTTTCATCAATTTCAGTTCCAATAATTTTTGAGAGAAGCATCCTTACTTGTTGGTGTTCTAGTGAATCTAATTTCCCAATATTTTTACGCAAATGAACCGTAGTTATTACGGCAGTATCATTTTTAACTTCGCTAGTATATATTTTTCTTTTATCTATTGACTGAAACTCATTTAAAGTTATTATCTCATTATTTGAGTCAATGTAAATCACATTTTTTTGCTTTTGACCTAAAGCACTCTGTGATAATAATAAGATTAAAAAGATGGTTAGAATATTTTGCATAATTATGGTTAGCATTAATATGTATAAACATAGACAATTTATTATTCACTATCTATTAGATAAAAGGTTTATTAAGCACATTTTTTTAGTAAGTTATTCAGTATAAGCCCAACTTTTTTTAACAAAAACCTCCCAGATAAAAACACTAAAAACCACTATATATTCCAAGCCAATAATCCAGAGGTTTTCGGTGTTATCTGCATTTGCATAGGCGAGATAACTTATAATAATTATAAAACTCCATACCAAAGGAAATTTATAACCGGTAAATACACTTAACAACAATATCGTTGCCACATACCAAGGATGTACAGTAGTACTTAAAAACAAGTAGATTGTAAAACTAAACAGCATCGCGATAATTAGTTTTTTAACATCTGTATTTTTTCTTATTAGTGCTAAATAAAGAATACATAGTATGGTAATTATTGGCAGTATTTTACCAATAATAGCAATTTCGTTGTAGCCAGTAAAGCCATAACCAATAGCTCTAAAAATATAGTAAATACTGGCATTAAACTCAAAATTACTAAACCATAAACCTACGGTTTTGGAGTAGTTGTCTACAAATTGCGTGGAGAAAAATGGTGCGAATAGTAATAGTGTTGTTATAATTACAATTGTGTAAAAACTTATCAACTTTGTCATTCCAGTCTTTCGGTTTGGCTCAAGATAAACAATGACGTTTGTTTCGTCATCCTTTTTGGTTAATGGCTTCGTTTCACTCGTAACAACGTTACGCTTTAAAAACCACCAAAAAAACAAAGGCAAAAACATAAGTGGTACTAACTTGGTTGCAATAGACAAAGCAAAAACAACAGCTGCCCATTTCCATTTATAAGTATGTAACAAATACAAACTCCATACTAAAAAGAATAGCATGACACCTTCGAAATGCAGGTTTCCGGAAAGCTCGATAACGATAAACGGATTTAATATATACCAAAATATGTGGTGCGCTGGCTGCTTTAATTTTTTTAGAAGCTTTTTACCAAAATAGAGTGTTCCAAAATCTGCAGCAATAATTAGTAACCGTAAAACCACTGCCGAGCCTAAAATGCTTTTACCACCAAACAAACCAGCAAAAACAAAACACAATTGATTTATTGGCGGATAATTTGTAAAATGGCTGGCGTTTAATTCGCGCATACCAACATACAATTCTTGTGCTTGTGCGATGGGAAATTCGCCATTAGAAATAAATGATTCTGGTGTGTATAAATAGGGGTTTAAGCCTTCCAGAATCATGCGGCCATCCCAGATAAAGCGGTAAAAGTCTTGCGATAAATTAGGAATCGCCAGAATAAAAATGGCTCGAAATAAAAAAGCAATTAGGGTTAAAAATTTAATATCCTCCTTTTGGGTTTTAACCAAAAAGTAGAATAGAATAAATAAAGCGGTGTAAATAGAGGTTAGCTTTACATAATCTGTTCTGGCTAAATCGTAAGCAAAAACAGCGTAAAGTACTACACTTAAAAGTGTAAATAAAAGTGGTAGTTTATAGTTTTTTAATATTGCTGAATTAAACATTGCTTTGCGTTAGTGATTGAGGCTTTGTTGAAGCTCCTCGCAGAGAGCGACTGCCGAAAGCACGACCTTTAGGTAACGCCCAATTTGACATGCTCATTGCAAGCAAAAAATTATGCTTTTGAAGTTAAGGATTTAAAAAATACAAATCCAAAGCCTAAAAACAACATTAAATGAAACGGAAACAACCCAAAATCGCCACCTTGATCGCCAACAACAAAGGCGCTATACATACCAAAGGCAAAATAGAGCATTAAAATACCTTCGAAAATAACATTGGTAGACACATTTTTAGCCAAATATTTGTTGCCTTTCCAACTGTCTTTTAAACTATTTATATTAAACTTTGGTGTACGTACAAAATCACTGCGTTTCCCAAAATGACCTTCTAAAACAGCAATAGAATTGTGCAGGCTAAAGCCCATGGCGATAGAGAAAAAGGTAAAAAACATACCTATGTATTGTACAAAATTTTTGAGTCCGCCACCATAAGAGCGTTTATACATAAACCAATAGCACACAAAGAAAATAAGGGTGCTTAGTACAAAAAAGCTCATTACATAAAAGTAGGGTTTTAGGTGTGTGTATTCGTTTTTTATATAAAGCATTGGGATACTTAATACACCCACAATAAGTACGTTTAAAAACATGGTACTATTAAGTAAATGCAATACACCGTGTAGTTTTGTTTTAGAAGATATGTTTTTGCTTTTAAGCACCTTCCACATCATTTTTCTAAAGTTTTCTGCACCACCTTTATTCCAACGGAACTGTTGCGAACGTGCCGCACTAATTACAACAGGCAATTCGGCTGGTGTCACCACATCTTCAAGGTACTCGAATTTCCAGTTTTTAAGTTGTGCACGGTAACTTAAATCTAAATCTTCGGTAAGTGTATCGCCTTCCCAATTGCCAGCATCGAGAATGCATTGCTTACGCCAAACGCCAGCTGTGCCATTAAAATTTATAAAATGGCCTTTAGAGTTTCTGCCCACTTGCTCTAATGTAAAATGTGCATCGAGCGCAAAGGCTTGAATTTTTGTAAGCGTAGAATAATTTCTATTTATGTGTCCCCAACGTGTTTGTACAACACCAATATTGCGATCTATAAAATGTGGAATGGTTTGCTTAAGCCAGTCTTTTTTGGGTAGGAAATCGGCATCGAAAATGGCAATAAATTCGCCTTTAGCAATTTCTAAGCCTTCTTTTAAAGCACCAGCTTTAAAACCTTCGCGATTGGTACGGCAAATATGAACAATGTCTAATCCCTTGGTTTGAAGCGCAGCGATTTGAGCACATGTTGTTTTTATGGTACTATCTGTAGAGTCGTCTAATACCTGAATTTCCAATTTCTCTTTTGGATAATCCATAAGCGCTATGTTTTCCAGCAAGCGCTGCATAACATACTCTTCATTAAAAACTGGTAATTGAATGGTGACAAAAGGAACATCTTCCGGATTATTAAAATTTAAATACGGCGTCTTTATTTTCTTTTTTTGCGCAGAGAGGTAATTAAATAACAAATTTAACTGCGCTAAAGCATACATAAAAATAAGCAGCAACGCCACTGAGTATATTATTATTATAAATACGTTTAAATAAATCACTTTTTTACACTGTATTTAAAAATCCATCCCAATATCTTAAAACCAGCAAATATAGTACCTTTTACTGTTCCAGACACTTTAGAGACACCAATTCTTTGTTTATACTTAACAGGTACTTCTACATACGAAAGTTTCTGTTTTAAGGCTTTAAGCTGCATTTCTACAGTCCAGCCGTAGGTTTTGTCTTCCATGTTTAAGGCAATAAGCTTGTTGTATTTAATGGCTCTAAAAGGTCCTAAATCTGTGAATTTTGCTCCAAAAAAGAGTGACATCAAAAAAGTTGCCAGCCAATTACCAAAAACTTGTTGTGGTGTCATCGAGCCACCTTCACGTAGTCGTTTTACTCGGGCTCCAATTACAAAATCGATGTTGTCTTTTATAATTGGTGCCACTAATTTGTTTAATTCTTCGGGATAATCGCTGTAATCACCATCTAAAAAAACAATGATGTCGGGTTTGCTTTCTTGGCTAGCTATATATGCCATGCCTTTTAAACAGGCATAGCCATATCCACGTTTGTTTTCGGTAAGTACTGTGGCACCAGCGAGAGCTGCATTTTTTGCCGTAGCGTCTGTTGAGTTATTGTTTACCACAATTATTTCTTCAACAGTTTCCGGAATGTCGTTTATAACATTTGCAATAGACGCTTGCTCGTTGTAAGCAGGAATGATGACTTTTATACTTCGACTTTGCTCAGCACTGGTTTCGTTCATTTAAGGTCGCTCAATTTATTTTCTTTTTTAAAAGAGGCAAGGTCTGTCCATGCTTTAATTTTTTTACCTTCGGAAAACTTTGCTGCCGAAACCAATTTTTCTTTTTGGTACATAAAACAATAACCGTTTTTTAAATTATTTTTAAGTTGACATTTATGATTTATTTTTTCGTTAACATCATAAAACAACCACCATTTTGTTTGTTTTCCGTTTAAAAAATGACCTTCTTTTTCTTTTGTGCCATTATTTCTATAAAACTTCCAATAATCGGTTTCTACTCCAGATTTAAAAAATCCGGCTTTGGCTAATGTACCATTACCATAATAAATCTTCCAATATCCAGATTTTTTCCCGTTTGTGTAAGCGCCTTCTTGATGCAAAATGCCGTTTTCTAAATAGCTTTTCCAGTAGCCTTTAGGCTTTCCATGATCAAAGGTACCCTCTTTTTTTAATTTACCGTAAAAGTAATAGGTTTTCCAGAAACCATTATAATCTCCATTAGCGTAGTAACCTTCACTTTTAAGCTGACCGTTAACATAAAATTCCTGCCAAAAATCATGTTTTTTATCGTTTTTATACTGTCCTTTTTTTTTAAGCTGATTGTTATCGTAGAAGTACGTCCAATAGCCAGATTGGAAATTGTTACTAAAATGGCCTTCTGCTTCAAGGACATTATTTTTATAATAAAACCGCCAAAAACCTTCTTTTAAATCGTTTTTATAACTGCCTGTTTTTTTAATGTTTCCGTTTTCGTAATAAAATGTCCAAGTGTCTGTTTTTAAATTGTTTTCTATCCAACCTTCAGCTTTAATCGTTCCGTTTTCATAGAAAGTTTTCGTGTAAATTTTTTCCGCCGAAGCGTTAAAACTGATTAAAAAAGTTAGTATGAAAATTATACTCTTCATTTTATCTGTGACTCTTGTAAAGGAATATTTACGAACATTGTAAACTTACTTATTATTTAACAAATCCATTAAGTTTACATCGTTTCCTAATAATATCTCTGTTGGATTAATTCTCCCATCCATACTGTCATTTTCGAGTTTTAAAACGCCACGCGGACAAACAGCACTACAAATACCGCAACCCACACAACTAGAGCGTACTATATTTTCGCCTTTTTGAGCATAGGCACGCACATCGATTCCCATTTCGCAATAGGTCGAGCAATTACCGCATGAAATACATTGTCCGCCATTTGTAGTAATTCTAAATTTAGAAAATAAACGTTGCTGAAATCCTAAAATTGCTGCCATTGGGCATCCAAAACGGCACCACACGCGGTTACCAAAAATTGGGTAAAAACCAGTTCCTATTACACCAGAAAATATGGCTCCAATTAAAAATCCATAAGTACTACGGAGCGTTTCGGCTTCAAAAAGAAATATATTTCCATTACCGCTAAATACGTGCATGCCTATTAATGCCATTATAATGGCGAAATAGCCAATGGCTCCAAATTTAGCATCTTTTCCAAGCTCTTTGTGTTTAAAAATCATGGTAAGTGTAAAAACTAATGTAAGAATTCCTGCAACACCAAATAAAAACACATTTTTAGTTAGCCAGTATTTGCTGGCATCGTCACCTAAATAGGAATACACCACAGCGGTCGTCATTAAAACCACAAATACAAGAACACTGTGTACTACCCATCGTTCTATTTTCCAAGCATATTGTTTTTTATTGCTTAATTGTCTAAAAGAGTCTCCAGCGGTCTCTGCTAAACCACCACAACCACAAACCCAAGAACAATACCAGCGCTTTCCATATTTATAGGTTAAAATTGGTGTGATAACAAGAATAGAAACGACTCCAAATACGAGTAAAGCGGTTCCAATGGTTCCTGCACTAATAAACTCGTCTACACGATACTGTTCAAAATTATAATAGTTTAGTGGCCAAATATTTTTAAGGTCGTAATATGGTAAGCTAAAGCTTTCAGAATTTAATCTTGCCATGAATTCTGGAATTAAAAAGGCAAATGCTAATTGAAAAAACATAACCGAACCCGTTCTAATTTGCTCATAACGATTATGGCGATATTTCATTAAAAATTTATAACCAAAAACCAAAATGGCGACGGTATAAAGTGTTCCATAAACAAACCACTGACTTGCTGGATTGCCACTTAAGATCATGCTCAAAGGATCGAAAAGTGCAACTAATCCTGTGTTTGGCGCTCCATCTGTACCAAGTCCCAGCCAAGATGCTTTAAAATAAAGGACAATGTAAAAGCCTGTTAATGTTAAACCTGTTAGCCATCCTATTAATCCTCTTGAAGAAATGGATTTAAACCAAACACCATCGTTTTTTATGCCTTTGCTTGTATCTAAATAGGCCAGATTTGTAAACCAAACTGTTCCAGCTATTATTAGCCCAAGAGCTAATGTTAACCAGAGCGCTTTATTACTAAAGCCTATATTTAAAAAAGCAAATACGAGAATAAAAAGACCAGATAGTCCTATTCCAGATGCGATTTTTTGTTTTGGCGAAAGGTCTTTTGCATTGGCTAAAGACATATTTTGATTAAGTTTATCACTCATAATGGTTATAGTTAGGCAGTTTGGTATTGCTTATTGTAAGCGTTAAGAATTTCTTTTTCGTAATGGTTATAAAGTTCTGGATCGAAATTAGCTTGAGACAGATTATTTATTACATAATCTAACTCGCGTTTCTCGGTTAGCCAACGGTCGAAAACTTCATGCTTCATTCGAATACCAAAATTATTAATACCTAAAAACTGATTCGTGTTTTTATTGTAAGCTACAGTTATGCATTTAGTGTCATCTTCATGTTTCCAATGAAAATGTGCTTCGCTATCTTTTTTGTTTTTTTCGCTAAATACCCAACCATACGTTTGATATTCGATATCTAAAAATTTAGCCGAATTAAACCAATGCCCAGGATTATAAGCCATTTTATTACCGCAAATGGTTTGCGCTAAAACTTCGCCCATCATCCTGCCCGTGTACCAAACCGCTTCAATAGGTCTGCGTTGTCCAATAGCCTCGCGTTGTTGTGCGCAATCACCAATAGCATAAACGTCTTGAATATTAGTTTCTAAGTAATTATTAACCAAAACACCTTTGTCTGTTTCAATACTTAAATCTGGCTCAGCACTGGTTTCAGAATCTTTTATAAAGTCGATGTTTGGAGAAACTCCAGCGGTTAGGCCAACAACGTTACAGTTTATTTCTTCGCCAGTTTCTTCGATGATTATTGATTTTGCACGTCCGTTTTCATCGGCTTTTATTTCTTTTAAGTTGGTAGATAAGCGCAAATCTATGTGGTGACTTTTTATGTGTCTATTAATCATTTCGCTTTCGCCTTTTGGTAAAACACCGTTCCAGAAACTGTCTTCTCTTACCAAAAAAGTTACAGGAATGTTTCGGCTTACAAGCATTTCGGCTAATTCAATACCTATTAATCCGCCACCAACTATTACGGCACGATTGCAAACTTTATTATTTGGTGCATTAAGCTCTAAAGTTTCTAAATCCTGTTTACTATAAAGGCCTTGAACACCATCTAAATCCTGTCCTGGCCATCCAAATTTGTTAGGTTTACTTCCTGTTGCAATAACAAGTTTATCGTAGTTAAGCGTTTCACCTTCAGCAAAATGAAGTATTTTGGTTTTGGTATTTATGGTCTTTACATAACCCTTTTTTAGGTCGATTCTATTCTTTTTCCAAAACCAATCTTCGTAAGGTTTAGTGTGCTCGAATTTCATGTGACCCATGTAAATGTACATAAGCGCCGTTCGGCTCCAAAAATGATCGCTTTCTGCCGAGATAATGGTGATTTTTTTATCTGAAAGTTTTCTAATATGTCTTGCAGCCGTAACACCTGCAATGCCATTTCCTATTATTACTACATGTTCCATTGTTGAAAGTTAGGTGTTTAATATGTTTTTTACGGTATATTTTTTTGATTGTTTAAACTCCAGTCGTATTCAATATATTGAATTTCAGCATCTTCATTGATTTTGACTTCAGAATATTGGTTAATATATTCTCGAATTGTTAAGTCGTTGACTTTAAAATCGGCTGGATAAAATTCAAAAATGGAACTTATCATAGGCTTATCGGCTGTGATTTTATTTTTAGGTCCGTTTAAAAACTCTTTGGTAGCACGTTCCATTAATTTTTCAACATTTTTCGCGGTATATGCTTCCCGAAGCAATTTAGGACAAGATTCGCTAGCGCAATTAATGGCAAAGTGAATGCGTGGTTCTTTCATAGGTTGTAAAATTCCTTTTTCTACAGTGGTAAGCGAAACGGTTTCTTTACCTATTTTAATAAATTCTATTTGCCAAGGTCCTTTTCCATCAACAGAGATATCTCTAATGCTTCCTGGCATATTATGGCGTGTAATTAAAAGCACGGTTCCTGCATTATATATATTAATATAATATGCCAGTTGCTCTTCTATTGGCCATGATTCTTTTGGCGGATTGTTTGCTAATAAATTTAAATACTCTTTTAGTTTCGTACTATCTTTTTGAAAACCTACGTAATTAACATATCCTTTATTATCTACATACTTCTTAAGCAGTGCGTCCCATTTTGAGTGATCGACAATGTTTTCTTGAACATTGGTTGATAATTCTGTTTCTTTTTCTTTAGCTGGTAATCCCTTATCGTTTATGCAGGAAGATACGGTTCCTGAAATTAAGAACAGTAATAAAGTAAGTTTTAAATATTTCATGAGCTGTAATTTAATTGATTATAATTAAACATTAAGAATGTTGTAGTTTCTAAGTTAGAAAAAACTTCTTTTTAGGTCGTAATTAAATCAACATACTTTCTATAAAAGACATTTTTAATTTTTTTGAAACTAAAAAAATCCAAAATATAGCAATAGAGCCGACTATGTTTTATAAAATAAGTATCTTAAAATTTTAATTAGTATTTATGAGAAAATTATTTCTTTCACTGTATTCAATAATACTCTTGCAAGCCTGTGCATCGCAATCTGTAAGCTATAATAAAATTAATGGCGTTAGTTTTGTTGCTGCGGGAATTCCGGTTACAGACGAACATATTAATCCTGTAGTAAAATTACAGGCAAATTATGCCGCGATCATGCCTTTTGGTTTTACTAAGAGTCTAGAACATCCAGAAATAATTCATGATACCGAGAGGCAATGGTATGGAGAAACTAAGGCAGGAGCAAAACAATATGCCCAGAGTTTACAGGCTAAAGGGATTAAAATCATGATAAAACCGCAAATTTGGGTGCGCAATGGTGAATTTACGGGTTACATTAAAATGAATAATGAAGCCGACTGGAAACAACTTGAAAATACATACTCTAAATTTATTTTAAAATTTGCTGATTTAGCTGAAGAAATTAATGCTGAAATATTATGCATTGGTACAGAATTAGAAGGGTTTATTATTAACAGACCAGAATATTGGAATACGTTAATTATTAAAATAAAAAAGAAATACAAAGGCAAGCTAACTTACGCTGCAAATTGGGATGAATTTAAACGTACACCATTTTGGAGCCAGTTAGATTATATTGGTGTAGATGCTTATTTTCCAATTAGTGAAAGTAAAACGCCAACAATAGAAGAGTGTATTGCAGGTTGGAAAACTCACAAAGTTGTGATTAAAGAAATTTCAGATAAGTATAAAAAACCAATATTATTTACAGAATATGGTTATAGAAGCGTTGATTATACGGGAAAAGAACCTTGGAAATCAGACAGAAGTATGACGATTGTAAATTTAGAAGCCCAAAACAATGCAACTCAAGCATTGTTCAATACTTTTTGGAAAGAAGACTGGTTTGCTGGTGGTTTTATTTGGAAATGGTTTCATGCACATGATGAAGTTGGAGGAGAAAACGATACTCAGTTTACACCGCAAAACAAGCCAGTAGAGGACATAATTAGAACTCATTTTAGCGAGCAAAATTAACATTTAGGCTATATGCTTTTTGTAATAAGCCAATAAATTTTCTGGACTGGCGCCAAACCATTTTTTTACATAAATGGTCCAAAAATGATACTGTAGTTTCCAAATGCCATGACGTTTATAGAGTCTGTCCGACGTTTTTATTTTTTTATTAATCACAACAAACTCTTTACGTTTATACAGCTCGTTAATTAAAATGTTGTCTTCGTAAATGATGTAGCTTTCATCAAAACCTCCAATATCATCAAATAAGGCTTTGGTGATAAACTGACTTTGGTCTCCACCACGACAAGCGCGCCACTTAAATTGTGTTAGCCAACTTGCCAAGCGCAACCACCAATGGTTATTATCGAAAGTTAAACGAAAACAACCTGCTTGATTGTTTTGCTTAACTTCTTCAATAATGTATTTGTCATAATGTGTTGGAGGAAAAGAATCGGCATGCAGAAAATACAAAATGTCACCGCTTGCAGCTTTAGCGCCAGTATTCATTTGCTTGGCTCTTCCTTTTTCAGAATGTATGAGTTTAACTTTTAAATCCAGTTTTTCTACAATCTCTTGAGAGCCATCGGTACTGCCACCATCGACCACAATAATTTCTTGTATGTTTTGTAATGAAGCATTATCAATTAAATGAAAAAGTAAATTTTCAATGTTTTCGGCTTCATTTAAAATTGGTATAATTATGCTAATCATGGAGCTGGATCAAAAAAAAAAACTATTTTATTTTTGTTCATTCAAACTCCAATCGTAATCAATATATTGGATTTCAGTATTTGGATTTACTTTAGTATCACTGTATTTATTAATGTAGTCTAAAACAGTTCCGTTTTCTGTAAAGTCGCTTTTATACCATTTAAAAATTTCTGAAATTTTTGCTTTGTTAGTAGATAATTCATTTTTAGCTGAATTGTTAATGAATTCTTTAGTAGCACGTTCCATTAATTCCATGACGTTTTTTTCGGTGTAAGCAACGTCTAATAATTTTGGGCAAGAAGCCGATGCGCAATTAATAGCAAAGTGAATTCTCGGTTCATTCATTTTACGTAAAATGCCGTTTTCTAAACCAGCAAGAGAAAATTCTTTGCCACCAATTGTAAATCTGTTTTTTAACCACGGCTTATCAATATCCTTAATGCTTTTAGTAGGATAATTGTCTATAATTAATTTTACAGTATTTGCGTTATAGACATTTATAAAATAAGCCAATTGTGTTTCTACGCTCCAATTTTCGCTTGGTGTTTGCTGCTCTAAATAGGCGATGTAACTGTTTAGTTTTTCGGCATCATTTTTAAAACCTTTATAATCTACATCTCCATTTTTAGCGACGTGCTTTTTTAATAAAGTATTAAAGGATGAATGATCAATAGTTGCCATTGGCGACATGGTCTTAGTTTCTGTAGTAGTGTTTTCATTTGATGCTTCTTGCGATTCATCAACTGTTTTTACAGGTAGACCTTTAGCTGAAAAACAACTGTTTATGGTTAGTGCGAATACTAAAATGGCTATTATCTTTTTCATAAGTTTAGTTTTAAGAAATGATTATTTATTTACTCTCAATATAAGAGATTCAATAGTGTTTTGAAATTTTAAATACTTAATGTTTAGCTAAAATTAAGCGACAATGCACGGTTTTAATACAATTTTGTGCTTAAAAGCTATTTTTTTAACGGATATAATTCTTGACTAATAAAATCTTTAGGAAATTTTTCATCACCTTCAAAACCCAATTCAATATCTCTTCCGCTATGTGGAACATAATTCGTTTTAAAAATATAATCCCAAATACTTAATGTTAAACCGTAATTAACACCATATTTCTGGTGCTTTGGCAATGCTTTTGCATGATGCCAAATGTGCATTTTCGGGTTATTAAAAATATACTTTAAAACACCGTAATCCCAACCTAAATTAGCATGATTTAAGTGCCCAATCGTTATGGCAAAAAAGTGAACAATTGCAACGTGTTGTGCATCGAAACCACCAATTATTGCAATAGGAATATAAAGTAGCGATTTGTAAACCACAGGTTCCATCCAGTGGTAACGTAAATGTGCTGCAAAACCCATTTCTTTTACGCTATGATGCACTTTATGAAAGTTCCATAGAAAAGGAATGCGATGCAGTAATCTATGCGTATTCCATTGTGTAAAATCGCTAACAATAAAGAAAATTAATAATCCTGACCACAATGGCAATTCGTCCACATCAAACAATTGAAAGTTAGAAATAGACAAACCAACGAAACCCAAAATATCATCAAAAAAAGCAGCTGCAGTATCAGTTAATGCAATAAGCACGATAAGGTTTAATAAAAAGAAATTAAAAAACATGTAAAACGTATCTAACCAAAAGTCTTTTCTAAAAATAGACTGGTCTTTTCGCCATGGGAAAATGATTTCTAAAATCCATACAATTACCGAAATGGCAATTAAACCATAGAAAAAATTATCCCAATGATTAATGGTAATAATCTCATTTTTAAGATAACTCCAATAACCAGAATAGGCGTTTTTTATAATGTCTATGTATTTATCCATTTATAAATTTCAATATTATCTTTAATTTAAAATAATTGCTGCTTATTTGCAAATGCAGGTTTCATCTTGTAAATAACTTTTGGTTTGTGGTTTTTTAGGGTTATTAAAAAAATCTGCTTTAGAACCCGATTCTATTAATTTACCATCACATATAAAAAACACGTGATCTGCAATGCGTTTAGCCTGAGCAATGTTGTGTGTTACTAAAACAACAGTATAATTTTCTTTTAAGCGCTCCATTAAATTTTCAATAGAACGTGTGCTAACAGGGTCTAAAGATGAAGTAGGTTCATCCATTAATATTATTTCTGGTTCTATAGCAAGTGCTCGGGCAATACACAGGCGCTGTTGCTGGCCAATTGACAGTGAGTGTCCAGAGTCTTTTAACCTGTGTTCTACTTCTTTCCAAAGGGCAACTTCCTTTAAATTGTTTTCTACAATAGAACGTTTTTCCTGTTTATTTATTTTTTTGTGTTGCTGAATTCCAAACAGTACATTTTCTGCTATAGATTTTGGGAATACACATGGACTTTGAAAGACCATACCAATATCTTTACGCAGTTGCGTAAGATTTTTTACGCCATTTAAAATATTGGAATTATTGAAATTTACAGCACCTGAAATTGACATTTTTTCTGCGTCATCATTCATTCTATTTAAGCTTCTAAGTAAGGTAGATTTTCCACCACCGGAAGGTCCAATAATGCAATTAACCTTATTTTTATGGAAAGCCATAGAGATGTCTTTAAGTACTTGATTAGCACCAAAGGACACGTTTAAGTCAGAAATTTGTAAAGCAATTGCTTCCTTTTCTAAAACAGGTACCTCTAATTTATATGCTGCGTTCGATTTCATTAATAGTTAATTTTTGAATATTGAATTCTTCGTACCAAAGCACTAATGCTAAATACAAAGACTAAAGTAACTAATACTAAGCTACTTCCCCAAGCATTTTGTAAGGCTTGTGGATTGGTGGCTTGCTGTGCCAAAGCAAGAATATGTGTTGGCAAACTACTAACAGGTTCCATAAGACTTTGCGGAAAAGATACACCTGAAAAAGCAGTGGCAATAAACATAATTGGAGCAGTTTCACCAATTGCACGCGCTAACCCTAATAAAAGACCAGTAAAAGCACCATTTATAGCTCTTGGAAAAATTACGGTTCTAACCACTTTCCATTTGGTTAATCCTAAAGCAGAGGCATTTTCTCTGTAGGTTATAGGTATGCTTTTAATAGACTGGTAAGAAGATAAAATTATTGTTGGTAAAATCATGATTGCCAAAATAATACCGCCAACAAACCAAGACACTCCAGTTTGCAAAACATTTACAAAAAATATGAGTCCGAAAATGCCAAAAATAATAGATGGAATACCATTTAAACTAAAAATGATGGTATCTGTAAAGGTTTGAATGTTTTTATTTTTAATGTATTCACTTTTGTATATCGCAACACCCAGTGCTAGCGGAAAGCTAATTGCAGCCGCACATAGCGTTAATAGTAAACTACCAATAATTTGATAAACAATCCCGCCTTCTGAACCAAAATTCTTAGATTCAGAAAAAAGGAAATCAAAAGAAATTGCGCTAAAGCCTTTCCATATTAATGTAGTAATTAAAAACAAGAGTATAGTGATTGAGACTAAACCTGCTGCCCAAATTGTACACTTAAAAACGCTATTTTTTAAAGCTTTTGTCATAGCGAACGCGTTTCGGATTTAAAATAAAACTGCGTGCAAATGGTTAATGTTATAACAATAAGCAGGAGCAAGAATCCTATGGCATTTAAGGCGCTAAAATGTAACGACCCAAAAGCGCTTTCGCCAACTTCTCTTCCTAATTTCGAGGTTATAGTTTGACCTGGCGATAATAGATTGAAAAATGGTTGAGGTATTTTATCAATACTACCCACTAAAAGCATAACAGCCATGGTTTCACCTAAAGCTCTTCCAAGTGCTAATAATACACCACCAGCAATGTTTTTTTTTGCAATGGGAAGCAGTGTTTTTTGAATAATCTGATAAGGATACAAGCCTAAACCTTTAGAGGTTTCTTTATATTTTTTAGGAATGTTATGTAATGCATCATCTGTGAGTGTGATAATAGTAGGTAAAATCATGATGGCTAATAATATTCCCGCAGTCAATAAGGTTCTTCCTGAAGATAATTCGAAAACCGAAGCCACCCAAGTACTAACAATACTTACGCCAATAAGTCCGTAGATAATAGATGGAATTCCGGCTAATAACTCTATAGCAGATTTTATATACAGTCTGTATTTATCTGCTAAAATTTCCGAAGTAAAAATCGCCGTTGCAATCCCTAAAGGTATGGCAATACAAAGAGCGATTGCAGTTACTGAAAATGTGCCATAAACCATTGATAAAACACCAAATTGATTTTTTGCAGGATTCCAGGTTAATGTAAACAAATTCCAACCTATCTGGCTAAAGGCATCGTAGCTATTGCTAAACAAAACAATAAAGATAAGAATTGTTATAGCAATACTTATAAGTGTACTGGCCATAACATATCCTTTTCCAATATTATTTTGAAATACCGACATATCCGTTTTTAATTACAATTTTTTGTCCTTCAGGACCTTTTATAAACTCTATAAACGCTTTAGTTTCTCCTGTTGGTTCGCCATTAGTAATTAATACCAAATCGCGTGTGATAGGAAATTTATTATTAATGATATTCTCTAAAGTAGGTTCTATAATTTCACCATTTGGCAAAATGATAGCGATACCTTTAACATCGTCATTTAGCCATGCGTTTGATAAAATTCCTAAAGCAGCATCACTTTGTACTAAAGCTGTTTGTTCTTCATTATTCGCTCCTAAAACCAAATCTGCACCAGCAGCAACAGCTTCTTTATCGCCTAAAACAATTTCCATAAATACATGGCGAGTTCCTCTTGAAGCTTCTTTATCTATCACCAAAATTTCTTTATCTGGACCGTTAAGTGTTTTCCAGTTTGAAATTTCACCTTTATAAATTTTAGCAATCTGTTCTAAAGTTAATGACGTAATACCAGCGTTATATATTTCTGAAGAGACAACAGGCACTACAGCATCTTTACCTATAACGTGAACTTTAAAGGATGTTTGAGGATATTGATCAATTTCTTTTTGCGTGATATCTCTCGATAGCATCCCAATTTCAATTTGCTGACTTCCAACTTGATTAACACCAACACCAGATCCACCAGCGTTTACAATAATCTTACTGTTTGGGTGTACTGCCATATAGCTTTCTGCAGCAACCGAAACAACCGGTAAAACAGTAGTCGAGCCAGCAACTCTTACTGAGTTTGTTTTTGGCTGTGAGCAAGAGAATATACACAATGCTAAAACACAGTGTAATATTATGTTTTTCATTTAATTATTAGTTATGTAAGTATCATATTAGCAACAGCCGCCACCATCGTAATGGTATGTAGATTCGCTAATAAAAATATCGTCTCTTCCCATTTTAGCTAAATCACCAGCCGTTTTATCGCAAATAGCGATTGGCTGATTTTTTAATAAAATATGGCCTTTATTATCATCGAAGAAATCTTCGTCTCCATAATAAATAGCCGCTTTTCCAGTAAAAATACAAGGTCCATCTTCTGGCATAGGATCTTTAATAGCTGCAACTTCTATAGATTCGATGTAAATTAACTCATCGGTTGGATAATTTTTAGGATCTAAAATTCTATAAGGTTTTCTGGCACGAATTTCAATAGTACCAAAACCAGCGTCTGTTAATGCTTTTACATATTCGGCAATTGGTAAACTGCCGCTTAAACATAATGCGCGAAGTCTATCATCATTTCTTAAAGTGTCATTCATTTCCTGCTCGCAAGTAGGATCGCTCATTACTAATCTTCCATGTGGTTTTAAAACACGGTACATTTCTTCAATGGCTTTCTTTAGATCTTCAGCTTTAAAAATATTAAATAAGCAATTTTGTGCTGCAACGTCTATAGAATTATCTTCAACGGGTAAGTTTAATGCATCGCCTTTTTTTAAATCGACGAATTCGCTTTTAAACCAATCGTTTTGCGTTTCGGCTTCTAAAAAGTTTTTTCGTGAGGCTTCAAGCATTTCATCTACAACGTCTACACCAATAACACCACCTTTTTGGCGATTAAAATAAGAAAACTGAAGCAGCTCCATACCACCACCAACGCCAACGTAAAGCATCTTTGGGTTATTAGTTAAATCGCGAGCATTTACTGTACTGCCGCAACCATAGTTCATTTCCTGCATTATACGTGGAATTTTTAAACCTGGTAATTCCCAAATTGGGTTTGTAGTACAACATAAACCAACATCTGGTGTTAATGCTGCTTCTTTATATAAATCGTTTGTTGCGTTTAAGTAGCTCATTTTTTTAATTTTCAGTTTTTAGTCGCAGTTTACAGTATCAGTGAGACTGAAAACTACCAACTTGTTAAATTGTTTTTATTAATGCTTTAAAAAGGGTAATCATATTTGGTTCTGCCTTTGCTGCCATGGCAATAATTTCGGCAATGTTTACAGGTTTTAAGTTATCTGGGTCGCATTCATCTGTTAAAACTGACACGGCAGCCACTTTTAAACCTAAATGGTTAGCAACTATAATTTCTGGAACCGTACTCATGCCAACGGCATCGGCGCCAATAATTTTTAGCATGCGGTATTCTGCTCTTGTTTCTAACTGCGGGCCAACAACACTGGCATAAACGCCTTTGTGTAACGTTATATTATTAGATTTGGCAATAGTTTCAAACTTGGCATTGATTTCTGGATCGTATGGCGCACTCATATCTGTAAAGCGTTCACCTAATTTTTCAACACCTTTAATAGCTAATGGCGAACTGCCTTGTAAATTAATATGATCGTCAATAAGCATTAATTCTCCTTTTTTAAAGTTTAAATTAATAGCTCCCGATGCGTTTGAAACCAGTAACGTTTTTATGCCTAATTTTTCCATTACACGCACAGGATAGGTGACATCTTGCAATGTGTAGCCTTCATATAAATGAAAACGGCCTTGCATAACAATTACTGTTTTACCTTCTAGTGTACCGTATATTAATTTGCCTTTATGAAACTCTACAGTTGCTGTTGGAAAATGCGGAATATGATTATAACTTACTTCTTCAATTATTTCAATTTCATTAATAAGCTGTCCCAATCCGGTTCCAAGAATAATACCAATTTCTGGGTTTTTAAAGCCTTTACCCTGCAGGTATTCTGCTGTTTTATTTATAAACTTAATCATTGTTTTTTATAATTTTTTGCAATGGCTCAATGTACTCTAAATCTTCATACAAATCAATATCGTTTAGTGTTTCAAGCAAATGTATTTGCTCTTTTTTTAAATCTTGTACGGTATCGAACAAAACAGTATCTGTTCCCCAGTTTTTATTTTTAAATACAGCGGCATGCATGGTCGTCATACCTAACAAATAATAACCGCCATCTTGGGCTGGACCAATAACAATATCATCTTCATCTAAAGCGTTAAACGCCTGTTTTATATGCTTTGTCTCTAAATGAAACAAATCGCTACCAACAATAATTATTTTTTTATATCCTGCATTAAATCCATTTTCGAAGGCCTTGTGCATGCGTTCTCCTAAATCTTTTCCAACTTGCTGGTATTTTTGAAAAACGGACGCATCCCAAATATCATTTTCTCTAATCTTTACTGAATAATACACCGCTTTATCTGCATCTACTTGTTTTATTACTTGCTCTGTATGTTGTAACAAATACTTATAAACACGTAACGCTGCTTCATCACCAACTGTTTTTGCTAAACGTGTTTTGCATTTACCTAATTCGGGATTGCGAGTAAAAGTTATGATAAGGTTTTTTGACTTCAATTTATATTGTTTGTTTGAGTAAGATTAAATTTTGAGATATTGAAATTAAAATTTATTGCATAATCTCATCCACCGTATAAACTTTCTCACCTTTTTCAAGCCATTTACTCCAGGTTTTATTAAATGTATGAACTTTATCTGTTTCTTTTGAGTCTGAATTTATTATACTGAAATTCTTATTCTTCCATTCAAAAATACCACCATACAAATTAAAAATATTAGTATATCCTGCCTTTTTTAGCTTTTCTCCGATAGCTTCAGAACGAATGCCAATAGAGCAATACACCACTATTTCCTCTTCTTTATTTGGGTATTGTGTTTCAATTAAATCAATGTCAAACTCGTTATAGCCAACATAAACCGCATCCTTTATATGGCTAATTTTATATTCTTCTATCTCACGTGTATCAAAAATCACTGCTTTTGTTTTTGGCATTGCTAACTCTTGTACCGAAATATAAGGCACAGTATGTTTGTTATACTGCTGGAGTAAATCGCCCACTGTTTTCTGCGCCAATGCGCTTACAGAAAAAAAAGCAATTATGATGATGACAATATGTTTCATTTTTAAACTCTTATTATTAAGCTGTTACCACACCTTGACAGCTGCTTCCTGCTCCTGCAGTGCAACCGTAGCAATGTTGCGATATTACAATATTTCTACCTTCTAACAAGTCTTCTTTATAGTCGCTAATATGTTTAGATTTGCTATTAACTGGCAATTCTAACATTTGGTTAAAATCGCAATCAAACAAATAACCATCCCAACTTACAGACAGGGTGTTGGTACACATAACGTTTTCTACAGCAGCAGGGTTGTAGGCGTCTACTAAAGCATACATATAGTCCTCATAATTTTCTGAAGCAATTAAATAATCTAAAAAGCGTGCAATTGGTAAATTGGTAATGGCAAATAAATTATGAAAATGAATATTAAAATCTTCTTTCAATGCCTTTTTAAAATCCTTTTCCATGGTTGCCTGATCACCAGGTAAATAGGCGCCATTAGGGTTGTAAACCAAGTCCAGTTTTAAATTGCTGTCTGGCATGCCATAGCCACGCTCATTCAATTCTTGTAACGCTTTAATAGACATATCAAAAACGCCTTCTCCACGTTGTTTATCTGTTTTGCCTCTTGTCCAATGTGGCATGGAAGAAACTACATGAATGTTATGTTTTTTAAAAAAATCGGGTAAATCGTAATATTTTTTGTTTGCACGAATGATGGTTAAATTAGAACGTACAATAAAGTCTTTCACGCCAACTTTTGAAGCTTCTTCTACAAACCATCTAAAATTTGGATTCATTTCTGGTGCGCCACCAGTTAAATCCAAGGTATGAGCTCCTGTAGTTTTAATAACATCCAAAATTTGTTGCATGGTCTCTCGTGTCATTATTTCCTTCCTGTCTGGACCAGCATCAACATGGCAATGTTCGCACACTTGATTACACATATAACCCACATTAACCTGCAATATTTCGAGTTTTTTAGCTTTTAAAGGAAACTGATTGGTTTCATTAATTTTCGATTTAAATGTTGGTAACTCGCCATCTGCAAAAATACCGTTAGATAGTATTTCTAATTGCCTGTTACTATTTGCTAAGTCGCTATCGCGCTTGTGAAGTGATTGTGTTTTTAGTTTACCCATTGTTAAGTTTTACTGTAATGCTTACGTAAAATATGCATGTTTAGTTTTCAAAATTTTCATAAAAAAGAAATTGGTTGTATGCTTACATTTCTAATTTATTTACCTTATTCATCATTTGTACACCATGCACTAACGTAGCGCCACTTTTAATAGCAGCTCCCACGTGTAAGGCTTCCATCATCTCTTCTTTTGTAATACCGCGTTGTAAGCCATCTTTAGTGTAGGCATCTATACAATATGGGCATTGCTCTGTGTGGGCTACGGCTAAAGCAATTAAAGACTTTTCTCGGGCCGTAAGTGCTCCTTCTTCGAAAACCTTACCGTAGTAATCGAAAAACTTGTCACCTAATTCTTGATTCCACTCGCTAATTTTTCCAAATTTTCTAAGGTCTGCTGGATCGTAATATGTTTTACTCATCATAATTTAATTTGCGTTAATATACAAAATGCTACAGTCGTATTTATTATTTACAACTAACAAATAAAAATGGATTTAACTTTAATTTTAAAGTTAAATCCATTGAGAAGATTGTCCATTATTTTTTTTAAGAAGTAGGTCTTCCTTTAAGGCGTTTTTCGATTTTTTGTTTCTTTTCTGTTACTCTTTTCATAACATCCATGAGGTTGCTATCCTTGGTTTTTTTATAAATTTCGTTTATACCTAAAATTATAGATTTTGCCTTTCTAGAAGCTTCAACGCGATCACTAGTAGACATATTGCTCATTTTCATATCTTCAAATTCTTGAGCTTCAATCAGTAGAGTTTCCATAAAATTCTAATTTTTTTTAATATTTTTTGTAAAATAAATAAATCAAATCAATATTATATTAAATATATCATAAAAATTATTGATTAAGGTATTGAAACGTGTAATCACGCACATATTATATTTATTTTTTACTATTCTTTTTAAAAAGGGTAGCCAATAGCAAAATTTAAAATGGGCTCGTCTATTCTAAAATCAAAACGTTCACCTTGCGGAAGGGCAGGATCATGAAAAGGTGCTGCTAAATCTAAACGGATAACAAAACCTTGAACATCTACGCGCATCCCAAAACCAGCTCCCATTCCTAATTCGCTTATAAAATTTCCTGAAAATTTACCGCCAGGTAATGATGGGTTTTCAATAGAATTCCAAATATTTCCAGCATCGGTAAATACAGCACCTTTAAAATAGCCAAAAATTGGAAAACGGTATTCTATATTTGCCTCTAAACGAATGTTTCCTGTTTGGTCGAAAAAGGTGCCTTCATCTGTACCTAACTCGTTATATGTTCCTGGTCCAAGTGAGCGAATTCTAAAGGCACGCACACTATATGGTCCGCCAGAATAATATTGCTTTGTAAACGGTAAAACATCAGAATTGCCATATGCAAGCCCATAACCTGCAAACAATCGCGTAGCTATTTTTTGTTCTTTTCCAAAATTAAAATGGTAATGTAAATCTATGTCTGCTTTGGCATATTGCGCATACTCTAATCCAAAAATTTGTTTTGGTTGTCCGGCTTCTTGTTCTTTGCCCAAAAGACTAATAGTGTTACCAGCAACATCAAAATTAAAATTGGCATAAAACTGATGTGTTCTATTAGCATCTACTAAACCATTATAGGTAAAAGAGTAAGTTAGACCAGAAATAAATTCTTGATCGAAACTGCGTTGTAAAAACGGGTTATCGTCTAATATTGCTTGAAATTCTTCAGTTGTATTAGATAATCTTGTATAATTTGTCGAGATAGGGTTTACGGTATGCGTTACGTAACGGTTGGCATCCCAAACATAGCCAAATCGAGTGTTAGCAGATAGTAAGGTGTATAGCTGACTTCGGTTTAAATAATCGAAACCTAAAGACATTTTAGTTTTAGGAATGGCATATTCGAAATAATTATCACTAATTTTTATAGGAAACAAAACTCGTGGAAAGATAAGTTCGGTTTCAAAACCAAGTTCTAAACTACTTAATCCAGCTTGGTTTCCACTGGCTATTTGTGTTTCGTAAGCTGCTTTGGTGCTTATGTTTAATGTTTCTCCACCTTTAAACAAATTACGGTTACTATACGTTAAAACCAAAGCTGGACCTGCAAAATTATTAGATTTAGTAACGGCTTGAATTTCTGCACGAATGGCACGTTTATTTAATGGCGATAAATAAATATCTGTATCTAAAACACCAAAGCCATTTTCAGCAATAGAATCGGTTTCTTTATACTGGATATTCACAAATTTGTACGCACCAATTGTCGATAAACGTCGTGCTGTATTTTTTGAAGTAATTGGGTTATACAACTGTCCTTCGGTTAATGTAATAAATGGATCTAAGCGATCTGGACGAAAAAATTTTGGGTCTTGAATATATGTTTTTTCATTATAACGTTCACTGTCAAAAACTTTAGAATCTTTTGGTAATTCGTAATCTGGATAGATGTTTACTTTACCTAATCGATATGGAATAATAGCCTTTTCAGGGACATCTTTTTTTAGTTTTAAAAATAAATCAATACGCTTATTGTCATACTGATTACTATCTGCTTCAAAAATTAAAAAATCTGGATTAAAATTATAATATCCTTTTTGCTTTAGTATGGCATCTAAGCGTTCGCGCTCTAATTTCATGCTTTGCAAATCGAACCGAATGTCTTTTTTAAAATTAGAATTGACCACACTATTTTTAAGTTCTTCGTAAATAGGAGAAGGTAGCGAGTCTACTTGGTAGGTTTCAATTCTGTAAGGTGTAGGTACTGTAACAGTGTAAACTACAGATGCTACTTTTGCGTCCTGGTTTTCAATAAAATTTGAAGTTGCACGACTATAGAAAAAGCCATTGTTTTCAAGTTTATTTACCAGCACATCTTCAACCTCATAGGCTTCAACATCGCTTTGGTAAACAGGTTCTTCGCCAAATTGTTTGTAAAGCCAACGGTTAATAAAACCTGGGTTTTTTTGCTGTATTTTATAATAATAATGCAAGCCGGGACGCATGCCTAAAAATTTTGAATTTGGCTCTGGAGTGAGCGCAGCTTCTAAAATTGGTTTTAAATCTTGAGGATTTTTAACCAAGCTATCTGCTTTAATTTCCACTTCGCCACCTGTGTATAATAATTCGTTTTCAGGAATGAATTTTTTTACTGCACAAGATTGAATTAACAGTGCAACGCTCAATATAGTGAGAGCGCTTTTTAATATTTTAAAATTCAAAAATGTTTTATGTGCTAATAGCTTTATCACTAATTTTCTTTTATTTCTTCGTTTTCAGGATCAATTTTCTCTTTATCCTTTAATTTTTGTTCCTTTTTTAATCGGTCTCTTTCTAATTTTTCTTCTTTAGTTTCATTGTAAATTATGGCATCCCAAAGTTCACTAAACTTATTAAACTCCTGTGTAAAAATTAATCCGATACCACTAACAATGGTTTGGCCATCGATAACATTTTCAAATTCGTTTCTTCTAAATCCTTTTAATTTATAACGACCGTTTTTAGTTAGTAGATATTCTAAACTTACGTTACCAATTAATGGTGTGGCTTCACCTGTAGAGCTACTACCTTGCAGGTCTACTTCGCTACCTACTCTTACAATTAGTCTGTCATCAAACAGACGTTTTTGTGCAGCTACATTTAGTTGTGTTCTGTCTTGTGGAGCGTTGCCTTGATAATCTGTATAACTGTCTAAGCCAAAATCAAGCTCAAAACCAGAATCGCCTAATAATTTATTTGAAAACACATTTAATTGGTCTGATACTGCATCGTTTAAATTATCTCTGGCAACGGTTGCAAAACCACCTGTACTACCATCGCTTCCTGGTTCTGGATAAAAACGGTTTAAGACTAAAAGTGAAAAAACCTGACGGTTTAATTCGCCTTCTTGTTGGTTAACTTGCTGTACACGACCATAAACTTGTCCGCCAATAGCGCCTTGCTCATCTTCCGGCATATCTAATTTAAAGGAAATTTTAGGAGCGAGTAATTCACCATTGATGTTTAAATACACATAAAAGGGTAAAACTTGACGGTATTTACTGCGTACAGAAGGATCTGCGCCAGACAGTTGGGGAGCCATTAATGGAGAAGCCGATGCCTTTAAATCGTAAATAGCACGAACATCTAATTTTGCATCAAAAGGATCGCCAGACCAACTCACTTTGCTGCCAGGTGCTAATTCGAATTTTCTATTTACAATGTTGTAGAGGTTCATTTCATATAAGCCAGCATCTACGTTATATGTGCCTACCAGATTCATGCGGCCATTTGGTTTCATAGTAAAATCGAAATCTCCATGACCAGAGACTTTAAAGTAATCGCCAGTATCTTCGTCTATAATAATAGTAACTGTTGCTTTGTCTCCAACCTTTAAAAATGTTTTAATATCGAAACCTTTTATGGTTGCCGTTTGTTCTTCGGATTGTGTTAAAATAGCATCAGGGTTTTCTCTGTTAACAAATACTACAACACCATCTCTTTTTTCTACATTAACTGTTGCAGATGGCATTACATACGTAATATCTGTATTCGAACCAACTGTAGCATTAGCATTTAATATTGGAATTTGTAGGTCACCGGTTAGTTTTCCGTTTGCATCAAAACTTGCAGTACCATATAAGAAATCGTTGTCTTCTTTTGTGGCATTTATAAACTGAAAATCTTTGGCTTTTAATTCTAAATCGAAAGTCGGGTTCAATAATTTTTCTGTGCCAATTGCACCAGAGACAATTAGGCTGTTACTATTTTTATCTTTAATAGTAAAGTTTGAAAATTTTAAGCCTTCGTTATTTACAGAAAGCGCTTCGTTTTCTAATGTAAATGCAGCGTTAAACATGGCTACATTAAAAGCTGCATTATTGAAGTTTAATTTACCTTCGTATTTGGGTGCTGTAGTTGTACCACTTAATTTAAAATTTCCTGAAAAGTCACCATCTGTTTCCTTTAAATAGCCTTGAGAGAATTTTTCGAGAACTACCATTTTAAAAGCGTTAATATCTAAATTTAAATCAAGATTGGCACCAGTCTCATTCGCTGTGTAATCTCCTACTAAATCTAAATTTACATCGCCACCTTTAAGTGTGCTGTTAAAAGCATAGCTATTACCGCCAAGCGATCTTCCTGTAATTGCCAGTTTGCCTAAATTAGCTTTTAAAATTTCAAAATTGCTAACCTCGACATCTGCTAAAATCCCAGTATCTTTATAGGGCTCTTCTAAAATAAAATCACCATTAATTATTCCAGATGCTAATGTTTTATCTGTGTTGAAATAACTTAAAAAGTCGTCGAGTTTAAAGTTTTTAAAATCTAAAGCAACATGCTCTTTGTTAATGTTTTGTAGGTTATCTGTTAACTCAACCGATTGGTTGCCATTACTTATTATAAAATTGTTGAATTGTATACGATCTTTACCCAAAATCATGTTATTGTCTGCAGGAATGCTCCAAGGCTCTTGATTAAAGGTTAAATTTTCTTGAAGTACTTTAAACTGAAGTTCCTCTCTACTACCAGTAATTTGAGAAACCACATTTATTAATTTCTTATCTTCATTATAGGCTGTAATAGCCAAGAGCATCTCGTTGTTTTTCTGGTCGCCAGAAATTTGTGTACGTTGTATGTTTATTGGACCAGCTTTAAAAGCCTTAAAACCGAAGTTAAAATTCAAATCGGTTTTATTGGTATTCATGTTAAACGCTAAGCTATCCAATTCGTAGCCACTATAATTAATGTGAGGCGCAGTAATATCTGCAATTAATTCGCGTTTAGCCTGTTTAAAATCAACATCAATAGAAATAGTGTCTAAGTCTTTTACGTTAACTAAAAGGACATCATTCAATAAAGAGGACTGCGCTATATGCCCTTTTAACTGCAAGTTTACCGGTTTTAAAATGGTGTCTGAGATAACAATATCACGATAAAAATAGCTGTTTATATGTTTTTGTAAAGCAGAAGCAAAGGTTTGTGGATCTGTATTAGACTGTAGGTCTAAATCTATTAATTTGTTTTTAAATGTAACTGAAGTCGTGTCTTTTCTCACAAAACCGGAAGCTCCAATACTTCCTAATAAATAGGTCTTGTTGTCGTAAACGACAACACCATCTTCCACATTTGCATCAAATTTATAATTTTCTGTATTACCTTTAAAAGTTCCTTTTAATTTTAATCCAGTTCTAATATCCCGACTTAAAAGACCTAAGCCTTGAAGGTTCGCTCCAATGATATTTAAATTAATTTTTGCTTCAGGAGCGATAGAATCTAACACAACAGCGGTATCTAAATCTAAATTAAGATTATCATCTTTATATTTTGAAACCACTTTTCCTTTTCCATTTTTAATGTTTCCATTAAGTTTAAGATTGGTAATGGTATAATCGTTATATCCAAAATTGGAAACCACGGCTTCAACATTTGCATCTAAAGTATTTATAGATGTACCACTTCCTACAGCATCTAAAGAAACGCTTAGGTTGCCTAAGGTTTCGTTTTGAAGCAATTCGCTTAACCTATAATCTTCAATTTTAACGTTGGCATCAAATGCAATAGTGTTAGTGTTTTTAAAAGTGCCTTCTACAGTAGCAATACCTTGTGAGGTAGTGATTTTAGAAGTGGTTGTAATGTTGTCTAATCCACCCCTAACACTTCCTGCTATTTCTATATTTTGCGGGAGAGAGATACCAAACTCTTTTTCATCTACAAATTGTATGAGATCTGTCTTTACTGTTTGGGCAGTAAATTTGGGAATGTTTAATTTTAAATTATCTGGATTCGTGGCATTTAAAATAGTTCCGTTAGCAGAAATTCTTGTGGTATTTCCCCAATTAATAAAGGCGTTTTGCAAATTTATGTTTGCCAGATAGCCATTGGCGATAAGCGTTCCTGATATTGGTCTTTTACTTAGCGTTTGTAAATATTGGTTTGCTTTTAGCTTTGGTTGAAATTTAAAAACTTCCTTTAAATCCAATTTAAAATTTGGGAGATTTAATGCGATTTTTGAATTTTCTGGTGTTTCTATTAGTGACGACAGAGAATTGTAATCGAGTTTTAGATTTCCAATAATAGAGTTGTTATTAAGTCCAAATTTTAAATTATCAATATTTAGCGCTTTGTCTGTAATGCTAAAATTTAATGATAGGTCTCTTAAATTTAAACCAGACATTTCGTTAAAACTGAATGTAGTAAGATTCAATCCACCTATTTCGTCTTTCAACATAAAATTATCACCTTTTAAATTTAGATTGCTAAAAACTAAAGCATTAGGATTAAATTTACTTTTATTAGGCTTAGCGTTACCAACAAAATAGCTAATATTGTTATTTTCAAGGTGGATATTATTAATAGCAATATTTAAATCTGGCCATTCAAAGTTTTTAATGTCTTGCTTTATGTCTTCGGCAACTTCTTCTACTTTCTCGGTGATGGCATTATCTTCAGTTTCTGTATAAATTGCTATAACAGAATTTTTTAAATCAATAGTGTTAATTTGAAATGTACTGTTAACCAGATTGACATTGGGAACTTCGGCATATAAATTGGCAATGTCTAAATCGGCGGCAATCCTATCTACTTGAGATTTATAGTTTGCAAATACGTTGTTAAGCGTTAATTTTTTTGCAGTTAGTTTAGGTAAAGGTATTGGTTCTGCATCTGGATCTACAGGTACATAATTTTGGAAAAATTTAATTTTAGAATTTGATAATTCAATTTCTGAAGCTTTAAAATCCATGGCTTCAAGATTGGTTTCCTCCATTTCTAAATAAAGCTCACCAACATCAAATCTGCTATCAATTCCAGTAATTGCGTCGTTATAAACAACATCAATATTTTTAAAATTAAGTGCGCCTAATACAATATTAAGAGGAGCTGCAGTAGTGGTATCTGTTACGGTTGTGGTATTCGTGTTAAAAGCGTCTATTAAAAACTGAAAGTTAAAACCACTTATAGAATCTTTTCTTATAATATTAGCACGTAAACCATTTAAATCAAGAGCATCCACACCAAATCCTTCTCCACGGATCATAGACCATAAAGGCACATTTGCTTCAAGTGATTTTGAATATATTAAGGTATCACCAGTTTTATCTTCAAGGTATAAACCATCAAGTTGTATGTCACCATCAAAAGTGATAAATAATTTCTCAATTTCTACTTTAGTATTCGTTTTGTTAGAAACATAATTGGTGACTTTATCTACAATTATATTTTGCCCAAACGGACTTCTTATAAAAAGAATTATAAGAAAAATAAAAAGAAAAATAAACAAGAGTGTTTTCCCAAAAAGTTTGAGTATACGGTATTTTTTCTTTTCCTTTTTAACTTCTGAGGCTTCCAAGATTGGATGTTATTTAATCTACAAATTTACAGTATTTTAAATTGAGTAAAGTGCTCTAAAAATTATAATACAATTAAATTTTTGTTAAAAATATTAATCTTTTAATCCTCTGTTCTAAAAAATTAAATGTTTGGACATCATATAAATATAATTTTAAATAACTGATAATCAATTAATTGTAAAACTATCTAAACACGTGAATTTAATCCATAATGTAACAGCGTAAATTTTATACACACCCAAAAAACATAATTTAGTCTTATTAAAACAGGAAATACCTTAATGAAATTAAACAAATACAGTAAAACCGTAACACAAGACCCAACGCAACCAGCTGCACAAGCTATGTTGCATGCCATAGGCTTAACAAAAGAAGATTTTTTTAAACCTATAGTAGGTATCGCCAGTACAGGTTACGAAGGTAACCCATGTAATATGCACCTAAACGATTTGGCAAAATTGGTAAAAGAAGGGACTAAAAAAGAGGATATTGTTGGCCTCATTTTTAATACGATTGGTGTAAGCGATGGTATTTCTATGGGAACACCAGGCATGCGCTATTCTTTACCATCTCGAGATATTATTGCAGATTCTATGGAAACGGTTGTGCAAGCCATGAGTTATGATGGTTTGGTAACCGTTGTGGGTTGCGATAAAAATATGCCAGGCGCTCTAATGGCAATGATTCGATTAAATAGACCAAGCATTTTGGTTTATGGTGGTACTATAGATTCTGGTTGCCACGAAGGAAAAAAGTTAGATGTTGTTTCTGCTTTCGAAGCTTGGGGAAGCAAGGTTGCTGGAACGATGAGTGAAAACGAATACCAAAACATAGTCGAAAAAGCATGTCCAGGAGCAGGAGCTTGTGGTGGTATGTATACTGCCAATACTATGGCTTCGGCGATTGAAGCTTTGGGTATGGCACTACCATTTAACTCTTCTAATCCTGCGTTAAGTGACGCTAAAAAACAAGAGTCGGTACAAGCTGGCGAAGCATTAAAAGTATTACTCGAAAAAGACATAAAACCTTCAGACATCATTACAAGAAAATCTTTAGAAAATGCTGTAAGATTAGTAACTATCTTAGGTGGTTCTACCAATGCGGTATTGCACTTTTTAGCGATTGCAAGAGCCGCTCAAATCGATTTTACACTAAAAGATTTTCAGGATATAAGTGACAATACACCATTTTTAGCCGACTTAAAACCGAGCGGAAAATACCTTATGGAAGACGTTCACGCTGTTGGTGGTATTCCTGCAGTATTAAAATATCTTCTTAAAAAAGGCCTCATTCATGGCGATTGCTTAACCGTTACTGGAAAAACAATGGCAGAAAATTTATTAGACGTAGACGATTTAAAAGAAGGTCAGGATGTTATAAAACCTATTGAGGAACCTATTAAAATTTCAGGACATTTAAGAATGCTTTATGGCAATTTAGCAACCGAAGGTTCTGTAGCAAAAATTACAGGAAAAGAAGGATTGCGTTTTCAAGGAAAAGCCAAAGTATTTGAAGGAGAATACGAAGCCAACGATGGAATTAGAGATGGTAAGGTTGAAAAAGGCGATGTCGTCGTTATCCGTTACGAAGGTCCTAAAGGCGGTCCAGGAATGCCAGAAATGCTAAAACCAACTGCAGCAATAATGGGAGCAGGATTAGGAAAAGATGTTGCATTAATTACCGATGGTAGATTCTCTGGCGGAACACACGGTTTTGTTGTTGGCCACATAACACCTGAAGCGCAAGAAGGTGGAACAATAGCATTGGTAAAAGATGGAGATATTATCACCATTGATGCTGAGACCAATATCATTTCGGTAGATGTTGCTGATGCAGAATTAAAAGAAAGAAAAGCAAAATGGAAAGCACCAGATTTAAAGTTTGAGCGTGGAGTACTTTATAAATATGCTAAAACCGTTTCGTCTGCATCTAAAGGATGTGTGACCGATGAGTTCTAAAATAAAAGACAATTGAAAACCTATTTGTCATCCGGAGCTTGTCGAAGGATCTCAATTAAAGAAATATAATTATCCTAACAAGATTAATATGGATACAAAAACTATAAAAAAAGAAACCAAAAACACCCAAACTACAGAACGTATCTGTGGAAGTGAAGCTGTAATAAAATGTTTGTTAGCTGAAGGTGTAGATATCCTTTACGGCTATCCTGGTGGAGCCATCATGCCGGTTTACGACGAATTGTACAAGTATCAAGACAAAATCCATCACGTATTAACGCGTCATGAACAAGGTGCAACACATTCTGCTCAAGGCTATGCGCGCATCTCTGGAAAAGTAGGTGTTTGTATGGCAACTTCTGGTCCAGGTGCCACCAATTTAATAACTGGTATTGCAGATGCACAAATAGATAGCACACCAATGGTTTGTATTACAGGTCAGGTTGGTTCGCATTTATTGGGAAGTGATGCGTTTCAAGAAACAGATATTGTAGGTATTTCAACGCCAGTTACAAAGTGGAACCATCAAATCACCAAAGCTTCAGAAATTCCTGAGGTATTTGCTAAAGCATTTTATATTGCAAAAAGCGGAAGACCAGGTCCAGTTTTAATCGATATAACAAAAGATGCACAGTTTGAAGAATTCGATTTTAAATATGAAAAATGTACAGGAATAAGAAGTTACGTTCCAGTACCAAAAACCGATGACAATGCGCTTGAAGAAGCTGCAGCATTAATAAACAACGCTAAAAAGCCATTAGTAGTTTGGGGACAAGGTGTTATTTTAGGTGAGGCAGAAAATGAATTCAAAGCAGTTATCGAAAAAGCAGGTATTCCTTCTGCTTGGACTATTTTAGGTGCTTCAGCCATACCATCTACACATCCATTAAATGTTGGAATGGTGGGTATGCATGGTAATTATGCACCAAATGTATTAACAAATGAATGCGATGTATTAATAGCAATTGGTATGCGATTCGACGATCGTGTAACAGGAAATTTGGCGACTTATGCCAAACAAGCAAAAGTCATTCATTTCGAAATAGACCGAGCAGAAGTAAATAAAAACGTAAAGGCAGATGTTGCGGTTCTAGGTAATTCTAAACATACTTTAAGCGAAATCTTACCATTACTTAATGAAAATTCGCACGACGAATGGCACCAGAAATTTAAGGATTTATATAAAGTTGAATACGAAAAAGTTATTAAAAACGACTTGCACCCAACCAAAGAAGGTTTAACGATGGGAGAAGTTTTAAAAGAAATAAACTTGCAAACAAAAGGCGAAGCTGCCATTGTTAGCGATGTTGGTCAGCACCAAATGATAGCGTGTCGTTATGCCGATTTTAATAAAAGTAAAAGTAATATCACTTCTGGTGGCTTAGGTACAATGGGCTTTGCCCTACCAGCAGCCATTGGCGCAAAAATGGCAGCTCCAGAACGTGAAGTTGTCGCTATTATTGGTGATGGTGGCTACCAAATGACAATACAAGAATTAGGCACCATTTTTCAGCAAAAAGTACCAGTAAAAATAGTAGTATTAAATAACGAATTTCTTGGTATGGTACGCCAGTGGCAACAACTCTTTTTCGATAAACGCTATGCCTCTACAGAAATGGTAAATCCAGATTTTGTTGCTATTGCAAAAGGTTATCATATCGATGCTAAAAAAGTGTCGAAAAGAGAAGATTTAAAAGCGGCAGTTAAGGAAATGATTAATAACGAAGGTTCTTATTTCTTAGAAGTAAGAGTGGAGAAAGAAGATAATGTTTTCCCAATGATTCCCACAGGCGCCAGTGTTTCAGATATAAGATTAGAATAATATGAAAGCAGAAAAAAATTTATATACCGTTTCGATTTATACCGAAAATAATATTGGATTATTAAATCGAATTTCGGCCATTTTTCAAAGAAGACACATTAATATTGAAAGTATTAATTCTTCCATTTCAGAAATTGAAAATGTTTCAAAATGGACTATCGTTGTGAAAATGACGGAAGACCAAATGAAAAAAATTATTGGTCAAATTGAAAAACAAGTCGAAGTTATAAAAGCCTTTTACCATACCGAAGAACAAACAATTTATCAAGAATCTTGCATTTTTAAAATCAAGTCTCATTTACTGTTTGATGAACGCCAGATTCAAAATATCATCAAAGATAATAACGCAAGAATAGTTACAGTGAACAAAGAGTTTTTTGTTATCGAAAAATCTGGAAGAAAGGAAGAAATAGATTTGTTACACAGAGAATTAAGCATCTTTGGGATTATGCAATACACGCGTTCTGGTCGCATTGCTATCACAAAAGACGAAATGAAAATATCAACAATGCTCGCAGCATTACAACATTAAAATAGAAGAAAATGTCAAATTATTTTAACACATTACCATTAAGAAACCAATTAGAACAATTAGGAAAGTGTCGCTTTATGGATGCTTCAGAGTTTGAAGATGGTGTAAATGCATTAAAAGGAAAAAAAATAGTAATTGTGGGTTGCGGCGCGCAAGGATTAAACCAAGGTTTAAATATGAGAGATTCTGGTTTAGATATTTCTTATGCATTACGTCAGCAGGCCATAGATGAAAAACGTGCGTCTTACAAAAATGCAACAGATAACGATTTTAATGTTGGGACTTACGAAGAGTTAATTCCAACAGCAGATTTAGTATTAAACTTAACACCAGATAAGCAGCATACTAATGTAGTAAAAGCAGTGATGCCTTTAATGAAAAAAGGAGCAACGCTAAGCTATTCTCACGGATTTAACATCGTGGAAGAAGGTACACAAATCCGTAAAGATTTAACGGTAATTATGGTGGCACCAAAATGTCCAGGAACAGAAGTACGTGAAGAATACAAACGTGGTTTTGGTGTGCCAACATTAATTGCTGTACATCCAGAAAACGATCCAGAAAATAAAGGTTGGGCGCAAGCAAAAGCGTATGCAGCTGCTACAGGTGGTCACAGAGCAGGTGTTTTAGAATCGTCTTTTATTGCTGAGGTAAAATCTGATTTAATGGGTGAGCAAACCATTTTATGCGGTTTGTTACAAACAGGAGCCATCTTATCTTTTGATAAAATGGTAGAAGAAGGTATCGAGCCAGGCTATGCTGCAAAATTAATTCAATTTGGTTGGGAAACCATTACAGAAGCTTTAAAGCATGGTGGAATTACAAACATGATGGATCGTTTATCGAATCCTGCAAAAGTAAAAGCATACCAATTATCTGAAGAATTAAAAGACATTATGCGTCCTTTATTCGAAAAGCATATGGATGATATCATCTCTGGACATTTTTCAAAAACCATGATGGAAGATTGGGCAAATGACGATGTAAACTTGTTAAAATGGAGAGCTGCAACTGGCGAAACTGCTTTTGAAAAAACAGAATTAACAACAGACCATATTTCCGAACAGGAATATTTTGATCATGGTACGTTGTTAGTAGCATTTGTAAAATCTGGAGTAGAATTAGCTTACGAAACTATGGTAAGTGCTGGTATTATTGAAGATTCTGCGTATTATGAATCACTTCACGAATTACCATTAATAGCAAATACCATTGCAAGAAAAAAATTATTTGAAATGAACAGAGTCATTTCAGATACTGCAGAATATGGTTGTTATTTATTCGATCATGCTTGCAAACCATTACTGACAGACTTTATGAAAACGGTGAAAACAGATATTATTGGTAAACCTTATTCAAAGACGAATGGAGTAGATAATGTAGAGTTAATTGCAATAAACGACGCTATTAGAAACCATCCAATCGAAGCAGTTGGTAAACGATTAAGAGCAGCAATGACTGCCATGAAAATTATAAAATCTGATGTAAAAACTGAAGATTCAGTGTTAGCTTAAGAAAGAGACAAATATCCTGCAAGATTTTAAAAACCTTGTAGGTATTAAAAAATAAGATTCCCACGTTGGTCAGAAGTAAACATGAAAGAAACCAAAACTACATACAGACCAGAGCTCAAAGCTATAGAAGCTGCAGCAGAAAGGTTAAAAGGGATTGCATCTGTAACACCTTTAACAAAAAATGCAAGGTATTCTAAGCAGTTTCAAGCCAATATTTATTTTAAAAGAGAAGATTTACAAGAAGTACGCTCTTATAAAATTCGTGGTGCTTATAATAAAATTTCATCGCTAAATGCGACGCAAATTGAAAACGAAATTGTATGTGCGAGTGCAGGAAATCATGCACAAGGTTTTGCATTATCCTGTAAATTATTAAAAATAAAAGGCACTATTTTTATGCCTTCACCAACGCCAAATCAAAAGATTGATCAGGTAAAAATGTTTGGTGAAGAATATATAGATGTCGTTTTGGTAGGTGATACTTATGATGATGCCTACGATGCAGCAATGCAACAATGTGAGCACCTAAATAAAACATTCATTCATCCTTTTAACGATGAAAAAGTTATTGAAGGTCAAGCCACAGTTGGTTTAGAAATTATTGACCAATTACAAGAACATCCAATACATTATGTGTTTGTGCCTGTTGGTGGTGGTGGACTTGCTGCAGGACTGTCTTCAGTGTTTAAACTATTATCACCTCAAACAAAAATAATTAGTGTAGAGCCAAAAGGCGCTCCTGCGATGTTAAATTCTATTAGAAACAATAAGAATATAACCTTAAAATCTATTGACAATTTTGTAGATGGTGCAGCAGTTAAACGTGTTGGCGATTTAAATTTTGCTATTTGCAAAGAGACTTTACATCGTGTGGTTACTGTAGATGAAGGTAAAATTTGCCAAACCATTTTAGACTTATATAATAAAGATGCCATTATTGTAGAGCCTGCAGGTGCTTTAAGTCTTTGTGCATTAGATCAGTTTTCTGAAGAAATAAAAGGTAAAAACGTTGTATGCGTCATCAGTGGAAGCAATAACGACATTACACGTACTGCCGAAATTAAAGAACGTGCGCTACTATATTCTAATTTAAAACATTATTTCATTGTAAAATTTCCGCAACGTGCTGGAGCTTTAAGAGATTTTGTAGTGGATATTTTAGGTCCAACCGATGATATTACACATTTTGAATATACCAAAAAAGCAAATCGAGAAAATGATGTGGCTGTAGTTGGTTTAGAGTTAAAATCGCCAGACGATTTAGAGCCATTAATCACCAAAATGAAACTTCATAATTTTTATGGAGATTATTTAAATGACAAAACAGATTTGTTTCAATTCTTAGTTTAAACAGAAAATAAATGATGAGCATTCCAGAAGAGTTTCAAATTACTAAACTTACAAATCAAAACACCTATTTAGTTGGTGGAGAATTAAAACAATGGACAGGTGAAACATCACAAGTGTTTTCAACAATTTCTTCAACTGAAACATACAAACCTACGCTATTAGGAAGCATTCCAACTTTAGGCGAAAAAGAAGCATTAGAAGCATTAGATGCTGCTTGCAACGCATACAATAAAGGACAAGGTATTTGGCCAACCATGAAGGTGGTAGATCGTATTGCGTGCATGGAAAAGTTTGTCACGCAAATGAAAACCAAGCGCGCAGAAATCGTAAAGTTATTAATGTGGGAAATTGGCAAAAACCTACCAGATTCTCAAAAAGAATTTGATAGAACCGTTGAGTACATTTACGATACCATTGAAGATTACAAACAAATGGATCGTGATAGCGCTAAATTCGAAAAAAACGCAGGTGTTAATGCGCATATTCGACGTGGACCTTTAGGTGTTGTTTTGTGTTTAGGTCCTTATAATTACCCTTTAAATGAAACTTTTGCATTACTTATTCCTGCTTTAATTATGGGTAATACAGCCATTTTTAAGCCAGCAAAGCATGGTGTGTTATTAATTTCGCCTTTATTAGAAGCTTTTCAAAGTAGCTTTCCAAAAGGTGTGGTAAATATAATTTATGGTAGAGGACGAACCGTTGCAACACCAATCATGCAGTCTGGTAAAGTAGATGTGTTGGCTTTAATAGGAAACAGTAAATCTGCAAATGCGCTACAAAATCAGCATCCGAAAAGTAATAGATTGCGTTTGGTTTTAGGATTAGAAGCTAAAAACCCAGCAATTGTATTAAAAGATGCCGATTTAGATTTGGCTATTGAAGAATGTATTGCTGGTGCAACCTCATTTAATGGACAACGTTGTACTGCTCTTAAAGTGTTGTATGTGCATGAAGCTATTGTTGAAGAATTCAATAAGCGATTTTCAGAAAAAGTAGATGCACTTAAATTTGGAAACCCTTGGGAAGATGGCGTTAAATTAACACCATTACCAGAACCAGATAAACCAGCGTATATTCAAGAATTAATAGATGATGCGACTGAAAAAGGTGCAAAAATAATTAATAAAAAAGGAGGAGAAACGACTGAAAATTACATTTTCCCAGCAGTGCTTTATCCTGTGACTAAAGACATGCGCGTTTATGAAGAAGAGCAATTTGGACCAGTAATTCCTGTGATTCCTTTTAGTGATATTGAAGAACCTTTAGACGATATGGCTGCTTCAAATTATGGGCAACAAGTAAGTTTATTTGGTAAAGATGTAAAAACCTTGGCACCATTAATTGATACATTGGTAAACTTGGTATGTCGTGTCAATTTAAACAGTTCTTGTCAACGTGGACCAGACGTCTATCCTTTTACAGGACGTAAAGATTCAGCAGTTGCAACATTAAGTGTTCATGATGCATTACGTTCGTTTTCTATCAGAACATTTGTAGCTTCAAAAGACAACGAATACAACAATACTATTTTAAAAGAATTGTTAGCTTCCAAAGCTTCAAACTTTGTAAGCACAGATTATATTTTATAGTATAACTGTATTACAATGAGAATTTTATAATTAAGAAGTCAAAAAAAGAGAAAATGATAATTTTTGTTAAAAAGTGTATTACTTTTTAATATTATTCAATAGAAAAGAATAAGTTTGTACTATGTTAATTCAAAAAAATAATAAAATACCCACAAGTTTGCCAACGCGCAGACGACGTCACTAATGCGCACACTTCAAGCTATTTAGTTAACATTTTATTTTTTTTACATTTGAACCATTCATCACAAATATTTTCCTTTTTAAATATAATTATTGATAACAATAATAGGAATGTTGTGCGTCCCGTTTTCCGTCGTCGCCCTTAGGGTGTACTTCTATTTATGGAGCTTAGGTGAGTCCGGTTCTTTATTCCTGCGAAAGCAGAAATCTCAAAACAAAAATTATCACATTTTTTAATTAAAAATTCAATTACAATGGAAATTGTTATTGCAAATAAATCACATAGTATTTACGCAGATAGTATTTGCGAAACCATTGCAGATGCTGCGCAAGTAAGAGGTACTGGAATTGCAAAACGTAAACCAGAATATATCATTACCAAAATGGAAAATGGTAATGCTGTCATTGCTTTAGATGGCGACAAATTTGCAGGTTTTTGCTATATCGAACAATGGAGTCATGGAAAATTCGTGGCCAATTCAGGATTAATTGTACATCCAGATTATAGAAATATTGGTCTTGCCAAACAGATAAAGCAAAAAGTGTTTAATCACTCCAGAGAAAAATTTCCTGATGCAAAAATTTTCAGTATTACAACAGGTTTAGCAGTTATGAAAATGAATAGCGACTTAGGTTACAAACCAGTTACGTTTTCCGAATTAACCACAGATCAAAGTTTTTGGAATGGTTGTCAAACCTGCAAAAACTATGATGTTTTACAACGCACAGAGCAAAAAATGTGCTTGTGTACAGGCATGCTGTACGATCCTACAAAAGAAGTAAAGCAAACACACGAGCACAAATACGATAAAAAAGTGTGGACCAGATTGAAAAACATCAAGCAATCCATGTTCCTAAAAAAAGAAAAGAAAGATGAAAAATAAAGGCAAGTTAGTTATAGCATATAGTGGAGGATTAGATACGTCGTATTGCGCTGTTAGTTTAAGTAAAGCAGGCTATGATGTGCACGCAGTTAGTGTAAATACTGGCGGTTTTACAACAGAAGAAATAAAAACTATTGAAGCGAATGCCTATAAAATGGGAGTGTCAACCTATAAAAATATCGACGCAATTGCTTCGTATTATGATAAAGTGATTAAGTATTTAATCTTCGGAAATATGCTGAAAAACAACACCTATCCGTTATCTGTAAGTGCAGAGCGCATTATTCAAGCTATCGAAATTATCGAATATGCAAAAAGTATTGATGCCGAATTTATTGCACACGGAAGCACAGGAGCAGGAAACGATCAAGTGCGATTTGATATGATTTTTCAAACTTTAGCACCACATATTAAAATTATTACACCAATTAGAGATGGAAGTTTAACAAGACAACAAGAGATAGATTACCTAAAAGAAAACGGGATTGATATGTCTTGGGAAAAAGCAAAATACTCGGTTAACAAAGGACTTTGGGGAACCAGTGTTGGAGGTTCCGAAACCTTAACTTCCGATAAACCGTTGCCAGAAACTGCTTATCCATCACAATTAATACATGCAGAAGAAGAAAGAGTCACGCTTACTTTTTTAAAAGGCGAATTAGTTGCAGTAAACGGAATTGAAAACAGTCCAGAAGGGAATATTGAAGTGCTTAATAATTTGGCTTCAGTATATGCTATTGGTAGAGATATTCACGTTGGCGATACCATTGTTGGTATTAAGGGTCGCGTTGGTTTTGAAGCTGCAGCAGCTTTAATCACTATAAAAGCACACCATTTATTAGAAAAACACACCTTAACGAAATGGCAATTACAACATAAAGATTATTTAGCAAGTTTCTACGGAATGCATCTGCACGAAGGTCAATATTTAGATCCAGTAATGCGTGATATGGAAGCCTTTTTACAAAGTAGTCAAGACAAAGTTTCGGGAGATGTTTTTGCAACGTTGAAACCATATCATTTTAATATAGATGGAATTTCTTCCAAACACGATTTAATGCAAGCGAAATTTGGAAGTTATGGCGAAGAAAATAAAGGTTGGACAGCAGAAGAAGCCAAAGGATTTATCAAAATTGTTGGAAACCAAAACAAGATTTATCATCAAGTAAATTCAGAATTATGATACAAGTAGGAATCATTGGAGGAGCAGGATACACAGCTGGTGAGCTAATAAGATTGTTGTTAAATCATCCAAAAGCTAACATCCATTTTATTTACAGCACGTCAAATGCTGGAAATAAGGTGTATAAAGTGCACCAAGATTTAATTGGTAGTACAGATTTGGAGTTTACCAATGAAATTAACGCTGAAGTGGATGTGTTATTCTTGTGTTTAGGTCACGGAAATTCAAAAGCATTTTTAGAACAAAACACTTTTTCTGAGGAAACTAAAATCATTGATTTAAGTAACGATTTCAGACTAAAAAAGGATGAAGTTTTTCAGAATCATACCTTTATATATGGCTTACCAGAATTAAATAAAGAAGCCATTAAAAAAGCCAAATACATCGCCAATCCAGGTTGTTTTGCTACAGCCATTCAGTTAGCCTTATTGCCTTTAGCAAAAGCAGAAGTATTACATGACGATGTCCACATTAACGCTGTGACTGGCGCAACAGGAGCAGGAACGTCCTTATCAGCTACCACACATTTTACTTGGCGAGATAATAACTTTTCGCATTACAAAGCTTTTACGCATCAGCATTTAGGTGAGATTAATCAGTCGGTAAACATGTTGCAAAACAGTTTTACTTCAGATATTAATTTTATGCCAAATCGAGGCAATTTTTCAAGAGGCATTTTTGCCACATTATACACCAAATTTGAAGGGAGTTTAGAAGAAGCAAAACAATTGTATGCTGAGTACTATAAAGAGGCTGTGTTTACTATCATTGCAGAAGACGAGATTCATTTAAAGCAAGTGGTTAACACAAATAAATGCATTCTTCATTTACATAAGCATAACAATAAATTATTGGTCACAAGCATTATCGATAATTTATTAAAAGGAGCATCTGGTCAAGCAGTACAAAATATGAATTTAATGTTTGGTTTTAAGGAAACAGAAGGTTTACAATTAAAAGCAAATTATTTTTAACTAACATAGTCATTGCGAGGTACGAAGCAATCTGTTTAATGAGATTACTTCAGTCATTCTTCCTTCGTAATGACAAAAAACGACAACATGAAAATAGCAATCATAGGAACAGGTAACTTAGGAAAATCCATCGCAAAAGGATTAATCACCAATAATGCGATTACAACTTTGTACCTAACCAAAAGACATTTAGAAGGCATTCAGGAATTTGAGGGTTATAAAAATGTGTATTTAACAACGGATAATTCAGAAGCTGTACAAAAATCAGACATCTTAATTTTTGCAGTACAACCCTCGCATTTTGAAACTATTTTAAATGAAATACAACCACATTTAACAGATAGGCATGTCATTATTTCAACTATTACAGGCTTTTTAATTCCTAAAATTGAAGCACAAGTTGGTGCAGACAAATTTATCATTCGCGCGATGCCAAATACAGCAATTGCAGTTGGCAAATCAATGACCTGTTTGTGTAGTAATGAGCAAGGTGAAAAACGTATAAAAATCGCTCAAGCTATTTTTAATCGTTTGGGACATTCGTTAGTGATTCCTGAAACGCAAATGCAAGCAGCCACTGTGGTTTGCGCTAGCGGAATTGCTTTTTGGATGCGACTAATTCGTGCTACAACGCAAGCAGCCATTCAGTTAGGTTTTGATGCTAAGGAAGCACAGGAATTAGCCATGCATACTTGCGAAGGCGCTGCCAGTTTATTAATCACCAATGGTGATCATCCTGAAGAAGAAATTGACAGAGTAACCACGCCAAAAGGCTGTACGATTGAAGGATTAAATGAAATGGAACACAAAGGATTGAGCTCGTCTTTAATTCAAGGGATGGTGGCATCGTTCAACAAAATAAACAACATTAAAAAAGAGCAAATTTAATAATCCTGCGAGGTCTCTAAGACCTTGTAGGTTTCAAACCTAAAAAATAAAATTATACCTACAAGGTTTTTAAAACCTTGCAGGATAAACAGAAATAATATGAGTTTATTTAACGTCTATCCATTATTCGATATCACTCCTGTTAAAGCTAAAGATGTCTTTGTTTTTGATGAAAACAACACCAAATATTTAGATTTATATGGTGGACATGCTGTGATTTCTATTGGTCATTCGCACCCAAAATATGTGTCTGCAATTTCAGAACAAGTGTCTAAATTAGGCTTTTACAGTAACTCGATTCAGAATCCGTTACAAGTACAATTAGCCGACAAGTTAGAGCAATTATCGGGTTGTAAAGATTACCACTTGTTTTTATGTAATTCTGGTGCAGAAGCCAATGAGAATGCGTTGAAATTAGCCTCTTTTCATAATGGAAAGAAAAAGGTGGTCGCTTTTAAAAATTCGTTTCATGGTCGCACTTCTGCAGCAGTAGCAGCAACAGATGATGCAAAAATTATTGCTCCAATAAATGCACAGCAAGAAGTAGAAATTTTAGCTTTAGGCGATTTAGAGTCGTTAGAAAAAGCATTAGCAAAAAATGACGTTTGCGCAGTAATTATCGAGTGTATTCAAGGTGTTGGTGGATTAGATGAAAGCACTGCAACATTCTATGAAGGTGTTGATGCACTTTGTAAAAAGTACAACACCTGCTTTATCGCAGATGAAGTACAGTCAGGTTTTGGTAGAACTGGCGATTTCTTTGCGTTTCAGAAATATAAGTTGACGCCAGATATTATTTCTATTGCCAAAGGAATGGGAAATGGGTTCCCAATAGGAGGCATTTTAATTCATCCTAACATTAAAGCTTCCTTTGGTTTATTAGGAACCACGTTTGGTGGCAACCACTTGGCATGTATGGCGTCTTTAACCGTTTTAGAAGTGATAGAGGAGGAACAACTGATGGAAAATGCAAAAGAGATTTCTACTTATTTTATAGAAAAAGCTAAAGAAGTTTCAGCAATAAAAAATATAAAAGGAAGAGGTTTAATGTTAGGATTGGAATTTGATTTTCCGATTACAGAACTTCGTAAAAAGCTAATTTTCGACCATAAAATATTTACAGGAAGTGCTAAAAATCCGAATTTAATTAGAATTCTTCCGCCTTTAACCATTAAAAAAGAGCATATCGATTTGTTTTTTGAGGCTTTAAGAAGTGAGTTGAACATATAAATTAACGCTTGAAAAGAAATGAAAAATTCGTGAATTCGTGGCTAAAAAAATTAAGTTTAATCAATGAGATTCCCACTTTCGTGGGAAATAAATATGAAAAAATACACCGACATAAAAGACATTTCAAATCTCCAAGACACCATAAAGGAAGCTATTTTATTAAAAATGAATCCGTTTGAATTTCAAGACTTAGGAAAGCACAAAACCTTAGTCATGCTGTTTTTTAATTCGAGTTTACGAACTCGATTAAGTACCGAAAAAGCAGCAAAACATTTAGGAATGGATGTCATGATTCTAAACGTCAATGACGCTTGGAATTTAGAGTTTGAAAACGGAACAATCATGAATGCCAACACCTCGGAACACATTAGAGAAGCTGCACAAGTGATTTCACAATACGCAGATGTGATAGCTGTAAGAGCATTTCCGAGTTTAACAGATAAGCAAAAAGATGAAAGTGAATTTGTAATGAATAGCTTTGTAAAATACGCAACTGTGCCAATAATTAATATGGAAAGCGCAACAGCACATCCTTTACAAGCGTTGGCAGATGCAATTACTATTACAGAGTTAACCGAAAAATCTAAACCAAAAGTGGTGTTGTCTTGGGCTCCACACCCAAAAGCTTTACCACAAGCAGTTGTGAATTCGTTTGTAGAAATGATGCAAAATATGGATGTCGATTTAACCATTACACACCCTGAAGGTTATGAATTAAGTGAAGCAATTACGAAAAATACACCAATAAGTCACAATCAAGAAGAGGCTTTAAAAGATGCCGATTTTGTGTATGTGAAAAACTGGAGTAATTATAAAGACTACGGTAAAGTTTTGAATCAAGATAGCAATTGGATGATGACCAAAGCAAAGCTTGGCAATGCCAAATTTATGCATTGCTTGCCTGTAAGACGAAATGTTGTGGTAGAAGACGCGGTTTTAGATGGAGAACAATCAGTAGTGATTCAACAAGCTAATAATAGAACATTTGCTGCACAAATTGTTTTGAAACAGATTTTGGAGGAAATGTAAAGAAAGTCTTCGACAAGTTCAGACTGACAAATAGTTTCTAAATGTCACACTGAGCTTGACGAAGTGATTATAAGACCTGCGAGGTTTTAAAAACCTTGTAGGTCTATAACTAAAAAATACCCGCTTTCGCGAGCATAAAATGAAAACACTAAAAATCATAAAAATAGGAGGAAATATTATCGATAACGATGCTGCATTGCAACAGTTTCTAAAAGATTTTACGACTATAACTACTCCTAAAATATTAGTGCATGGAGGCGGAAAATTAGCTACCAAATTAGCACAACAAATGCAAATAGAAGTTAAAATGATAGATGGAAGGCGTATTACAGACCAAGACACTTTAGATATCATCACCATGGTATATGCAGGAAAAATCAATAAAAATATAGTAGCGCAATTACAAGCCAACTATTGCAATGCAATCGGGTTTTCTGGAGCAGATGGAAACACGATAGTTTCAGATTTAAGACCATCAAAACCTATCGATTATGGATTTGCAGGAGATGTTAAACAAGTAAATACTGAAACATTAGAGTTGCTTTTAGACAACAATGTCACACCTGTGTTTTGTGCTATTACACACGATAAAAACGGACAATTATTAAACACCAATGCAGACACCATTGCTTCAGAATTAGCTATAGGATTTGCAACAAAATATAACACTGAATTATATTATTGTTTCGAAAAAAATGGTGTTTTAAAAAATGTTGATGATGACCATTCTGTTATCGAAAACATAAACACAGAAACGTATAAAACATTAGTAGAAAATAAAGTAATTTTTGAAGGCATGTTACCAAAATTAAATAACTGTTTATATGCTGTGAATCATCAAGTCAATAAAGTGTGTATTGGTAAATCAGACATGCTTTTTAATGTAAATAATAAACATACAACCATTACCAAATGATAGAAAAACTAACAACAAGAGCTATTCAGCTGTTAAAAACACTTATAGAAACGCAGTCGTTTTCTTCCGAAGAAGAAAAAACAGCACTTCACATTGAACAATGGTTTAAGGAACAAGATATTCCTTATCAAAGAACTAAAAATAATGTGTGGGCAACCAATAAGTATTTTGATGACAGTAAACCAACATTATTATTAAACTCGCATCACGATACGGTAAAACCAAATAATGGCTATACCAAAGATCCGTTTAAAGCCATTGTTGAAAACGGAAAATTATATGGTTTAGGAAGCAATGATGCTGGAGGTTGCTTGGTGAGTTTATTGGCAACGTTTGCCTATTTCTACGATAAAAAAGACCTGAATTATAATCTGGTTATTGTCGCTTCCGCAGAAGAAGAAAGTAGCGGAGAAAATGGGTTAAATAGTATGTTGTCGGTAATTCCAAAAGTGGATGTTGCTATTGTTGGAGAGCCAACGTTAATGAATCTTGCTGTTGCTGAAAAAGGCTTAGTAGTGTTTGATGCTGTTGTAAAAGGAACTCCAAGTCACGCAGCACATCCAAATAATGATAATGCCATTTATAATACCATTCCAGTTTTAGAATGGTTTAAAAATTACACGTTTAGTAAAACCTCTGATGCTTTAGGCGAAGTAAAACTAACCGTCACACAAATTAACGCAGGCAAGCAACATAATGCAGTACCTGCAGATGTAAAATTGGTGGTTGATGTGCGTGTAAACGATAAATATTCCAACCAAGAAATCGTCGATATTTTACAAAAGGAAGCACCTTGTGATAGTATTATTCCAAGAAGTATAAAATTAAATTCGTCGTCCATTCCAATCGATCATCCATTGGTAATTGCAGGAATTAAAATTGGTAGAAGCACATATGGCTCTCCAACCTTGTCAGATCAAGCAGTTTTAACTTGTCCTTCTTTAAAATTAGGTCCAGGTGATAGCACAAGATCGCATTCTGCTGACGAGTTTATTTACGTGAATGAAATTGAAGAAGGCATTAAAATTTATATTGAATTGTTAGAAAAAGTATTGTAGCAAACGTCATAACGAGGAAGAATGACGAAGTTATCTCATCATGAGATTGCTTCATTTCATTCGCAATGACAATAATAAATGAAATTATGAAACTCTGGGACAAAGGAATTAGTATCGATAAGAAAATAGAACAATTTACCGTTGGAAACGACAGAGAAATTGACTTACACATTGCAAAATACGATGTACAATCATCGTTAGCACATGCAATAATGTTGGAGTCCATTGGTATTATTTCTTCGGAAGAATTACAGCAACTAAAAAATGGATTGCAAGCAATTAAGAAAACCATTGAAAACGGAACTTTCGTCATTGAAGAATCGTTTGAAGATGTACACTCTAAAATTGAATACGAACTCACAAAAACTTTAGGAGATGTCGGAAAAAAAATCCACACAGCACGCTCCAGAAACGATCAGGTTTTAGTTGCGCTTCAGTTATATTATAAAGACAACCTAAGGTTGATTAACGCTAAAACAAAAACTCTTTTCGATACGCTTTTAAACTTAGCGGAAGCCCATAAAGACGCTTTGCTTCCTGGTTATACACATTTGCAAGTGGCTATGCCTTCCTCTTTTGGGTTGTGGTTTTCTGCATATGCTGAGGTTTTAATTGATGATGTGTATTTACTAAACGCAGCATTAAAAACAGTCGATCAAAATCCGTTAGGTTCTGCAGCAGGTTACGGAAGTTCGTTTCCTATTGATAGAGAATTAACGACTAAAGAATTAAACTTTTCAACTTTAAAATACAACGTTGTTGCTGCGCAAATGAGTAGAGGAAAAAGCGAACGAACTATAGCTTTAGCTTTAGGAAGTGTATGCAATACCTTGGCTCGATTTGCAATGGATATTTGTGTGTATAACAGTCAGAATTTTGGTTTTATTGCCTTTCCGGATGAGTTAACTACAGGCAGCAGTATCATGCCTCATAAAAAAAATCCTGATGTGTTTGAATTGATAAGAGGAAAAGCCAATAAAATTCAAGCCTTACATACCGAAATGGTGTTAATTACAAACAATTTGCCAAGTGGTTACCACAGAGATTTTCAGTTGCTAAAGGAAAATATAATAGCAGCCATTGAAGATGTAAAAGACTTGTTAGATATTTTTAATTATGCTATACAGCAAGTTATTGTAAAAGAGATTGATTTAAACGATGCTAAATACCAATACCTTTTTACTGTAGATAATATAAACACCTTGGTAGTAGAAGGCATGCCATTTAGAGAAGCCTATCAAAAAATAGGAGGTGAAGTAGAAAACGGAACGTACAAACCAGATACTTCAAAAAAACATTCACATGTTGGTAGTATTGGGAATTTGTGTTTGGAGAAAATTCAAGGTAAGTTTCCAAAACAATGAAAATAAAAAAGCACATTGAAAAAGGTGCTTTTTTATATAAGATTCCTGTATTCGCGGGAATTTGTTATGCTCTCGGTAAATCGCTATCATCCTTTAAAGGCAAACTGGATTCTCCCATTAAATAAGTATCTACATGATGTGCTGCTTGTCTTCCTTCGGAAATTGCCCAGACGATTAACGATTGTCCACGACGCATATCTCCTGCAGCAAACACACCAGGAACATTAGTAGCATAATCTTTGGTTGACGCTTCAATGTTGGTTCTAAAATCCATATTTAATCCAAACTGATCTGCTAAGGTTTTTTCAGCTCCTGTAAATCCTAAAGCCAATAAGGCTAAGTCGCATTTCCATTCTTTTTCTGTGCCTTCAATTTCTTTTAATTGCGGTCTTTCTCCTGGTTTAAAAATCCATTCCACTTCAACTGTTTTCAGACCTTTTAAATTTCCGTTTTTATCACCAATAAAAGCTTTTGTTGAAATACTAAAAAATCGCTCAACACCTTCTTGGTGCGATGAAGTAGTTTTTAGCTTCATTGGCCAGTAAGGCCATGGTTGATGTGCTGGACGACCTTCGGTTGGTTTGCTTAAAATTTCAAAATTAGTCACAGATGTTGCGCCATGACGATTTGAAGTCCCAATACAATCACTTCCTGTATCTCCACCACCAATCACAATAACGTCTTTTCCTTCCGCAGAAATAACATCTTTAAAATCTACTAAACCATCAACATATTGATTGTTCAGTTTTAAGAAATCCATAGCTTGAGTGACACCTTTTAAATCGGCACCTGGAATTGGAATGTGTCGCCTAACAGTTGCGCCTCCACACAACACAATGGCATCAAAGTCGTCTTTTAACTGGTTTGCATCAACATTTTCGCCTACATGCGCATTAGTTTTAAAAATAATGCCTTCCTCTTCTAAAACTTTAATACGTCTGTCAATCACGTGCTTTTCCATTTTAAAATCTGGAATTCCGTAGCGTAATAATCCACCCACTTTCTCGTCACGTTCAAATATAGTAACGGTATGTCCTGCACGATTTAATTGTTGTGCAGCAGCTAATCCAGCTGGTCCCGAGCCAATAACTGCAACTGTTTTTTCGGTTCTTACTTTTGGTGGATGTGCTGTCACCCAACCTTCATTAAAGGCGGTTTCTGCAATATTTTTTTCGATATTTTCAATTGTAACTGGATCTTCATTGATACCTAACACACAAGCTTCTTCGCAAGGTGCTGGACATAATCTGCCTGTAAATTCAGGAAAGTTGTTGGTTTTATGTAAAATTTCGGCAGCTTCTTTCCATTTACCTTTGTAGACTTTATCGTTAAAATCTGGAATTAAATTACCAAGTGGACAACCACTATGGCAAAACGGAATACCGCAATCCATGCAGCGTGCACCTTGATCTTTAAGTTTTTCTTCTTTTAACGGAACAGTAAATTCTTTATAATTTTCAATTCGTTTTTTTGGCTCAATGTAACTCTCGTCTTGGCGTTCGTATTCTAAAAATCCTGTTATCTTTCCCATCTCGTTCCTTCGAAAGCAGGAATCTCATCCTAACTTTCTAAATTTATTTTTTTAATTAAAAGATTAAAGCAACTTTAATCTTAAACCAATTCTAATTCTTCTTTTTCTAATCGCTCTAAGGCTTGTCTGTATTCTTCTGGCAGCACTTTTTTAAACTTCGGTAAGCTGTTTTTCCAATCGTCCAAAAGACGTCTTGCTAACGGACTTCCAGTGGCTATAAAGTGGTTTTCGATAAGCTGTTCTAATTGTAATTGATCTTCAACATTTTCAACAGCATCAATATTTAAATCTTCAGAATTACAGTGTTGTTTAAACGTCTCGTTGTCATCTAAAACATAAGCAATGCCACCACTCATTCCTGCACCAAAGTTTCGTCCAACTGCTCCAAGAATTACCGCAACACCACCTGTCATATACTCGCAACCATGATCTCCAATACCTTCTACAACTGCTTTTGCGCCAGAGTTTCTTACACAAAAACGTTCACCTGCTTTTCCGTTTATATATACTTCTCCAGAGGTTGCACCATATAATGTTACGTTTCCTGTAATGATGTTATCTTCAGGAATTATTGTGCATTTTTCCGGAACTTTAATGATTAATTTTGCTCCAGATAATCCTTTTCCTAAGTAATCGTTGGTGTTTCCGTGAACGGTAAACTTTAAACCTTTGGTGGCAAATGCACCAAAACTCTGTCCAGCAGAACCACTAAATTCTATATCTATAGTATCTTCTGGTAAACCATCTGCACCATAAATTTTAGAAATCTCGTTACTAACAATCGCACCAACAGCACGATCGATATTGGTAATTGGTAATTCCAAATGTGTTTTTTGTCTTCGGAATAATGCCTGATGCGCTTGTTTAATTATTTTAAAATCTAAATGAACCTTTAAATTATGGTCTTGACAATAGGTATTAAATAATTTTACATCTTCGGAAACTTCAACTTTATGAAGAATTGGCGTTAAATCTATATCTGAAGATTTGTAATGGTCAATCGCTTTATTTCTGTTTAGTTTTTGAGATTGGCCAACCATTTCATTAATTGTTCTAAATCCTAATTTCGCCATAATCTCACGCAATTCTTGAGCAACAAAATACATATAGTTAACCACGTGTTCTGGCTTGCCTTTAAACTTTTTACGGAGTTCTGGATTTTGGGTTGCAATCCCAACTGGACATGTGTTTAAATGACAAACACGCATCATAATACAACCCGAAGCCACTAAAGGTGCTGTTGCAAAACCAAATTCTTCTGCTCCCAATAAACACGCAATTGCGACATCACGACCTGTTTTTAGTTGTCCGTCGCACTCTAAAACCACACGATTTCTAAGATCGTTCATCACTAAAGTTTGTTGTGCTTCTGCAATACCAAGCTCCCAAGGTAATCCTGCGTGACGTAAGGATGTTAAAGGCGATGCACCTGTACCACCATCAAAACCAGAGACTAAAATAACATCTGCTTTAGCTTTTGCAACGCCTGCTGCTACAGTGCCGACACCAACTTCGGACACTAATTTTACGTTAATTCTGGCTTCGCGATTGGCACATTTTACATCATAAATGAGTTGTGATAAATCTTCAATAGAATAAATATCGTGATGTGGTGGAGGCGAAATCAACCCAACATAAGGCGTGGAATTTCTGGTTTTTGCAATTTCCCGATTTACTTTTGGACCAGGTAATTGTCCGCCTTCACCAGGCTTTGCGCCTTGTGCTATTTTTATTTGAATTTCGTTTGCGCTTGTTAGGTAATTTGAAGTCACACCAAAACGACCTGATGCTACTTGTTTAATTGCTGAATTTTTCCAGTCACCTTGAGAAGTTTTATAAAAACGTTCTTGATCTTCGCCACCTTCACCAGAATTAGATTTTCCTCCAATTCTGTTCATCGCAACTGCTAAATTTTCGTGCGCTTCTTTACTAATAGAACCGTAAGACATGGCTCCTGTTTTAAATCGTTTTACGATTTCTGTCCAAGGTTCTACTTCATCTATTGGAATAGGGTCAAATTGATCAAATTCAAACAAGCCTCTAATCGTCATTAAACTTTTAGATTGGTTGTTTACCAACTCTGAATATTCCTTAAAAGTAGAGGCTTTATTGGTTCTTACCGATTCTTGAAGTTTAGCAACCGTTAATGGGTTGAACATGTGTTTTTCTTGTCCTCGTCGCCACCTGTAATCACCACCAACCTCAATTGTTGGTTCTATATTTTTATGGAATGCTTTTTTATGACGTTTTACAATTTCCTGTTCAATTTCCCTTAATCCGATACCTTGGATTCTGGTAGTTATATTAGGGAAATATTTTTCAACTGTAGATGAGTTGATTCCGATACACTCAAATAATTGGGAACCTCTGTATGAGTTTAAGGTTGAAATTCCGATTTTGTTCATTACTTTCAGAATCCCTTTTCCAATGGCTTTGTTATAATTTTTTATAGCAGTTAAATACTCTAAATCGGTAACATCTTTATTATTGATTTGCTTCTGAACAATTTCATTAACAATATAAGGATTTACAGCACTTGCTCCGTAACCAAAAAGTAGTGCAAAGTGATGCACTTCGCGAGGCTCAGCCGATTCAATAATTAAACTAATTTTTGAGCGTTTCTCTAATTTATGAAGCGCATGATTTACATAAGAACAAGCTAAAAGTGCTGGAATTGGTGCGTGATTTTCGTCAACAAATCTGTCGGATAAAATAATGATGTTTGCACCTTCATCGATTGCTTTTGATGCTTTGGTAACTAAATTTTCAAGCGCAATTTCAAGTTCGTTTAGTCCTCTATTAACTTCATATAGCATCGAAATAGATTCGACCTTAAAATCTGGATTAGTATCGTAATTTCTAATCTTATCTAAATCGTGTTTAGAGATGACAGGATTTTGAATTTTTAGTTTTTTACAGTGCTCTGCATTAATGTCGAATATATTGACATCGCTACCTAAGGTTAAACTAATATCCGTAATCAATTCTTCACGAATACCATCTAATGGCGGATTGGTAACTTGTGCAAATAGCTGTTTAAAATAGTTGTAAACCAGTTGTGGTCTTTCAGACAAAATAGCAATAGGAGCATCGCTTCCCATAGACCCAATAGGTTCTTTACCTAATTGCGCCATTGGGCGAATAATGGTATTTAAATCTTCTTCAGTATAACCAAATACCACTTCACGTTTTGATAACTCGATTTCATCATGTTGAATAGGTCCTTTTTTTGCTGAAATGTCTCGTAAATGCACCAGGTTTTCATTCAACCATTTTCTGTAAGGATGTTTAGCTGCAATTTCTTCCTTTATTTCTTCGTCGTTAACAATTCTGCCTTCATTCATATTTACCAGAAACATTTTTCCTGGCTCTAAACGACCATGATATTCTACATTTTCTGGCTTAATGTCAACAACTCCTGTTTCCGAAGACATAATAACATTACCCTTTTTTGTAACCGTGTATCGCGATGGACGCAAACCGTTTCTGTCTAAAACCGCACCAATATAATTACCGTCTGTAAATGGGATTGAAGCTGGTCCATCCCAAGGCTCCATTAAACACGAATTGTACTCGTAAAATGCTTTTTTGGCGTCAGACATATTTGGGTTTTTTTCCCAAGCTTCTGGCACGAGCATCATCATGGCTTCTGGTAGCGATCTGCCTGTCATTAACAACAATTCCACCACCATATCTAAAGTTGCAGAATCTGATTTTCCTTTTAAAACTGTTGGAATAATTTTTTTAATATCGTCACCAAATAATGGACTTTCCATGATTTCTTCACGAGAAAACATACGTGAGACGTTACCTCTTAATGTGTTAATTTCTCCATTGTGGCAAATGTATCTAAACGGTTGTGCCAAATCCCAAGTTGGGAACGTGTTGGTTGAAAAACGCTGATGCACTAAGGCCAAACGCGTGTCTAATGCCGAATTGAACAAGTCTAAATAATACTCATTTATGTGTTCTGGCATTAAAAGCCCTTTAAATATGATAATTTTGGTAGATAGACTTGGCAGGTAAAAGAACTTAGACTCCGATAATTTTGAATCATATATAGTATGTTCTGCAATTTTTCGGGCTGCAAATAGTTTGAGATTAAATTCTCTTTCGGTTTGCTCGTCGTTTGCTTTTCCTATAAAAATCTGCTTTACAAAAGGTTCTGTAACTTTAGCAATTTCTCCTAAAATTTCGCTGTTAACAGGTACATCTCTCCAGCCTATTAATTTAAGACCTTGACTTTTAATTTCTTTTTCAAAAACATCAATACAATATTGACGCTGATTTTCCTTTCGCGGTAAAAACACATTACTTACTGCGTACTCTCCAGCTTCAGGCAAATCGAACTCACAAAAAATCTTGAAAAACTTATGCGGAATATCAATTAAAATACCTGCACCATCACCAGTAACACCATCGGAACTAACAGCGCCACGATGTTCTAATTTTACTAAAATCTCGAGTGCTTTATGGATGATGTCATTAGAACGTTTTCCAGTTAAACTACATATAAATCCTGCACCACAATTATCGTGTTCAAATTCTGGTAAATAAAGTCCTTGTTTCTTCAGCATAATTGGTAAAATTTAATGGCTTTTTTAGCCCTAATATCATCTCAATATATATGTAATTGTTTGATTATGAAAACTTGTAAAACACTTTTTCGAAATTCGAAATTAGTGCGGTGTTAAAATGGTATTTGAACAATTTAGGAGTACTTATTTTGTGAAATAGACAATGCAAAAATCTCAATAAAATACGTGTTTTTTTACTAAAACGTTTTCGTATCTATAAAAAAACTGAATATAATTTATATAAAAAGCGTTTTTGTTAAAATTTATGCAAATTGATGAATATGAAATTAACAAAAAAATGAATATAAATTTATTATACCCTATAAAAAATAGGGGTAAAAATAAAATTATGATAAAAATGAGTACGAGACCCTATTTTTTTTAGGGGTTAATTATTTTTTGATATAGATTTGAGCAGGAAAACTAATTATTAACTATAGAAATATCATGAAACAATTACTTACTCTAACACTACTATTTGCGGCAACATTTTTATTTGCTCAAGAAGATACATCTAATCCGGAAAAAAAATTCGCTTTCGAGGGCAGTGTCGATGCTTATTACAGAACCAATTTAACTGCTCCAAACGACCAAAACCAAATTGCACCCGCAACATCTTTTGCAGATACTGGAGGATTTTCTTTAGGTATGGGAAATATTATAGCCTCTTATGAAAAAGGAAAAGTTGGAGCCGTAGCCGATTTAGTATTTGGACCAAGAGGCGAAGCAGCAAGTGCAACCGTTTTAAACCAATTATTTGCTTTTTATAATATTAGCGAAAACACCACATTAACCTTTGGGAAGTTTAATACTTTTTTGGGATATGAAGTAATCTCACCGGTTGGAAACTTTAATTACAGTACATCTTACTTGTTTTCAAACGGTCCATTTTCGCACACAGGATTAAAAGCAGACTTCACGTTATCTGAAGATTTTTCGCTTATGCTTGGTGTGTTCAACCAGACAGATGTCACCGAATTTAATCCAGACGGTAGTTATGCAGTTGGAGCTCAATTGGGTTATGATGGTCAATTTTTAAATTTACTTTACGATAAAGCAGGTTTAGGTTTCGAAATTGATTATACAGGAGGTTTTGATGCAACTGATGATTTTTTTATTGGGATTAATGCAGCCTATGCAGACAACGAAGGCGAAGGGTTTTATGGCGTGGATTTGTATCCTCAATACGAATTAATAGATGATTTCACTATTGGACTAAGAGGGGAGTATTTTGAAATTGTCAGTGATGCTGTGGACGATAATCCAAATATTATTGCACTTACTCTAACAGGAAGTTATACGGTAGAAGATTTAATTATTAAGCCAGAAGTTAGGTTAGACTCAGGCTCGGAGGATATTTTTATTGATACAGATCTCATGCCAACAAAAAGCTTAGCCTCTTTTTTAGTAGCAGCCATTTATAAATTTTAACAAACGACAAACAACTATTAATAAAATTTCCATTTTCACGGAAAACCAAAAATTAATTTTACATGAAAAAAGTTGAAGCAATTATCAGAAAATCTAAATTCTCTGCAGTAAAAAAAGCACTGCATGAAGTTGGTGTAAATTTCTTTTCGTATTGGGATGTTACAGGACTCGGTAACGAAAAAGAAGGCCATGTTTACAGAGGAGTGTCTTACAGTACGAGCGATATTCAAAGACGCTATCTATCCATTGTTGTAAATGATGATTTTGAAGAAGTAACAATAAAAGCCATCCTTGAAGCCGGTTCTACAGGTGAAGTTGGTGATGGTAAAATATTCGTATCAAAAATCGATGAAGTTTACAGAATAAGAACAGGAGAAAAAGGCGGAAACACATTAAAATAAAAAAACATGGAATTACTTACTACAAATAATGTATGGATGATGATCTGTACAGCACTCGTTTTCTTTATGCACTTAGGATTTGCATTTTTAGAAATTGGACTAACACGTCAGAAAAACACAATAAATATACTTTTTAAAAACATTTTTATTATTACAGTAGGTCTTTTACTTTACTGTTTAGTTGGATTTAACTTAATGTATCCAGGAACATTTAATGGCTTCTTAGGTTTTGCTGGATTTGGTTTAGAATCGCCAACAGTTATCGATCCAGAAACAGGGAAAGCTATTCTTGATTTAGCATATAATGAAGGCTATACCTACTGGACGGACTTTTTATTTCAAGGCATGTTTGCAGCAACAGCAGCTACTATTGTTTCTGGAGCCGTGGCTGAACGTATGAAAATTGGCCCATTTATGATTTTTACAATACTTTATGTTGGATTTATTTATCCAATTGCAGGTTCTTGGAAATGGGGAGGCGGATTTTTAGACAGTTTAGACACGCCGTTTTATGACTTCGCCGGATCAACATTAGTACACTCTGTTGGTGGCTGGGCAGCTGTAGTAGCCGTTTGTTTACTAGGTTCTAGAATAGGTAAATTTAAAGATGGTAAATTACAAGCCATACCAGGACACAATATACCATTAGCAACAGCAGGTGTGTTGATTCTTTGGTTAGGATGGTTTGGATTTAACGGTGGCTCTGTATTATCTGCAGACCCATCTCTAACTTCATTAACATTAGTAACAACCTGCCTTGCAGCTGCAGCTGGAGGCGTTTTTGCAGCCCTCATCTCTACCTTATTATATAAAAATTTAGATTTAACAATGTTTCTTAACGGTATTTTAGGCGGTTTAGTAGGTATTACAGCAGGTGCCGACCAAATGAGTCCAACCGATGCTATTATTATTGGCGCTGTTGCAGGAGCAATTATTGTCTTTGCGGTTTCTTTAATAGACAGGTTAAAATTAGATGATCCAGTTGGAGCAATTGCTGTGCATTTAGTATGCGGAATTTGGGGAACCTTAGCCGTAGGACTTTTAGGAAACTTGGCAAGTGGTGCACAATTTTTGAGTCAGCTTATTGGAGTGTTGTCTTATGCAGGTATTTGTTTAGTGTCTTCATTTTTAATTATTTTTATTATGAAGAAAACCGTGGGAATAAGAGTTCCAGAAAAAGAAGAATTAGAAGGACTTGATGCTCATGAGCATGGAATGGATGCGTATCCAGATTTTAGACTCAATGAGCATTAATTATTTAGTTTAGTTTGTTGTTAAAAACCTCGAAATATTATATTTCGAGGTTTTTTAATTTAGACTAATAAAAATATTAGGTTAAGCAGAATTACGGCTCGCGTTTATATTCCCGAATAAGGAGCGTGTGACTATTTTTTCGAATATTTTAATTTGCTCTTCGTCTCTTACTTTTGCTTTTTCAAGCTCCTGAATCTTCTTTAATGCAAATTGCTGTATGGTTAATAAAGGCAAAACAATAGACTCTCTTACAGCAATAGAAGCTTTTCCTGCTGGCTCTTCCTGCATGAGTTCGTTATAACCTGTTAATTTAAGTATTAGGCGTTTTGATGTTTCATACTCATTATAAATAATTTTCCAGAAAGCCCCATATTCTGGGTCTTCTGCCATATATTTTGTTAAATCAAAAAACGATTTAGATAAGGACATCATACTATTTTCTATAAGTGTTTTAAAAAAGCTTGATGTTTTAAACAAATGCTGTACTTTGTTAAATTCTCCTATATCTTCGTAATACTTTAAAGCTGTTCCAACTCCAAAAAAACCAGGTACGTTTTGCTTTAATTGGCTCCATGATCCAACAAAAGGAATAGCCCTTAAATCTTCGAACACTAAACCTTCAGCTTTTCCTCTTTTAGAAGGACGACTACCAATATTTGTTTTTGCGTAGTACTTTAGTGTACTCATATTTTCTAAATATGAGATAAATTTTGGATGCGCTTTAAAACTTGAATAGGCATCAAAGCTAAGTTTTGCAATATCATCCATAACCACTCTGTTTTCAGGTAACATACTCAAATCAACATCGCTCATACTGTTGTAAATTCCAGAGCTGATTAATTGTTCTAAATTATATTGTGATGAATCTAAAGTGCCAAAATTAGAGCTAATGGTTTGACCTTGTATGGTTAGTTGTACTTCTTTATCTTCTATGGTTGGTCCTAAAGAGGCATAAAAGTTATGTGTTTTTCCGCCACCTCGTGCTGGTGGCCCACCACGACCATCAAAAAATATAACCGTAACATCGTATTTTCGAGAGATTTTAGTTAAGTTTTCTTTTGCCTTGTAAATAGCCCAATTAGCCATGAGATAACCACCATCTTTTGTGCCATCGCTAAACCCAAGCATAATGGTTTGCTTATTACCTCTGGTTTTTAAATGGGCAGCATATTCTGGATTGGTGTATAACTCTTCCATAACAGCTGGCGCATTTTCTAAATCTGTAATGGTTTCAAATAGTGGTCCAATATCTACTGTTAACACCTCTTGAAAAGCAACTATTTTTAGCATTGCAAAAAGTTGCATGACATTAAGTGTTGTTTGGTTGTTACTAATTATATAACGGTTTGCAGCCTTTTCTCCATTTGATTCTTGAATTGTTTTGATAGCTTTCATGGTGTTTAAAGCTTTTAATGTTTCTTCATCTTTAATAATGGATAAATCTACTTTTCCTTTTGCTTTCGATAGAATTTCTATTTGTTCTTTCTCTGATAAATCGAAATAATTTTTAGGAAAGATTGTACTCCCATTTTCTATTAAAGCCTGTACCAAGTCATTAAAGAATTGATTATGCTTTCGGCTGTCTTGGCGTATGTCTAGATTTGCAAAATGGAAACCAAACAGGTGAATTTTATTTAAGAGACTATTAACTTCATCTACATATAGCGATTGGTGTTTGTCTATTATAAATTGCTTAATGTCTTTTAATTCTGAAGTAAAATGTTCTAAAGTTAAATTAGATTTTTCATGAGTGATAATATTATACAACTCATGCTCTAAAGTTGTAATTCTATCTTCCACACCTTGAAATGATAGTTTCCTTTTTAACTTTCTAATATCTCGATAATAATTTTTTATTATAGTTGCACGCAATCTGTTAGCAACTTTTAAAGTTATTTCTGGCGTTACAAATGGGTTGCCATCTCTATCTCCACCAGGCCAAAAGCCAATATTAATGATATCGTTATCTATTTGTTTTGCATCAAAAATGTTTTGTTGAATGTAATCGTAAATCTTTCCGAAGGATTTATAAAATACGTTTTCTAAATACCATATTAAGCTAACGGCTTCATCGTAAGGTGTTGGCTTTTCATGTTTAAAAAAAGGCGTTTTTCCTAATTGCGCTAAGAGATCGTTAATACGAAGCAAATCGTTTTCACGTATAGCTTCAGTAAGGTCTGTAATAATCCCTAATACGGAGCCAGGATAGAATTGCGTTGGGTGAGCCGTTAAAACAATTCGAACTTTAAATTCTTCTAAATATTTTTTTAAAGTTTCCATTTTATTGTCGGCGGAAGCACTTTCTTTCAAGCTACGCAATGTACCAATACCATCCATGTTGTTAACTAAAGGAAAAGCGGCATCCTCAATAGCGTCAAATAATACAACTTGGCGTTCTATGTATTGAATAAACCTGAATAGAAGATCAATCTGACTTTTGGCCGAGCGACTTCCCTGATATTTTTTAAAAAAGGTTTCAACAATGGTCGTGGGATCCTCTTTATTAGCAAAACCTTTTTTACATGTTTCGTGAAAGAGCGGCAAAAGCACACCTGTTTTAGTAATGGAATCGAAAGGCAACGTCATGAATATACTGTTGTATATTTGATACTTTGCCAATACATTTTGATTAAATCTGGTAAGTTTAGGTTGTGTAGACATTTTAAATTATATGATTGTAGATTGCCCTAAATGTATGTTTTTAAAATTCATATTTGTGTCTTTAGGGTGATGAATAAAATCTTCTATAAAATCTCCAACTCTACTTGTTGTTACATTATCATACATGGCATTTATATCTGGTGTTGTAATATTTAATTTTAATGATTTTTCGATTGCAGTTCTAATTAATTCTGCTTCATTAAATAAATCGAAATGATCCAGTAACATTGCTGCCGATAAAATAGAAGCAATAGGGTTTGCAATACCTTTGCCAGTTGCTTGAGGATAAGAGCCATGAATAGGTTCGAACATAGCATATTTGTTACCTACAGAGGCAGATGCTAACAGTCCAATAGACCCACCAATTACGCTCGCTTCGTCACTTATAATATCTCCAAACATGTTCTCGGTTAATATAACATCAAACTGTTTTGGATTTAAGATCATCTGCATAGCAGCATTGTCTACAAATAAAAAATCTAAAGTTACATCCTTGTACGCAGCGCTAACTTCTGTTACAACTTTACGCCACAACCTTGAACTTTCTAAAACGTTAGCTTTATCCACCAACGTTACTTTCTTTTTGCGATGTTGGGCAGCTTTAAAAGCCAAATGAGTAATTCTCTCAATTTCTTCTCGAGAATATTCGCATAAGTCTGAAGCTGTATTACCATCTTCACTTAGATGCTTGTCTCCAAAATATATTCCTCCAATTAACTCACGGTAGATACAAATATCAGTGTTTTCAATAATGTCTCTTTTTAAAGGCGATTTATCTAATAATGAATTATAAGCTTTAACAGGTCTAATATTCGCAAACAAGCCCAACTCTTTTCTTAATTTAAGTAAGCCTTGTTCGGGTCTTATTTTAGCAGATGGATTATTATCGTATTTAGGATGACCAATTGCTCCAAATAAAACAGCGTCGCTTGATTTGCATAAATCTAAGGTGATATCTGGTAATGGGTTATCATGTAAATCTATAGCGACAGCTCCAACCGGTGCTGTTTTAAATTTAAACTGATGGTTAAATTCTACAGCAATAGCTTTTAAAACTTTTATTGCTTGATTAGTAACTTCTGGACCTATACCATCGCCTGGTAAAACTGCTATATTTAATTTCATAAGTCTTAATATGTTTTGTTTGCTTCAAAAGCAGTAATCATTTCTTTTTTACTTAATAAATAATCAATATCGTCGTAGCCATTTATCATACAGGTTTTTTTGTATGCGTCTATTTCGAAAGATTCAGATTTATTATATTCTGAAATAGTAATGGTTTGCGATTGAAGGTTAACTTCTATAATTGTGTTAGGGTTTTTTTCAATAGTATCAAGTAATTCAGATAAAAACTGCTTTGAAACTTGAACAGGTAACAAACCATTGTTTAGCGCATTACCTTTAAAAATATCGGCAAAAAAACTTGATACAATGACTTTAAAACCGTAGCCGACCAAAGCCCAAGCGGCATGCTCACGGCTTGATCCACAACCAAAATTGTTGCCAGCAACTAAAATGCTGCCACTGTAGTTGGAGTTGTTTAAGGCAAAATCAGGGTTTTTAGTGCCGTCTTTATTAAATCGCCAATCTCTAAAAACATTTTCGCCAAAACCTTTTTTATCTGTGGCTTTTAAAAAACGAGCCGGAATAATTTGGTCTGTATCAACATTCTCGATATTTAATGGAATGGCTGTTGATTTAAGGGTTGTAAATTTTTCCATTTAAATGAGTTCTAATTCTTCTATTTTTTTACTAACGTCTATTATTTTTCCTGCAACAGCTGTTGCTGCAGCTACAAGCGGACTCGCCAAAATTGTTCTTGAACCTTGACCTTGGCGACCTTCGAAATTTCTGTTAGACGTAGAAACGCAATATTCGCCTTGAGGTATTTTATCGTCGTTCATGGCTAAGCAAGCCGAGCAACCTGGCTGTCTTAACTCGAAGCCTGCATTTTCAAAAATGGTGTTTAATCCTTCATCTATAATTTGTGCTTCTACTTGTTTGCTTCCAGGAACTAACCACGCAGTAACGTTAGCGGCCTTCTTTTTGCCCTCAACGTAGTTTGCTGCAATTCTAAAATCTTCAATTCGGGAGTTGGTACAGCTACCTATAAAAACATAGTTTATTGGTTTGTTAATTAGTTTTTCGCCAGCCTGAAATCCCATATATTCCAAAGATTTTTTAAACGACGCATCGTTATCTTTTGGTATGCTTTCCGAAATTTTAATACCCATTCCTGGATTTGTACCATAGGTAATCATTGGTTCTATGTCCTCGGCATTAAAAGTGTATTCCTTATCAAATGTTGCGCCATCATCTGTTGGTAAGGTTTTCCAATGGGCTACTTTTTTATCGAAATCTTCATTTTGTGGTGCAAACTTTCTGCCTTTTAAGTAATTAAATGTGGTTTCGTCTGGCGCTATCATACCACCACGAGCACCCATTTCTATACTCATGTTGCAAACGGTCATCCTGCCTTCCATAGACATGTTTTCGAATACGCTTCCAGCATATTCACAAAAATAACCTGTTCCAGAATTGGTGCCTAATTTTGAAATGATATAAAGAATAACATCCTTAGGAGATACTCCTTTTCTTAATGTACCATTAACGATAACCCTTAATTTTTTTGGTTTTTCGAGCAATAAACATTGGCTTGCAAAAACCTGTGCCACTTGGCTGGTGCCAATACCAAAAGCAATAGAACCAAACGCACCATGTGTTGAGGTATGGCTGTCTCCACAAACCATGGTCATACCTGGTTGCGTGATACCTAATTCTGGAGCCATGACATGAACAATACCATTATATTTATGCCCTAATTGGTACAGCGTAATATTGTTGTCGCTGCAATTTTGAGATAATTGCGCTAACTGATTTCTTGATAATAAATCTTTAACGGGTAAGTGTTGATTTTCTGTAGGTGTGTTGTGGTCGGCAGTTGCAACGATTTGCTTAGGTCTAAAAACAGGAATGCCGCGATCTTTTAATTCATTAAAAGCTTGCGGACTCGTTACTTCGTGTATTAAGTGTTTGTCTATATATAGAATTTGCGGACCGTTTTTAATAGAATCAACGACATGGGAATCCCAGACTTTATCGAATAATGTTTTTTTCATTTATGCTGAAATAATTTGTTGGTAAACCGAACTCGTTTCTATAATTTGATGAATGTCGTTATCGTTAATTTCTTTCTTTTTATCTGCAAAATTTAAAAAATTAGAATAAACATCGTCTAATTGTAATTTGGTTAATTCGTATCCAACATTTTTGGCGCGATAAGCAAGTGCCGCTCGACCGCTTCTTGCTGTTAGGACTATTGCAGATTCTGTAACACCTACATCTTTAGGGTCGATAATTTCGTAGGTTTCACGATTTTTAATAACACCATCTTGATGAATTCCAGAGCTATGCGAAAAGGCATTTGCACCAACAATAGCCTTGTTTGGCTGTGTGTAAATACCCATATTATCAGAGACTAACTGGCTTATGCCGTAAAGCATTTCTGTTTTTATATTCGTGTCTAAATTAAGATATGGATGTTGTTTTAGTACCATAACCACTTCTTCAAGCGCTGTGTTTCCGGCACGTTCGCCAATACCGTTAATGGTACACTCTATTTGCCTTGCGCCATTAATTACACCTTCTATAGAATTTGCAGTGGCTAAACCTAAATCATTATGGCAATGGCAAGATAAAATTGCATTTTCAATACCTTTAACATGCTCCTTTAAATATTTAATTTTTGCTCCATACTCACTTGGCAAGCAATAGCCTGTAGTATCGGGAATGTTTAATACCGTTGCACCTGCTTTTATAGCAGCTTCACAAACTCTAGCTAAATATTCGTTATCTGTTCTTCCAGCGTCTTCTGCATAAAACTCCACGTCTTCAACAAATGATTTAGCATATTTAACAGCTTTGTAAGCACGCTCGATAATAGCTTCTCTATTCGATTTGAATTTATAAATAATATGAGAGTCAGAAGTGCCAATTCCTGTATGAATTCTTGGCTTTTTTGCATAAGCTAATGCTTGAGCAGCAATTTTAATATCATTCTCTACAGAGCGCGTTAAACCACAAACTGTAGCGTTTTTTACAATTTTTGAAATGGCTTCAACAGATTTAAAATCGCCAGGACTTGAAACAGGAAAACCAGCCTCGATAACATCTACGCCTAATACATCGAGTTGTTTTGCAATAACTACCTTTTGTTCTGTGTTAAGTTTACAACCAGGAACTTGCTCTCCATCGCGTAGGGTTGTATCGAAAATTTGTATGTTAGTGCTTGACATTTATTAAAATATATTTTTGTATTGTATTACGAAGTTATATTTTGGATGTGTATTAGATTTTTTTTTTGATTTTAATATACGATGTTCAAAATTAAAAACTAAATATAAACCACTAAAAACCAATTAGTTAAATAAGTTTTAGAGTGATAACTAAAGAGCAAAAAGATAATTTATTTTTATTGGTGAAGTCTTTATCGAAGTCTGAAAAGCGCCAATTTAAATTGTATGTAGGGAGACTTGGAGTAAATACCAATTCTAAATTTTTAAATTTATTTAATCTACTTGATAAATCTAACGTTTATGATGAGGCTGCAATTTTAAAAAGCGGAATTGTTAAAAAACAACAATTAGCGAATGTAAAGTCTCATTTATATAAGCAGATTTTAATTAGTTTAAAACTTAATCCTTCGCATCAAAATGTACGATTGCAAATAAGAGAACAATTGGATTTTGCTTCTATTCTATACCATAAAGGTCTCTATAAACAAAGTTTAAAAATTTTAGATAAGGCTAAGGAAATGGCCATATTAAATGAGGAAAAAAACTCTGCATTCGAAATTGTAGAATTAGAAAAAATCATAGAAGCTCAATTCATTACAAGAAGTATTAGTACCAGAGCAGATGAATTGGCCATACAAGCAAAAGAATTAAGCGAACTAAATGTTATTGCAAGTAAACTGTCTAATTTATCACTACAGCTCTACAGTATTATTTTAAAAACCGGTTACGTAAAAAATGAAAAAGAAGGAATTTTAGTAACTAAATACTTTAATAAGCGTCTTCCAAAATTCGACATTAATAACGTTGGTTTTAGAGAAAAACTTTGGCTTTATAAGGCCTATTTATGGCACAGTTTTTTATTGCAAGACTTTTTAAATTGTTATAAGTATGCTTCTAAATGGGTTAATTTATTTTATCATAACCCGGCAATGATAAACTTAAATCCAGTGTTTTTTTTAAAAGGAAATAATTACCTGTTAGAATCTTTATTCTTTATAAGTAATAAGTACAGATTCGAAAAAAAATTAAAAGAATTAGAAGATACAATTAGTCTTCCCAGTTTCCCGAAGGATGAAAATGTAGCGACCTTAGTTTTTTTATATACCAATTTTCATAAAATTAACTTTCATTTTATAGATGGTAGTTTTAATGATGGGTTATCGCTAATTCCAGATATTGAAGCACAATTAATTCATTTTAACAGCAGGATAGATGCGCATCATAAAATGATTTTCTACTATAAGTTTGCAAGTTTACATTTTGGAGCAGGAAATAATAAAGAGTGTATTAAATATTTAGATAAAATTATATCCAATAAAACGTTATCCATGCGCGAAGATTTACTTTGTTTTTCCAGAGTTCTTAGTCTTGTGGCACATTACGAAGCAGGATTAGATTATCATTTAGAGACCTTATTAAGAAGTACTTATAAGTTTTTAATAAAGATGAACGATTTGCACGAAGTTCAAAAAGAGATGATAAAGTTTATAAGAGGTTTGCAGGATATTTACCCTCAAGATCTTAAAAAAGCATTTAAAGAATTACATGAAACGTTAATAAAATTTGAGGATCATCCCTTCGAGCGTCGTGCTTTTTTATACTTAGATATTATATCCTGGTTAGAAAGTAAAATTGAAAATAAACCTGTGGGAGAAGTCATTAGAAATAAATATTTAGCAAAACAAGCACGCTAAATTTGTTAAATGCCGCATCTCGAGATTGCATTATTAGTTTTAATTGTTTGTGAATACATTATTTTAATTTAATAATACAAAAAAAGCTTCCCCTACAGAGGAAGCTTTTTAGAATACAGATTAAAATTAAAAAAATTAGTATTACAACTTAATAAGTTTAGTGGTGAAAGTTGCTCCTAATTTGTTCTCTATTTGTACTAAGTACATGCCTTTTGAAAGATTGTTTATATTAAATTCATGACCTTTAGTAAATTCGCCGCTATAAGTTTTTATAAGCTTTCCAGATATATCAAAAATCTTCAAGTTAGTTGCAGTCTTACTTATAGAAAAAGATGTAAGCGCAGGATTTGGATATAATTTTAAGTCATTATTTATTTCAAAAACATCGGTAGATAAAGTTTGTGGAGGATTATTACCATACATCTTAAATTGGCCTGCCTCAATAGTTATAGGCGTTGTTGCATTGGCAACATTTATTGATGAACTTCCGGTTGGATCCATTAAATCAAACCATTGTCCTGTATAAGGAAAGTTAGGTACAATATTTTGCGAGCTTACATCAAAGTTTGCTAAAATAACAACATTTTTAAGCTCGGTTGCGGCTATAGCATCATCCCAAATGTAAATTCTTGGTGTTAAATTACCAGAGTCTATAGAGTAATTACCTTCAAAAACATCTTCTTCTATTTTTAAAATATTTATTCGCGCCCAATCGTTGTAAATTTTATTTCTGTTGGTATCTGCCAGCCAATTGTTTGTCCATTGTGGTTGCGGTTTAGTGTCTAACTTACAATTTCCGGGAGTGGCATCGTTTTCGGTATTTACACTACCATCATTACAAGTGTAAATTGAATTTTCCATGCCTAATGCAGAAAAATGCCAGATCATTTTAGGTCCAGGTACAGTTAGAGATACTGCGCCTAAAGCAGGCATTCTTGATAAGGCAGTATTTAAATCTTGTACATCGTGTGCTGGGTTCGATTGATTACCAAACTCAAGATTTTTATACATTAACCTTTCTTCATCATGACTCTCTGGGTAGCCTATTAATCTTGGAGCAATAAAATTACGGCTCTCATGTCCAACACCATTAATATCGTTATTAGAGTTATAGCCCATGGTTAATTGATTGTAATTTTCTGTCATTTTACCCCAAAGCATAATTCCTTTTGAAACCGCCTCATTTACTCTGTAATCTGCCCATTCTTTTTCTTCTTGTGTACCACCTAAATGTTCGAAAATAACGTAATGGGTTGGGTCTAAACTCCAAGAATGGTCTGCATATTCTTTAAGCACTGCAACTCTATCGGCTTGATAGTTATTTGTACATCCTTCGTCATTAGCTGTACAATTTTGTGTAAAACCTTTAGTTAAATCCCAACGGAAACCATCAATTTTAAAATCTTCTACCCAACGTTCTATTACACGCTTTACGTAGTCTTTTGTTCTTGGATTAGAATGATCGTAATCTGAACCAACATTGTAGCTATGTTTAGGAACTTCGTTAAAATAAGGATTTTGGCTGCTTGGTTCTCCCCAACCATCGTTATCAGGATCATTCATCCACATGCGCACCATTGGGTTTCTTCCAAAAGCATGATTTAAAGCGACATCTAAAATCACTGCAATTCCATTTTGGTGACATAGGTCAATAAATTCTTTTAATTTATCTTCTGTACCATAAAACTTATCTAAAGCCATATGAAAGGACGTATTGTAACCCCAACTTTCATTACCTTCAAATTCCATTACTGGCATGAGTTGAATAGCGTTAATGTTTAAGTTTTTAAAATAATCGATTTTATCAATTAAACTTTGGTAATTTCTACCGGCATCAAAATCTCTTATTAATACCTCATAAATGATAAGGTCTTCCTTTTTTGGTTTCTGGAAGTTTGTTACTTGCCAAGGATAGGCTGTCTGGCCTGTTTGTAAAACCGTTACTTCTCTTTCTTGACCAGCTGGATAAGCAGGAAGATTAGGGTATGTTGATGCAGGAATATACGGGTCGTCAAAAGGCGATAGCACCAAAGTAGAGTATGGGTCTGCAACCTTTACCAATATAGGAGAATTTGTTGGAGGCGTTTCGTCTACAACCCAATATTGATAGGTTTCTATTTGCCCAGGAGTTAACCCAGTTAATTCAATCCAGAATTTGTTGTTTCTGGTCACATCTTTTTTCATTGCATAACTCATATCTGGCTGCCAATTGTTAAAGCTGCCAGCTAAATATGTAAAATCTTTTCCTGAAGCATACAGTACTAATACCGCTGTATTATCGTCTATATACGTAATACCATCTTGATAATCTGTTGGCATAATACCTATATTATTTCCTGGATCAATTAAAACAGTAAATGTTTTTGTAATAATACTACCATTTTGGTTTACCTCTAATTGGTAGTTTTGATTGTCTGTAATGTTTGTATGTGAGTATGTGTATGTTGAAATATTGGATTGCGTATTTAATACCACACCATTTGCTTTTAGCGTATAATTAGCATTGCCTCCGGTATTACTTGCGTTTACAGATAGCATTCCTCCAGATGCTAAGATTGTAGTAGAATTATTTTCTGGTGCATTCTGTATAACTTGAAACCCGCCTACATCTACTAAATTATCTTGAGATTTTTTATCACCTGTTCCATCTTTTGCTTTTACTAGAAAGCCTAACCTGCCAATACCTGTTCTGTTATAAAATGTATTAGGTATAAAGGAAATGGTATAGGTGTCGTTACCACTGTTGTAAATTAATTTATTTGCTTCGTTAGAATTGGTCCAGTCGCCATTTGTAGGGCAATCTTGTATGTTCTGCAAATTTAAATCGAACGACCATGCCCAAATGTAAAGTGAATTATCTGTAATATTCCAAGTGGACTCGTTTATACTACTGCCATCAACTGTAATGGTTATGAGTTCGTCTTCTTCAAACGTAGTTGGTGTTATGGAATAAGTAATGTTTTGTTGTTGTGCAAAAACGCCAACAGTTATAAGTAGAAATAGATATGTTATTTTTTTTCTCATAGTATTTATTTGCTAAAAAAGGGCCACTAACGTAAAATTAGAATAGCCCTTTTGTTGTTTTTAATCAGGTTAAATTATTCTAATTAATAGCGTAAGTGCCATTAGCTAAGTCTAATTTAATCCTGTAGTTTCCGGCCGTAACAGCTATGTTGTCGCCACCAGCATCTAAGGTTCCATCTGCTCCATTATCTCCAAAATCGCTATCCCAGGCATCATTAACTCTAAATTTAATTTCACCGTCAATAAGTGTTACAATATCACCAACCCAAATATCATTACTTAAGGGTGTTAGTGTAAAATCTTGCGTTGCTCCCCAATCATTATAACCAGAACCTACAATGCCGTATAGATCAGCTGTTTCTATAGAATATGTACTTGCGTTAAAATCTAAAGTAATTACATAATGTCCTGCGGTAACAGGTATGTTATCGCCACCAGCATCTAAAGTACCATCTGCTCCATTATCTCCAAAATCTATATTCCATTCATTATTTTGGCGAAATTTAATTTCACCATCAACTAATCTAATGCCTACTTTAAAAGTGTCTGTAACATAATCATAGTAAAATTTTCCATCTGGTGAAGCTCCCCAATCATTGTATCCAGAGCCTACAACTCCCCATGAAAATGGTTCGATAGAGTAGGTGTTATCATTAAGATTCATAGTGATTTTATAGGTACCTGCTGTAACTGCAATATTATCACCACCAGCATCTAAAGTGCCATCTGCTCCAGTATCTCCAAAATCGTTATCCCACATATCGTTTTCTCTAAACTTTATTTCACCATCTAATAACGTTGCATATGTTACGAAAATATTGGCTTCGCTGGTAGAGTAAAATGTTTGGTCTTCATAAGCTCCCCAATTGTTGTAACCAGAACCTACAATTCCCCAACTTACAGGTTGGACAGCAGATCCGCCACCAGTAGAAGCTGGAGGTAAAACAACAGTTAAAGTTTGAGGTATAGAAAAAGTTTCTGTTCCATTACCAGTATCTCCAACAAAGGCTCTTAATCTAAATGTTATAGTTCCTGAGTTTAATTCCGGAGTCGCAGGATCATTATTTAATCCTGCTTCTTGAGCAAAACTTAACATTTGCCCAATGGTAACCGCTATTTCATTAGCGCTTGTTGATTCTACTTCAACCATATCTGAAAAATCTCCTGTAAAAGATCTTTGTAATTCGTAGGTTGTATTGGTGGGTACACTAAAATTTGCATTGTCCCAGGTAAATCGTTCTGCAATATTACTAGCAGCTTCCGGTGTTAAAATATACTGTTCTAAAAAAGAATTTGAAAAAGCAAATTCTCCTGGTGGAACTGCAGTAAATACTAAATCGTCGTCTTCTTGACAAGAGTTAAAGCCAGCTATGGCGATAACTAAAAGAAATAAAAGTTTAAAATTTTTCATTGTTATTTTTTTTTAATTAGTAACCTGGGTTTTGAGTTAAATTAGTGTTTGCATCTAGTGCAGATTGAGGTATTGGAAACAATCTGTAAGTGTCTGGAATAGATGTTCCATTGACAACATTACCCTTCCATGGCCATATATAACTATTACCGGTAAATCTTCCAAAACGGATAAGATCTGTTCTTCTGTGTCCTTCTAAATTTAATTCACGAGCTCTTTCATCTATTATAAAATCTAAACTTAAATCTCCCATTGAAATTGCATCGGCATTTGCGCGTGTTCTAACCATATTTACATAATTAAGCGCATCACTCATGTTAGCATTTGTTGCTCCTCTAAGTGCACATTCTGCATACATTAAATAAGCATCTGATAATCGATACAGAGGAAAGTCTGTTCCAGAAAACGAGGTGCCACTTGTTGGTGTTTCATTTAAATCATTATTTCTAAATTTTATGGAAGGATAACCATTTGTCCACTCTCTATAATCTGTCATTTCGTAAGTATGTCCATCTGTCCAGAATAGGCTCGCTCTATCGTCATTTGAAGTGTTTAAATCTCCAAATAAGCCATACCATGCACTTGTTGCTCTATGTCCTTGCCATCCTTCTGCTGCTCCAAATTCTAAAATTGGAATAGTATCTGGACTTAAACTGCCATTAACTATATAGGTTGTGTTTCCAAAGCTTTGGCTTACCACAGGATCTGCAATTAACGGATAAATTATTTCTGAAGAAACGTCGTTATCTCCAGAGAAATTTTGAAGAAAATTATTTTCTAATGAATAATTACCTTCCGTTATAACTTTATTTAAATAAATTACTGCGTCTGTATATCTTGATGTTCCAGTATAAATCTGCGCGTTAATATATAATTTACTTAATAACATGTCTACAACAAAAGTGTTAGCTCTACCGTAACCATTCGTGTTTCCTATTGTTGGTTCTATCGCTAATAATTCAGTTTCAACATAGTCAAATAATTCTTGTCTTGAAGCTTCAGGAAGAAATTCTGAAGTTCCAAAATTTTCTTCAGTAGCTAAAACACCTTTTCCAAAAGCGTCAATAACATAGAAGTATGCTAAAGCGCGTAAAAAGCGAACTTCGCTTTGAATTGATTCTGGGATTTCCACACCTGCATTAGGTAATACGTTTAACAGGTTATTACATTGCGGAATGGTATAATAAGCTCTGTTATAGAGGTATCTAAAAAATTTGTTATTACTGTTCCATTGCGATGTGGTTGTTAATTGGTCTAAGCCATCATCTCCCCAACGGTTTTTCATGCCATCTGCAGTGAAATCCTGTAAGTTTATAATGCCTCTTAGAAATGGAGATTCTCCGGCATCATCTGAAATGTCTGAACTTCCAGGACCACTTGGTCCTGACAATGCAAAAGAAGCATAGAGTCTAGATAAGACGCCTTCAATGGCATTTGGATCTTGTTCTAATAATTGCTGGAGTGTTAACTCCACTTTTGGCTCTGTGTCTAAATCATTTACACATGACGAAATTGTAGTGAATAACGCCAAACCAAAAAATGTTAATATTATTTTTTTCATAGTCATTTTTTTAAAAATCAATATTTACTCCAAAAGTATATGCTTGAGGTCTTGGGTAAAAAGCACCATCAATACCTCCAAAATTTTCTGGATCTTGTCCATCGTATTCTGTTATTATAAATGGATTATTAACCGAAGCATATAGTCTCATATTCGTATTTTTTATAAAGTTCTGTGGTAAACTATAACCAAGTACAATATTTTCACACCTCATAAAACTTGCGTTTTTAAGGAAATAGTCTGAAAACTGAATATTACCATTTGCATCATCGAAAACTGGATTAGCAGCACCATTATAAAAATTAAGCACGTTAGTGATACTTGTATTATTGTTTGGTGCAGCACTTTGAATATTTCCATAACGCAATTCGTTTAAATCGTAAACTTTGCCGTCTAATTGCCCTCTAAAACTAGCGCCTAAATCCCAGTTTTTATAATTTACATTTATACCAAAACCAAAGTTCCAATTTGGTCTTAATGACTCGTAATATTTATCTTCTTCTGTTATCTCGTTATCTCCATTTAAATCGACAAAAGCATTAGGGATAGGGTTGCCATTAGTATCGTAGACTTGTTTAAATACACCAGCTTGATAAGGTTCTTCGCCTAAGATGTTAAACAATAAATTAGAACCTGTTCCTAAAAGTTGTCCTCCAATAGGTAGTCTGTTAATACCTCCTAAATCTGTTACTTCTGTTTGAGAATAAGAAATGTTACCGTTAAGCGATAAATTAAAATTCTCATTGCTTACAGGATTAATATTTAAAGATAGTTCAAAACCTTCACTTTCTGTAGTTCCTCTGTTAGCAATAAAACTGTCTGTTAATGCTTGACCAGGAGGTAAATTTACACGTGTCAATAAATCTGTTGTTTCTCTCTTAAAAATATCAAAAGATCCTGTTAAAAATCTATTTTCTGTAAAAGCAAAATCAAGACCTAAATTGTAAGTAGAGGTTTTTTCCCATGTTAAACCTGTTTGAAACGGATTGGCAGAATATAAGTTAAAACCTGGTAAATATTGACTGTTCTGGCTACCAATAGAAAACAACGGACTTGTAGGATAAAACCCTGCAGTACCTGTTATGTTTTGTTGGCCTGTCTTACCGTATCCAACTCTCACTTTCAAGTCGTCTATAAAATTAACATTTTTAAGAAAAGATTCTTCTTTTACTTTCCATGCTAATGCTGCTGCAGGAAAAATTCCCCAAACACCATCATCCCAAACCTCGTCGAAAACAAACAAAGAAGAGGCATCTGCTCTAACTGAAAGCGTTAAAAGATATTTATTATTAAAGTTTATATTAGAGCGGCCAAAGAATGATTGTAAGTTTTGACTATTGAAATATCTGGCGTTAGGATTGTTAGGATCTATATCTCTAACTCGCGTACCAACTAATCCAGCATCGTCTGTTGTGTCATCATCATCTTGAATGTAATATCTAAAGATATCTTTGTTCCCATCTGTTACAAAATTTTGATAGGCGTAACCTAATTGAACGTCGTAACTTGTAATAAAGTTATCTTCTAAACTTTTGGCATATTGCAAATAAGCATCAAAAGTCGTGTTTGTTATGTGTTGTCTTTCGGCATAGTTTAATCCTGGATTAAATAGCGGGTTTCCATCAGCATCTAATTGATACGTTGCTAATGCGCCATCGCTAAAAGTTTCTTCAATTTTAGAACGAGAGGCATCTAAACCTAAATTTACCACTGCTTTTAATTCTGGTAAGAAAGGCATGGTGTAATCTAATTCAATATTTCCTAAAAATCTAAAAGCTTCTTCAGGTCGATCTCTTTGTTGTAATAGGGCTAAAGGATTAAATTGACCGTCGATTAAATTACCATTTGTATTAGTGTAAAAACCACCAAATATTCCAGAATTTTCATAAATTGGTTTTGTAGGATCGAAAACTAAAGCTCCACCAAGAGCTCCACCAGCATCCGCAGCATTTTTGTCTGCAAGGGTAAATTTTGCGTTTGTATCTATTTTTAAATTATCCTCAAGTAATTTTGGAGATAACCTGAATGCAGCACTAAAACGTTCGTAATCATCTGATCTAACAACACCTTCAGAATTATTGTAACCTAAAGAGGCTCTAAAAGGTAAGTTTTCTCCCAAATTGGTGCGAACAGAAAAATTGGTATTCGATGTTAACGCTGTTCTTAAAATAGCATCTCTCCAATTAGTGTCGTAAATAGCTCTATCGCCATCGTCTGTAGAAATAATTTGGCTTATTGGTTCGTTTGTGTTAACAGAGCCAACAGGAACACCTAAACTGCTTACTAAATTTGGATGGTATTGCTGTATAAATCTAACATAATCCTCGCTACCCATCATATCTAACCCATCGCCTGGCGTACTTGATGTAATAGAGGTAGAAAAATTATATTGAGTCTCACCCGACGTTCCTTTTTTTGTTGTGATGATAATTACACCGTTAGAAGCTCTTGATCCATAAATTGCAGTTGCCGAAGCATCTTTTAATATAGTGAAGCTTGCCACATCATTAGGGTTAACTAAAGAAAGTGGATTGCTAACACCAGCAGGATTTTGATTTCCAATTGGTACACCATCAATTACAATTAGTGGACTGCTATCTGCATTTAACGAAGCTCCTCCTCTAATTCTAATGTTTGGTGCTGAGTCTGGAGATCCACCACTGTCTGTAATTCTTACACCAGCAGCTTTACCACGCAGTAATTGGTCTGTAGAAGTTATGGCGCCTCTGTTAAATTCCTTTTCTGAAACCAAATCTACAGAACCTGTTAAATCTTCTTTTTTTACACTTCCATAACCAATAATAACAACTTCGTCCAGTTGAGAAGCATCCTCAACTAGCGCTACATTTATTGTTGTTTGTCCTGTGTAGGTTATTTCTTGAGTAATATAGCCTACATAGGAAAATTCTAAAATATCTCCATTATCAACTTCAATCTGATAGTTACCATCAAAATCTGTTGCAGCTCCATTACTGGTACCTTTTACAACTACATTAACTCCGGGTAAGGGTAACGATGTAGATTGTTCTGTAATATTACCGGTTACACTATTCTGTGCTATTACAAACAAAGGCAACATAAATAATATAAATAGTAAGCTATTAAAAGTTGTTTTCATACAATACAATTAAGTTAGTTTTTAAATTTTGTTTGCTTATATTTTACTTCTCGATGTTAAATCTATGTAAACTTTATGTTAAAAATCAAAAAGACCCTTATTTTTAAGGCAACGCAAACGTTTTCGTGTTGACAACTTTTTTAAAAACTACTAATTTTGCAATTTAAAATACAAATTTTTGCAGTTTTACAGATAATCTGAATTGTTTTTAACAATTGAACAATAAAAGCACGTATTTTTGAGATTATTATAATCCCTTAATTATATTAAATGAAACGAAAAGTCACACTCAAGCAAATAGCAAAAGAATTAGATGTTTCTATCTCTACAGTCTCTAAATCTTTAAGAAACAGCAAGGAGATAAGCGAAGATACGCGTAGTAAAGTGCAGGCTTTCGCAAAGCTGTATAATTATAAACCTAATAACATTGCACTTAGTTTACAGAACAGAAAAACCAAAACCATAGGTGTTATTATTCCAGAAATTGTACATCATTTTTTCTCTAAAGTTATTCGTGGTATCGAGTTGGTAGCAAATAAAAGAGGCTATAATGTTATTGTAGGTTTATCTAACGAATCGTTTTCTAAAGAAGTTATTAATATGGAAATGTTAGCTAATGGAAGTATTGATGGTTTTATATTATCCATCTCCAAAGAAACATTGCAACAGCAGGATTATCATCATTTTATAGAAACAATTAATCAAGGGATGCCAATTGTTATGTTCGATCGTGTTGTTAATGAGGTTAACTGTGATAAAGTGATTGTAGATGATTTAAACGGATCTAAGAACGCTGTGAATAAGCTTATTGAAAAAGGGTGTAAAAGCATTGCCATAATAACCACTAAAGACTACGTTAGTGTAGGAAAGTTAAGAACACAAGGTTATCTAAACGCCTTAGAAGAACATCAAATTAAGGCTAAGGGTAGTTTAATTTTAAAAGTAGATGATACCTTAGTGTCCGATGAGAATCTGGATGTTCTTGAAAAAGATATAGAACAATTATTTAAATCAAATAAATTTATAGATGGTGTTTTTGCAGTTAATGAGTTATACGCAATTACTGCTATGAAGGTCGCCAGAAAATTAAATTTAAAGATTCCTGAAGATGTACAAATTATTGGTTTTACAGATGGTGTTTTGTCTAAACATGCCACACCAAGTTTAACAACAGTTAGCCAGCATGCCCAACAAATGGGAGAAAAATCGGCAGAGTTGTTAATTGATAATTTAGAAATAGAAGAGGAGGAAGAAAACTACAAAACGGTTGTTATTGAAACTGAATTAATAGAGCGCTCATCTACAAAATAAAAAAATTATAGTACACATTTAAAAACTTTTATATCTTTACGGCAAATCAAAACTTATATTTTACTTCTCAGGTAATATAGTTTTGATAGGTTTTTTCGCTTATCAAATAGTATAAACTTAAACATACTATTATGAAAAAACGCACGCTTGGTTTTTGGGAAATTTGGAACATGAGTTTCGGTTTTCTGGGAATTCAAATGGGTTTTGCACTCCAAAATGCAAATGTTAGTAGAATATTTCAAACGTTAGGTGCTAATGTTGAAGACATCCCAATACTATGGGTTGCAGCTCCGCTTACAGGACTTATTGTACAACCTATTGTTGGTTACTTTAGTGATAGAACTTGGCATCCTAAATTAGGTAGAAGACGACCATTCTTCTTGGTTGGTGCTATTTTAGCTTCACTCGCTTTGTTTTTTATGCCAAATTCTCCTGTACTATGGATTGCCGCGGGAATGCTCTGGATTATGGATGCTTCTATAAATATTTCTATGGAGCCATTTAGGGCTTTTGTTGGCGATAATCTTCCAGAACATCAATTAACGAAAGGGTTTGCAATGCAAAGCTTTTTTATTGGTATTGGCGCTTATGTAGCCTCACGACTGCCGGAGTTTATGACCTATATCGGAATTTCTAATACTGCACCAGAAGGTGTAATACCCGATAGCGTTAAATATTCATTTTATATTGGTGGCGTTGCATTTTTGTTGGCCGTTTTATGGACAGTCTTCAAATCTAAAGAATATTCTCCAGAAGAAATGGAAGCTTTTGAAGCCGAAGAAAAGACCCAAAAACCTATAGAAGAACACTCAGAACTCTGGTACACCAAAAATGGTAAATCTCACCTTGCATATGGTGCTGTAGCCACACTATTAGGATTAATAGCAACTTATGCTGTATATCATTTTGGATTGAAAAAGGACTTATACGTATTAACTTTGGGCTTAATTACACTTGCCGGTTTAGCACTAATAATTTCTGGAATCTTGCAAACAAAACAAAATTTCAAAAATGGTTTTGTTACTATAATGAATGACTTCCAAACCATGCCTAAAGTGATGAAACAATTGGCTTGGGTACAATTCTTTTCGTGGTTTGCATTATTTTCTATGTGGATTTATACTACAGGAGCAGTGACCGAGCATATTTATGGTACAACAGATACCACATCCAACGCTTACAATTTAGGAGCTAACCAAGTGGGTGCGATGTTTGCAAATTATAATTTAGTTGCAGCAGCAGTAGCATTTTTACTTCCCTTATTAGCGAAAAAAACGAGTAGAAAATTTACCCATTTTGTCGCCTTGGTTTTAGGAGGTTTTGGTTTAATTTCCATCTATTTCATTACAGAACCATCCACTTTTATGATTGAGTGGCTACCTATGATTGGAGTAGGAATTGCTTGGGCAAGTATATTATCTGTTCCTTATGCCATGTTATCTGGCTCCTTGCCGGCAAATAAAATGGGTTATTACATGGGTGTGTTTAATTTCTTTATAGTAATTCCGCAATTGGTAGCAGCATCCATTTTAGGGTTTTTAGTTTCAAAGTTTTTCAACAATCAGCCAGTTTATGCACTAATAGTTGGAGGTGCCTCCATGATTTTAGCCGGAATTTTATCACTAACCGTTAACGATAAACAACAGTAACAAGAGATGACTAATAAAGGATTTATATTTGATTTGGACGGTGTTATTGTAGACACTGCAAAGTATCATTATTTAGCTTGGAAAAACCTTGCGAAAAGTATAGATATTGATTTTACACACGAGCAAAACGAACAACTTAAAGGCGTTAGCCGAGTAAAATCATTAGAAAAGATACTGAATTGGGGAAACAAAACCATTTCAGAAGAACAGTTTACAGCATTAATGGGTAAAAAAAATGAAGAATACTTAAGCTTCATTGAAAAAATGAGCGCTGAAGAAATTTTACCAGATGTGCCAAGAGTATTAAATTATTTAAAAGAAAAAAGTCAACCAATTTCTTTAGGTTCTGCAAGTAAAAATGCACGACCAATTCTAGAAAAAGTCAATTTGCTATCCATGTTTAACACGATTGTAGATGGTAATGATGTTAGCAAAGCAAAACCAGATCCAGAAGTGTTTTTAATAGCTGCAAAGCATTTAAACACAAAACCAGAAAATTGTATAGTATTTGAAGATTCTGTAGCAGGCATACAAGCAGCAAACACAGCAAATATGATATCGATTGGTATTGGTGAAGAAAAAGTGTTACACGAAGCAGATTATGTTTTTTCAGATTTTACTAAAATTGAAAACAGCTTTATAGAAGAATTAATAAATAGAAATTAAACGTCATTACGAACGAAGTGAAGGAATCTCATCATGAGATGATTACGTCATTTCCTTCATAGCAATGACAAATTGTATAAAATAATGAATCAAGATTATATAAAACCAGACAATTGGTCTATAATTGAAGAAGGCTTTGATGTGGATCGCGTTAAATCTTCAGAAAGTTTATTTAGTATTGGAAATGGAGCTATGGGTCAGCGTGCTAATTTCGAAGAACAATACACAGGTCCAACCTTTCAAGGCAGCTACATTGCAGGTGTTTATTATCCAGATAAAACCAGAGTAGGTTGGTGGAAAAATGGCTATCCGGAGTATTTTGCCAAAGTGTTAAATGCGCCAAACTGGATTGGTATTAATGTAATAATTAATGGTGAACAATTAGATTTATATACTTGTGTAGAGGTGGCTAATTTTAGAAGAGAGCTAAATATGAAAGAAGGCTGGCTATCTCGATCATTTACAGCGACGCTTCAAAATAACTTAAGGATTGAAGTAAAGACGAAGCGGTTTTTAAGTTTAGATTTAGATGAAGTAGGTGCCATTAATTACCAAGTAACACCTTTAAATGGTGAGGCAACCATAAAATTTCAACCGTATTTAGATGCTGGTATAACTAATGAGGATACAAATTGGGATGATCAATTTTGGGATACATTGAACGTGTCTACAGACACTGAGCAAGCGTTTATTGAAGCTAAAACCATGAAAACTGGTTTTTATACCTGTACTTTTATGGAATCTTCAGTTTACATCAATAACCAAAAACAAGATCAGAAACCTCAAACTAATCAAAAAGATAATTTAGTATCTTTTACCTATAGACTTAATGTTAAACAAGGCGAAACAGCAAGTATTGTTAAGTTTGGAGGCTATACTGTTGATAGAAATCATTTAAAAAAGGAGTTGGTTGCAGCCGCAAAAAGAGTTTTAAATACAGTTTCAACAAAGCGTTTTCCTCAATTATTAGCAGACCAAAAGCAGGCATGGCATGCGATTTGGAAAATGTCCGACATCACCATAGATGGAGACGTTAAAGCGCAACAAGGTATCCGTTTTAATATTTTTCAGTTAAATCAAACCTATTTAGGAAAAGATTACAGATTAAACATTGGGCCTAAAGGCTTTACAGGCGAAAAATATGGAGGTAGTACTTATTGGGATACCGAAGCCTATTGTATACCTTTTTATATGGCTACCAAAGATCAACAAGTAGCCAGAAATCTTTTAAAGTATCGTTACAACCATTTGGAAAAAGCAATTGAAAATGCCGAAAAATTAGGCTTCAAAAATGGTGCTGCATTATATCCAATGGTAACCATGAATGGTGAAGAATGCCATAATGAGTGGGAAATTACCTTCGAAGAAATCCATAGAAACGGAGCAATAGCATTTGCTATTTTTAACTACTATCGTTATACAGGAGATTACAGTTATATTCCAGAAATGGGATTAGAAGTTCTTATTGCTATTGCAAGGTTTTGGCACCAACGCGCCACATTTTCAACAGATAAAAATCAATTTGTAATTTTAGGAGTTACAGGTCCAAATGAATACGAAAATAATGTTAATAACAACTGGTATACCAACTACTTAGCAAAATGGTGTATTAATTTTGCAATCGAAAGTATAGAGAAAGTAAAGGAAGGTTATAATGAAGACTATTTACGTGTTGCAGGCAAAACCAAAATCACTCATGAAGAATTTGACGCTTGGAAAAAAGTTGCAGAGAATATGTACTTCCCATATTCCGAAAAACACCAGATTTATTTACAACAAGATGGTTTTTTAGATAAAGAATTAATTACAGTTGAAGACTTGCCTAAAGCAGAAAGGCCAATCAACCAAAAATGGAGTTGGGACCGTATTTTACGTTCGCCATACATTAAGCAAGCAGATACTTTACAGGGATTTTATTTCTTTGAAGACCAATTTTCAACCAAAGAATTAAAACGCCATTTCGATTTTTACGAGCCATTTACAGTTCATGAAAGCTCACTGTCACCTTGTGTGCACAGTATTCAGGCTGCTAAATTAGATCAAATGGAGCAAGCGTATACGTTTTATTTACGCACATCTCGTTTAGATTTAGATGACTATAATAAAGAGGTCGAAGAAGGCTTACACATCACCAGTATGGCAGGTACTTGGATGAGCATTGTGGAAGGTTTTGGCGGTATGCGTATTAAAAATGATAAGCTACATTTTGAACCACGTATTCCAAAACAATGGGACGCCTATTCGTTTAAAGTTAATTTTAGAGACCAGATTTTAAAAGTGAATGTATCACAGTCTGAAACCACTTTTGAATTGGAAGGCAATACAGAATTAAATATTGTGGTAAATAATAGTCCAGTAACGGTGTCTCCAAATAATTTGGTAAAAGTATAAGTTAAGAATACCTCCTGCAAGGTTTAAAAAACCTTGTAGGTATATAACATTATAATATGAAAACACTAAAGCACATAATAATTTTAATATTTGTTGTTATTAACGTGTCCTGCAATAATAATGAAGAAAAAAAGCTTAGTTCAGAAGACGTTACTGAAGTTAGAAACGATATTGAAAGGGTAGAGCCACCCAATTGGTGGATTGGTTTTAAAAATAACCAAGTGCAATTATTGGTAAAACATCCAAATATTTCGGAAGCTAAGCCAAGTATTAATTACGCAGGAGTTTCTATTGAAAAAGTGCATAAAGCAGATAGTCCTAACTACTTGTTTATAGATTTAACTATTTCTGAAAGTGCTAAAGCAGGACAATTCAACATTCATTTTATATTTAATGATGACAAGGAATTGGTTCAAACTTATGAAATAAAAGAACGTCAAAAAGTAGCTACCGATTTTAAAGGATTTGATAGTAGTGATGCAGTATATTTGATTACTCCAGATCGTTTTGCAAATGGAGATACATCCAATGATATTGATGAAAATCTTAATGAAAAAACTATAAATAGAGATAACGATTATGGCAGGCATGGTGGCGATATACAAGGCGTCATTCAACATTTAGATTACATCGAAGAGATGGGTTTTACCCAAATTTGGTCCAGTCCAGTATTAATTAACGACATGCCACAATCCTCCTATCATGGCTACGCGATGACCGATTTTTATCAAGTCGATCCGCGTTTTGGAACTTTAGAAGAGTATGTAGAGTTATCTACTAAAGCTAAAGAAAAAGGCATTGGATTAATTATGGACCAGGTGGCTAACCACTGCGGAAGTGAGCATTGGTGGATGAATGATTTACCATTTAAAGATTGGGTGAACCAACAGGAAAGTTTTGAGAACAAGCAACCATTAAACAATTCCAATCATAGACGTACTGCAAATCAAGATTTGTATGCTGCTGATCGCGATAAAAAAGAAATGGCAGAAGGTTGGTTTGTTAGTGCAATGCCAGATTTAAATCAACGTAATCCATTTATGGCAAATTATATTATTCAGAATAGTATTTGGTGGATTGAAACGCTAAACTTAAGCGGAATTAGACAAGACACTTACCCATATCCTGACAAAACGTTTATGGCAAATTGGGCTGGAGCAATCATGAACGAATACCCTAATTTTTCAATAGTTGGCGAAGAGTGGAGTTCTAACCCATTACTTATTGCCTATTGGCAAGATGGACATAAAAATAAAGACGGTTACCAATCTAATCTCAAGTCAACCATGGATTTTGCAATGCAAAGACATATTGTTGAAGCATTAAATGAAACAGAACAATGGGACACTGGGTTAGTTAAAATCTACGAAGGTTTAGCAAACGACTTTGCCTACACTTCACCAAAAGACATCATGATTTTTCCAGATAATCACGACATGAGCCGCATTTTTACACAGCTAAAAGGAGACATTACTAATACAAAAATGGCATTGAGTTATTTGTTAATCTTACCTCGCATTCCGCAATTGTATTATGGTACCGAAATATTAATGAATGACTTTGCAAAACCAGGTGACCATGGATTAATACGTACCGATTTCCCTGGAGGTTGGCAAGGCGATACAGTTAATGCATTTACAGGTGAAGGCTTAACAGACAACCAAAAAGACATGCAAAATTACCTTAAAAAGGTGTTGAATTACAGAAAAACAAGTACTGCCATTCATGATGGTAAAACCATTCATTTTGCACCATTTATGGGAACGTATTTTCTATTTAGAATTATTGAAGGCGAAACAGTTGTACATATTATTAGTAAAAATAATGAGCCAATTACTATCGATTTAAAACGCTATGAAGAAGTCGGTTTAAACGGAAAAACTTTAAAAAACATCATCACTGGTGAAACTTTTGTTTGGCAAGATAATATCCAATTAAAAGAAAGAGGAAACCTAATCTTAACCACCAAGTTGTAATTTTTTGTCATTCCGCACTTGATGCGGAATCTGCTTTATAATAATAAATATGAAACAATTAATATACATACTATCTTTTTTACTATTCCAAGTAACAGTTGCACAAGTCACCATCATCGTGGAAGAGCTTCCTGAAGATACACCTAAAGACGCTTCCATTTTTATTTCAGGTGATTTTGAAGGTTGGTCAGGTGGACATAAAGACTACCAATTACAACAAGTAAATGGTCAGTATCAAATCACGCTTCCAAAAACAGAACAGCGTATTTTATTTAAGTTTACCTTAGGTAATTGGGATACTGCAGAAAGTACAAATACAGGTGAAGCTATAGATAATCGTATTTATAAGTTTGAAAAACCAAACGAAACATTAAAAGTTAAAATTGCTGGTTGGAGTCATTTATTTGAAAATGAAGAAGCCTCTACAGCCTCTAAAAATGTTACCATTCTTTCTGAAGAGTTTCATATTCCTCAATTAAATAGAAAACGTCGTGTTTGGATCTATTTACCACCAGATTATAATACCTCAAAGCAAGATTATCCTGTAGTTTACATGCACGATGGACAAAATGTGTTTGATGCTAAAACCTCTGGTTATGGCGAGTGGAATGTGGATGAAACCTTAGACAAGCTATTTAAAGACAACCTAAAGCTTATTGTTGTTGGTATAGATAATGGGAATTCCAAACGCTTAGACGAGTATTCTCCTTGGACCAATGCCAAATATGGTGGTGGCGAGGGAGAGGCGTATGTCGATTTTATCGTCAATACATTAAAACCTCACATTGATACCAATTACAATACCAAAAAAGACAGAACTAATACAGCTATTTTTGGAAGCTCTATGGGTGGATTAATTTCACATTATGCCGCTTTAAAATACCCTGAAATTTTCGGAAAAGTTGGTGTGTATTCTCCAGCATTTTGGTTTGCTCCAGAAGTAAATGAGTTTACTAAAAAGCATGGAAATCTTCAAAATACAAAAATGTACTTATTAGCAGGAGGGAAAGAAGGCGAAAACGCAGGCTATAACGAGATTAGCCAGACCGTTACAGACATGAATAGTATCACTTCTATTTTAAAAGATAATGGTTTTCCTGAAAAAAACATACAATCTAAAGTTATTCCGGAAGGCAAACATAACGAGAAATTATGGCGAAATAATTTTGAAGAAGCCATTACTTGGTTGTTTGAGGATGCTTTTCAAAAAAGAGAATATATATCACACTCTCAAGAGAACGGAAAACTTGAAGTAGAAACTAATGATGGGAAGTATATTTTTACACCTTTTAACAATGCAATTATAGAGACTACATTTATTCCTAAAGGTGAAGAATATAATACTAATTCTCATGCTGTAGTAATGTCTCCAGAAAATGTAAAAGTGTCTTATAAAAATGTTGGTAAAGTTATCATTTTCGGTACACATGACTTAACAGTTATGATTAAAACAGATCCTTTTAAAATTTATTATTATTACAAAGGACAACAAATCACTTCAGTAAAAAATGGCCATCAAAAAACAGACGATTTTGAAACCATTAGTTTTAACTTAACACCAGAAGAAGTGTTGTATGGTGGAGGAGCCAGAGCATTAGGTATGAACAGACGAGGTAATCGTTTAGAGTTATATAACAAAGCACATTATGGTTACGAAGAGCGTAGCGAGTTAATGAACTACACCATGCCAATGGTCATCTCTTCTAACAAGTACCTCATTCATTTTGACAATGCTCCAATTGGCTTTTTAGACTTAGACAGCAACGCAGATAATACCATCACTTACGAAACCATTTCTGGTAGAAAAACCTATCAAATTGTGGTTGGTGATTCTTGGTTGGATTTAACCAAAAATTACACAAAATTAACTGGCAGACAACCTATGCCACCACGTTGGGCTTTGGGAAATTTCTCGAGTCGATTTGGTTACCATTCCCAGCAAGAAGTAGAAGCAACTGCTCAAAAATTTAGAGATGAAAACATTCCGTTAGATGCCATTATTATTGACATTTTTTGGTTCGGAAAAACCATTCAAGGGACTATGGGAAATTTAGAATTTTACAGAGATTCGTTTCCAAATCCTAAACAAATGATTAAAGGGCTAAAAGATAACAACGTGAAAACAGTTTTAGTGACAGAACCTTTTGTATTAACCACTTCTAAGCGTTGGGACGAAGCTGTTAAAGAAGATGTTTTAGGAAAAGATTCTATTGGGAATCCATTTACTTATGATTTTTATTTTGGTAACACAGGATTAATAGATATTTACAGTCCAAAAGGAAAACAATGGTTTCAGAATATTTATAAAGACTTAGCAGATTTAGGTGTGTCAGGTGTTTGGGGAGATTTAGGAGAGCCAGAAGTACATCCTGAAGGATTACTTCACGCTACAGGAAGAGCAGACGAAGTTCATAATATTTATGGGCACCACTGGGCAGAATTAGTGCAAGACATGTACACTCAAAACTTTCCTAATACAAGACCATTTATTTTAATGCGTGCAGGTAGTTCTGGTTCGCAACGTTTTGGGATGATTCCTTGGTCTGGAGACGTTAACAGAACTTGGGGAGGATTACAATCTCAACCAGAAATTGCGCTTCAAATGGGATTGCAAGGTTTGGCTTATATGCATAGCGATTTAGGCGGATTTGCTGGTAATAATTTAGACGATGAGCTGTATGCACGTTGGTTGCAATATGGCGTTTTTCAACCCATTTATAGACCACACGCACAAGAAAATGTGCCTGCAGAACCTGTTTTTAGAAGCGATAAAGCGAAAGCCTTAGCAAAAGAGTCTATCGAATTACGCTACCAACTACTACCTTACAATTACAATTTGGTATTTGAAAACAACCAAACTGGAGCACCTTTAATGCGACCATTATTTTTTGAAGAGGAAGATAATACGAAATTGCAAACTATGGCTTCAACATACCTTTGGGGAAATGATTTTTTAGTGACACCAATTGTAAATCCTAACCAAACGGAAGTTGAGGTTTACTTTCCGAAAAACAGCAATTGGTTTAGTTTTTATACCAATGAAAAGATAGAAGGCGGACAAACACTTTTCGTAAAAACAAAAGAAAATAGTATTCCAACTTACGTTCGTGGTGGAGCATTTATTCCTTCAGCAAAACCAATGCAAAGCACAGTAGAATATAACGGAAACACCTTCGATTTACATTATTATTTTGATGCATCAGTTACAGAAAGCGAGCGAACTCTCTATAATGACGATGGAAACACAAAAAATGCTTTTGCAAAAGGAAATTATGAAATCTTAGAATTTGAAGCTGAAACATCAAGCAACAATTTAGAATTAGAATTTGAAGCAGAGATAGGTGTCAACTATTCAACTTCAACAAAAACAATAGATGTGATAATTTACAATTTTCCAAAGTCACCAAAACGCATAAAATTCAATAGAAAAAAATTAGAATTCACTTATAATGAGATTGATAAAACATTAACTTTTCAAGTTAATTGGAATCCCTCAAAAAAAGTTGAAGCACAAATTAAATATTAAATTTAAAATGAAGAAAAGCATACTTTTAATTGCAATAGCTATTCTTGCTTTCAGTTGTAAAAAAGATAAAAAAGCAAATCAAGATATCGCAGAAAATCAACAAAAAAAAGTAGTCAAAACACCTTTTGTTTGGGAAGCAGCAAATGTGTATTTCCTATTAACGGATCGTTTTAATAATGGCGACAAAACCAACGATGTTAATTACGACAGGACTAAAGAAACAGGAGTACTGCGTGGTTTTGAAGGTGGCGATTTAAAAGGTGTTACTCAAAAAATAGAAGCAGGTTACTTCTCTAATTTAGGTGTAAATGCCATTTGGATGTCACCAATTGTAGAGCAAATTCATGGTGCCACAGATGAAGGTACAGGAAATACTTACGGTTTTCATGGCTACTGGACAAAGGATTGGACTGCAATTGATGCTAACTTAGGAACCAAAGACGACTTAGAAAAATTAGTAAATGCAGCACACAAAAAAGGAATACGTGTGTTGTTAGATGCTGTCATAAATCATACAGGTCCAGTTACCGAAAAAGATCCTGTGTGGCCAAATGACTGGGTGAGAACAGAACCACAATGTAGTTACGATAATTACGATAATACAATAACGTGTACATTGGTTGAAAATTTACCAGATATTAAGACCGAAAGCAACGACGAAGTAGAGTTACCTCCTCAATTAATACAAAAATGGAAAGATGAAGGTCGTTATGAGGAAGAGGTTGCAGAATTAGATGCGTTTTTCAAAAAAACAGGTCACCTACGAGCTCCTCGTTTCTATATCATGAAATGGCTTAGCGATTATATTACAGATTTTGGGATAGATGGTTACAGAGTAGACACTGTAAAACACACCGAAGAATTTGTGTGGCAAGAATTAAGAGCGGTTTGTGATAACGCTTTCGCAGAATTTAAGCAGAATAATCCGAATAAAGTATTAGACACTAACAACTTTTATTTAGTTGGAGAAGTGTATGGTTATGGCATTTCTTCGGGAACAGCGTATGATTTTGGCGATAAAAAAGTCAATTATTTTGAAGATGCATTTAATGGCTTAATCAATTTTGAATTTAAATGGAATGCGTCTCAAAAGTCTTTTGAAGAGCAGTTTAATCGGTATAATACAATATTAAATAATGACTTAAAAGGTTACGGAGTATTAAACTATTTAACGTCCCATGACGATGGTCAACCTTTTGATAAAAACAGAGAGAAAACTTACGAAACAGCAACACGATTACTTTTATCGCCTGGAGCATCTCAAATCTATTATGGAGATGAAACTGCTCGCGATTTAACTATCGAAGGAACCGTTGGAGATGCCACTTTAAGAAGTTTCATGAATTGGGATGAAATACCACAAAAGCAAGATTTACTAATCCATTGGCAAAAATTAGGGCAATTTAGAAGTAATCACCCTTCGGTTGGAGCAGGACAACATACACTAATTAGCGAGCAACCTTATATTTTTAGTAGAAGTTACTCTAATAATGATTTTAAAGATGAAGTTATTATTGGTTTAGACTTGCTTAAAGGAGAACATACTATTAACGTGTCTTCCGTTTTTAAAGATGGAGAACAGGTTAAAGATTTTTATTCGGGAGCCACTTACAAAGTTAATAACGGAACTATTACCATTGAAGCAGATACAAACCTCATTTTAATAGAAAAATTATAACACAAATAATCATGAAAAAACTAATCGCACTTTGCTTTTTTATAACCCTTTTTGGTTGTAAAGACGACCAAAAACAACCTGATGCTAAAACGGTTTCAGAAGATAGAAAAATACTACAACCTATATCAGCTTCAGATTTGGAAACAGCTGTTATTTACGAAGCTAACATACGCCAATATTCATCCGAAGGAACTTTTGAGCAATTCACAAAAGACATTCCGCAGCTTAAACAATTAGGCATAAAAGTGATTTGGTTAATGCCTGTTTTTCCTATTTCTGAAACTAAACGTAAAGCAACAGGAGGTGCAGACAGTAAGTTTGCAACCGATTTCCCAGAAGACGAGCAAGCTAAATATTTAGGAAGTTACTATGCAGTGTCAGATTTTACAAAAATCAATCCGGAATTCGGTACTATTGAAGACTTTAGAAGCTTAGTAAAAACCGCACACGACAATGGGATTTATGTTATTTTAGACTGGGTTCCAAATCATACAGGTTGGGATCATGAGTGGTTAAAAACCAATCCAGAATACTATACACAAAATGAAAAGGGAGAAGTTGTGCATCCAAAAGACACCGATTGGACAGACGTTGCCGATTTAAACTACGACAACCAGGAGATGCGAAAAGAAATGATTGAAGACATGAGCTATTGGATAACAAAAGAAAATATCGATGGATTTAGATGTGATGTCGCAGGTTCTGTACCTACAGATTTTTGGGAACAAGCCATCCCTAAATTACGTGCTCAAAAAGATATTTTTATGTTAGCAGAAGCTTGGGAGCCAGAGCTGTTAAAAGATAGTTTGTTTGATATGGCTTATGGCTGGGACAGGCATCATGCGATGAATGCCATTGCAAAAGGTGAAAAAGACGCAACAGCGTGGACAGAGATGATGACAACAGATTCAGAGCGCTACGAAGCAGACGATATTTTAATGAACTTCGTTACCAATCACGACGAAAATTCATGGAACGGAACTATTATAGAACGTATGGGTGAAAATGGTGAAATAATGACAGCTCTCAGTTATTTAACGCCTGGAATGCCATTAATTTATTCGGGACAAGAGTACGATTTAGACCATAGATTATTATTCTTTGAAAAAGATAGCTTTCCTCACACCAAAGGAAAAACTTGGAAATTGTTAGAGACATTAGCGACGCTTAAGCAAAACAATTCGGCATTAAATGGCGGGAAAAATGCTGCTGAATACAAAGCAATTGATGCTGGGAAAAATGTGATTGCATTTTCAAGAACAAATGATAATGAACAGGTTTTATTTATCGCAAATCCTTCAGATAAAAATTTAAAATTTAAAATACCTGAAACGGGAACTTACAAAGAGTATGTAACTAATGAAACCATAGAATCAACAGGAGAAGATGTTAACTTAGGGGCAAATGAGTTTAAAATTTTGGTTAAAAAGTAACACACTATTTAAAATAATTTGCTCTATAATTAGTTTAACTTTTAAAATTTAACAAGTTAGCTTTAAGTATAAAAACCAAGAAACCCGATTCCATGGAATCGGGTTTTTAGTGGTGGTGCCTCCAGGAATCGAACCAGGGACACAAGGATTTTCAGTCCTTTGCTCTACCAACTGAGCTAAGGCACCAGTTGCTTCATTACTAAAGCGGATGCAAATATAGTTTCAATTTTAATACCTACAAAAGAAAAAATGTAAAATTTTGTTTTTGTAAATTTGATTTTTCAATAAAAACTATGAATCTAATTATAGATGTTGGTAATACCTACACAAAACTTGCTGTTTTTAAGGACAATAAGCTTGTTGATAAAGAACGTGTAGAGACAAAAAACTGTGTTAGCGAAATTAAAAAAATTCAAAAAAAACATGTAAAAATTATTTTTGCCATTGTTTCATCTGTTGGAAAACTTAATAAAGAGACCATTCAATTTTTAAAAACGGCGTTTAAGCTTACTGAGTTATCTCATAATAGTAAACTTCCTTTTAAAAACCACTACTGTACACCAAGAACCTTGGGAATTGATAGAATAGCTCTTGTTTGTGCATCTTTTGCTCAATTTCCAAATAGTAATGTACTTATAATTGATGCAGGAACCTGTATTACTTACGATTTTATAAATGCTAAAAATGAGTATTTAGGTGGTGCCATATCTCCAGGAATTCGCATGCGTTACCTAGCCATGCATAATCAAACGGCTAATTTACCGTTATTAGAAACCACAGTCCCAAAACAAATAATTGGAGATTCTACAGCGACTTCTATGCATTCTGGCGTAATAAATGGTGTTTTAAACGAAATTGATGGCACTATAAGTAAGTATAAAGATAAATATCAAGATTTAACAGTAATTTTAACAGGAGGAGATGCTAAATTGTTGTCTAAACAATTAAAAAGTAGCATATTTGCGAACTCAAATTTCCTTTTAGAAGGATTAAATTTTATTTTACAATATAACCAACACTAATGATAAAAAAACTTCTATTAGTTTTTATTGCATTAATTGCAGTTCAAAGTTACGCGCAGGAAACGACCTCTTCTCCATATTCTTTTTATGGAATTGGTACTCTAAAGTTTAAAGGCACTGTAGAAAACATGAGTATGGGTGGATTGAGTATCTATAAGGATAGTATTCATATTAACTTAAGAAACCCTGCTACGTATGGAGGTTCTAACATAGAGACGTTTAACAACGAAAGCCGTCCTGTTAAGTTTACAGTGGGAGGAAGTTATACTACAACAAAATTAAAAACAGATGATAGTGAAGATCGCGTAAACTCGTCTACATTCGATTATTTGGCATTATCGATACCACTTGGCAAATTTGGTTTTGGTTTTGGATTGTTACCATATACTTCGGTTGGGTATCGATTAGAAACAAATAACGCTGCTGGAAACAGAGACACGCGATTTAGAGGAGAAGGCGGTTTAAATAAGGCATTTCTTTCGTTTGGTTATCAAATTACAGATGGATTAAGTTTTGGTATTGATACAAATTACAATTTTGGGAATATTCAAAATAATACCATTCAATTTAATTACAATAGCGATAATGAGCCATTGCAAACTCAGTCGCGAGAAACTAACCGTTCCGACTTAAGTGGGATTAATTTTAATTTTGGACTACATTATCAAACAAAAATTAGCGATAAACTAGAATTACAATCGGCATTTACCTATGCGCCTTCAAGCGATATTAATTCTACAAATACGCGTTCATTTTCAAGTATAACTATTAATGAATCTACTGGAGCCGAATTTGCATTAACCACTATAGATGCAGATTTAGCGGCAGCTGGATTAGACAGAACGAGTTTAACATTGCCTTCAAGAATCTCTTTTGGAGGAGGGCTTGGTGAGCCAAGAAAATGGTTTGCAGGTATTGAGTATTCTACTCTTAATACTAGCGAATTTAGCAACGTGCTTTATCAAAATACAGGATCTACTTTTGAGGACGCCTCGACGTTATCTCTTGGTGGATTTTATATTCCTGAATACAATTCTTTTTCAAGTTACTGGGATCGAGTGGTTTATAGAGGTGGTTTGCGTTTTGAAAACACTGGGTTAAACGTGCAAAACCAATCGATTAAAGAGTTTGGCATGTCTTTTGGAGTAGGGTTACCAATAGGAACAAATAGAAATCCATTCTCTAATGCCAATTTAGGCTTTGAAATAGGAAAAAGAGGTACAACAGATGCCAATCTTATTCAAGAGAATTTTTTCAGGTTTAAATTAAGTTTATCTTTAAACGACAGATGGTTCCAAAAAAGAAAATATGACTAATAACACAAACATTAAGATTATGAAAACTAACATCACACTATTAATCGCATTCTTAGTTTTAGGACTAAATACAAGTTTTGCACAAAGTAGTAACGAAGATTGTACTATTAATATGTCTTTATTGGCAGAAACAGTAAAGGCAAAGAAGTACGCTGAAGCGCTTCCATATTACAGAAAAGCAATTAAAGATTGTCCTAAATTCAATCTTTCCGGATTGTATAAATACGGTGAAGATATGTTTGAAGGCTTATTAGATGCAGCAACTACAGATGCTAAAAAAGTAGAATATATTAATGAATTAACTTCGCTTTGGGACTCTAGAATGGCTAATTACGCAAGTAAATCTCCAAAAGGGAAATACGCATCTAAAAAAGCAGAACTTAGATTCGATAACAGAGACTTATTAGGCTTAACAGATGAGCAAATTTATAACGAATTTGATGCTGTATATAAGTCGGATTTAGAAAACTTTAGTAGCCCAAAAGGATTGTACGTATACTTTAAAATGATGGTAAACCTTTACGATAAAGGACAAAAAACACCGCAAGAATTATTTAATAAGTATGACGATGTTGTAGACAAATTAGAAAAGGAAGTAGGAGAAAACTCTATACAACTTAACAAATATATTGCAAAGGGTGAAAACCTTTCAAGTAAAGATGAAAAATACAAGAGGTTTTACACGCAAACTTTAGAGGCTTTAGATAAGATTTCTGGTAGTGTAGATCAAGAATTAGGAGATAGAGCAAACTGTTCTGTATTAATACCTATTTATCAGAAAGATTACGAAGCGAATAAAAACGATGGACTGTGGTTACAAAGAGCCATGAACAATTTATACTCTAAGGGATGTAAAGAAGACCCAATGTTTGTTAAAATTGTAGAGCAGAAAAATAGCTTGGAGCCTAATGCGGATACAGCTTGGTACTTATATGTTATTACTGGTAAACAACAATATTTCGACCAATCGTTATCATTGCAAACAGATCCTGTAAAGAAGGCAAAATTATACAGAAAAATTGCTGGAGAATATAAGTCTAAAGGTAGCTATGGTAAGGCCAGAGAGTTTTATTACAAGTCTATGGAAGTTAATCCATCAGACACAAGTGGATACTTACAAGTAGCGTCTATGTATGCTTCAAGTGTTAAAAGTTGTGGTAATACTAACTTTGAAAAAAGATCTATCTACTGGTTAGCTGCTAACGAAGCAGCAAAGGCAAGTAGTTCTACTGCAGCAAAATACAGAGCCTTAGCACCATCTACTACAGATATCTTCTCTTCGGGAATGTCTGGTAAAACAATTAGTATTGGATGTTGGATTGGTAGAAGTGTAACCGTACCAAAGGTTTAATGAAAATAAGTAAAATACATAATATTAAAAACGGAGTCATAGCATTAGTTATGACTTTGTTTTTTTCGTGTACCAATAACTTTCAAGATGTAAATAAAATTGGAATTAGCGAAAACGAACCACAAGGTGTGGGCGTTAATATTAACGCGAAGCGTACAGATTCTGGACGCGTAGTTGCCAACTTAATAAGTCCCAAAATTTTAGATTTCGAAAACCGTAGTTTTGGCTATTCAGAATTTCCAGACGGTGTTACGCTACATATTTTCGATGATAAGAACCAGCGCACAACAGTAGTGGCAGACTATGCTATTCTCTATAGTGAAACAGATGTAATAGACTTACAGGGCAATGTTATAGTGTCTTCTGTTGCAGGAGATAGTTTGTTTGCAGAACAACTTTATTTCAATCAGCAAAAAGAGTGGCTCTTCACTAATTTGCCTGTAAAATACAAGTCTAAAGATTATCTAACGCATGGTAAAGGTTTCGATTCTGATAGAGATTTTACTAAAGCCGAAGTACTAGAAATAAGTGGTCTTTTTGCAGTAAATGAATAATACAACTTAGTAATAACTATCTTGCGCTTCAAAATTTTATATATCTTTACTTTACCAAAACTATTCTATTTTGAGACAGCGTATTAAACAAATCATTGTCGAATCTATGCGATTATTAAAATAAATAGATAATATAAATTCATGAAATACCTAAAATTCTCACAATATATTTACATTATAGCAGGTATATATTTTTTATACGATGGCATAAATACCTGGAATACAGATAGAAATCACGCATATTTATCGCTATTTTTATTTGCATTAGCAACGTTTATGTTTTTCTTTAGAAGACATTTTCATAAAAAATATGAAGATAGAAATAATAAACAATAGATGTCTACAACGTTAATTATCGTTATTATAATCGTGTCGTTATTGCTATCGGCATTCTTTTCAGGCATGGAAATAGCCTATGTTTCTGCCAATAAAATACATATAGAAATTGAAAAAAAGCAAAACGATTTTTTAGCAAAAATTTTATCTAAATTAACTGCAAAACCTTCAAAATTTATTGCTACAATGCTTATTGGAAATAACATTGCATTAGTAATTTATGGATTTTTTATGGGAGATTTGCTAGTTAAGTGGTTTGCTTCATTGGTGGTTAACTACCCAATTTTAACCTATTTACTTACAGATTTAAGTTTACTTACCCAAACCATTATTTCTACACTAGTCATATTATTTACAGCAGAATTCCTTCCTAAGGTGTTTTTTCAAATTTACAGTAACACTTTAATAAAAGTGCTTGCATTTCCAGCATATCTTTTCTATTTGCTGTTTAATTATATTTCAGGTTTCGTGCTCTGGATTTCAGATTTTGTGCTTAAAAAATTCTTTAAAACGGAAGGCGATCAAGTACAATTAGCCTTTACAAAAGTGGAGCTGGGCAATTACATTACAGAGCAAATGGAATCTGTAGAAGCACATGATGATATAGATACCGAAATTCAAATTTTTCAAAACGCTTTGGAGTTTGCAGAAGTAAAAGCACGGGAAGTTATGATTCCGCGAACAGAAATCATGGCATTAGATATTAATGACTCTGTAGAAAACCTTAGTGCGTTATTTACCGAAACAGGGATGTCTAAAATACTTATATATAAAGATACCATCGACGATATTTTGGGTTATGCACACGCTTTCGAACTGTTTAAAAAACCTAAAACGGTTAAAGCAATGGTTTTGCCTGTTGAGTTTGTTCCAGAAACCATGTTAGCAAACGATATTTTAAATGCGCTAATTAAAAAGAGAAAAAGTATTGCGGTAGTTTTAGATGAATACGGTGGAACTTCAGGTATAATGACAGTAGAAGACATTGTAGAAGAACTTTTTGGAGAAATTGAAGACGAACACGATACCATTGTTTTAACAGAAGAAAAAATAGACGATTTAAATTATGTGTTTTCAGCACGTTTAGAAGTCGATTATTTAAACGAGACCTTTAAATTGAACCTTCCTGAAGGCGAAAATTATGAAACACTTGGAGGCTTAATTGTAGATCATACCGAAGAAATTCCGCAGCAAAATGACGTCGTTACTACAGATAATTTTCAATTTAAAATCTTGGAAGTGTCAAACACAAAAATAGATTTAGTTGCGTTAAAAGTAAAAACAGACGATTAGCTACAAGAACAGGCTGTTTTAGCACTAATTTCCCTTAAATTATCAACCTTTTTCAAATTTCTAAAATTATTGCCAATTTCTACTTTTATTATTAAATAGAAAATGGTATTTTCGCCCACTATATTTTAACAATAACAGAGTATAATATATTCCACCAATGGCAATTTTAAATAAAATTAGACAGAAAACAGTAGTATTAATTTTGGTAATCGCACTAGCATTATTTGCGTTTATACTATCGAGTCTTTTCGATAATAAAGATGCGTTGTTTAACAAATCTCCAGATGTAGTTGCAACCATTAACGGTAAAGATATTTCGCGTCAGGAATTTATGGCGCAAGTAGAAGCACGTAATAATCCAAATGCAACCCAATCTCAAATCATGAATCAGGTTTATGAGGCAGAGGTTAGAAAAGCAGTAATGGAATCTCAATTCGAAGAATTAGGATTAACCGTTGGAAGAGAGCAAATGAGAGATTTATTAAGAACCACTTATGCTTCAAGTCCTCAATTTATAAATGCAGATGGTGTTTTCGATGAGTCTTTATTAAATCAATATATATTAGATTTAAAAAATTCTAATACAGATTTTTATAACAGATGGGTTCAAGGTGAAGAAAATATCGCATCTGGTGCGTTACAACAAAACTACATTAATATGATTAAAGCAGCGTCTAATGCTACGTTAGCAGAAGGCGAATTAGAGCACAAATTACAGAGCGAGCAGGTAGATATTAAATATGTAAGTATTCCATTTACTACAATTCCAGATAGTACTGTTGCTGTCTCTAAATCTGAAATTACTGCATACATTAACAAAAACAAGAAAAAATACGAAGTAGAAGGATCAAGAAATTTACAATACGTTAAGTTTGAGAATGTACCTTCTGTGGCAGATGAAGATTTACTTACAGGGCAATTAATACAATTTATTACAGGAGGCGAAGCCTATAATGAGACAACAAAACAAACTGAAAAAACCAAAGGTTTTGTAGATATGAATGAAGCAGAAGCAAAAGCTTTAGTCAATGCAGAAACTGATGCTGTTATTAAATATCAAGATAAGTTTGTATATGCATCTGCGTTTCCAAATAATGTAAAAGACAGTATTACAAGATTAAACATTGGTAATGTCTATGGACCATATAAAGATGGTAAAACGTTTAAGATTACTAAATTATTAGACAGAAAACAATTAGCAGATTCTATACAATCGAGCCATATCATTATACCTTTCGTTGGCTCTCAGGCAGCAACTCCGGAAACTACAAAAACAAAGGAGGAGGCAAAAGCAACAGCAGACAGTATTTTTAAATTAGTTAAAAATAATAAAACAAAGTACGCTGAAGTAGCTAACGAAATTAATACAGATGGTACTAAAGGAAAAGATGGAAGTATTGGTTGGATTCGTTTAACAGACTATAACCCAGAAGCTTTCGATCCAGATTTTGCTAATTTCCTGTTCTTTAATAAAGCGGGAAGTATTGATGTTGTAGAAACACAATTTGGATATCACATAATTAGAATAGACGATAAGAAAAATGAAGATACAGCTTATAAAGTAGCAACTATAGAAAGAACAATTGAGCCTTCTGTAGATACTGAAAATGCGGTATTTAGAACGGCTACTAATTTTGAAGTATCTTTAGAGAAACAAGATTTTCAAGAAGCAGCAAAAGCCAGTAACTTAAAAGTAAACCCAGTAAGTTCTGTAAAAGAATTAGATGAGAATATTCCTGGTGTAGGTCCATTAAGACCGTTAGTACGTTGGTCTTTTGAAGACGGATCTAAAGTAGGAGATACAAAACGTTTTGAAACTACAGATGGATATATTGTAGCACAAATTACTGGTAAAAACGAAGCTGGTTTAATGAATACTGAAGATGCTTCGGTAACAGCATTGCCAGAAATTAGAAAAGAAAAGAAAGCAAAATTAATTAAAGATAGAATTTCTGCTACTACCTTAGCAGATGTTGCTGCTGCCGAAAAGCAAACAGTGCAAACATCTTTAGCTATTAATATGAAAAACCCAACTATTGCAGGAGCAGGTTTAGAGCCAATTGTTGTAGGTACTGCTTTTGGATTAGACGAAGGTCAGACTTCCAAACTAATTACAGGTACAAAAGGTGTTTATATGGTAGAGGTTATTAAAAAGACACCAGCTGTTGAGTTAGATAATTACCAATCTTTTGCAAACCAGGTTGCTACAGAAAAATCAACTTCAATTAACACAAGATTATATAATGCTTTAAAAGAAGCAGCAGAAATTGAAGACTACAGAGCTAAAACCATCCAGTAATTAGTTAGCTTAACATAAAACACAAAAGCTTCGCATTGCGAGGCTTTTTTGTTTTTTTAATAATCTGTTGGTGTTAAAAAATCATGTCTTTATAATCAACAATACAATTATATCCCTTATCGGTAAAATAAGAATACACATAATGTTTTACTCCAGTGGCTAATACAAAATCACCATTCCAGCCACCAAGACTTTTAATTTCATTTTTAAAATCGGGAAATAAGCGTTCTTTTATTGGTTTTTGATTGGTGATTTTACCAATTAAAGTTTCATGTTCTTCGACTAAACTATTAAACTCTTTAATAGACTTTGAAGTCAATATTTTTGAGGTAATGTCATTTATTTTAGAAATAGCGACATCACTATTTCCTTGGCTATCTCTATAAGTTTTAATAGACGCTCTACTATCTTGTTTTCGGTTTAAATGGACAAAGAACAATTGGTCCTCAAAGTCTTTGTTAAACAGAACGCGTGCTATAATTGGTTGTTTGTTCTGAAGTTGATAAATTATGGGCTGGTTGTTTTGAGCACAAGCAATATCATAACCACTTCCTCCAAAAGTAGCGTTAGACAAAGCAAAGGCATCTACTTTTGCCCATTGTGCTATGTTATTTAAAAGCGTAGAAGAAGAGCCTAATCCCCAATTATTCGCAAATTCTAAAACAGAGGTTACTTTATAGCCGTTTTTATCATTTAAAAAATTAGCGTTTAGGTTTTTAGCGCTATTTAAAATGTTTAATAACTTTGTGCTAATTTCATTGTGAGGAGCTCGAGATATAACAATGTTGCCATTTAAAAGGGTATAAGCTTCTTCAAACCAAACTGCGCCTTTATAATCGAAACTTTGCCAAATTAATTTCGATTCGTTAATTGTTTCTACAGTTAATGATTGTCCGAATTTTGTAGGTAAAGCTAAGGCCTTTGCACCATCTAATACAACGTATTCTGCTGTAAGTAATAATTTTCCATGGCTGTAAAAGGTTTGCATTATCGTCTCAGTTTTTCAATCTCGGAAACTACAGCACTATGCGTTACCGTATTTGTTTTAAAATGATTCACAATAATGTCTTTCTCGTTGTTAGTTGCATCAAACTGATTTAGAATATTCATTAAATGCATTTTCATGTGACCTTCCTGAATGCCTGTGGTTGTTAGCGACCGTAATGCGGCAAAATTTTGCGCTAAACCAGCGACTGCTACAATTTGCATAAGCTCTTTAGCAGTTGGTTTTCCTAAAATATCTAAAGCAACTTTAACTAAAGGATGTAATCCGGTTAATCCTCCAATAGTACCCAAGGCCAAAGGAATTTCCATCCAAAATGTAAACTTGTTATCTTCAATTTTAGCATGCGTTAAGCTAGTGTACTTGCCATCTTTGGCAGCATAAGCGTGTACACCTGCTTCAACAGCTCTAAAATCGTTTCCTGTAGCTAAAACAACGGCATCAATGCCGTTCATTATACCTTTGTTGTGGGTAACTGCTCTGTGAGGTTCTACTTCTGCTATTTTTACTGCCTGAATAAATTTTTTGGCAAATGCTCCACCAGAAATGTCTTTGTTTTTTAGATCTTCAACATGACAAGAAACTTCGGCACGAACTAAACAATCAGGCACGTAATTAGAAAGAATACTCATTACAATTTCTATTGGTGAACTCAAATGCTTTTCAGCTTCAGCTTTAAACGTTTTAGCAAATTGCTCTAAACAGGAGTTAATAAAATTAGCTCCCATGGCATCCAAAGTTTCAAAGGTTGCATGTAATTGATAATAGTTATCTAACTCTTGCGTTTTATTTCGTAATTCAATATCTAAAATACCACCACCTCGTTTTTCCATATTAGAAGTTATGGGTTGAGCGTCTAAAATTAATTGCGGTTTTATAGTCTTAAAATACTGATTTAATGTAAGAAAATCACCATCAAACATAAAATGCACTTGTCCTATTTTAGTAGTAGAAATTACTTTGGTTTTAAAGCCGCCACGTTTCATCCAGAATTTCGCAGCATTGCTTGCAGCAGCAACTACAGAGCTTTCTTCTATGGCCATAGGGATGGCGTATGTGTTGCCATTAATTACAAAATTTGGCGCCACACCAAAGGGTAAATAATAATTAGAAATAGTGTTTTCTATAAACTCGTCGTGTAATTGTTGTAGTTGCGTATTGGCATTAAAATACTGAGTAATAGTTTGTTTTGCAGTTTCAGAATTTGAAAGGTAATTACTTACAATCCAATCTATTTTTTCAGACTTTGATAATTTTGAAAAACCAGTAATCGACGCGCTCATTGAGTGTAATTTATTATTGCGAAGATACTAAATGTGCACTGTTTTGTTGTATAGTTATTTTAATGAAATTTTTATCCAACGCTTATGAACGTGTTTTGAGCCGAATTAACTGTTAATAATTACGGTTTTTTGCTTTATTTTTAGTAAACTTGACATTATTTTAACAAAAATTAATTCTTAATGAAGATATATAGGTTTTTTGCAATATTTTGCTTTCTCGCAACTACTTTAACTACAGCACAAAACAAATCAATTTCCTTAGATGATATATGGAGTAATGGCACTTTTAGAACCGAAAGATTAGACGCTTTACACTCTTTAAAAAATGGACAGCAATATGCGGTCTTAAATTTTGATAGAGAAAAAGGGTCTACAACCATAGATATTTACGATTATAAAACACTTGAAAAAGTAAAAACCTTAGTAAATTCTGCCACGCTCGAAGCTATAAAATATTTTACAGATTATACTTTTAGTGATGACGAAACGCAAGTGCTTTTAGCAACCAATCAAGAATCTATTTTTAGACGTTCTACATTGGCTAACTATTATGTTTTAAATACCAAAACAGACGAATTAATCTCAGTCTCTGAAGAAAAAATCCAAGAGCCTACCTTCTCACCAAATGGTAAAATGATTGCCTATGGTTTAAATAATAATTTATATGTTAAAGATTTAACTTCTGGTAGAACAACTCAAATTACTAAAGATGGTGTTAAAAACAAGGTCATTAATGGTATTACCGATTGGGTTTACGAAGAAGAATTTGGATTTGTACGTGCTTTCGAATGGAATGCCGATAGCGATAAAATAGCCTACATACGTTTTGACGAAACTAACGTTCCGGAATTTTCTATGGATGTCTATGGTAAAGAGTTGTACCAAACGCAAACCGTATTTAAATATCCTAAAGCAGGCGAGGCTAATGCCGTGGTGTCTTTGCATATGCACAATTTAAAAAACAGCAAAACGTGGGAAGTAAAAGTTAATAAAGAGTATAGCGATTTCTACATACCAAGAATTAAATGGACCAATAATCCCGATATTTTAAGTGCGCAGTACATGAATCGCTATCAAGATGAATTAGATTTATGGTTTATAGACGCAGAGAAAAACAAAGCGACTTTAGCAATTGCCGAAAAAGATAAAGCTTATGTCGATGTTACAGATAATCTAACCTTTTTAGAAGATAATAGTTTTATATGGACCAGTGAAAAGGATGGGTATAACCATATCTATCACTACGATAAAAAAGGAAAACTCATTAACCAAGTCACGAAAGGGAATTGGGAAGTGACTAACTATTATGGTTTCGATAAGCAATCTAATAATATCTATTACCAATCTGTAGAAAACGGCTCTATTAATCGCGATGTTTATGCTATTACACTCGATGGTACAAACAAAAAACGTTTAACAAAAAACACAGGCACTAATAATGCAGATTTTAGTGCGGACTTCACTTATTTTATCAATACGTTTTCCAATGCAACTACACCTCCTAAATACACCTTAAATAAAGCGTCTAATGGAGAGGTGATAAAAAATATTAAGGATAACAGTGACCTTGCCAATACGGTTTCAGACTATAAAATTTCAGAAAAAGAATTTAGTACCATCAATGTAAATGGTAATGATTTAAATATGTGGCTTATTAAGCCTGCAAATTTTGATGCAACAAAAGAATATCCATTATTTATGTATCAATATTCCGGTCCTGGTTCTCAGCAAGTGGCAAACCGCTGGCATTCGGCTAACGATTACTGGTATCAAATGCTGGCTCAAAAAGGATACATTGTGGCTTGCGTAGATGGAAGAGGAACAGGATTAAAAGGTGCTGAGTTTAAAAAAGTAACACAAAAGGAATTAGGAAAACTTGAAGTTGAAGACCAAATCGAAGCAGCAAAAAAATTAGGTCAACGCCCATATGTAGATGCAACAAGAATAGGAATTTGGGGTTGGAGCTATGGTGGTTTTATGTCCAGTAATGCATTATTTAAAGGCAACGAGGTTTTTAAAATGGCTATCGCAGTGGCACCAGTAACAAGCTGGAGATTTTACGATACTATTTATACCGAGCGTTACATGACGACACCACAGGAAAACGCAAGTGGTTATGACGATAATTCACCAATAAATCATGTCGATAAATTAAAAGGAGACTTTTTATTAATTCATGGCACAGGAGACGATAATGTACATGTGCAAAACACCATGCGTATGGTTGAAGCATTAATTCAAGCCGATAAGCAGTTTGAATGGATGATTTATCCAGATAATAATCACGGCATTTATGGAGGCAATACACGTAAACATTTATACACTAAAATGACTAATTTTATCGATCGTACTTTAGGAGATAAAATTCAAAAAAATAACTAACTAACAATTATGAACATGGAATTTAAATATGGAGGTTCTGCAGAGAACCAAAAAACAGTTTTAGGACATCCTTCTGGGTTATTTGTATTATTCTTTACAGAAATGTGGGAGCGTTTCTCGTACTATGGCATGAGGGCATTATTGGTTTTATTTTTAGTGTCGACATTAATAGATGGCGGATGGGAATGGAGTAGAGCAGATGCGTTAGTACTTTATGGTTGGTACACAGGATTGGTTTATTTAACACCAATTATTGGTGGCTTTATTGCAGATAAATTTATGGGTTACCGAAAAGCTGTTGTTCTTGGTGCTTTTATAATGACTTTAGGGCATGCCTCTATGGCTTTAGAAGGTATGACATCGATATTTTTCTATGCAGGGTTAAGTTTTTTAATTATTGGAAATGGCTTTTTTAAACCAAATATTTCGTCTATGGTTGGGCAATTATACAAGTCTCATGGTAAAGAGAAAGATGGAGGTTATACCATTTTCTATATGGGCATTAACGCAGGTGCATTTTTAGGGATTCTTTTATGTGGTTACATTGGTGAAAATATAGGGTGGCATTATGGTTTTGGACTTGCTGGTATATTTATGTTTTTAGGGATGTTACAATTCTATTTTACACAAAAAATATTTGGTAGAATAGGGCTTTCGCCTCAGGGGACAAAAGATTTTGATGATGTTATTGAAGATGGCGTAGAAAAAATAGAAGAAGATATTGAAGAGGCTATAGATCAAGCAGAGCACTCTAAAGTAGTTAGAGATAGAATGGTAGTAATTGGCGTTTTCTCCTTGTTTGTAATCTTCTTTTGGTGGGCTTTTGAGCAAGCTGGAGGTTCTATGACGGTTTTTGCCGCAGATTATACAGACAGAGCATTAATAGGTAGTGCAGCTTTGACATTTAAAATTGTAAATACTATAATTACTGTAGTTCCAATGTTAGTTATAACATGGGTATTGGTATTGCTGTTTAAACAAACGTTTAGTAAATACGCTTTGGCAAATATTCTTTTAGGCTTAAGCTTTGTAATAATTTGGGGTATTGTAATTTGGATGCTAAACAGAGAGTTTCAATCAGACGCTACAGAAGTACCTGCATCTTGGTTCTCGGTATTAAATTCTTTATTTATCATACTTTTTGCGCCATTATTCTCGAAACTTTGGGAAAGTAGATTTAATCCTTCAGGACCTATTAAATTTGCTATTGGTTTATTATTAGTTGGCTTAGGGTTTGGAATCTTAGCTTATGGAGCCTCAGGCATACCAGATGGTGCTAAAACAGCTTCAGTAAGTTTAATGTTTTTGGTTGGTGCCTATTTTTTACATACAATGGGAGAGCTTTGTGTGTCTCCAGTAGGATTATCTTATGTTAGTAAACTAGCACCAGTTAAATTTGTTAGTTTAATGTTTGGTATTTGGTTTACAGCTAACTTCTTTGCAAATCTTTTAGGAGGTGTTACGGGTAGTTTTATAGATCCAATTTCAGAGGAATATGGCTTATCAACCTTCTTTTTAATATTTACAATCATACCAATTGCAGCCGCTCTAATTATGATGTTATTGAACCCTATTTTAAAAAGAAAAATGCATGGCATTGAATAACTGTTAACCGTCATAAACTAAACTAAATTATTTTAATATGAGTGCAACCAATTTTAGGTTTGAAGGTTCTGAAATGAACCGAAAATTATTAATGGGCCATCCATCGGGATTATTTGTTTTATTTTTTACTGAAATGTGGGAACGCTTTTCTTATTATGGAATGCGTGCCATTTTAGTACTGTTTTTAACTTCTGCTATAATTGATGGTGGTTGGGCATGGTCTAGAGAAGATGCTTTAGGTTTATATGGAACATATACCATGTTAGTTTATTTTTCCCCTATTATAGGAGGCTTTTTAGCCGATAAATTTTTAGGCTACCGAAGAGCTGTAGCAATTGGAGCTTTAATAATGACATTAGGACATGCGGCTATGGCTTTGGATACACCATGGAGTTTGTACTTAGGTATTGGGCTGCTTGTAGCAGGAAATGGATTGTTTAAGCCAAATATTACCTCTATAATTAATGGTGTCTATGTTAATGCTCAAGATAAAAAAGATGGTGCATTTACTATCTTTTACATGGGAGTAAATGCAGGTGCATTTTTAGGTATCCTTTTATGTGGTTACATTGGAGAGACTGTAGGCTGGCATTACGGATTTGGATTAGCAGGCATTTTTATGTTTTTAGGAATGATTCAATTCTGGTTAGCACAAAAAATATTTGGTAAAATAGGTTTGTCTCCATCAGAAACGGTTGATTATGTAGATGCGATTCCAAATGGTGATGAAGAAGAAATTAAAGCAGAAGTTGTACCAGCAAAAGTGCAGAGGGACCGTTATATTGTAGTAGGTATTTTAGCCTTCTTTACCATATTTTTCTGGGCTGCTTTTGAGCAGGCTGGTGGCTCCATGACCATTTTTGCGGCAGACTATACAGATCGTGTTTTAATAGGAAACTCGGCAAATATTTTCCGAATCGCAAATACGCTACTCACTGTGGTGCCTTTGGTGATTATTACCTATGTCCTGTTTCAATTATTCAGAATAACGTTTAGCAAATATAAAGTGTCGAATTTGGCATTAGGCTTAAGTTTCACCATTATTTGGGCGATAGTTATTTGGATGCTTAAAAATCAATTTACTCAAGAATCTACAGAAATTCCAGCATCGTGGTTTGGAATTTTAAATTCGTTCTATATTATTGCTTTTGCACCATTAGTTTCAAAAATTTGGGAAAGTAAGTACAATCCCTCAGCAACAGTTAAGTTTGGTATTGGTTTAATATTATTAGGATTAGGTTTCGGAATTCTCGCCTATGGCTCGGCCTCAATTCCACAAGGTGCTCAAACCGCATCAGTGAGTATTATCTGGTTAATTTTGGCTTACCTCTTACATACTTTAGGAGAGTTGTCGCTTTCACCAGTGGGCTTATCTTACGTAAGTAAATTGGTTCCAGCGGCAAAAATTGGACTTATGTTTGGTCTTTGGTATATTGCTATTGGTTTAGGTAACAAAGCCGCTGGTTCTATGGGTGGCATGATAGATAGTATAACTGCAGAATATGATATGAGTACTTTCTTTTTAATTTTTACCATCGTTCCAATACTAGCAGGTTTAATTTTAATTGGTTTAACACCAATTGTTAAAAAACTAATGCATGGTGTAAGATAATTGCACAAAACACAATAAAACCAACGCATGAGAAGTTTTGATTTTTTTGTAACTTTGGAACACTATTTGTATTTAATTAAAAAAAATATAAAATGAAAAAATATATATTCTTAGCACTGTTTACAGTCTTCGCTACTATTACTATTTCGGCACAAGAAATTAATTGGGTAACCCTTGAGGAAGCTGTAGAACTACAAAAGAAGAAACCCAAAAAAATAATGATGGATATGTACACCTCTTGGTGTGGCCCTTGCAAAATGTTAGATAGAAACACTTTTCAAAATAAAGATGTTGCAGCGTATGTAAATAAGCACTACTACGCTGTAAAATTTAATGCAGAAGGTAACGATGTGGTAAAGTTTAAGGACAAAACCTTTAATAATCCTAACTATGATCCTGCTAAAGCAAAACGTAGAAATTCTGCACACCAGCTGGCTGGATATTTTCAAATTAGAGCGTACCCAACCATGATATTTTTAGATGAAAAGGCAGAGTTTATTGCACCAGTTAAAGGTTATAAAACGCCACAGCAATTAGAGCTGTATCTAAAAATGTTTAAAAAAGATGAACATGTAGATATGGATACACAAGCAAAATTTAACGACTATTACAAAAAGTTTAAACCAGAGTTTTCGCAGAGTTAATACAAGCTCAGTCTATTATAAAAGCTCCCTTTTCACCAGTATAGTGAAAAGGGATTTTTTGTTTTAAGCAAGAGCTTTTCCACCGTGCTACATAAGATTTATAGTTGCTTCCATCTGCTATAATCTGTATGGGTTGTAAAGAATCAATTAATCTATTAATATTAACTTTTGGAGATTGAGTAAGTAAAATATATTCTGGTTTAAATTGTGTAATATTGTAAACTCCTAAGCTATCAATTATTAAAACATGTTTATTGTATGCTTTTAGAACAGAGGGTATTGAAGATTGAGAAATAGAACTAATAGTATTTCCAATTTCAAAATTCTTTAAACTACTAAATTGCTTTAAGCTGTCTAAATCAGAAAATACCTCCAAATTTTTATTCGTTTTGTTACCAATAATGGTATATCTGCTTTTGTGAAATATTGTGAGGGAGTTTGTACTATTATCATATTTTGTATAGGTTAATACACCTTGATATAATATAATGGATACCAAGGTTAGCTGCAGCCATTTGTAATTCTTGCGTAAAGCAAACTGAACTATAGCAATAGTAAAAATGTAGGCTGTAATAACTTGCCAGCCATTAAAAGAGATATCTTTAAAAAGAAAACTCTCTTGTAGCGACAACCATTTCATTAAGTTATTCATACTCGAAATAATAAGACTGAAAACATCTACTAAAAACTGTGGCAGAGCATTTAATAGCGCAAGTACAATAATTAGAATTCCTATGCCTAAGATTAAACCTAAGAAAGGAATAATTACAATATTAGCAACAAAAAACAATCCGGGAAATTGATGGAAGTAAAATAAACTTATAGGTACAACACCAAACTGTGCAGCTATTCCAACTGTAAAATAATCCCATACTTTACTTAAAACAAAATTTTTAGGTTGCCATAATCTAGATAAACTTGGTTGTATGGCTACAATAGCAACAACGGCTAAATAACTCAACTGAAACCCTACATCAAATAAAAACAAAGGTTTGAAAAGCAATAAAACAAATATTGAAATTGCCAATGTGTTATAAATGTTCGAAGGACGCCTTAAATGCATACCAATTGCTATAATACTAAACATGGTAACAGCTCGGGTAACTGAAGCAGACAAGCCTGCGATAATAGCAAAACACCACATAATAACTACTAATAGAATAATTGTTAAGGTTTTACCATATTTAAACCTTTTTAGAGGTTTTAATAAAAAATTTAATAGGAACAATATTAATGCAACATGCAAACCAGATACTGCCAAGATATGCACAGCTCCAGCATCTGTATAACTATCATAAATGTCTTTACTTAAATCTTGCCGTTGTCCTAAAATTAGGGCATTAATTATAGCTAAAACATCTGGATCAAAATTATATTTCTTCAGTTTTGTATTAATGGTTTCTCTAATTAAATCAGCATAACCAAAAATAGTGTGTTTGTTTACGCTTACGCGGAACAGCCTCGTAGGATTCACATACAATTGCTCATAAACATATTGTTTTTCGAGATAACTTTTGTAATTAAATTGATAAGGATTAATAGTAGAGACAATAGGTTTAAAATTTTCAGAAGTCACATAAATATTATCGACTTTAAAACTATCATTCAAGCTGTCTTTTAAAACATTAAGTAATGCTTTTCCAGAAACTGAAGTTTTGCCAATTTTTAAAATATCAACAACATACTTGTCATTATAAATTCCAGACTTTAAAGTAGTTCTTATTCTAAACGTAATTAGTTTTCCTTCAGCATTTATATTACTATAATTATTATCATCTAATTTTTCATTGTGTAAATTGGTAACCAACGTCCCAATGCTTAACATAGTTAAGAAACTAACAATACCAAACCAAACGGTTTTTTGTCTTTTTGCTTTTGAAATAAGGTAAACAATTGCTAATAATAGTAGCAATAACCCTGTTGCATACAAGGAGGTAGTTAATGGTATTGCTAAATAATAAGCGAGCAATATTCCAAGAACTAAACAGGCTGTTAATTTAATTATGGTGAAGTTTAGGAGTTTCACTCCTTGAAGATAGTAAAAATCTTACAATACACGTCTCGCCTGTATAAAAGCAAAATACCAGTATTTTTCTGAGAGTTTAGAGGTCATAACACCTCTGCTGGTGGAGGCATGTATAAACTCAACCGTATCGCTATAAATATTAGTAACCAAACCAACGTGATTTACGTTACGGCTATTTTTTTTGGTAGCAAAAAAAAGCAAATCGCCTTCGCGCACTTTTTTAAGGTCTATCCAATCGCCATAACTGGATAAGGCACTTGTGGTACGTGGTACATGTAAATTTTCTTCTTTAAAAGCGGTATAAATTAACCCAGAGCAATCCATGCCTTTTTTTGTGGTACCACCATATTTGTATCGGGTACCTTCATATTTTTCGGCATTATTAATAATAGATGCAGCCATTTGCGGTACAGCAGTAGTGGAGGTGGTTGTTCTTGTTGTTTTTGCCACCTTAGTTGCTGGCGACTTTCGTGTAACTACACGCTTGTTTTTGGCGCTTCCGCAACTGGATAGTGTAATAATGGTAAGTAGGATTAAGGCAATTTTTCGCATTTAGGTACTTGTGTTTATAGCTTTATAAATAAGTTTAGCAGTATTTTCACTGGCACCTTTACCGCCTAATGCTTTTTCTAAATCGTAATAATCTATAAAAAACTTAGTGCGCTCGTAAGGATCCAATATAGTATCTAACTCTTTTTTTAACTGTTTGGTATTAAAATCGTTTTGAATAAGTTCTGTAACAGAAGGTTTATTAAGTATTAAATTAACCAAAGAAATATAATCTAAGTTAACCACACGTTTTCCAATTTGGTAAGATACCCAACTGCCTTTATAGCAAACCACCTGTGGTACTTTAAAAAGTGCCGTTTCCAACGTGGCAGTGCCAGAGGTTACAAGTGCAGCGGTAGAGACGCTTAATAAATCGTATGTTTTATTGCTAATAAAGTGAACATTCGTTTTTTGTATAAACTGTTGGTAAAATGTGTAATCTTGACCAGGTGCACCAGCGATAACAAATTGATAGTCATTGTAATCGTCAACCACACTTAGCATAACAGCAAGTATTTTTTTTATTTCCTGTTTTCGGCTGCCAGGTAACAACGCAATTATTGGTTTTTCGCTTAAACCGTGTTGGGTTCTAAACTCAAATTCGCCTACTTGATGCCTATCTCCAATAGCATCTATTAAAGGATGCCCAACAAAATGAACATTAAATTGATGTTTGTCTTCATAAAACTGTTTTTCGAAAGGTAAAATAACATACATGTCGTCCACATCGCGCTTTATATCTTTTATCCTACCCTCTTTCCAGGCCCAGATTTGTGGAGAGATATAATAATGGTTTTTAAAACCCTTTTTTTTCGCCCATTTGGCAATGCGTAAATTAAATCCAGGATAATCTATGTAAATAATAACGTCTGGATTATAACTTTCAATGTCTTGTTTGCAAAACGAGAGGTTTTTTGCAATGGTTCTTAAATTAAGTATTACTTCTGCAAAACCCATAAACGCCAATTCGCGATAGTGTTTTACTAACGTACCACCAACAGCCTGCATGAGGTCGCCTCCCCAAAACCTAAAATCGGCATTAACATCTTCGCGCTGTAATGCTTTCATTAGGTTCGAGCCATGCAAATCGCCTGAGGCTTCTCCAGAAATAATATAGTATTTCATTGGTTAAAAACTATTCAATATAAACACTAAAGCTACTAAAACTATGGCTAAAAGCACTCCTTTTGCATAATCTTCTTTTTTCTTATTTAAAAAATAATAAAAAACAGGGATGTTTAGCAAAATACCAATGCTGGCACGTTTGCCTAACACGCTGGTAGATAATAATTTATTAATAATATCATGTACAGATAGATCTAATCTAAGCCCAATAATTAGCGTATAAATAGAAATACCTATAATAGTTGTTATTATCCCAATAAAAAAACCAAGTATTATCGCTTTTTTATTCATTTAAATTCCAGGTGTTTAGTTCTTGTATAGCATGATGAGCCGTTAAATCGAATTGTACAGGCACCACAGAAATGTAACCATGTGCCAATGCCCATTCGTCTGTATCTTCGCCTTTGTCAAGATTTACAAATTCTCCTGTAAGCCAATAGTAATCTTTGCCTTGAGGCGTCTTTCTCTTATCGAATTTTTCTTCCCAATTTGCTTTTGCTTGTCTGCAAACCTTAATACCTTTTATATCCTTTTTATCTGCGTTTGGAATATTTACGTTTAATATTGTACTTGAGGGAATACCATGGTTTAAAGCATTCTGTACTATGGTTTTTACAAAGGATGTAGCGGGTTCAAAATTAGCATTCCAACTATAGTCTAAAAGCGAAAACCCTATGGCAGGAATACCTTCAATACCTGCTTCTATAGCAGCACTCATGGTGCCAGAATAAATAACATTAATGGAAGAATTACTACCATGATTTATACCCGAAACCACCAGGTCTGGACGTTTATTAAGAATTTCATTTACAGCTATTTTCACACAATCTGCAGGTGTGCCAGAGCAACTGTAAGCTTCGTAATCTCCAGCCTCGACATAAATTTTTTCAAGATGTAAGGTAGAATCTAAGGTAATGGCATGTCCCATCCCACTTTGAGGGCTATCTGGTGCAACAACAACAACGTCTCCCAACGTTTTCATAATTGAAATTAAAGTGCGAATACCAGGAGCAGTAATACCATCATCGTTTGTTACTAAAATTAGAGGTTTTTTTGTCATATTATATTTTCGCGAAAGCGGTAATCTCTTTATTTACAAACAAAAATACATAATTTCTTTAGGAATTTATTAATTTTAGTGGTTTAACAAAAAATTAGCGCACATTGCAATTGTTGGCACGGTTTTTTCTTTTATTTTAGAGGAAATTTTCCCTTAACAACTATGATTAATACGAATAAGAAAGCTTATGAAAAGGAAATATAATATTTTAATGTTAGTGCTTTTATTAGCATTTGGCTCGTGTAGTTTTACAACTAAAGTAGATAACGACCCAGATAAGGATAAACTGCTTATACAAATAATTACATTGGCTTTAGAGCAATTACATTTTCAGCCAAAAGATTTTAACGACGAATTTTCTAAGGATGTTTACAAGACATATTTAAATAGAATCGACCCTTTAAAACGTTTCTTTTTAAAATCGGATATCGAAGAGTTTGCTAAGTTTGAAACCAAAATCGACGACGAATTAAAAGCCTACGACATTACGTTTTTTAATGTTACCAACGAACGTTTAGTACAACGTATGGCAGAAGCTAAAGCGTACTATAAGGAAGTGTTAGCAGAGCCTTTCGATTTTACTATTGAAGAAGATTTTGATACCGATTACGAAAACCATGACTACGTAAAAACCAAGAAAAAACTTAAAGAGAGATGGAGACAACTATTAAAATTTAATACCATCGCTAATTACGACGATTTAATTACAAGTCAGGAAAAAGATACGGTTGCAGTTGATGGTGTAGCCGTTAAAGAGAAAAAATCACTTACAGAAATGGAAGTTGAAGCGCGTACAGAAACCCTAAAGAATCTGGACATGTTTTATACAGATTATGTAGAAGATTTACAACGTAAAGATTGGTTTGCTGTTTATATTAATGCAATTGTAGAAGAATTCGATCCACACACCACTTACTTTGCGCCAACAGATAAAGATCGTTTCGACCAGCAAATGTCTGGTAAATTAGAAGGTATAGGTGCAAGACTGCAAAAGAAAATGGACCATACCAAAATCGTCGAGCTTATATCTGGAGGTCCAGCATGGAGAGGCCAGGAAATAGAAGTTGGAGATATTATATTAAAAGTACGTCAGGAAGATGAAAAAGCGGCTATTAGTATAGTAGGTATGCGTATTGATGATGCTATTAAACTAATAAAAGGACCTAAAGGAACCAAGGTTATTTTAACCATGAAAAAAGTTGACGGTTCTATTAAAGATGTTACCATTACAAGAGACTTAGTAGAATTAGAAGAAACGTATGCTAAATCTTCTACGGTAATTAAAAACGATAAAAAATATGGGATTATTAACTTACCTAAATTTTATATCGATTTTGAAGATTATAAAAAACGTAATGCAGCCTCAGACATTAAAAAGGAAATTGAAAGATTAAAAGAGGAAGGCATGGAAGGTCTTGTTTTAGACCTTAGAAACAATGGAGGTGGCTCCTTAAAAACGGTTGTAGATATTGCAGGTTTATTTATTAAAGACGGACCTATCGTGCAAGTACGCTCTACAAACGAACCTAAAGAAGTGTTAGAAGATGAAGACGAATCTATTATTTGGGATGGTCCATTAGTAATTATGGTAAACGAATTGTCGGCCTCTGCTTCCGAGATTTTAGCAGCAGCAATGCAAGATTATAAACGTGCTATCATTATTGGTAGTAAGCAAACCTATGGTAAGGGAACCGTTCAAAACGTATTAGATTTAAACCGAATGGTACGTAACAGTTCTCATGGCGATTTAGGTGCCATTAAAATAACACGTCAGAAATTTTATAGAATTAATGGAGGCTCAACGCAATTAGAAGGTGTAAAAAGCGATGTTGTTGTGCCAGACAGATATAGTTTTGTAGATATAGGAGAACGTGATCAGGATAACCCATTAGCATGGGATAAAATTGATGCCGTAAAATACGATTACTGGAACAGTTATTTCGATTACGATGCCACTATTAGTAATAGTAAAGCACGTATGGAAAATAATCCGCAATTAAAACTTATTGAGGAAAATGCCAAGTGGATTAAATCTCAAATGGATGAGAATGTATATTCTTTAAACTATGAAAAATATAAGGAAAACTTAAATGCAGATGAAGAAAAGTCAAAAGAATACGATGCGATTTCTGATTACAAAACAAACTTGACTTTTGAGTCTTTACCATACGAAACAGCCCTTTTTGAGAAAGATTCTGTTTTAAAAGAAAAACGTGTAAGATGGCATGAAAGTTTAAGTCATGATGTTTACATGGAAGAAGCATTGAATGTATTAGATGATTTAAAAATGACCTACGAGATTAAAAAAGTAGCCGTTATAAAAGAATAATATACAGTGAGTAGCAAAACAAACTCATTATCTCAATTAGCGCTCCAAAAATTTAAAAAGAATTTTTGGGGCGTTTTTAGTTTCTACTTTATTGTATTTGTAGGTGTTATTTCTGTTTTTGCCTATGTGTTTGCGCCAGATAATTCACAATATGCCAACCAAATGCATGTGTCAATTCACTCTAAATCGCCAGGATTTACAGTAACCATGTTATCGTTACCATCGCAGATTGAAAACAAACAAACTTTTCTCGATAAAATATTCTTCGGAAAAATTAATACCGTAACCGAAATTCCAATTTCAGGATATAATATTAATAATAACGTCATTAATTATACAGCATATGCTTCTGATGGTTTAAAAGGTATAGAAAAAACCTACGTTATTAATAACAATAGCTTGAAACCCGAAACACTAATTTCACAAAAAATATTCTATTTAGGAACCGATAAATATGGTCGCGATTTGTTAAGCAGAGTGTTAGTTGGTGCGCGTATCTCGTTTTTTATAGGTTTTGTAGCTGTTTTTATTTCGTTGGTAATTGGTGTTTTTATGGGAAGTGTGGCAGGCTATTTTGGCGGAAAAATAGATGCCCTTATTATGTGGATTATTAATGTAACATGGTCCATACCAACCTTATTATTAGTTATTGCAATTACTTTGGCCTTAGGTAAAGGCTTCTGGCAAGTATTTATTGCTGTGGGTTTAACCATGTGGGTGGAAGTGGCAAGAGTAGTGCGCGGACAAATTATAAGTGCCAAAGAAATGCAATATGTAACTGCAGCACGTGCGTTAGGCTTCAATAATTTTAGAATAATCACAAAGCATATTTTACCAAATATAATGGCACCAGTTATTGTTATTTGTGCAGCAAATTTTGCTGCGGCAATTTTAATAGAAAGCGGACTGAGTTTTTTGGGTATTGGCGCACAACCACCAATGGCAAGTTGGGGAGCCATGATAAAAGACCATTACAACTATATTATTCTTGGAAAACCGTATTTAGCCATTATTCCTGGACTTTGTATTATGTTTTTGGTAATGGCTTTTATGTTAATAGGTAATGCCTTGCGTGATGCTTTAGACGTTAAAAATTAATAGCTAAATAGTTGTAAAAATCGTTTTAAATTTTTTGGGTAATTCATTTTTAATAACCATTTCTTTTTTTGTAAAAGGATGTATGAACTTTAGGGCGTAAGCGTGTAAGTACAGGCCTTTACCATTTAAAATTAAGTGATCAATAGCGTAGGTTTTGTCTCCAAGTATTGGGTTGCCTATGCTCGTTAAATGCTTTCTTAATTGATGTTTTCGTCCTGTTTTGGGCTTGAGTTTTACTAAATTGAGTGTTCCAAAACGTTTAGAATTTACGCTGGCTTTTACTTTATAGTGAGATTTAGATGGCTTGCCATCGATGTTAGACGTTATTTTACCAGCTGGTTGCATAGTGCCAATGGTAATTGCGTAATATGTTTTTTTTATCACTTTATTCTCAAATAATTTATTTAAAGCCATAATGCTGCTGCTTGTTTTTCCTATTAAAAGTAATCCTGTTGTAGCATAATCTAATCTGTGCGCAGGTTGCGGAGTAGTGGCATCTGGAAGCGTACTTGGTTTTAAGTTTTGAGGCAAAGCATGGGTGATGGTTTTAAAGCTGTTACCACTCACCAAAATTCCTGCTGGTTTATGGATTATTCCTAAATAATCGTCTTCAAATATGACATTGAGTTTGAAAATTAATTTGGATTTAGGGCTTTTATGTTCAGGAGACGTTAATTGTATGGTTTCTCCACCACGTATAAATGTTGCAGTAGTTGCAATGACACCATTAACAGTAATCCACTGCTTTTTTAATATTTTTTTTAAGGCAGATTTTGTAATAGCAGAATGAAAAAGACCAACACCATACTCTTGAAGCCGAATAGGTTTTGCGAGTTTGGGAACGATATGAATGTTGTTTTCTTGCATTAAGATTTAACAAATACTTTAATCGGTATCATTAAAAAAGAGCTTCCAGTTTTCTGGCTTTAAATGATCAAGCATCCAATCGGATCTATACTCACCATTTCTAACAATATAGTTTCCATTGGTTTTAATTAAAGCAAAAGCACCGCATAATGCAGGATTTACAAAGAATTTTTCTTTGAAGAAATTATCGTTGTCATTAAAATAATACTCTTGTTTTTCATTTGCTTCATTATGCAGTACAATGCCGTTTTCAAATAAAGAAAGGTAAAAAGCACCCTTTTTACTCATTTTATTTTGTAAGTTACTTAAATGCTCTTTCCTTTTGCTAATTTCATCTTTTGTAATATTATTGATTGGTGATGGCACGCAATAATCATCTTTAAACCTATAACTTATAAGCAATACTGAAGAATCGGGAATTTTGTATTTGGTAAGTTCTTCAATTTTACTTTTTATTTCTCCGTAATTGTAAGTTCCCTTCAGGTATAAGTTCTTTTTTAAAGTATGATATTTAGTTCCATGCTCATCTTTGTAATGCCAGGCACTTAATAGTAATTTTTTTTTCTTCCATTTCTTGTAATATTTGCCTTTTCTAATAGTATCACCTACCTCGTCTATGTAAATGTTTTTCTGACTGTATAAAAATTGAGTCATTAATAACAGAAAAAATATTATAATAGTTTGCTTCATTATATTACAATTCATTTGTTACCATCCCATCATTTAAATCTCCAATATACCCAAGCACTTCTTCTTTCCCAATATCCTTAGAGCTGGAGGTAATAAAATACTGTGGCATGTCTTCCCAGGTTTCAAGCATAACCTGTTTATAAGCTTCAACGTGATTATCTATAGCATTTGGTCTAAGTTTATCGGCCTTTGTGAAAATAATACAGAAAGGAATACCGCCTTCGCCTAAATACTGCATAAATTCTAAATCTATAGGTTGCGGTTTGTGGCGAATATCGACCAAAACAAAAGCGCAAACCAGTTGCTCGCGTTGTTCGAAATATTTAGTAATAAACTTCTGAAATACCTTTTTTGTACTTTTAGAAACTTTAGCATAACCATAGCCAGGCAAGTCGACCAGATACCAATCTTTATTAATTAGAAAGTGATTAATAAGTTGTGTTTTTCCGGGTCTGCCAGAGGTTTTTGCTAAACTCTTTCTGCTGGTAAGCATATTAATTAGCGACGATTTCCCTACATTACTTCTGCCTATAAAGGCATATTCAGGTAGCATATCCTTTGGGCATTTTGCTACTTCAGAATTACTCATTACAAATTCAGCCGACTTAATTTTCATGCGATAGTGTTTCCGCGAAAGCGAAAATTGCTTTTAAATTATTAGTAAAAGACAAAAGTAAGCACATAAGAGTAAGTAACCAAGCGTAATTAGTCAAACCAACCACCACAGTGTTTTTTATAAAGAAAAAGCAAAAGATAAGAGTTTCTTGAAATTTACGTAAGGAGCCGAAAGCTAAAGCCTAACTGCAAGAGCTTGTTACAAAGAACGCTTCTTTAACCAGCCATCAAGAATCTTGTTAAACTCGTCTGGATGTTCCATCATGGCAGCATGACCACATTTGTCTATCCAGAACAAATCAGAATCAGGTAGTAATTCATGAAATTCAACAGCAACTTCCGGAGGTGTTACCGCATCATTTTTTCCCCAAATAATACAAGTTGGTGTATTCATTTTAGGTAAATCTTTAGCCATATTGTGCCTGATAGCACTTTTAGCAATGGTTAACGTTCTAATAAGTTTGTTTCTGTCGTTTACAGTTTCGTAAACTTCATCCACAATTTCTTTTGTGGCTATTGCGGGATCATAAAAAACATCTTGTGCTTTTTTCTTAATAACTTCATAATCACTGCGTTTAGGGTAGCTGCCTCCCATAGCGCTTTCGTACAATCCAGAACTTCCTGTAATAATTAGCGCTTTTACTTTTTCAGGATTTAATTTTGTAAAATACAGACCAATGTGTCCACCAAGAGAATTACCAAGTAATATAACATCATTAAAACCCTTAAATTTTATAAACTCTTGTAAGTATTTAGAAAATGCTTTTACATTAGTTTTTAAAAGAGACATGGAATAAACTGGAAGTTGCGGAATAATCACTTTATACCCACGTTCGCTAAAATAGTCTATTACGGCGTCGAAGTTACTCAACCCACCCATAAGACCATGAAGCACGATAATGGGTGTGCCTTCACCAGCTTCAATATAATTATATTTTCCTTCGGTTTTAAGTGTGTACGACATTAATTTTTGGTCAATCAGTTAAAGCAAATATAGTTATTTCAAATAAAAAATGATAGGAAACTTAATATACTTCAAAAAACAAATGGTAGAGACATATTAACAACTGTTAATTACTATTTTATACACTCTTCAATTGGCTGATAACAACGTGTTTATAGAATGTTTCTCATTGCAGATTAACTTCAAAACAGTGGATTTAAAGGATATTTATCAACAATGTGGTAAAAAGTGGTAAAATGTGGTAAAATTTTCAATATATTTGAATCTTAATCGTTTTATTATAAAAAAAACACATTGAACTCATTAATAGGAACATACGAATGTAAAGCTGATGCCAAAGGACGGTTGATGTTGCCTGCTGCGCTTAAAAAGCAGTTGGCTCCTGTATTACAAAATGGTTTTGTGTTGAAACGAGCGGTTTTTCAACCGTGTTTAGAACTGTATCCAATGGCAGAATGGGAAGTTTTAATGCAGAAAGTAAATAAGCTAAATCGTTTCAAAAAGAAAAACAACGATTTCATCCGCAGGTTTACTGCTGGAGTAAAAATGGTTGAGGTTGATGCTAACGGACGATTATTAATCCCAAAAGATTTAATTGTTTTTGCTGGAATTTCAAAAAATATAGTGATGTCTTCGGCAGTAAACATTGTAGAAATCTGGGATAAAGATAAGTATGAACAAGCCATTGATGATGCAGCGGTTGATTTTGCAGATTTAGCCGAAGAAGTCATGGGACAAGATGAAGATGGAGATGGAATATCATAATCCGGTTTTGCTAAAAGAAACTGTCGATGGTTTAAATATTAAACCAGATGGTGTTTATGTCGATGTCACTTTTGGTGGTGGAGGTCATAGCAAAGAAATATTAAGCAGACTTGGAGAAAACGGAAAATTATTTGCATTCGATCAAGATGCAGACGCTCTTAAAAATACTATAGACGATTCGAGATTTACGCTCATTCATGAGAATTTTAGATACGTAAAACGCTTTTTAAGATTTCATGGCGCAAAGGAAGTCGATGGTATTTTGGCAGATTTTGGCGTATCGTCACATCAATTCGATGTTGCAGAACGTGGCTTTTCAACACGATTTCAAGCAGATTTAGATATGCGAATGAATCAAAAAAACCAACTATCTGCATTTCATGTGGTGAACGAATATGACGAAGAGCAAATAAAAAATGTGTTGTTGCAATATGGCGAATTGCGTGCAGCACCAGCAATGGCAAGATTAATTGTTGAGTATCGTAAAAACGAAGTGATAAAAACCAGCGACCAGTTAAAAACCATTTTAAAAAAGTTTTTATCGCCAAAACACGAGAATAAAATATTGGCACAAATATACCAGGCCATTCGTATAGAGGTAAATCAGGAAATTGAAGCTTTAAAAGAATTTTTAGCACAAACACCAGAGATTCTAAAATCTAATGGAAGGCTGAGTTTAATAAGTTATCACTCGTTAGAAGATAGATTAGTAAAACGATTCATAAGAAACGGATTGTTTGAAGGTGAGCCAGAAAGAGATGTCTTTGGCAATTTTGAAGTGCCTCTTAAAAAAGTTGGAAAATTAATAATTCCTTCGGCAGAAGAAATAAAACGGAATAACAGAGCAAGAAGTGCAAAGCTTCGTATTGCTGAAAAAGTATAATTATAGACACTGTCACTTCGAGTGATTTGCGAAGCATTAGCAAATTGTATCGAGAAGCGTTAAAAAAAATAAAACTTTAGTTTGAAAAAAAACATCTATAGCATATTAAGAGGAACGTTTCTGGTAAACGAAGATTCCTTTAAAAACTGGAGAATGATTCTGTTCATTTCGGTGTTGGCTATAGTAATGATTGCAAGTTCGCACAGTGCAGATAAAAAAGTGCATGAAATTGCAAGGCTGAGTAATGAAGCAAAAGAATTGCGAAGTGCATTTATAGATGGCAGAGGTCGATTAATGGAGTTGAAAAAAGAATCGGTCGTCTCTGCAAAAATGAAAGAAAAAGGCTTGAAAACTTCCGAAGTTCCGCCTCAAAAAATAAAAGTAAAACCACAAAAAAAGGATTAAAGAATCGTGGCAGTAAACGAAACGAACATATTAAACCGATTGTATTTTGTAGCTGGATGTATGTTCATCTTCGGCCTTGCTGTGGTTGTTAAGTTGTTAACCATTCAATATGTAAATGGCGATAAATATCGCGATTTAGCCGAAAAACGAACCATCGAAAACAAGATTATTCCTGCAAATAGAGGTAATGTGTATTCGGTTAATGGTAATCTTTTGGCAACTTCAATTCCTAAATACGATATTAGAATCGATACTAAAACGCCAAAGAAAAAAGTATGGCAGGAAAATATTGGCGCCTTATGCGATTCGTTATCTAAATATACAGGAAAATCATCGGGTTATTACAGAGAAAATTTAAGAAAAGCCAGAGCAAAACAAAACCGTTATTATTTGTTGGCACGCGATATTGGGTATTCCGATTATTTGAGATTACGCAATTTCCCATTATTAAAATTAGGTGCATTTAAAGGTGGATTAATTGTCGAACAAACCACAAAACGTGAGCACCCAATGGGAGGCATTTCTATGAGAACCATAGGTTACGAGCGCACAGACGAAGATGGTAACATAACCAGAGCTGGATTAGATGGTGCTTTTGGTGAAAAATATTTAAAAGGTAAAGATGGGCAGCGTTTAAAACAAAAAATAGGAAAAGGACAGTGGAAACCAATTGTAGATTATAATCAAGTAGAGCCACAGGATGGTTATGATATTTACACAACTATAAACACAAACATACAGGATATAGCGCACCATTCTCTATTAGAGCAGTTAGAAAAGTACGATGCAGATCATGGCTGTGTTGTTGTTATGGAAGTAAAAACGGGAGAGATAAGAGCGATTTCAAACTTAGGGAAATCGAAATCCGGAAAGTATTACGAGAAAAGAAATTATGCCGTTTGGGAATCTCATGAGCCTGGATCAACATTCAAGTTAATGGCAATTATGGCAGCTCTGGAAGACAAAGTTATCGATACCTCTACTATTGTCGATACAAAAAATGGGTATAAAACATTTTATGGAAGAGGCATTAGAGATACACGTGGTTATGGAAAAATTTCAGCAGCTAAAGCTTTCGAGAAATCTTCAAATATTGGATTGGCTACCATTATAGATGAGCATTATTCTAAGAACCCCAATAAATTTATCAACAGATTAAAACAATGGAAGCTTCATGAAAATTTAAATCTTCCAATAGTAGGTGAAGGCAATCCGGTGATACCAAAACCAGGTGACGCTATTTGGAGTCGCAACGCTTTACCATCTATCGCTTATGGTTATAATATGCAATTAACACCATTGCAAACACTAACGTTTTATAATGCTGTGGCAAATAATGGAGAAATGGTGAAACCTCGATTTTTAAGGGAGGTAAAGGAGCTTAATCGTGAAATAGAAAGTTTTGGCAAGGAAATTCGTGTTAAGAAAATTGCTTCAGAAGAAACGATTAAAAAAGCGCAAAAACTGTTAGAAAATGTGGTGGAACGTGGAACAGGAGAAGGGATGTATTCCAAATATTTTTCTATGGCAGGAAAAACAGGAACAGCCAGAACAGATTATGGCGATTTTGAAGCATGGAATAAAGATAAAAAATATGTGTCGTCTTTCGCAGGCTATTTTCCTGTAAAAAACCCAAAGTATTCGTGTATAGTGGTAATCCATAAGCCAAGTACAAAAGTTGGCTATTACGGAGCAGATGTAACTGGTCCAGTATTTAAACGCATCGCACAAAAGATTTTTACAGATACGCCAATAATAGATGAGGTGGAATCGCTGGAAGTCGAAAATGTCGAGGTAGACAATGAATTTCAACAATATTACGATACCGCAAACACCTATTTAACCATCATGCCAAGTGTTGTTGGATTGCCAATAATGGATGCTATTGCATTGTGTGAGAATTTAGGATTAAAAGTGAAAATGAAAGGTAATGGCGTTGTGAAATCCCAATCTATACCAAAAGGACAAAAAGTAAAGAAAAATCAAACTATAGTTTTAGAATTATCGTGACTTCATTAATAGACATATTATATAAGGTTAACATCAATGCCGTAGTAGGTTCGACTAATGTATATATTAGAAATATACATTTTAACTCACGTAGCATCGCTGTTAAAGATTTATTTGTAGCTATAAATGGAAGTGTTTCAAATGGACACGACTATATCGAGAATGCTGTGCAACAAGGAGCAATTGCTGTGGTTTGCGAGCATTTACCAAAAATTTTAAAAGAAGGTATTGCTTATATAGTTGTAGAAGATTCGAGTGTGGCATTGGCTGTTATGGCATCAAACTTTTATGGTAATCCATCGGCGAATTTAAAATTAGTTGGTGTTACTGGAACTAATGGAAAAACCACTATTGCCACATTATTATTTCAGCTATTTAAGAAAGCAGGCTATAAAGTAGGTTTGCTTTCTACAGTCGTAATTAAAGTAGATAATAAAGAGTATAAAGCAACGCACACAACGCCAGATTCTTTAAGCATTAATTATTATTTAAAGGAAATGAATAATGAGGGTGTCGAATTTTGCTTTATGGAAGTCAGTTCGCATGGCATACACCAAAAAAGAACCGAAGGTTTAGAGTTTGCAGGTGGTATTTTCACTAATCTCTCTCATGACCATTTAGACTACCACAATACGTTTGACGAATATCGTGATATTAAAAAATCATTTTTCGATAACCTTAGTAAAAAAGCGTTTGCGCTTACCAATACCGATGATAAAAATGGAGTGGTTATGTTGCAAAATACGAAGGCGAAGCAATATACCTACGCACTTAAAAATTATGCCGATTATAAAGCGCAAATTCTTGAAAATTCGTTTACTGGCATGTTGTTAAAAATTAACAACAACGAAGTTTGGACAAAATTAATAGGGCAATTTAATGCATCGAACGTGTTGGCTATTTATGCCACTGCCGAATTATTAGGTTTAGAAACTACCGAAATTCTTAGACTTATAAGCGTATTAGAAAGCGTAAGCGGAAGGTTTCAATATTTAATTTCTGAAGAAAAAATCACTGCCATTGTAGATTATGCACATACGCCAGATGCATTAAAAAATGTATTGGAAACTATAAATAGTATTCGTACTAAAAATGAAGAATTAATCACTGTTGTAGGCTGTGGAGGAGATAGAGATACCACCAAGCGACCAAAAATGGGACACATTGCTTCGGCTTTAAGTACAAAAGTGATTTTTACAAGCGATAACCCAAGAACGGAAGTTCCGGAAACAATTATAGAACAGATAGAAAAAGGTGTTGAACCTCAAAATTATAAAAAAACGGTTTCGATAGTAGATAGAAAACAGGCTATTAAAACGGCTTGCCAATTAGCAAATGCAGGTGACATTATTTTAATAGCAGGAAAAGGTCATGAAACCTACCAAGAAATTAATGGAGAAAGAAGCGATTTTGATGACTTCAAGATTGTTGGAGAATTATTAAAACAATTGCAAAAATAAATTACAGAATGTCACACTAAGTGCAATCGAAGTGTGAATAAAACCAAATAAGAATGCTTTACTACCTATTCGAATATTTAGAAAATCAGTTTCAATTAACAGGAGCGAGTGTGTTTCAATTTATCACGTTTCGTGCTGCGTTGGCGATTATTGTATCGTTATTGATTTCTACAATATTTGGAAAAAAAATTATTCGCTATCTGCAAAAAAAGCAGGTGGGAGAATCGGTTAGAGATTTAGGTTTAGAGGGACAGGTAGAAAAAGCAGGTACGCCAACAATGGGTGGTTTAATTATTATTTTTTCAACCTTAATACCAGTATTACTATTTGCGCGATTAGAGAATATTTATGTGATTATGCTCATTGTCACCACTGTATGGATGGGGCTTGTTGGTTTTACAGACGATTATATTAAAGTGTTTAAAAAAGACAAGGCAGGTTTAAGCGGTAAGTTTAAAGTATTAGGGCAAGTAGGATTAGGCATTTTCGTGGGAGCAATTATGTACTTTCATCCTGGTGTGACCATTAGAACAGAGAAAGTAAATCCTGTCTACGAAAATGAAAAAATCACTCAAAACTCTGCAATAGAATTTAACCCTAAAGAAAAGTCATTAAAAACAACCATTCCATTTGTAAAAGATAACGAATTCGATTATGCCTCTTTGGCAACATGGTTTGGCGATGATTTCACCAAATATGCTTGGCTCATTTTTATTCCGGTAGTCATATTTATAGTAACCGCAGTTTCTAATGGCGCTAATTTAACAGATGGTATAGATGGTTTGGCAGCAGGAAGTTCGGCCATCATTGTCTTTACACTCGCCATTTTTGCTTTCGTATCTGGAAACTTTGTGTTTTCAGATTATCTCAATGTTATGTTTATACCAGAGCTTGGTGAGTTAGTAGTGTTCATAGCCGCTTTTGTGGGAGCGCTTATTGGTTTTTTATGGTACAACACGTATCCAGCTCAGGTTTTTATGGGAGATACAGGAAGTTTAACTATTGGCGGAATAATAGCAGTAATAGCCATTGCAGTTAGGAAAGAGTTGTTAATTCCGTTGTTATGCGGCATCTTTTTCGCCGAGTCGCTATCGGTAATCCTACAGGTTAGTTGGTTTAAATACACAAGAAAAAAATATGGAGAAGGTAGGCGTATTTTTAAAATGTCGCCATTGCATCACCATTACCAAAAGGGAGGCTATCATGAAAGTAAAATAGTAACTCGGTTTTGGATTGTTGGAATTTTTCTGGCCATCCTAACAATTGTTACGTTGAAATTAAGATAAGAGTTTGTTATTTCTGCTAAGGCAGGAATTCACAATAGAAAGAAAATTGAAAAAACAAAGATTAGTCATACTGGGAGGAGGAGAAAGTGGCATTGGTACTGCACTTTTAGGAATTGCAAAAGGCTACGACGTTTTTGTTTCAGATAAAGGAATTATAAAAGAAAAGTACAAAGAAGTTCTTATACATAATGAGATTGAATGGGAAGAGCAACAGCATACTGAAGCTAACATATTAAATGCCGATGTTGTAATGAAGAGTCCTGGAATACCTGATAAAGTAGATTTAATTCAAAAGCTTATTAGTAATAAAATTCCAGTGATTTCAGAAATCGAGTTTGCTTCAAAATATACCAATGCAACGCTTGTTGGAATAACCGGAAGTAATGGTAAAACAACAACAGCATCGCTAACGCATCATATTTTAAAACAGGAATTAAATGTGGGTTTGGCTGGTAATATTGGCGACAGTTTTGCAAAGCAGCTTTTAGAAGAGGATTTCGCTAACTACGTGTTAGAGATAAGTAGTTTTCAATTAGACGGCATTGTCGATTTTAAACCAAATATAGCAGTGCTTTTAAACATTACACCAGATCATTTAGATCGCTATGATTACAAATTTGAAAATTATATCGATTCAAAATTCAGGATAACACTAAATCAAACAAAAGAAGATTATTTGATTTACGATGCAGATGACCAAGTGATTGATCATTGGCTAAAACAAAACACCATTCAGTCCACATTATTACCATTTTCGCTAACAAAAACAGTTGAAAACGGAGCGTATTTAGATAAAGAAAATATTAAGATAACAATAGATAACAACCAGATAATTATGCCAACAAAAAATTTAGCTTTAGAAGGAAAACACAACATTAAAAACGCAATGGCTGCATCGACTGTAGCACATTTGCTTAAAATTAGAAAACAGACAATTCGTGAGAGCTTAGAAAATTTTCATGGCGTGGAACACAGATTAGAGCAAGTGCTTAGAATAAACAAAGTACAGTATATAAACGACTCTAAGGCAACAAATGTAAACGCTACCTATTATGCGTTAGAAAGTATGGATGCGCCAACAGTTTGGATAGTTGGAGGTGTAGATAAAGGTAACGATTATACAGAGTTGTTTCCATTTATAAACGAAAAAGTAAAAGCGATCATTTGTTTGGGCATAGACAATGAAAAGCTAATGGAGAGCTTTGGCAATATGGTAGATGTTATTGTAGAAACGCAATTCATGAGTGAAGCAGTAAAAATAGCATACAAAGTAGCCGAAGCTGGAGACAATGTGTTGTTATCGCCAGCGTGTGCAAGTTTCGATTTATTCGAAAATTACGAAGACAGAGGACGCCAATTTAAAAATGCGGTTAGAAATTTGTAATCCTTATTAATAAAAAAAAAGAATCACAACTAAAAGCTAATAGCAAAAGGCTAAAAGCTAAAATTATGCAACAACTATTTAAAAATATAAAAGGAGATCGGTTAATATGGGCAATAGCAGCATTACTTGCTATTTTCTCATTTCTTCCTGTGTATAGTGCTGCCAGTAATTTAGTAAATGTTGGTGGAGGGAATACATCATCTTACTTTATTAAGCATTTTATGCATTTATTTTTAGGCTTTGCTATTATTTACGGTGTACATAAAGTGCCGTATCGTTATTTCCGTGGTTTATCTATGGTTATGATACCTATTGTACTGGTGCTTTTGGTCGTAACAATTATGCAAGGCACTACAATAGAAGGTGCAAATGCAAGCCGATGGATACGTATTCCGTTTGTAAATATGTCTTTCCAAACCTCAACATTAGCAGCTGTTGTTTTAATGGTGTATGTGGCAAGATACATGTCGAAAATAAAAGATGAGCAAGTGTCTTTTAAAGACTCTATATTACCACTTTGGCTTCCTGTTTTTTTAATTCTAATATTAATTTTACCCTCAAATTTCTCGACTGCAGCACTCATTTTTTTAATGGTTTTGGTATTGGTGTTTTTAGGAGGCTATCCAATACGCTATCTGGCAGTAATTATAGGTTCTGGAATTTTAGCTTTGGTGTTATTTATTTTAGTTGCAAAAGCGTTTCCAGATGCAATGCCTAATCGTATCGATACCTGGATGAGCCGTATTGAAAATTTTTCGGATGGAGGAGATACCGAAGCCGATTACCAAATTGAAAAAGCTAAAATAGCTATTGCATCTGGTGAATTAACAGGCGTTGGACCAGGAAAAAGCACACAGAAAAACTTTCTGCCACAATCGTCTTCAGATTTTATATTCGCTATAATCATTGAAGAGTATGGGTTAATTGGAGGTTTGTTTTTAATGATATTGTATATGTGGCTATTGTTTAGAATAGTAATTGTCGCTCAAAAATCTGATACTATTTTTGGTAAACTGGTAGTGCTTGGTGTGGGATTTCCTATTGTATTTCAAGCCATGATTAATATGGCTGTTGCCGTGGAGTTATTTCCAGTTACAGGGCAAACCTTACCTTTAATTAGTAGTGGAGGTACATCGATCTGGATGACGTGTTTAGCCATAGGAATAATATTAAGCGTAAGTGCAAAAAGAGAAGAAATAAAAGGACAAGAAAGTAAAGAAAATCCAGAAGAAAATCCGTTAGAAATTCTTTCTGAAGCGTTATAAATGAGCAACTATAAAATCATATTATCAGGAGGTGGTACTGGAGGACATATCTATCCGGCAATCGCTATTGCAAACGAATTAAAATCGCGTTTTCCAGATGCCGAGTTTCTTTTTGTTGGAGCGAAAGACCGCATGGAAATGGAAAAAGTGCCTCAGGCAGGTTACAAAATTAAAGGCTTGTGGATTACAGGGATTCAACGAAAAATAACACTTAAAAATTTAATGTTTCCATTTAAACTTGTTAATAGTTTGTGGAATGCAAGAAAAATAATAAACCAGTTTAAACCAGATGTAGCTATTGGCACTGGAGGTTTTGCAAGTGGACCATTATTGCAGGTGGCAACCTCAAGAGGAATCCCGAGCTTAATACAAGAGCAAAACTCTTATCCAGGAATTACAAACAAGTTATTAGCTAAGAAAGTGCAAAAAATTTGTGTGGCTTACGATGGTTTAGAGCGTTTTTTTCCGAAGAATAAAATTATAAAGACAGGAAATCCTGTACGTCAAGATTTGCTAGATATTCATTCTAAAAAAGAGGAAGCTTTACAGTACTTCAATTTGGTTAAAGATAAAAAAACATTACTGGTTTTAGGTGGTAGTTTAGGAGCCAGAGCCATTAACGAATTATTAAAGAGAGAGCTCGATTTCCTGCAAACCCAACAGGTTCAAATCATCTGGCAAACGGGAAAACTATATTACAACGATTATAAAATTAATGGCGATATAAAACACGTACAAGTACATCAATTTATTAATAATATGGATTTTGCCTATGCTGCAGCCGATTTTATTATTTCCAGAGCAGGAGCAGGCTCGGTGTCAGAATTGTGTATAGTTGGTAAGCCTGTATTATTTGTGCCTTCGCCTTATGTTGCAGAAGACCATCAAACCAAAAATGCAAAAGCAATTGTGGACGAAAATGCAGCGATTATGATTGCCCAAGAAGATTTGGAAGTCGATTTTAAGAACAAATTCTCGCAATTGGTTGCATCAGAAGAGAAGCAAAAACAATTAAGTAATAATATAAAAAAATTAGCATTAGTAAATGCTACTAAACAAATAGCGGACGAAGTTGAAAAACTTTTAAACCCGGCTTAATCTCCTAAGGGAAGAAACGATTAAAAAATAAAATGAGTAAAATGGATAGCATAGCATCAAATAAAAAAGCCCATACTTTTGGTAAGGGCTTAGGATGGGATAATATTTATTTTATTGGTATTGGTGGTATAGGAATGAGTGCTGTTGCACGCTATTTTAATGCAGCAAACAAGCATGTTGCAGGCTACGACAAAACCAAAACGGAAATCACAGAAGCCTTGGAAGATTCTGGAATTAATATTCATTTTAACGATGCCATCGAAAACATAGAAGCACGTTATTTAAATCCAGAAAAAACATTAGTTGTTTACACGCCTGCCATACCAAAAGATAGTAAGGAATTCAATTATTTTAAAAACAACGGATTTAATGTGCTTAAGCGTTCGGAAATTTTAGGATTAATAACAGAAAACACATTCTGTCTGGCTGTAGCAGGAACGCATGGGAAAACCACAACATCAAGCATTCTTGGTCATCTCATGCGTGCTTGTAATGTGCCGTTAACGGCGTTTTTGGGTGGTATTAGTGAGAATTACAACTCTAATTTAATACTAAATGGTAACGAGGTAAGCGTTGTAGAAGCCGACGAATTTGATCGCTCTTTTTTAACCTTGTCACCAGATTTAGCTTGCATTACCTCAATGGATGCAGATCATTTAGATATTTATGGAGATGCATCAGAATTAATTAAATCCTTCGAGGATTTTTCGAAAAAATTAAAACCTAATGGAAAGCTTTTTATTAAAAATGGTCTACCATTAAAAGGAATTACTTACGGCATTGAAGATGATTCAGATTATGCCGCTCAAAATATTAAAATACAAAATGGCGCTTATGTGTTTGACGTAAAAATGCCCAACACAGTGCTAAAACAAGTTCAATTTAACCTACCTGGTAGACATAATTTGTCGAATGCATTAATAGCCTTAGCGATGGCTGTAGAATATGGTCTCCCTAAGCCACAGCTCGTTAAGGCATTAGCATCTTACAAAGGTGTAAAGCGTCGCTTTACCTACCAGATTAAAACAGACGAACTTGTTTTTATAGATGATTATGCGCACCATCCCGAAGAAATAAATGCCGTACATCAAGCTGTTAGGGAGATGTATCCCGACGAAAAAGTGTTAGCCATTTTTCAGCCGCATTTATTTTCAAGAACAAAAGATTTTGGTGATGAATTTGCACAGAGTCTTTCAAAATTCGATGAAATTCTTTTGTTAGATATCTATCCAGCAAGAGAATTACCAATAGAAGGCATCCATTCTAATTGGTTGTTAAATAAAATCAGCAATCCAAAGAAAGCATTAATTGAGAAATCTGAAATTATTGAGAAAATAAAAGAAAGTAAAGCTAAAATTATCCTCACCATTGGTGCAGGAGATATTGGTGCAGAAGTAAATAAAATAAAGCAGGCATTGGCTTATGAAAATTAATTGGAACTATATAAAACTTGCAGGACTACTTGGTTTAGTTGTGTTTTTGTATGCTTTTTCTTCGGCTAAAAATGGTAAGCGCAAAGTGCCTAAAACAACCATAGAATTTGTAGAAGAGCAAAAACCATTTATTACACACGAGACTGTTAGTAAATTGTTAATACAAAATCAACAACCTGTTACGAGTGTGCCTAAAGAAACTTTAGATTTGAATGCGTTAGAATCTGTCCTAAATGCTAATGCAATGATTGAAAATGCCGAGGTGTTTGTAAATGTAAATGGTGATTTTTCAGCAAAAATCAAACAAAAAAAACCTATAGCAAGAGTCTTAAAATCAGGTTCTTATTACATAGATAGTAAAGGTGGTTTTATGCCTTTGTCGTCTAACTACACTGCGCGAGTGCCTATGGTAACTGGTAAAGTGAATAAAAATAATTTGGGTAATGTATTTGCTATTGCTAGCAGAATTGAGTCAGACGATTTTCTTAAAAAGAATGTTGTCGAGATTCATGAAAATGAAGATAATTCTATCAACTTAAAGTTGAGACAATGCAGTTTTGTTGTTCAATTAGGACAATTAAAAAATGTAGAAAAAAAAATAAATAACCTGAAAGCGTTTTATAAAAAAGCTATAAAGGATAAAAGTTTAAGTAAATACAGTACAGTGAATTTGCGATTTGAAAACCAAGTTGTTTGCACTAAAGTATAGATTATGGAACAAAATTTAGCAGTTGGATTAGACCTTGGAACCACAAAAATTGTGGCCATGATTGGTCGTAAAAATGAATATGGGAAAGTTGAAATTTTAGGCATTGGTAAGTCTAAAAGTTTAGGTATTCATCGTGGTGTGGTTAATAATATCACGCAAACCATTCAGTCTATTCAATTAGCTGTACAAGAAGCAGAGGCAGCAGCAGCAACTAAAATAGAAGGTGTAACCGTTGGTATTGCCGGACAGCACATACGCAGTTTACAACATAGCGATTATATTACCAGAGCCGATTCTGAAACGGTAATAAACGACGATGATATCGAGCGATTAATCAATCAAGTACATAAATTGGTCATGTTACCTGGAGAGGAGATTATTCATGTTTTACCGCAGGAATATAAAGTCGATGGACAGGCAGAAATTAAGGAGCCAATTGGTATGTATGGTGGCAGATTAGAAGCTAATTTTCATGTCGTGGTTGGCCAGGTGTCATCGATTAGAAATATAGGCCGTTGTGTAAAAAGTGCAGGTTTAGAGTTAGAAGGTATTACGTTAGAGCCTTTGGCCTCGGCCAATGCTGTGTTAAGTCAGGAAGAAAAAGAAGCAGGAGTAGCTTTAATCGATATAGGAGGTGGTACAACAGACTTAGCCATTTTTAGAGATGGTATTATTAGACATACGGCAGTTATTCCGTTTGGCGGCAATGTTATTACAGAAGATATAAAAGAAGGCTGTTCTATTATAGAAAAGCAAGCCGAATTACTTAAAATAAAGTTTGGTTCGGCATGGCCAGGAGAAAATAAGGATAACGAAATTGTATCTATTCCAGGATTACGTGGTAGAGATCCAAAAGAAATAACCCTTAAAAACCTGTCTAAAATAATTCATGCCAGAGTAGTAGAAATTATTGAGCAGGTGTATGTAGAAATTAAAAATTACGGTCACGAGGAGCAGAAGAAAAAACTCATTGCAGGCATTGTGTTAACAGGTGGTGGCGCGCAGCTAAAACACCTAAAACAATTAGTAGAATATATTACAGGAATGGATACCAGAGTTGGTTATCCAAACGAGCATTTGGCTGGAGATAGTGACGATTCTATTACAAGCCCATTATTTGCCACAGCAGTTGGTTTAGTTATGGATGGGTTAAAACGTCAAGAACGCGTAAAAGCAGAAATAAAAATTGAGGAAGAGGCTGTAGAAGATTCAGAATTTTTAGTAGAGGATGAAGCGCCAATTCAAGAACCAATAAAAAAACCAAAACGCTCGTTTTTAGATGCGTTAACAGAGCGTGTTAAAGATTTTTTAGATAACGCGGAATAATGTTGCAAAGCAACAAGAAGAAAAAAGATGTAGTAAAACACATCTAAATAATAATAAAGAATAAGCAATTAATTGATCCAAATAAACAGAATTTTATGAGCAACAAAGAATTCGAAAGTATCGCCTTCGATTTACCTAAAAATCAATCTAACGTCATTAAGGTTATTGGTGTTGGTGGAGGTGGTAGCAACGCTATTAACCATATGTTTCAACAAGGCATTAATGGAGTGGATTTTGTAATCTGTAATACAGATGCTCAAGCCCTTCAAAACAGTGGTGTGCCAAATAAAATCCAGTTAGGTGTAAATTTAACCGAAGGTCTTGGTGCAGGTGCCAATCCAGAAGTTGGTATGCAATCTGCTGTAGAAAGTTTTGAAGATATTAAAACCATGCTTGGTACCAATACTAAAATGGTGTTTATAACTGCTGGAATGGGTGGCGGAACAGGAACTGGCGCAGCGCCAATTATTGCTAAAATGTCTAAGGAATTAGATGTTTTAACAGTTGGAATTGTAACCATGCCTTTTCAGTTTGAAGGTAAAATGCGTATTCAGCAAGCACAAGAAGGTATCGAAAAGCTACGTGCAGAGGTAGATTCTTTAATAGTAATTAACAATAATAAACTTCGAGAAGTTTATGGTAATCTTGGTTTTAAAGCAGGATTCTCTAAAGCAGACGAGGTTTTAGCTACTGCAGCCAAAGGTATTGCAGAGGTAATTACCCATCATTACACACAAAACATCGATTTACGCGATGCTAAAACCGTGTTAAGTAATAGTGGCACTGCTATTATGGGATCTTCTACGGCATCTGGACAAAACCGTGCGCAGGAAGCCATTTCTAAAGCATTAGATTCACCACTATTAAACGATAACAAAATTACTGGAGCCAAAAACGTATTGTTGCTTATCGTTTCTGGGTCTCAGGAAATAACAATTGATGAGATAGGAGAAATTAACGACCACATTCAAGCGGAAGCTGGACATGGCGCTAATATTATTATGGGTGTTGGTGAAGACGAAGCTTTAGAAGAATCTATCGCGGTAACTATTATCGCAACAGGCTTTAATATTGAACAGCAAGACGAAATTTCTAATACCGAAACTAAAAAGGTTATACACGCTTTAGAGGAAGACCAAAGTATTGAAAAGGATTTAACACCTAGTGAAGCTTCTCCAGCTATTATTACACCTGATATTGTTTTAGAAAAACCAGAACCACCAAAAGTGGTAAAGCATACATTAGATATAGACGAGGACACTGAAGATACTTTAAGTAAATTGGAAATGGACCTTATTAACAAGCAACGCAGTGTGTCTATAGAGGAGTTTGGTTTAATTCCTACAACCGAAGTCATTAGAAATATGGATGTTGTTTACGACGAAGTTGTAGCTACTTTTAATACAGATGAAGAGTTTGTAATCACTTCAACACAAAACAATACCGCAGAAAAAAGCGATAAAGACATAGAAGAGGAAGAAGAAAAGCAACAAATAACATTAAGTTTCGATTTACCAATAAATGAAGATACCATTGAAGAAGAAGTTGAAACGAAAAATGAAGTAGAGGACACGAAGATTGTTCATGATATAAACGCCATAGAAGTTAACGATCATGTTGAGTTAATTCCTGTAACCGAAGTTCGTGAAGACGAAGAAGTACGTTATGCTTTAGATGATTATATAGAGGTAAACTCTTCGATAAACACCAATCAAAAAACAGTAAAAGTTGAAGATGTGGTTGATGAGGAAATTGTTTTCGAGAAAAAAGTAATAGCAAAAGAAGAAGTGGTCGAGATTCCGGAAGAAGATTTAGACCCAATGAATAGCTCAATTTCAGATATTTTAAAAGATAGAGCAGACGATAGAAGGCAAAAAATGAAATCCTTCAATCATAAATTCAATAACTCTAAAATTGATGATATCGAGAAAATACCAGCATATAAGCGCCAAGGCTTGAATTTGGACGACACCCAACATTCATCTTCCGAAGGCAATGTCTCTAAAACCAGTTTAAGTATAGACGATAACGATGACATTCAATTAAGAAATAACAATTCTTTTTTACATGATAATGTCGATTAATAGCTAATACAATACTTTTAATCACTTTTAAACCCAAAAAGACTTGCGCTTTTTGGGTTTTTTATTCCTGTTTATGTAGTTATCTCACAATACATCTACTCTAACTTCAACTGTAATATGCAGACAAATTTCCCTATCTTCGTAATCTTAAAAAAGGAATACAATGAGCTTATCAGCAACTATTATGACGGCCTTAAAAGAGGCTATGAAAAGTAAAGACCAAACCGCTTTAACCGCATTAAGAGCAGTAAAATCTGCGATCTTGTTAGCACAAACCGAAAGTGGTGCCAAGCAAGACCTTAGTGAGGAGCAGGAAATGAAAATTTTACAGAAACAAGTAAAACAGCGTAAAGATAGTGCAGCTATTTATTTGGAGCAGGGGAGAGAAGACTTAGCAGCGCCAGAATTAGCAGAAGCAAAAGTTATCGAGCAATTTTTACCAGAGGCTATGAGCGAAGAAGCTATAGGTAAACTGGTAGAAGAGGCTATTGCAAAAACAGGAGCAGAAGGCATGAAAGATATGGGAAAAGTAATGGGAATGGTAAACCAAGCAGTTGCTGGTCGCGCAGATGGTAAAACTATTTCTAATATTGTAAAACGTAAATTGTCTTAGAAAAATAATTGGCTGTGTAGCTCAATTGGATAGAGCACTGGATTTCGGCTCCAGCGGTTGTAGGTTCGACTCCTATCACAGTCACAAAATTTCCTCATGCAAAGTAACATGTTAAAGACAATGGTTTTATTGCAAGAACAAGAGACACCTTTGTTTTTTAAAATTGTTGCTACAGTCTTAATAGCCTTTACTGTTGGTTCCTTCTTGTTCCTTTTGGTTCGCGCTCTTTTTAACTTTTTTGAAATGGCTCAAGTAGAACACTTTACTAAGAAGCAATTTTTTACACACCTTTATTTTAGAAAAAAAACGCTACCAGTAGCCTATAAGTCTATTCTTAAGCAGAAATTTAATTTTTATAGTCGTTTAACAGCTTCGCAAAAAAAGAACTTTGATCACAGACTGCAATATTTCCTAACAAATTGGGAGTTTATTGGTAAAAATATAGAAATAACCAATACCATGAAGTTGCTTATTTCGGCAACAGCAGCGAAGTTAACCTTTGGTTTTAGAGAGTATAAGATAGAAAACATCGATAAGGTAATTATATATCCCGAAATTTATTATTCTAATATTAATAAGGAAATGCATAAAGGAGAATTTAATATGGCTTACAAAGCTTTAATTTTTTCTTGGGAAGATTTCTTAAAAGGATATGCCATAACAAACGATAATTTAAACTTAGCAGTACATGAATGTATTCATGCCATCCATTTTAATTTTTTAAGAACCAGAAAATACAGTACAAGTTCTGCAATTTTTTTAGATTCCTTTTACGAGCTCACTCATATGTTAGATAATAATGAGGTATTAAAAGAGAAGCTTATAAACTCTGGTTATCTTAGAAGCTATGCTTTTGAGAACCAGTTTGAATTTGTTTCGGTTTTAGTAGAGAATTTTATAGAAACACCCAGTGAGTTCCGTTCTAAATTCCCTAGAATTTATAGTAAAGTTAAAGAGATGCTCAATTTTAATTTTGCTGGTTATTAAGAGTTAGGTTATAGCATATCAATTTGTAAAATCATTTTTTTTAATAAATGTGAAAGAGTATCTTTTTCATTTTTGCTTAAATAATGTATAGATTTAGAAGCTTCTTCAAAACGTTTTTTTATAGCAACATCTATAACTTGAATGCCTTTTTTAGTTAAACAAGCACGTTTAATTCTACCATCATTTTCATCTGGTACTCTAAATATAAGTTTAAGTTTTGTGAGTCTTTCTAATAACGCTGTCATTGCTCCAGAAGTAATTAAAACAGATTGCATTAATTCTTTTGGAGATAATGTGTATGGCTCTCCAGATCTTCTTAATGTTGCTAAAACATCTAAGTCTGTGTAGTGAATATCACTATTTCTTAATGCTTGACTTGCCCGTTTTTCAAGTGTTTTTCCTAGTTTAAGAATTCTTCCAACAACTGCCATTGCCGATGCATCCAGCTCAGGTTGTTCTTGTTTCCATTCTTTTATTAACCTATCTATAACGTCAGTTTTTTCACACATATAATTTATAATTAAAATAACACACAAAAATATATCTTTATATCAAGATATATTTTATATTTGCAAAGTATCTTTATGTAAAGATATATTTAATAATTTAAAATAAAAAGATATATCAACATTTAAAATAACCGTTATGAAACACATTGTCCTAACATTGTCAATAATTTTAATTGCATTTACAGCTTGTAAAACGTCGCAACCTTCAAATGGAAGTAATCCAGATTTCTCATATCCAGAAACAATATTACCAAAAGATACTTCAAAACTTTGGGTGGCAGAAGGTGACTCAACCAAACAAATTGTAGCAATATTTTTACAAGGAGGTCCAAAAGATGAATTAGATTTTGAAAAAAGAGAAAAATCTGTTTGGCGATATTTGCCAAATTTTGAGGACTATTACAGTATTCACTTACACCAAGCAAATACTTATAATCCTAAAATGTTTACTTACGACTGTAATTTCACTATGAAAATGGCAAGAAAAGAAGTTGATAACACATCAGAAATGCTGTATAGAGCTATTAAATATTTTAAAAACCAAGGTAAAACGGTTTGGGTTATGGGACACTCTTACGGTGCTTATATAATACCACATTATTTAGCGACACGGCCTTCATTAGCAGATAAATACGTTATTATATCAGGTAGAATAGACGATCCTAAGGATGTAGTAAAAGCACATAAAAAAGGTTTCAACGGGACTTATACAGATGGAAAAACATTTATTTCAGATGAAGGTGTAGAAGATTTTAGCGATTATAATATCTGGGCAATTAAATATTACACAGCAAAACAACGTATTAAAGCAGCAATAGGTGAAGTAAACTATATCAAGGCTTTAAAAGATGTAGATTTATCCAATACCATTTACATTTACAGTGCCAAAGACCAAAGAGTTGGTGGTTTAAACGAAAAAGAACTTAATTTCCTTAAATCTAAAAAAGCACAAGTGTTCAATTCAAAATTAGAACATGGCTACACGTGGCGAGAATTAGTAGATTTAATTAAAGCAGAAAAAATTGTATTATAGTAATTGTTATTAAAATTAATTGTAATTTTTAATAAAAATTATTGTTTGTTCTCTATATGAAAAAAACAGATTTTATTGAAGTTTTTGCTCGAATTACACCATTCATACACAAAACACCAGTTTTTAGCTCACAATTAATTAATGACATAGTAGGCGCAAAGTTGTTTTTTAAATGTGAAAACTTTCAAAAAATGGGAGCCTTTAAAATGCGTGGTGCAACAAATGCAATCATGAATTTAAGTCATGCACAGAGAAGCAAAGGCGTGGTAACTCATTCTTCAGGAAATTTTGCGCAAGCAGTATCGTTAGCAGCAAAAAGCTTAGACGTTAAAGCATATATTGTTATGCCAGAAAACGCACCACAAGTTAAAAAGAATGCTGTTATAGGTTACAACGGTATTATTATAGAATGTGAATCTACTATTGAATCAAGACAGCAAACGGCAGATAAAATTTGTAATGAAACAGGAGCCACCTTTATTCATCCCTCAAACGATATGGATGTTATTTTGGGAAATAGTACTGCTACACAGGAATTTCTTGAAGACCACAACGACTTAGAATACATTGTTTGTCCTGTTGGTGGCGGAGGTTTAATAGCTGGAACCGCTTTGGCAGCACATTACTTTGCAAATAGTTGTAAGGTTATTGGTGCAGAACCAATGGAAGCAGACGATGCTTACCGATCTCTAAAAAGTGGTACAATTGAAATAAATACAACAGCCAATACTATAGCAGATGGTTTAAGAACACAGTTAGGCGATGTTAATTTTCCAATAATACATAAGCACGTAAAAAAAATTATTAGAGTAGAAGAAACCGAAATCATTGAGGCCATGCGATTAATTTACGAGCGTTTAAAACTGGTTGTCGAGCCCTCAAGCGCAACAGCTTTAGCAGCTGTAATTAAAGAGAAGCAACTGTTTAAAAATAAAAAAATGGGTATAATTTTATCTGGAGGTAATGTGGATGTAACAAAATTACCTTTCTAAACTATTTGCCAAAGCCTTTAACCTGGCAGTTGCTTTTGTTTGGTCTTCGCTTTTAAAAATATGACTTCCAGCAACAAAAACATCGGCACCTGCTTCAACAAGTTTTTCAATATTTTTATCTGTAACACCACCATCAATTTCAATTTTGGTATCTAAACCTTGTTCATTAATCATTTTGCGTAACTTTTTAATACGCTGGTAAGTAACTTCTTCAAATTTCTGTCCGCCAAAACCTGGATTGATAGACATTAATAATACCATGTAACATTCTGGTAAAATGTCTTCTAAAACAGAAACTGGAGTTGTAATATTAAGTACAATACCTGCTTTACAACCAGCATCTTTAATTTGTCTTAATGTGCGGTGTAAATGTACTGTAGATTCATGATGTACTGTAATGATATCGGCACCAACCTTTGCAAATTCTTCAATATAGCGCTCAGGTTTTTCAATCATTAAATGTACATCTAATGGTTTAGTGGCATGTTTTTTTATAGCAGCAATTACAGGCATGCCATACGAGATGTTTGGTACAAAATGACCATCCATAACATCAATATGAAACCAATCGGCATCACTGTTATTAACCATTTCTGTATCGCGTTGCAGATTGCCAAAATCGGCAGCAAGCATTGAAGGAGCAATTAATTTTTCGGCCATTTTAATATTACTTTGTGTTAAAGGTGCAAAGATAGAAAAGTCTTTGTTAAAGTTCCTTTGCTTTATAAAAGGATTTAGAGAATAGGACTAAAAATGAGTGAACCCGAAGTAATCAGCTTCGGGTTCTTTCATCAATCAAAAAACGAACAGTTATGAATAACTGTTTGTTACTGTAACTTAAGTATTAGCCTAAGTAAGTTTTTAATATTTTGCTACGCGATGTGTGTTTTAATCTACGTATCGCTTTTTCTTTAATTTGTCTTACACGCTCACGAGTTAAATCGAACGTTTCACCAATTTCTTCTAAAGTCATTGGGTGTTGGTTTCCTAAACCAAAGTATAATCTAATAACATCTGCTTCACGAGGCGTTAATGTCTCCAAAGCACGCTCAATCTCAGTACGTAAAGACTCATGTAATAAGTTACGGTCTGGATTTGGCGATTCACCAGAGTTTAATACATCGTAAAGGTTAGAATCTTCACCTTCAACTAAAGGCGCATCCATACTTACGTGACGTCCAGAATTCTTCATAGATTCCTTAACGTCATTAATAGTCATATCTAACTCTTTTGCAATTTCCTCGGCACTTGGCGGACGCTCGTGTGCTTGCTCAAGAAAAGCAAATGTCTTGTTTATTTTATTAATAGATCCAATTTTATTAAGTGGTAAACGCACAATACGAGATTGCTCTGCTAATGCCTGTAAAATAGATTGTCTAATCCACCAAACAGCATAAGAGATAAATTTAAAACCACGCGTTTCATCAAAACGTTGAGCAGCTTTTATTAACCCTAAGTTACCTTCATTAATTAAATCTGGTAATGTTAAACCTTGGTTTTGGTATTGCTTAGCTACCGATACTACGAAACGTAAATTAGCTTTAGTCAATTTCTCAAGTGCAATCTGGTCGCCAGCCTTAATACGTTGTGCTAATTCTACTTCTTCGTCTGCGGTAATTAAGTCAACTTTTCCAATTTCTTGTAGATATTTATCTAACGATGCGGTCTCACGGTTGGTAACCTGCTTGGTAATTTTAAGTTGTCTCATCTAAAAAAGTGTGATTTATGTCCCTAAATAGGGTGTGAATAATTTGCTATCAATAGTTATACGCACAAAAGACACATTTTGTTACAAAAAAGTTTAATTATTTTAATTTTATTTTTTTTACCAAATTTTACTAACTGTTTGGGCATTCCCTTTTTATGCCGAAAAAGGCTTAAAAAGGTCGGGCTTTCCACTATATCTTTTTTTGCCATATATGCCAGCAAAAAAAGGATGTCGTTGCAATCCCTAATGCGTTTACTCATGCGGCTCACTCCTAATTTTCAACAATTAACTATTTCCAGGTATAATTTTTCTCTTTTGCCTGAGATTTAATCGCTTTAATCATGGCGTTTTCTAAGCCATTACCTTTTTCTTTATTATTTTTTAAAATATAATCTTTGCGTTTACTATTTAGTTCCTGTATGTTCTTTTGTATGGCTTCGCGCTCTTTTTGCTTTTCAGATACATAGGTTTCTATTTCTTTAGCGCTTTTGTTTTTAAGTTCCTGAGGCAATTCGTTATCCTCTAAAGTTTCATATTTAAAATCTTTATTTTTAGAAGCATCCACCAAATCCCAAGACGAATTTTTGTATAAATGCGAACTTTTACTAACGGTTCTACTTACAGCATTTGCACTACTATATTCTTCAGCATTATCGTCTTGTTCTGCCTGTAATTGCATTTTCTTTCTGCCTTGAGAACCATAAGCCACATAGGTTTTGTTAAGTTTATGGTTTTGCTGCAAAATAGCATCGTCGTAAGGTGTTGCAATATGGATAGTCTCTTTATTATGGTTTATTGCCATATAATCGCCATGCGCTAAATCTGCTCCATCTTTCCAAAATCCAGAAATACCCTGATTATAATCACCACAAAAAATAGTATTTACAGTAACATCCTTATTATGGGCTCTCTTTGCGGCATCTTTATAGCTTATTTTACCTTGCGTAAAAGGCTCGTTACCTGCTATAAAAATAAATTTTAAATCATCTGGATTATCTTTCCAATCTAATTGGTCTAAAGCAGTATTTATAACATAGCCACAATACTCGTTGCCTCCTTTTGTGGTTAAAGAAAATAACTGTTTAGAGATTTCGTCTAAATCGTCACTAAACGCTAAAACCTGACGAATATAACCTTCTTCGGCATTTAAATTATCGTTGCCATATTCGTAAAGTGCAATTTGCAAATTGGGCTTGTCGTCTTTACATTTTGCGTAAGACAGCTCGTTTACAATTTCCCAAAGCTGGGCTTTGGCTTGGTCTATTAAGCCATCCATACTATTACTTGTGTCTAATAAAAGCGCCACTTTAATGTACTGCTTGTTCACTTTTGGCGTCACAGGATCAATAGTTTCGTTTAAAGCAAAGGCCTCGGTTTGCTTTTTGTTGTTGGCATTACAGGCCAAAAAGAAAAAGGCTGTAAAAGCGATTAGGCTTAATTTAATTGTTGTTCTCATAATTATTAATTTTCTAATTTTAATTCTTTAACTTTAATATCACCATCGTTAGAAAGCACGAAGTATTTGTTTTTAATTACTTCTTTTTCTGCTGGTTTTTCTTCTTTAGGTTTTTCTCTGTATTGTAATTTTATTTCCATACCTATTTGTATTACCGGTTCTACAATAGATGGATTAATTACTATGTCGTACTCCTTAAAAGACAATGGGTCGTAATAATAAGAGGTTTGTTTTTTTGCGGTAACAATGCCTTTGTTTTTCTTAATAGCTTCTAAAGAAATACTATTAAAAGCCTGGTAGCTTTTATAAAACTCTCTTGGAAAGTGGCAGTACTTAATATCTGCAATAGTTGGTTTATAGGTGGCCAAATCGAAACCCATATCAGTATAAAATTGTTTCTTTTCTTTAAGTACTTTTAAAATTTCGGATCTGAGTTTGGTGTAAACAGCTTCAATATTTTCAATAAAATAATCCACTTTTACCAAGTTATATATTTCATTATTTGCACAGGCAGATAAGATTTTTTCAAACTGATTAACCTTTGTAAATTTAATATGAAGGTTTTGCTGGAGCTCGAAACCTTTGGGCACTTCGGTATAAGTTTTACTAAATAATTTTTTCTCAACAACAGTTTCGTAAACTGGAACAAAGGAAATAACATCTATAATTATGTCTTTACTTAAAATTCCTTTTGCAGAAAGCTCGCTTATAACTTTGGCTACTCTATCATTCATTAATTTATTGGTCTCTTCGGCAGTTTCACCAACTTGTACCAGATTAAAAACAGCGGTGTATGAATCTGCTATAACATTATTGAGCGCCTTTACATCTATAGTAAGCATGGCATTTGGCACCAGATTCTGATGTCTAAAGGTGTTTAAATTATTGCTATAGATGTTGGCATTGCCAAGCGATTCGGCTTGTATAACATTCTGTCTGGAAATGGTCGTTGCGTTTCCTCTTATTTGTGCTGTTGCCAAAGAGACGAATAATAGTAGTGTAAAGTAAATTGTATGTTTCATGTGTTTTGTTTTAATTAGACCGTAAACTTATAAGCAACCTTCTTTTAAAAAAAACAGTAATGAGGGAAGGTGGCTTTATAATGAGTAACAAACAGTGCCAAATGAGTAAACAAGGAGAATTAAAGTGTGTAACGCCATAGTTTGGGTAAAACCTATTTTAATATGCCAATTAAAGTGTGTAAGTTTATCCTTTAGTAAAATATTACTAAGATTATTATCGATTAGAAATGAAACAAATTCTTAAATATATAAGTTGTATAATATTTGCCTTAAACACAATGGCAATAGTAGCGCAACAAAGAACATCCTCTAAAATTGAGCAGGAAAGTAACGACAATGCTTTTTTTGAGGTTCGAGGTTTGGTAAGAGAGGAAGACACTTACGATGCAATTGAGGATGTTAATATTCAAATAAATGGTGGTGCTTATACTGCTTCAAATGGTGCAGGAGAGTTTAGAGTGCGTGCAAAAATTGGAGACGAGTTAATTATTAGTCATAAAGATTTTGAAACCATTTATTATACCATTAAAAGCGATGAGCGTATTACGGTTAACGTGCTACCAAGGACATCACACTCTGGAGTTAATTTGTATAAAAATTCGCAAAGTAATTCCTTTAATAACTTAATAGATTCTGCCTTAGTATATAAAAAGAAATCGGCCGAAAAGAGTATTCAGTTTGTAACCGAAAGCATAAAAAATAGTCGTTCTGTAAAACAAAACTCAGAAGCTTTCGAGGTACTTGCAGATGTGTATTTGTACTGGAAACAGTACGATTTAGCAGTTTCTAATTATAGAATAAGCCTAAATAGTTACCAGTCTAACGATGTAAAATTAAAGTTAGGTAAAGCCTACATGCTCAATAATAATTACCAGGAAAGTGTTTCGGTTTTTAAGAAATTAAATCATAAAGAACTATCCAACTATCAATTGGTAGAATTATACGAAGGTCTTGGTGATGTTTATTTTAGAATGAAAGACTATAAGCTTTCCATCGAAGCTTACAATAGCGGTTTAGATCTGGCACAAAAACATTTAATTGCACCAAAAGTAACCGACTTAAATTCTAAGATAGCCCAGACTTTTGATGCCAGTGGTCGCACAAGCAAAGCAAAAGAATATTACAGTAACTCCTTAAACCTTGCAACACAGGAAAACAAAAAGAGAGCCGTAAAGGAAAAAGTTAAGGTAGCCGATTTTAATAACTCAAACAGAAATTTCGATGACGAAATTCGCCTTAGAGAAGAGGCTATTTTAGATATTAAAGATATTGAAACCGATTCTATAATCGATAACGAAAGCGATTTTACAACCCAAAAGCAAAATTATAAGATTGGTAACGCGCTCTTTATGCAGAAAAAGTACGAAGAGGCAATTCCGTATTTAGAGAAAAGTAGAATTGAGGCAGACGAGCGTGAGGATTTAGTTGTAGAAAAGGATGCTACCAGAAAACTATCCGAAGTATATAGAGAATCTGGAGATTATGAAAATGCCTTAAAAACCTACGAGGAATACACAAAATCTGTAGAAGCTCTTTACATTAAAAAAGAGCAGCAAATAACGCAAGCAGCGCGGTTTAATAAAAATATAGCCGAGCAGCAAAACCGCATAACTTCACTGGAAAGCGATCGTGAGTTGTCTGAAAGCAGATATAATTTAAACCAGGAGCAAAATAAAAACCAAAAAATAATTATTTACTCGCTTATTGGTGGTTTAATACTACTATTGTTTGCTGCGTATTTAATGTATAAATACATAAAACAACAACGTTTGGCAAATAACTTATTGGCTTTAAAATCCTTGAGAAGCCAGATGAACCCTCATTTTATATTTAATGCCTTAAATTCTGTAAATAGTTTTATTGCTAATAACGATGAGCGCACAGCCAATAAATATTTAAGCGATTTTTCTAAACTCATGCGAGCAGTCTTGGAGAATAGTGAACAAGATTTTATTTCGTTGGCAAAGGAAATAGAGTTGTTGGAGTTGTATACTAAATTGGAGCATTTTAGATTTCAGGATAAGTTTGATTATACTATTACCGTAGATAAAGAGATAGATGTAGAAGATTACCAAATTCCACCAATGCTTTTGCAGCCTTATATCGAAAATGCCGTGTGGCATGGCTTGCGTTATAAAAAGGAAAAAGGGCAATTAGATATTTCTATAAGTAAAAAGCTTAAAGACGAAATTGTTATTACAATTGCAGACAATGGTATTGGTCGCGAAAAATCGAAGGCATTAAAAACCGAAAACCAGCAAAAGCAAAACTCTAAAGGCATGGGTAATATTAAAAAACGTGTTGCTATTTTAAACGAAATGTATAAAGATAAAGTAGATGTTTATATAGACGAATTATATCATGGAGAAATAGAAGGCGATACAGGAACTAAGGTTGTGGTGACTTTAAAGAGAGATTAATATGAAAGTTAGAGCTGTTTCTTTAATAGTTTCAATTGTATTGATAAGTTGTAAAACTTCTTTAAATAGAATGTCTCAGTGTCCAGTTGTCAAAAATCAATTAAGAAGCTCTATTGTAAGGAGCATAAATTTAGAAAGGTTTGGTGAGAATCCATTAATTATTAAAGACGGTAACATTTATAAAAGATATAGCGAAATTGATAGTTTAGAGTTAGACACAACTTGGATTCAATTTTCTAAACCTCTAACTATCAATAAAAATTCTAAATATATTATTTCTTTGTTAGGAAGTAAAGCAGAAGATGGAGTGTTTATATTAAATACAAAAAGAGCTAAAAAATCTAAAAGCACATCGAAATTAATTTATTTAATCGATGGTAAAATCACAAATAAGAAGGAGTTCAAAAGAACTCAAAAAAGAAATGAAACACGATTAGATTATTTTATTTCAAATTTAAAAGTACACGAATCAATTATGAACATCATTAATGTTTCAACAATTGATAGCTTAAAAAAATAGATATGAAACTAAACTCAATAATAGTAGAAGACGAAGAGACCAGCAGAGAAATCCTTAAAAATTATCTTAAAAAATACTGCCCAAATGTAAATGTGGTTGGTGAAGCTGCAAATATTAACGATGCGCTAGAATTGATTAGAAAAGAAACATTGGACTTAGTATTTTTAGATGTAGAAATGCCTTACGGTAATGCATTCGATTTGCTCGACAAGGTAGGAGACAGGCATTTTGAAACCATTTTTGTAACCGCTTATAATCATTATGCCATAGAGGCTTTAAACGCTCACGCCAGTTATTATTTAATGAAACCAATAGCTATAGACGATTTAATTAAAGCAGTAGACTACGTTGTTGAAATTAAAACGAAAGAAGATGCGCTTCAAGACCAGGTTTTAATACCAAAAACAACCAATAACGTAGATGGCAAAATAACTATACCACAACAAGATGGTTTTGAGGTTATTAGTACAGCAGATATTTTGTTTTGTAAAGCCGATGATAATTATACAGAAATCCACCTTAATACCAATAAAAAGAAAGTAGTAAGTAAAACACTTAAATATTTTGAAGAAATACTACAAGATTCAAATTTTGCACGTGTACACAAAAGTTATCTGGTAAACGTAAACGAAGTTGTAAAATATGTAAAAGGTAAAGGAGGTAGTGTTATTTTAAGTAATGGCAAACAAGTAATGGTTTCGCCTTCTAAAAAATCTGAATTACTATCTTATTTTAAATAACAACAATTTGTTAGTTCAATTAATGAGCCCAAAGGAGCATTTATATGAGAACTATTAATATCTTCTCGATACAATTTTCTCATGCTTCAAAAATCACTCGAAGTGACAACTAAGTATTAAATTGCATGATCTTGTCATTTTTGATTATTCCTATTTTTATCGGAATGTGACAAAAAACTAATAAATAAATTTGCGAATAAAAAAACCTATTTTAATATGCCAATAATAAAACCAGTAAACGGGAAATCACCACAAATAGCAAAAGATTGTTATATCGCAGAAAACGCTACCATTGTTGGCGATGTAAGTATAGGTAAACAATGTAGCATTTGGTTTAACGCAGTATTGCGAGGTGATGTGCATTATATAAAACTTGGAAATAAAGTGAACGTTCAAGATGGCGCAATTGTGCATTGTACGTACCAAAAACACCCAACTAACATTGGTAATAACGTATCTATTGGGCATAATGCCATAGTACATGGTTGCACGATTAAAGACAATGTGCTTATTGGCATGGGAAGCATAGTTATGGATAATTGTATAGTAGAAAGCAACAGTATTATTGCCGCTGGCGCAGTTGTTACACAAAACACTAAAGTAGAATCTGGTAGTATTTATACTGGTGTTCCGGCCAAAAAAGTAAAAGACATTAGCAAGGAATTAATTAACGGCGAAATAAATCGTATCGCAGAGAATTATGTGAAGTATTCTTCGTGGTTTAAAGAATAAATAGGGCAGAGAGCGAGTATTTGCACTTTAACAACGAGCCAATTTTAATTTTTGATGATTAAAAGTCTAAATATTCAACTTCAAAAGGCTTTCCTAAAAGCGATTCCATGACTTGAGTGTTTTTTAAATTAATGTAGAATTGGTTTTTAGGTTTTATAGTTTCAGTATGTAGTAAATTGTGTTTTTCTAATATAGATTTTGTTTGTTTTGCAACGGCTAAACCAGAATCTATTATTTTAATGTGTTTAGGAAGCAATTCAAAAAGCAAAGGAATTAGATAAGGATAATGCGTACAGCCCAAAACAAGATAGTCTATATTGGCGCTAAGCATAGGTTTTAAATATTGTTTTAATAGCACTTTCATTTCTTGAGATTGCAAGGCGCCACTTTCTATAAGTTGCACAATGCCTTCGCCATCTTGTTCTATAATATCTATACCGTTTGCATATAAGTTTGAGGTGTTATGAAACAGTGCACTCGACAATGTCCCTTTGGTAGCCAAAATACCAATAGCTTTAGTTTGGGTATTTAATGCGGCAGGTTTTATAGCAGGTTCAATACCAATAATGGGTATGTTATACCGTTCTCTTAGTACGCTAATTGCATTTGTAGTGGCAGTATTACAGGCAACAACAATGAGCTTGCAGTTTTTATTAAGTAGTAGCTCTGTGTTTTTAATACTAAGCTCTATAATCTTATCTTTTCCTTTTGGGCCATAAGGTGCGTTTATACTATCTGCAAGGTAAATTGAGTTTTCACAAGGTAAAACTGCATGAAGTTCCTTCCAGATAGAGGTGCCACCAACACCAGAATCGAATATGCCAATAGGTTGTTTATTCATAACTAATATTCACTTTATAAAAATACAAAAGCCGACTTAATAAGTCGGCTTTTAGTAGTATAAGTTTAGGGTTTCTTAGAATCCTAATTCTTTTTTTACATCTGCAAGTAAGTCTTTGCCTTCTGCCATGATTACTCCACCACCTTGAGCAGAATCTAATACATAGTTAAAACCTTGTGCTTTTGCTACTTTTAAAATAGCTGCTTTAGCTTTTTCTGTAATTGGCTTTAAAAGCTCGAATTCTTTCTTTTGTAATTGTTCTTGTGCATTTGTAGCATACTGCTGAATGTTTTGCTGGTCTGTTTGCACTTCAATTAAACGCTTTTCGTTTTCTTCTTGTGTTTTGTTAGACGCTTCACTTTCATAGCGAGTCATTTTACTCTTTAAATCTGCACGCATTGCTGCAATATCAGATTCGTAGGTTTTACCAACTTTTTCCATTTCAGCTTGAGCTGTTTTCATTTGTGGCATAGCCTGAATTAACTCGGTAGTATTAATATGGGCAATTTTAGATTGAGCATTTGTTAAACTCGTAGCTCCAAAAAATAATACTGCTGCGATTAATAAAGTTTTAATTTGTTTCATTTTTAAAATAGTATTTGTGTGTTATAAATTATTAATTTTAATCGTCTTGATTCTCGTCGTCTGGAGCACTATTGTTTTCTTCTTTTGCTTTCTTACGATCGTCTAAGATTTTCTGTCTTTTTTCGTCTAATTCTTTTTTTCTTGCGGCTCTATCTGCAAGTTTCTTCTGTCTACGTTCTTCTAAAATTTGCTCTCTTGTTTTTGGAGCTTCTGTAGTTTCTTCTAGTTTATCATTTGTGGTTTCGCCTTCCATCATTTGCTCCTCAGCACTTTTCTCTTCCGTATCATTAGTTTTATTTCTGGCGTCTAATTTTTCTTGTCTAGCTTTTTCTCTTGCTTCAATTGCTGCTGCTCTTTTTTCTGCAATCGCTTTCTTTCTGGCTTCGACTAATGCTTCTCTTTCTGCTTTTCTCTTATCCAAAGCTTCTTGTCTGGCATCTTTACTGTCGTCTATTTCTACTGTAACGTCTTCCTCTTTAGCCTCATTTCTCTCTTTTTTAGAGTTGAGTTGCTTTCTTTTTGAAGAGCGTGTAATCGTCCTTAAAACCTGCTCACTAATATCGAAGCGTTCTGCTGAATACAACATTACAACATCGGCAGATTTATCGAAAACAAAATCGTATTTCTTTGCTTTTGCTATATCTTGAACAGCCTGAAAAATCTGGTCTTGAACCGGCTGCATTAATTGTCTTTTCTGGATCATTAAATCACCATTTGGTCCAAATCGCTTTTGCTGATAATCTAAAATTTCTTTCTCTTCAAAAGTAATATCTTCTTCGCGTTCTTCAATTAATTCTTTAGTTAATAGCGCTTTCTCATTATTTAAGCTCGTACGTTTTTGTTCAATTGTACTTAATTGCTGCTCTATTTCACCTTTCCATTTTTGCACTTTAGACTCTAATTGTGTAGTTGCCTCTGCATATTCTGGAACGTTTTGTAAAATGTATTCGGTATCTATATATCCTATTCTTACACCACGCTGTGCGTTGGCTTGAAAAGATAGCATTGATATTAACATCAATAAAAAAAGAACTTTAAATTTCATCTGGTATATTTTTATATTTAATAACATAAATTCAAAAAAACCGACAGTTTAGGATTTTATTCTGTCTTATTTTGAATGCATTAGTTTTCAAAATAACGAATTTTAATTGTAAAAATTTTAATTCTCGAATCAAATCCTCAAAATCAATATTGAAAATATCGTGCCAAAAATAAAAATTAATTGAAACTTGAATACATTTTTAGTCTTTTTATAGTATTCAAAGCAGTTGTTTACGTATTAAAATTGTTGACCAATTATAAAATGTGTTTCCCACCCATTTTTAATTGTGCTTCCTGGTAAAGGATCGAATCCATGACCAAAATCAATTCCTAATAAACCAAAAGCAGGCATAAAGATTCTAATACCTAATCCTGCCGAACGCTGTACGTTAAATGGATTATAATCTTTAAAATTGCTATAAGATGCTCCAGCATCTAAGAATCCTAAAGCATAGATTTTTGCCGATTGTTTTAATGTAATTGGGTAACGTAACTCTAAAGAAAATTTATTATAAATTGTCCCTCCATCCACATCAGATAAAGATTGGTTTGGGTATCCTCTTAATGCGATAGCTTCCCTACCATCTAAACTATAACTGCCTAACCCATCTCCTCCAAGGAAGAAACGCTCGAAAGGAATAATACCTCTATCTTGGTTATAAGCACCTAAGAAACCAAATTCTACAGTAGATTTAAAAACAAATTTATCTACTAACTTGGTGTACCAATCTCCTTTAAATTTAACTTTATAGAACTCTAACCATTTAAAACGTTCCTGGTCGATTTCTGAACGTCTTGCCTGAGCAGCTAGTACAGCGTCAGTATCGCTAGAGGTTTCAATTATATTTTGATTTACCTCTCTTTCATTACTTAAAGCTTCGTAATCTGTACCGTTAAATAGCGAATAAGGTAAGGATAGTTTAGCTGTTGCTGAGAAACTGGAACCTCCTGTTGGAAATACTGGATCATTAAAGGTATTGTTTCTGCTTAGGCCTATAGTATAAGATAGGTTGTTTGAGTAACCATCTCCAAATGTAAAAAGTCCTGTATTATAATTTTTTAAGTTATAATGCTGAAAACTAACTGCTTGCGATAACGTGAAAAAATCATCTGGAACAGAGAGACGTTTAGCTAATCCAAAGGTTATACCTGTTATATTAAAACGTCTGTCTTTATCTGCGTTATTAGTAAGTGGGTTAAATAAAAACTGTTTTGTATGCGATAACGATGTGGAGAATTGTACTGGTTTTTTTCCACCCATCCATGGCTCTGAAAATTGAAAGCTATACGTTTGATAAAATCGACTTGCTTGTAAACGTAGTGCTAATTTTTGACCATCACCAGTAGGAATAGGTTTATAAGCATCTTTTTTAAAGATGTCTTTTAATGCGAAGTTGTTAAAAGATAAACCTAAAGTACCTATAAAACCGCCTCCTCCATAACCACCTTGCAGTTCTATTTGGCTTGATCCAGCTTCTACTACACCATACTCTATATCAATAGTGCCATCTTCTGGATTGGCATTTTTAAATCGAGGATCTATTTGCTCGGCATCGAAAAAGCCTAATTGACTTAATTCTCGAACGGTACGTACAACATTTGCTTTACTGTATAATTCGCCTGGACGTGTTCTTATTTCTCTGTAAATAACATGGTCGTTAGTCTTTTCATTACCTACTACAGAAATTTTATTAAAATAAGTGGGTTTACCTTCTATAATTCTAATTTCCATATCAATAACATTACCATCTGCACTTACTTCTACTGGATTAATAGTAGAGAACAAGTAACCATGATCTTGGTATAAATTTGTAATATCATCACCATCTGGTCTGGAATTGTCGGCAATGCGCTTTTCTAATAAAACACCATTATAAGTATCTCCTTTTTCTATACGCAACTGGCGCTTTAAAAATTCGTCTGTATAAACCGTATTACCTATAAATGTAATATCACCAAAGGTATATTTTTCTCCTTCTTCAATTTTAATATTTAAATCTACTGTTTTAGCATCATTCACTATTAATGTATCGGAAATAATACGAGCATCACGATATCCGTTTTCCTTATATTTATCTACAACGCTATTTAAGTCTTCCTTAAAATCTGCTTCAATAAATTTCGAGCGTTTTAAAATGCGGATAGGGTTTTTCTGTTTGGTGTTTTTCATGGCTTTTCTAAGCTTTTTATCACTTAAAATTGTATTGCCATCAAAATTTATATTTTTTACTTTAACTTTTTCTCCTCGATCTACATTAAGCACCATATTCACTCGGGCTTTCTGTATTGAATCTTCTACAGGAATTGTGTTAATGCTAACTTTAGTATTTAAAAAGCCTGCTTTTTTATTCTTATTTTGAATATAGTTTTTTGTTGTAGTAATAAGGTTTTCTGTAACTTTAACACCCTCTTGAAGCTTATTCTCTTTAATTAATGCTTCTTTTTTACTCTTTTTTACACCGTTAATTTTGAGTTCGTTTAATTCTGGTAAATCCGATAGTCTAATTTCAAGATAGGCACCATCATCTTCAACTTTAGCTAAGTAAACCTCAATATCACTAAATAAGTTTGTATTCCATAGCTTTTTAATAGCCGCACTAATTTCCTCTCCAGGAATTAGAATTTCGTCTCCTTTTCTAAGTTTAGAAAAGGTGATAATGGTTTGCTCACTAAAACTTGTGTTTCCAACTACTTTAATTTCTGCTATGGTGTACTTTTTTCCGTCTTCGTAAGATAAATCTTGAGCTTGAGCAAAATAACCGGACACTAAAAAAAGAATTGATAGTGTGTACTTTAAAAATGTTTTCAATTGTAAAATTTTAACTAATTTGTTCACTTGTTTTCCCAAAGCGTCGTTCTCTGTTTTGATATTCTATAATAGCATCACATAGGTGCTGCTTGGTAAAGTCTGGCCACAATACTTCTGTAAAGTATAATTCGGCATAGGCAATTTGCCATAACAAAAAATTACTAATGCGTTGTTCTCCGCTTGTTCTAATAAGCAAATCTACATCTGGTAAATTTTGCGTGTAAAGATGCTCATTAATAATCGATTCGTCAATATTTTCTAAAGAAATTATATTATTTTTAACTTTATCGCTTATTTCCTTGACAGCATTTTGAATTTCTTCTCTGGATCCATAGCTTAATGCCAGAGTTAATGTCATTCTATTATTGTTTTTAGTAAGCTGGATAACTTCGTTTAATTCTTTATAAACTTTCTTTGGCAGCGTTGAAAGTTTACCTATAGCATTAAGTTTTATATTATTATCCTGTAATGTTTTTATTTCTTTTTTTAATGAAGACACCAGTAGTTTCATTAATGTATCGACTTCAAGTTTTGGTCTATTCCAGTTTTCTGTTGAAAAGGCATAAAGTGTAAGGTTTTCTATACCTAACTCTGCGGAGGCTTCAACTGTTTCGCGAACAGATTTTGTGCCGTTTTCATGACCTATAGCTCGAATTAATCCTTTTTGTTTAGCCCAACGCCCATTACCATCCATAATTATGGCGATATGTTTAGGTAGTTTGCTTGTATTTATTTGCGTAGAATCCAATTTATTTTCCTGGGCAAAAACAAGGGTTTCTGCCAAATGTATATGTTATTGTAATACCTGTAAAGGTATACCAGTCATTATTATTAACGTTTCCAAAACTAACTGGAGAATCTGCACCTCCAAAATCAGGGACACTACCATCTAATTCATCACTAAAAGTATAGCGTGCACCAATTTCTAAAGCAATTATAAATTCTGGAGAAACGGCAGCTTTGTAGCCTAAAACCATAGGGATGCCAAAGGCGTAGCTTGAAGTGTTTTCGTCAACTATATTTCCATTTGTAGGATTAAAATAGAAGTTATCATGTTTTGCTACAGTGATGCCAGAATATAAATAAGGTGTAGATACATTGCCTCCATCATGTAAATCGAAATCGAAAAAAGTAAATTCCATTCCTGCGGAAAGCTCGATAATGCTGTTGTTAAATTCATAACCTCTTACTTGTCTGCTCGGGTCGTCCGAATCGTTATCAATGCCTTCTAACTCCGTATATGTTAATGAAATCCTGTAAGAATGTCTTGTGCTTCTATTCCATTTGTAAAGTGCGCCAATAGCCAGTTGTTTCGGTGCAATGTAATTGGTAGCACCAACATCTCCAATAAAGTTACTGCCTCCAATAAAAACACCAAATTCGTTAATTTGAGCACTACTTAATTGTGAGCTTAAAAATAGTATTAGTAAAAGCGTAATATGCCTCATAAAGTTTAAAAGTTTGCAAATATAATAAATAAGATTAGCCTATAACAATTTGAGCTAATTAGTTACAGGTTAAAACAGTAATTACTCGGAATTATTGTAAAAATTTAATGTTTTGAAGCTAAGCGTGGACATTGTGGGACAATTAATTTCGTTTGTCTTCTCCCCAAAGTAGCTTTTTACGCAATGTAGTAAGAAAACTTTCAGTATTTAATTCGATCATACTAATAGTAAAAGGAGCTTTTTTTATAGTTATTATGGTTTCGTTAGCCAGTGTTGCTATTCTGGAGTCCAGCGATACTAAGTAGTTGTCTTCTCTGCCACTAACCTTTAACTCTATGGTTGTGGAATCTTCAATAACCAAAGGCCTTGCACTCAAATTATGAGGAGCAATAGGTGTTAGCACCAAACTTGTGGTGTCTGGCGTAATTACAGGTCCAGCGCAACTTAAAGAATAGCCTGTAGAACCTGTAGGTGTCGAAATAATTAAACCATCGCTCCAATAAGAAGTTAAAAACTCACCATTTAATTTGGTTTCCACCGTAATCATGGAAGTGGTGTTTTTTCTGCTGATTGCAATCTCGTTTAAAGCAAAATTTAATTCTTTTATGGTGTCGTTTTCTGGAGAGGTTGTAATTGACAGTAAGGTGCGTTTGCTAAGAGAATAAGTTTTTTCTTTAATAAGTTTAATGGCTTGTTTTATATCTTCCGGTTGGATAGTCGCAAGAAAACCAAGTCTGCCAGTGTTAATTCCTATAATTGGAATGTTTAAATCTTTAACAAAAGTAATGGCTCTTAAAATGGTACCATCTCCACCAATACTTACAAACAAATCGAAACTTTTGTCTAAGGCTGTAAAACTTTTATAAACTTCAGGATTAGAAAGTTGTGTTCTAATATCGTTAAAAAACTCGTCTTCAAGAAAAAGAGTAGCGTTAAGTTTTAACAGCTCTTCTGTTAATGTTTCTAAAGAATCTTTAGATTGTTTTTTTGGGTATTGACTATAAATAGCAACCTTCATATTTAAATATTTAGGTATTTATTTAAATAATCTGAGCGTTCTTTTAAGCTTATTAAATAGCTGTCATCCTCATGACCAGAAATAACATTATAACTGTAACGCCTAAAGGTTTGCATAATCTCATTAAGATTAGCGTTCCCTATTTTAAGGGTTATTTGGGTCACGTCATTTTCAATTTTAGAAAGAAAAGCACCTAAAAGTTTCCCATCATTAGACTCAACAATTTGGCTGACCTCTGCAAAAGAATAATCTGGTGTGCCTTTTTCAATAATTAATATTGCACCAGCCTCAGCAAAAAAAGGCGTTTCGTTAAAAAGGCCTATAACATCATTTAATTCATAATAGCCTAAATACACATTTTTATTACTTAAAACAGGCATAATATTAGCCGAATTTTGAGCAAAGGCCTCTAAAATATCAAGCCAGTTAGTATCTTCTCTAACAAAAAAACCTTCACCAGCATACCTGTAATCTTCAATGGCTTTGTCGCTATCAAAACAATGCGCATCGTTTTCTGATATGCAACCTAAATAAACACCTTCCTTGTTTTTAATAGGAATGTGAGAATAGGTTAGCTGATTAAAAAGTAATTGAATTTCCTTTACTTTATCAGTATTTAAAAGTGGTTTTATGTCGTTTATAACGTAATCTAAAAGATTCATCCTTGTCTGTTTCAATTTTATGCAAAATAATTAAAAATAAGAACAATTCCGTGCTTCTACTTTGTATTTTTGTATTTAATATTTTTACTAAAAAATGACGAAACTAAGCGTAAACATAAATAAAATAGCAACTTTACGAAATTCAAGAGGAGGAGATCTGCCTAATGTCGTTCAGTTTGCAAAAGACGTGCAACGATTTGGTGCAGAAGGTGTTACTATCCATCCAAGACCAGATGAAAGGCATATTCGTTACCAGGACGCATACGATTTAAAACCAGTAGTTAGCACAGAATACAATATAGAGGGTAATCCTATTCCAAAATTTGTAGATATGGTTTTAAAAATTAAGCCAACACAAGTTACTTTGGTGCCAGACAGTATAGACGCTATAACCAGCAACGCAGGTTGGGACACCATTAAAAACAAAGATTTTTTAGTTGAAGTAATTAATGAATTTAAACGAAATAATATTCGTACCTCCATTTTTGTAGACCCAAACATTAAGCAAATTGAAGGCGCTAAAGCAACAGGAACAGATAGAATTGAATTGTATACAGAAGCTTTTGCTCACGAATATAGTTTAGGACATAAAGAAGCAATTAACCCATATAAAAATTGTGCTGAAGTTGCTAATGACCTAAAATTAGGTGTTAACGCTGGGCATGATTTATCATTAGATAATATTAAATTTTTTAAAGATAATATTCCAGGATTATTAGAAGTTTCAATTGGCCATGCATTAATTTCGGAAAGTTTATATTTAGGTATTGAAAATGTGGTTAATATGTATTTAAATAAACTTAAATAATGCAGTTACATGCTAACATAATAGGAGCAGGAAAACCATTTTTAATTCTTCATGGGTTTTTAGGGATGAGTGATAACTGGAAAACATTAGGAAAACAATTTGCTAAAGCAGGCTACGAAGTGCACTTAATAGACCAAAGAAACCATGGTAAAAGTTTCCATAGCGACGTCTTTAATTACGATGCTTTAGTACAGGATTTAAAACTGTATTGCGACGAACGCAAATTAAAAGACGTTATATTACTTGGGCATTCTATGGGTGGAAAAACAGCCATGTTATTTTCAACACAACATCCAGATTATGTGAGTAAATTAATTGTGGCAGACATTTCACCGCGCTTTTACCCAGTGCATCACGATGCTATTTTAGAAGGTTTAAATAGCTTAGATTTTAACACTTTAGCAAGTAGAGGAGAAGCAGACGAGCAATTATCCAACTACGTTAGCGATTTTGGAACGCGACAATTTTTATTAAAAAATTTATATTGGGTAAAAAAAGGGACCTTGGGATTACGTATAAATTTACAAGCGCTAACTGAGCACGTAGGCGAAGTAGGCGAAGCGCTGCCAGTGCATGCTGTTTTTCAAGGGGATACGCTTTTTTTAAAAGGAGATAAAAGTGAATATATTTCGCCACAGGACGAAGCCACAATCACGTCGCATTTTATTAATGCAAAAATAGAAACGATTGCTAATGCAGGCCATTGGTTGCATGCCGAAAATCCCGAGGCATTTTATAAAGCAGTAATGCAGTTCATTAAATAAAAAAACATTGTAAAGTAAGGTTATTAAAATCTTACAAACCCTATAAATTAAAATATAAAAACTATGAATTTAATAATTAGACTTCTCTTAAACGCTGTTGCAGTATTCGTTTTAGCCCATGTTTTAAATGGGGTTAACGTAGATGGTTATGGTTCTGCCATAATTGTGGCATTGGTGCTTTCAATTTTAAATCTTCTGGTAAAACCTATTCTTGTAATTTTAACTTTACCCATTACCATTGTTACCTTAGGGTTGTTTTTAATTGTAATTAATGCGTTATTAATATTGTTGGCCGATAAGTTAATCGACGGTTTTTCGGTTAATAATATCTGGTGGGCTATTTTATTTAGTATTCTACTTTCTGTACTTCAATCGCTGTTGCAATCTTTCTTGAAAAAAGATAAAAAGTAGGCATTATAGTTATTGAGATTCAATACCTTAAAAACTTTGATAAACTGTAAAAAATTAGTACTTTTGCACTCCGTTTTTGGTTACATTAAATAGATTATTCAAAATGAATATTACAAGAGAAAATAAAGATGCATTAAATGCTGTAGTAACAGTAGCAATTGAGAAAGATGATTATGCTACTAAAGTTGAAAAAATCTTAACAGATTATAGAAAAACAGCTAACATTCCTGGATTTAGAAAAGGTCACGTGCCAATGGGAATGGTAAAAAAGCAATACGGTAAAGCAGTATTAATTGATGAGGTAAATAAATTAATTCAAGAAGGATTAAATAAATACCTTACTGAAGAAAAACTAGATGTACTGGGTCAGCCATTACCAAAGCCTCAAGATGATATTGATTGGGAAGGCGACACGTTTTCTTTTGAATTTGAATTAGGTTTAGCGCCAGAATTCGAAGTGGATTTAGCAGGAAAAAAAGGCATTACACATTATAATATCGTTGCAGACGATAAAATGATTGATGATCAGGTTAAAAATATCCAGAAGCAATACGGAAAGTTAATTTCTGAAAAAGAAGTTGCTAAAGACAGTGAAATTACTGGAGTTTATAAAAATGATGAGGAAGATATTGAAAATACTGTAACGTTAACTTTAGATAAGTTTAAAGGAAAAGCAACCGAAAAGAAATTTATTGGTGCTAAGGTAGGCGATGTTATCACTTTAAAAACAAAAGGCCTTTACGAAGACGACCACGAATTAATGCATGCTTTAAAAGTAGAACACGATAAAGCACATGGATTAGAAATAGAGGTTACTTTTACTATCACAGAAATTAACACACGCGAATTAGCAGATTTAGATCAGGAATTATTCGATAAGTTGTTTGGAGAAGGCAAAGTAAAAACGGTTTCAGAATTAAAAGAAAAGATTAAAGAAGATGCCGAAAAGCAATTCGTACAACAATCTGATCAAAAATTGTTAAATGATGTTACAGAGCATTTAGTTGCAAATACTAAATTCGATTTACCAGCAGAATTTTTAACAAAATGGATGCAAACTGCGGGAGAAAATCCAATGGACGATGCTACGGCAAAAGAAGAATACGAAAAGTCTGAAAAAAGTTTACGTTACCAGCTTATAGAAGCGAAGTTAATGGAAGCTAACGGCATAAAAGTAGATTTCGAAGACGTTAAAGAAAGCGCAAAGAACATGATTAAAATGCAAATGGCGCAATTTGGTCAAATGAATCCTACAGATAAAGAATTAGACGATATTGCAGCTCGAGTATTATCTAATCAAGATGAGGTAAGACGTTTAAGCGAGCAGGTTGTTAGCCAGAAACTACTTAATCTTTACAAAGAAAAAGCCAATATTAAAACAAAAGAACTGTCTTACGATAAGTTTGTAAAAGAAGTTTACGGAGACAAATAAGTCTAACCTTCTTTTTAAAGAATAATCATTATATTTAGGCGTTGAATTTTTAAAGATTCAATGCCTATTTTATTAGCGTTAAATTTCACATAAAAAGTTTGAAAACCGCTGATTTTACAATATATTTAATTTTTTCTGAAGCAATTCAGAAGCTTAACTAAATTATCAAATTCAAGACATACATATGAATTACGGAAAAGAATTCGAAAAATTCGCCATAAAAGATCAAGGAATTAGCAGTACATACTACAATAAAATAATTGGAAGTATGTATCCTACAAACTTAACACCAAACATTATTGAGGAGCGCCAAATGAACATCGCTCAAATGGACGTATTCTCACGTTTAATGATGGATCGTATTATTTTTCTTGGTCAGGGAATTAACGATATTGTTGCCAATATTATACAAGCACAATTGTTGTTCTTAGAGAGTACAGATGCTTCTAAAGACATTCAAATTTACATAAATTCTCCAGGAGGAAGTGTTTATGCTGGTTTAGGTATTTACGATACCATGCAATTTATTAAGCCGGATGTTGCAACTATTTGTACAGGAATGGCAGCCTCGATGGGAGCTGTACTATTATGTGCAGGAGAAAAAGGGAAACGTAGCGGATTAACACATTCTCGTGTTATGATTCATCAACCTTTAGGTGGTGCGCAAGGTCAAGCTAGTGATATAGAAATTACAGCTCGAGAAATTATAACTTTAAAAGAAGAACTTTACAGCATTATTAGTAAGCATTCTGGGCAAGATTACGACAAAGTATACGAAGACAGTGATCGTGATTACTGGATGAAAGCAGATAAGGCTAAAGAATATGGAATGATTGACGAGATTTTAACTCGCAATTAAAATGAAATAAGTATTAGTGTATTAGGGTTAAAGTAAAACATTTCGCTTAGCACTATTAAGCAAACAAAAATGGCAAAGGAAGAATTAGAATGTTCGTTTTGTGGGAGAAAAAAACCAGAAACAAGTTTATTAATAGCAGGGCTAGATGCACACATTTGCGATCGCTGTATTGAGCAGGCGCATGGTATTGTTTTAGAAGAGTCTAAGCAGAGCGATAATAGTGAGTTGTCTGCAGAATTAATGCTGCGTAAACCACAACAAATTAAAGGCTTTTTAGATCAATACATAATTGGCCAGGAATATACCAAAAAGGTAATGTCTGTTGCGGTTTATAATCACTACAAACGTCTATTGCAGCCGCCAACTAATGATGATATTGAGATACAAAAGTCGAATATTATCATGGTGGGAGAAACAGGAACAGGTAAAACATTAATGGCTAAAACAGTAGCAAGAATGTTAAATGTACCTTTAGCTATTGTAGATGCAACAGTATTAACCGAAGCTGGTTACGTAGGAGAAGATGTAGAAAGTATTTTAACACGCTTATTACAAGCAGCAGACTATAATTTAGAAAAAGCCGAAAAAGGCATTGTATTTATAGATGAGATAGATAAAATAGCCCGAAAGAGTGACAACCCATCTATAACACGAGATGTCTCGGGAGAAGGTGTGCAGCAAGCTTTACTTAAATTATTAGAAGGCACAGTTGTTAACGTACCACCTAAAGGCGGTCGTAAACATCCAGACCAAAAGTTTATTGAAGTGAATACAGAAAACATCCTGTTTATAGCAGGTGGTGCATTCGATGGTATTAATCGCGTTATTTCAAAACGCCTTAATATGCAGGCAGTTGGGTATAGTGCATCTGTTAGTGACGCGGTAGTTGATAGTGATAATCTATTACAATATATTATTCCTAAAGACTTAAAAGATTTTGGTCTAATACCCGAAATTATAGGTAGATTACCTGTGTTAACACACATGGATCCTTTAGATGGCGATACACTAAGAGCCATTTTAACCGAGCCTAAAAATGCCATTATTAAGCAATATAAAAAGTTGTTTAAAATGGACGATATCGAGTTTACAATAACCGATGGTGCTTTAGAATTTATAGTGGGCAAAGCCATAGAGTATAAATTAGGCGCGCGTGGGTTACGTTCATTATGCGAAGAAATTTTAACTGATGCCATGTTCGAATTGCCAGGTAGTGATAACAAGAAATTGAACGTTACTAAAGCTTATGCAGAACAAAAATTATCTAAAACAACGTTGAAGAAATTAAAAGCTGTTTCTTAAATAAGAACAATTTTATAATTTAAAGCCTACTTTTTATCCAAGTAGGCTTTTTTTATTTTTTAAAATGAAATTAATAGACTGTCCAGATTTAGAAACCCAAAGACTACAATTAAATATCGCAAATTTAAGCGATGTAGATGTTGTTTTCGCTTTAAGATCGAACGCTATAGTTAGAAAATATATAGACAAACCGTTATGCAAAAGTAAAGCCGAAGCACTGGCACATATAAATAAAGTATTAAAACTAACTGAAGCTGATGAAGGTATACTTTGGATATTAACGCATAAAGAGACCAACACCAAGATAGGATCCATATGCTTTTGGAATTTTTCTGAAGACAAAAAAACAGCAGAAGTCGGTTACGATCTATTACCAGAGTATTTTAAAAAAGGGTTGATGACTGAAGCGCTTAAGGCGGTTACAAATTTCGGATTTAAAGAACTTAAGCTTGAAACTATAGAAGCGTTTACACATAACGAAAACGAAAGCTCAAAAAAACTGTTAACATCCAATGGTTTTGTTTTACAACCACACAGAAAAGATCCTGAGTTTTCTAAAAATAGGATCTACACTTTGCAGCAATAAAAAACCACTCACAATAAAGTTATGAGTGGTTTTCATTGAATTTGGATTAACTAATTAATACATCTTCAAATAGAATAGATTGATTAATAGCAATGTAATTTAGTAATAATTATTTGATTATCATGTATTTATATTGGTTAATCTATAATTACAAATTCAATGCGTCTGTTTTTTTGATGATCTTCTTCTTTACAATTCGTTTTACAATCAACAAGAGGTTGTGCTTCTCCGTAACCATTAGAAAATAGTTTAGTAGGGTCCACTCCGCTTTCAATTAAATAAGACATAGCAGAAGCTGCACGTTTTTTAGACAAACTTAAATTGTATTTGTCGTTTCCTCTATTATCTGTATGCGCACCAATTTCAATTTTCATTTCTGGATGCTCTTTTAATATGCGAGCAATACTATTTAATTGTACCAAGGATTCGTCTTTAATACTCCATTTATTATAATCGAAGTAAATGTTGTTTACAACAATCATTTTCTTCTCTTCTACTGTTTCTATTACAGCCTCAGTAGCTTCCAACTCTAAGTCTTTATTATATACATTATCATTTCCAATATTTGCAACAAAATCAAATGTCTTATCATTAAACCCTTCTTTAGTAGTTGTAATAGTATAGGTTTCAAAAGGATTTACAGTAAATGTATATTTAGCATCTTGGTTAGTGGTTTGTCTTGCAATTTCTTCGCCTTCTTCATTTAATAATATTACCAAAGTGTTTGGTAAAGGGATTTTGGAATCTAAATCCACAATCATCCCTTCAAGACTTTGCGAAACATCTTTTAAAGTAAAGCTAAAAATATCAAGTTTTCCTTTTCCAAACGCTTTGTTCGAGGCTAAATATCCTCTATTTTGAGAGGCCATAAAAAAAGCAACGTCATCTAAATTAGAATTTATTGTGTTTCCTAAATTTCTTGGCAATCTGTAGCCATCTTTAATTATTTTACTTTTAAAAATATCAAAGCCTCCCATATTATTGTGACCTCGAGATGAGAAATACAAATCTTTACCATCTGTAGATAAAGATGGAAACTTATCATCGTATTGCGTGTTAATTGTATCTCCTAAATTAACAGCATCTCCCAAAGAACCATCTGCATTGATGGTGGCTACATATAAATCGAAACCACCAAAACCACCTTCTTTATTAGAAGAGAAGTATAACTGTGTGCCGTCTGGCGACACAAAAGGATTTTCTACTGATGCTCCCTCAGTATTAACATGCAGCAATTCTTGGTCAACCCAATTGCCATGAGAATCTTTTTCTAAGCTCACTTTATACAATTTAAATATTGAAGTATCCTCTTTTGTACTGCGTGTAAAATACATGGTGTGTTCGTCTGGCGAAAAGCTTAATTGACCTTCATTATTATTAAAGGTGTTTATTATTCGTGAAAATAATAATGGCATTTTTAAAGAACCATCATTACTAATATCTAAACAAAATAAGTTTTGGTAGCCTTCTCCAGTCTGTTTATCGGTTTTAGATAACGCTCCTAATTTTTTTGAAGACACCATAATAAATTTATTCATAAAAAAACCAGAACCGTATTCAGAATATTTAGTATTTATACCAGTATCTAAAGTGGTGAAATCGAAACCGTTTGAGCCAATTTCATCTTCGATATTAGTATAATTATTAGTGTTTAATTCTGCCAATAAATGGTCTTGATAATCTTGGGCAAAAAAAGGTGTTATAGAAAATAAAAAAGCGAATGTTAAGATTATAGTCTTCATAACTAAAAGGTTGAGGGATTTAATTTTTAGTTAATGTATAGCGAGACCACTAATAAATAATTATTTTTTAGATAAAAAGCAGGGATATTCGTTGAGGATTTTTACACAAAATGTATTTTGTCGAATGTTTAAAGAAGCCTAAATAAAATTATTGAATTATTATTTTTATAGAAATTTAATAAGAATAATATTTATTTTGTACTAAATATTAAGAAATATACAATCTGACGATGTTGCTGTTTAACGATGAAAGTAAATAGACTGATGAATATGTAATTAAACTAATAAAATTTAAATTACCGAACAGTTAGTCATCGACTAACGGTAAATGGTAAATTAAGAATTTAATTTTAAGAGCTCGTCGATGTAGTTTCTTGTGTTGGATAGTCGAGGCACTTTATGTTGTCCGCCAAGTTTGTTATTTTGTTTTAACCAATCGTAAAATAACTGCGGTCTGGCAACATTAATTTTTGGTTTATTTAAGGTCATGTTATTGTAACGTTTAGCCTCATAGTCAGAATTTAAAGATTTTAAAGCATTATCAAATAACTCGTTAAAATAATCGATATCTTTTGGTGGCGTTTTAAATTCTATTAGCCATTGGTGAGATCCTTTTTCCTTGCCTTCCATAAAAATTGGTGCAGCAGTGTAATCTATAATTTCACTTTTTGTTTTCTTACAAACCTTTTTTAAAGCATCTTCGGCGTTCTCAATTATTAGTTCTTCACCAAACACATTAATATGGTGTTTTGTTCTTCCAGATACTTTAATTCTATAGGGAGAAATTGAAGTAAATCTAACCGTATCTCCAATTTTGTAACGCCATAAACCAGCATTAGTGGTAATTATAAGCGCATAGTTTTTATCTTTTTCTACTTGACTTAGAGGTATTATATGTTCTTCTGGCGTTCCGTAGGTATCCATAGGAATGAATTCGTAGAAAATGCCATAATCTAACATTAGCAGTAATTCACTGGAGTTATTTTTATCTTGAATAGCAAAAAATCCTTCAGAAGCATTATAGATTTCATAATACTTAAAACTCTTTCTTGGCAATATGTTTTTAAACTGCTCTACATACGGATTGAAATTCACGCCACCATGAAAGTATACCTCCAAATTGGGCCAGATGTCAAACAATGAGGTTTTATCGGTTTTATCTAATATATTGTTAAGTAGAACTAACATCCAGGAAGGTACACCAGCCAAGCTGGTAACATTCTCATTTACGGTCTCGTTTACAATGGCAGCCATTTTGGTTTCCCAGTCGCTCATTAAAGATACTCTATTACTAGGTGTGCTGCTAAACTCTGCCCAAAATGGCATATTATCTATTAAAATAGCACTTAAATCGCCAAAAGCAGTACCGTTTTCTTTATATAATTCTTTACTGCCACCAAGTCTTAAGCTTTTACCTGTAAAGAGTTGTGAGTTTTCATTATTGTTTAAATACATGCACAGTAAATCCTTACTTGCTGCATAATGGCAATCTTCTAACGAGGCATAACTTACAGGAATAAACTTACTTTTTGCATTGGTAGTACCGCTCGATTTTGCAAACCACTTTATTTGCGAGGGCCAGAAAATATTATTTTCTCCCAAGCGTGATCGTTCTATTAAACTCTGGTAGCTTTCATAATCTCGAATGGGAACTCTATCTGCAAATTCAGCATAAGATTTTATAGAAGCAAAGTCATGTAATCTGCCTATTTCTGTGTCTTTAGCTGTTTCTATTAGTTGAAACAGAAGCTCTTCCTGCACTTCGTTTGGGTACTTTAAAAACAAATCGATTTGATGAAATCGTTTCTTTAAAAACCACGAAGCGATAGAATTTACTAAAGGAATTGGCATATATTTTTGCTATATTTAGACACTAAAAATAATACTTTTTTTCATGACCTACCAAGGTGTTCTAACAAAAATGGCAACCGAATTTTCTACGCCAATTCAATACTATTTAGTTTTTGAAAACGATTTTATAAATATTAATCAATTACTAAATAAAACGCTTGAGTTTAAATTTATTAAACACCAATGTTTAAACTGTGGTTTAGACAAACCTATATATAGACAAGGCTTTTGTAAAAGTTGCTTTTTCGATATCCCGCAGGCTGCAGATTGGATTATGAGACCCGAATTAAGTACGGCACATTTAGATAAAGAAGATCGTGATTTGGAATATGAAAAAAAAGTGCAGCTACAGCCACATATTGTTTATCTGGCAAATTCTAGTAACATAAAAGTAGGTGTTACAAGAAAGGGACAAGTGCCTACACGTTGGATAGACCAAGGCGCACATGAAGCTATTGAAATTGTAGAGGTGCCAAATCGCTATTTGGCAGGTATCACAGAGGTGGCGTTAAAAGATCATGTGGCAGATAAAACCAATTGGCGAACCATGCTAAAGAATGATGTTGTAGATGAAAATCTGGTAGAGTGGAGAGATAAATTAAAGCCATTTATTCCTGCTGAAGCTTTAGCGTATTACTTAGAAAATAATGCCGAAACAGAAATCGATTTTCCCGTTTTAGCCTATCCTAAAAAACCAAAAAGTTTAAATATTGAAAAGGCAGGAAGTTATAAAGGTGTATTAAAAGGTATAAAAGGACAGTATCTTATTTTTGAAGATGATGCAGTTTGTAACATACGTGGTAATGAAGGCAGTGTAGTTAGTATTGAAATTTTTTAATGCCAGTTTTCTATATCTGGTATTAATTCTGAAATCATTTCGGTGTCTGAGATAAAAATAACTTTATTTAATATAACGCCTTTGTAAGACTTAATATTAAGTAGTTGATGTTTAGAGTCAAAATACAATTTTAAATTGTCATGATTTCCAGCCGAAGTTATTTTAAATCTGGGGTTTAGTAATGTGCTTAATTCATGAAACCTTTCGCTACTAATGGGTTGTTTGCTCTCAACTTCAATTAAATCCACAACATTCTCAGCGTTGTATTTAAATTTTATAATTTCGGTTTTACTTAATTGTTTTATTTCTGTAAAGGAGGTGTTAATTGTTGTTGCGTTAACATTATCAGCTCCAAATAGTTTTTGTACATCCTTGTATGGAGAACCAATTTGAGAATTACCTACAATAGATAGCATTAAAAATATAAAACCAACAATAATTTTCATGAGAGATTAAATTTTAGATAGGTACAAACCAAAAAAACCTCGCATTCAAAAAAAGAAAGCGAGGTTTATATATATGGTGGTAAAAAACGTATTATACGTTCTCTGCGTCTCTTAATCCTTGGATGTAAGCTGCTTTTTGAATTTGACGTCTGCGAGTAACAGAAGGCTTAGTAAAGAATTGGTTCTCTCTTAAGTTCTGCATAACTTTAATGTTACGGTGTTTTCTTTTGTAACGTTTTAAAGCTCTTTCTATATTCTCTCCGTCTTTAATTTCTATTCTTAACATATCTATATATTATGTGTATTCTTAAAATTCAGGTTGCAAATGTACGTCTAACTTTTAATTTATACAATAGACTTATAATTTTTTTGCAGTTTTATTTTCATTTTATTTAATCGTATCATTTTTCTTCTTCTTTTTACCAAATATACCTCCTAAAACATCTTTAACAACATTGCCAGGTTGTTTTGTAGAATCTGTTGGGTTATTTGGGTTGGTGCTTGGTGTGTTCCCTCCAGAAATAATGTCTTTAATAACATCTTTAACTGGTGTATTATTTTGCGTTTTTGTGCTGTCTGTTGCTGTTTGGTTACCGCCAAGACCACCCAACAAATCTTTAATTTTGTCTTTACCATTATTTAGCAGTTTTTCTTTTTGGATATCGATGAGCTGTGTGGTAAGGTTTTTTACACCACTGGTTAAATCGGTTTGAACTTTTGGGCTACTAAATGTTCCTGTAAGATTTGCGGTTACTGGAATACTAATTTTATTAACCTCGTTGTCATTTATTTTACCAATTAATCTATTAACCTCACCTCCTAAATATTTTGCAGGTACATTAAATACTATGTTATAGTCCATGGTATTAGTAAACGTGTGCGCTCCAGCTACAGTAATACCTATGTCTTTATATTTTAAATCGAAAGGCGCTATATTAACACGACCATTTTCAAATGTTAAGGTCGTTTTTAAATCATTTAAATCCAGTTTATCAAAATCGATAAAATTAAGTTTACTTGTTAAAGCATCAAATAATTCTGCATTTTTTGGTTCAACTTTCGTAGTTAACAATTCAGCCAGAGCACCACCAGAAATAGAGTTTAAAATTGGCGTAAAGTCGTCTCCTAACGTACCGTTTACAGAAATGGCACTATTTAATTTTCCTTGTAACACTTTTGCTATTGGAGCCATAGCGTGCAACATATCTAAATCTCTAAAAGATTGAGAAATATCGAAACCTTCTATGCCCAAATCCATATTAAAGGTTGGCGTTTTGCTTTTAGTGTCTACTAATCCAGACATGGTTAATTTACCTTTAAATAAATCTGAAGTCATATTAGACAGTGTTGCCTTCTCATCATTTATTAATAATTTACCTTTTACATTGGTTAGTGTTAAATTGTCGTAAACAACCGTATTTGCATCTGCTGTAATAGTACAATCTAAAAATGCAGGAATCTTAAGTGCGTCGCTTGGCTCTGTACTTTGGTTAACTGGCCTGTCGCTTCCGCCTTCAACCATAAAATCGCTAACCATAAATTTATTAGACTTTACATTAAAGTTTCCTTTTAGCTTTTTATCGCTTAATAAAAAGCCAAGTAAATTATCTATGGTTCCAGTGGCATCTAAATCTGTGTTGCCAGTTCGCGCTTTAAAATTTTCTAAAGTAATGGTTGTTGGGTTAAAACTAACATTGGCTTGAGAAATTTGAATAGGGTTAATGATATCTGCCGAAGAAAAGATAAAATCATTTACACTAACGTTTCCATTATTTTTAATACGCTCATAGGCATTAGTTTCTATCGCATCCATGTCGAAATTAGTGTTTAATTTCGCTTTAATGATGCCGCTAAGTTCATTATCTAATTCTATAGGATAAGCTTCTGTAATATTTGCCAGATTTAAGACACCATCAATGTCAGCATTTATCAGTATATTTTTTGTCAAGTTCTTAATAACTGCCGAGGATTTAAATACATCCTCATCAATTTTAAAATTTAATGTTTTCAAATCGATATACGTATCATCTACATTTCCAGTAGTGTTTTTTACTACAGCGTTTATATTTATATTTTTTACGCTTTTAGGCAGGTCTGGATATTTAAACGATGCATTATTAGAAGCTAATGAAATATCTAAAGTAGGGATGGTTTCCTCAGTAACCATACCTTTAATCTTGCCACTTACCTTAAAGTTTCCGCTGGTTTCTACATTGCTAATGTTTTTAGAATAGGTTTTGGGAATAACAGCCAAAAAATCTTTAAAATCAGATCCGGGATTTTCAAAAGAAATATCAATATCCTGGCCATTTTCTAATTGTTGTACATAGCCTGAAAACTCAAGCGGTAAATCGTTTATAAAGCCTCTATTTTCTTTAAAAGTATATTTGCTATTTTTTAAATCGAGGTCTATTAGCGCATCCAGTTTTACACGATTGTTGCTTAAATATTCTGTGCTGTCAATACTTAGTGTTACGTTGGCTTCGCTTTTAGTGTCTAATTCAGACAAGGTTTCAGAAAATGTTCCTTTGCCAGAATGGTCTAATTCTGTGATGTGAAATGTAGTGTTCGAGCCTTCGTCTAAATAAGTTAATGCACTCTTTTTAATGGCATAATCTTGTATGTCTAAAGTAAAACCTTCACCAGATTCTTCTGTATTCGTTTTAGCCGTTTGTTCTTTTGCAATATCATAATTCGCATCACCAAACTTGTTGATTTTTAAATTAACCAAGGCTTCATTAACATAAATTGAGTTTACCACTATTGGGCCTTCATCCGCCTTTTTAAAAAGTTCTTTTACAGACATATCAAACGATAAGGATTTTACATTAGCGAGCGTCTCGTCTTTAAAAGGATCAAAATTGGTTATTTTTAGTTCATCAACAGTAATATGTGCCTGAGGAAAACTGCTTAAAAAACTTAAGCTTACATCTGCAAATTCAACGTTGGCATTCACATTATTATTAATGAAATTACGCACCATGTTCTTTATCTGCGTCTGAAAAATAAAGGGAGCTGCCAGTAGCAGAACAATGACAATTAATAAAGTGATGCCTGTAATTTTTAAGAATTTTTTCATCTTTGGTTCCGCAAAAGCGGTAATCGTTTTTAATAGTTATTAATAATTTTTCTATTCTATATTTATAATACGTAAAATTCGGACTAATTTTCAATTAAAGCCCATTTTTTAAGAGAATTTTATAACAATTCTATCTCTTCGTTTATGGTTAAATTAAATGTTTTTCTGAAAATATAAACGCCTAAATATAAAAAAGGAGTGTCTAACAAGGCCACAAGTACTTTAAATAAAAACCCGCTGATTAATAGTCCCTTAAAGTTGCTCCAGTCTATTATACCAAAAGAACAGAGTAGTGCTAAAATGGTAAAGGTGTCTATAAATTGAGATAACCAAGTCGAAAAATTATTGCGTAACCATAAATGTTTTCCTTTGGTTAAGCGTTTCCAAAAATGATAAATTTGGATGTCTACAAATTGGGCAAATAAATACGTAACCATGCTTGCAAATACAGCTATTACAGAGTTCCCAAATACAGTAGTGAACATACTATCGTTAACATAAGACCAAGACGTAGCAGGAACAACGTTGGCAACCAAAATTATTAACAACGAAAACAAGGAGGCAAAAATACCAGCGATGACAACGTCGTTAGCACGTTTTTTACCATAGATTTCGCTTATTAAATCTGTAATTAAAAAGGTAAGAGGATAAGGTAAAATACCAACAGAAATTTCAAAAAGTTTAAATCCAAAAATTTCAACATTAAAAGGATACCAATAAAAAAACTTCTGAAAAATTAAATTCGAGACTACTAAAGATGTAATAAATAAAGCGCCTAATAAAAAGTAAATGCGTTGTGCTTTAAGTTTGTTTTTTAAGGTCATTTTCCGGTTTGTCTGTTCGAGCGCAGTCGAGAGCTAAATTCGTTAATAAATAGTTTAAGTAAATATAAAGGAAACCATTTACTTTTAGTTATTTTGCTTTCCCAATATGGAGCAGCCAAAAAAAATATACCTTTCTATAGGAAGCAATAAAGGAGACAAATTCAAGAATTTGCAGGCTGCTATAGATGCTATTTATTTAAAAGTTGGAACGGTTAAAATAATCTCTAAAGTCTTTAAAACGCCTGCTTTTGGTTTTGAAGGAGACGATTTTTTTAACGCATGTTTGCTGGTAGAAAGCTATTTAAAGCCTAATAAAGTTTTAAAAGAATTATTAGCAATAGAAACCAGTTTAGGTCGTACTCGAAGTAAAACTGATGGTTACCAATCGCGAACCATAGATTTAGATATTTTGTTTTTTGAAGAAGAGGTTATAGAAACCAAGACCTTAAAAATACCACATCCAGAATTACACAACCGTAAATTCGTTTTAGAACCGTTATACCATATTGCTTCAAAATTTAAACATCCAGTTTTAGAAAAAGAAATCACTGTCCTGCTTGAAACATGTGAGGATAAAAGTGTTTTAGAACCAGTAAATATTTGGTTAAAAAACCCAAGTAAACAACACGATTTTTCAAAATACAATTACATTGCTATTGAAGGTAACATAGGAGCAGGAAAAACCAGTCTGGCTACAAAAATGGCTTACGATTATAATGCCAAATTAATTTTAGAACGTTTTGCAGATAATCCATTTTTACCAAAGTTTTACGAAGATGCTCAAAGATATGCCTTTACGTTAGAGATGTCTTTTCTTGCCGACCGTTACCAGCAAATTAGTGACGATTTATCGCAACTCGATTTATTTAAAGATTTTATTGTTAGTGATTACGATATTTTTAAATCGCTAATCTTTTCTAAAATAACATTGCATCAAGACGAGTTTAAACTCTACCGAAAATTGTTTTACTTAATGTATAAAGACATAGCAAAACCAGAATTGTACGTTTACTTGTATCAAAATACAGAGAGGTTAAAAGAAAACATAAAAAAACGCGGCAGAAAGTACGAACAAAATATCGATAGCGATTATTTAGAAAAAATCAATTCGGGTTATCTGGATTTTCTTAAAAACCAAACCGAATTAAATGTGAAAATAATAGATATTTCAGATCGTGATTTTGTAAAAAACAGAGAGGATTACTTATTTATTTTAGATGCTGTTTGTCAAGAGTAATGCTTCAAAAAACTGGTGCTTAACGGGCTAATTTCGAAAACAAATCCCAAATCACGACGCCACAACTCACAGAGATGTTAAGCGAATGCTTTGTGCCAAATTGTGGAATTTCTATTATATAATTGCTTGCGTTAACCACATCTTGTGCTACACCTTTAACTTCGTTTCCAAAAATAATTGCATATTTTTCGTCTTTCTTTACTGTAAATGCGTCTAACATTACAGCGTTTTCGGCTTGTTCAATACTAATTACTTTATAACCTTTAACTTTTAAACTTTCAACTAGGTTCAAAGTGTTTTCTACATGTTCCCAAGCAACAGTATCTGTGCTTCCTAAAGCTGTTTTATGTATGTCCTTATGTGGTGGAGTAGCTGTAATGCCACAGAGGTAAATTTTTTCAATTAAAAAAGCATCACTGGTTCTAAATACAGAGCCAATGTTATTTAAGCTTCTAATGTTGTCAAGAATTACAATTATTGGAGTTTTATCTGCTTGTTTAAAGCCTTCAATACTTAATCTATCAAGTTCACTATTTTTTAATTTTCGCATAAAAATGTCTCGTCATTGCGAGGAGTTTACAAAGTCTGCACTAAGGGCAGTCGAAGTGTAATAATCTTTTTTAAATGGAATGCTATACCTTTTGTGAATAAATCACAATAACTAAAGTTAATTTGACTTCAAAAAAAATCAATATTTAGTTACATTGCAAACTTACTTAAAAACTAAATTTCTTTGGCAGCAAAAACGAAAAAAGTAACACCCTTAATGAAGCAATATAATGCTATAAAAGCAAAATATCCAGATGCTTTATTATTATTTCGTGTTGGTGATTTTTACGAAACTTTTGGAAGCGACGCTATAAAAGCTGCAGGAATCTTGGGTATAATATTAACCAAAAGAGGCGCAGGAAGCGAAAGTGAAATAGAATTAGCTGGTTTTCCACATCACTCCTTAAATACGTATTTGCCTAAACTGGTAAAAGCTGGTGAGCGTGTGGCTATTTGCGACCAGTTAGAAGACCCAAAACAAACAAAAACCATTGTTAAGCGTGGTGTTACAGAATTAGTAACTCCAGGAGTTGCACTTAACGACGAGGTGCTTCAATCTAAAACCAATAATTTTTTAGCTTCAGTATATTTTGGAAAGCATACTATTGGTATTTCATTTTTAGACATCTCCACAGGCGAATTTTTAACATCACAAGGCAATCAGGAATATATAGATAAGTTGCTTCAAAACTTTAGTCCTAGCGAAGTGCTCGTATCCAAACAAAAACGATTACATTTTAACGAGAGTTTTGGTCCCGATTTTCACACGTTTAATTTAGAGGATTGGGTATACCAAACCGATTATGCAAACGAAACACTTTTAAAGCATTTTAATACAAAATCGTTAAAGGGTTTTGGTATTGAAGACTTAATTGAAGGTATTATAGCTTCGGGATCAATTTTACATTATCTGGACGAAACGCAGCATAATAAATTACAGCATATTACTTCGGTGTCAAGAATTGCAGAAGATGAATATGTTTGGATGGACCGTTTTACTATTAGAAACTTAGAGCTCTATAATTCTACAAATAACAACGCAGTAACTTTACTTAATGTTATAGACAAAACAAGTTCTCCTATGGGAGGACGTTTATTAAAACGCTGGCTGGCATTGCCTTTAAAAAAGGTTGAAAAAATAAAACAACGTCATGAAGTTGTGTCTTTTTTAAAGCAAAACAAAACCACACACCAAAAAATAAAAAATCATATTAAAAATATTGGTGATATCGAGCGTTTAATTTCTAAAACAGCAACAGGAAAGGTAAGCCCAAGAGAGGTTATTCAGCTAAAAAACTCTTTAGAAGAAATAGTTCCAATAAAGGCATTAGCCTCTAACTGTGACAACGAATCTCTAAAAATTATTGGAGATACTTTGCAAGGTTGCGATGTGCTTCGGGATAAAATAAAAGCAACTCTAAATGAAGAAGCGCCTGTAAATGTTTTAAAAGGTAACACCATTGCCGAAGGGTTCTCTGGCGAGTTAGATGAGCTTAGAGGCTTATCGACTTCCGGGAAGAATTATCTGGACAAAATGCTAAAAAGAGAGAGCGAACGCACAGGCATTACATCGCTTAAAATAGCATCTAATAATGTTTTTGGTTATTATATAGAAGTACGTAATACCCATAAAGATAAAGTACCTGAAGAATGGATTAGAAAACAAACTTTAGTTAATGCAGAGCGCTATATCACAGAGGAATTAAAAGAATACGAATCTAAAATTTTAGGAGCCGAAGAACGCATTTTAGCCATAGAACAACAGTTGTTTAGTGATTTAGTCACCTGGATGAATCAATACATAAAACCAGTACAACAAAATGCGTTTTTAATTGGCCAATTAGATTGTTTATGCGGCTTTGCGCAATTAGCTAACGATAATAACTATGTATATCCAACCATGGACGATTCTCACGAGTTAGAAATTAAAGAAGGACGTCACCCTGTAATAGAAAAACAATTGCCAATTGGTGAACAATATATTGCAAACGATGTGTTTTTAGACAGGGAAACACAACAAATAATCATGATCACTGGGCCTAATATGTCTGGTAAATCTGCCATTTTACGTCAAACCGCTTTAATTGTATTATTAGCACAAATAGGAAGTTTTGTGCCAGCAAAAGCAGCCCGAATAGGGTTGGTAGATAAAATTTTTACGCGAGTAGGAGCGAGCGATAATATTTCTATGGGAGAATCTACTTTCATGGTAGAAATGAATGAAACCGCATCCATTCTAAATAATGTTTCTGAAAGAAGTTTAGTGCTTTTAGACGAAATAGGACGTGGAACAAGTACTTATGATGGTATCTCAATAGCTTGGGCTATTAGCGAATATTTGCATGAGCATCCCGCAAAAGCAAAGACGCTATTTGCAACGCATTATCATGAGTTAAATGAAATGACCGAAACATTTAGTCGCATAAAAAACTTTAATGTGTCGGTTAAGGAATTAAAAGACAATGTGCTTTTTTTAAGAAAGTTAGTAGAAGGAGGTAGCGAGCATAGTTTTGGAATACACGTAGCGAAATTAGCTGGCATGCCACAGCAGGTTTTGCATCGCGCCAATAAGATTTTGAAGAAATTAGAAAAATCGCATTCCAGTGAAGAACTTACAGATAAAGTAAAATCGATAAAAGACGAAATGCAATTGAGCTTCTTTAATTTAGACGATCCATTGCTGGAACAAATAAAAGAAGAAATATTATTAACTGATATTGATACACTTACGCCAGTTGAAGCGCTCATGAAATTAAATGAAATAAAACGTATGTTAGTAAAGACGCAAAAGGCATAAAAATTTATTTAATAATTTTTATAAAAACACTTTGGTATTTATAAAAAAGACTTAAATTTGCATCCGCAATAGCAATGTTGCACGTTCATTAAAAGACTGCGAAAGTAGCTCAGGGGTAGAGCATCACCTTGCCAAGGTGGGGGTCGCGGGTTCAAATCCCGTCTTTCGCTCTGAGAATTTTTTCCTAAAAATATTCCAATGCTGAAGTGGTGGAATTGGTAGACACGTTGGACTTAAAATCCAATGTCCATTAGGACGTACGGGTTCAAGTCCCGTCTTCAGTACTTAAACCCTTGTTAATCGTTCGATTTTCAAGGGTTTTTTTGTTTTAGGATTTTCTTATTAGCTTTACCTAATTAGTTTGTTATGCAAAACTGGATTACCCTTTTAAACGACTTTAAAGCCAAACAAGAGCCTGTAGCGTTAGTAACAGTAACAAAATGTTTAGGCTCAACACCTTGCGTGGTAGGTTCCAGAATGATTGTTACTAAAAACAAAAAAATATTTGGTACCATAGGTGGTGGTAAATTAGAATTTAAAGCCACAGACGAAGCTTTAGCAGCTTTAAATGAGAATAGAGTTATAACCTCTAACTATACTTTAGGTCCCGAATTTGAGCAATGCTGTGGTGGAAAAGTAGAATTTATTATAGAACCCATGAACCAATCACCAGAATTATTTCTATTTGGAGCAGGACACATTGGTATAGAAATCGCCAAATTATTAGTTAACACACCTTTTAAAGTTAATCTCATCGATTCGCGGGAGCATTGGTTTGCTAATCTAGAGTTAGACCAATCAGTAACAACTCATCAAGTCTCAGAAACCGACTTTAAAACTTTTAAAGAAGCCGTAAATTGGGGAGATAATTGTTACATTTTGGTGCTTACCCATAATCACGCTATCGATTTTGATATTATTGCAATGGCCTTACAAAACGAAACTAAATTTTTAGGATTAATAGGTAGCAAGACTAAAAAAGTGCGTTTCAATACTATGTTAATTAATGAGATGAATATTCCAGAAGGCATGCAAAATGTAACTTGCCCAATAGGATTAAACATTGGTGGCGATACACCAAAAGAAATTGCGATTAGTGTTGTAGCACAATTACTACAGATGCATTATAAAGAGGAAGCATAAAAAATTGTGCTTTCACAGCAGTTATAGATGAAAAATAATAAATCCATCATCGATAAATTAACAGCGCTTTGGGCTTTAAACGAGTCTGGGTTAGGTGGTTTTTTGCATGTATTTAATTCGCCATTTACAGGATTAATTGTTGGAGGCATCGCTATTCTTCTTATTAGTTTAATCGCTTTTTATGCTAAAAACAAATGGCAGGCCATTTTAAAAGCCTTAGTTATTGTACTCATAATAAAAATGGCAGTGAGTCCTTATTCGCCATTAACAGCCTACATCTCTGTAAGTTTTCAAGCTGTTTTAGGCGCGTTTTTATTTTCTAATTTTTCTTGGAAAGGCGCAACTTTAATAGTCTATGGCATGGTTACTTTTCTGCAATCTGCGCTTCAAAAATTATTGAAATTAACTATTGTCTATGGCACCGAATTTTGGGAGGCCATCAATATTTACGGTGCATGGATACAAGAAAAAATAAACTATATCACCCAAACGTCTGCAACAGCAGTTTTAATTACCATATACTTGCTGGTTTATGCCGTTGGCGGACTTTTAGCAGGACTGTTTATTAAAAGTATGATTAAAATTATTTCTGAAATAGAGATTGCCGATTTTTATCTTACACCATCTGAATTGTCAACCAAAACAAAACAATCTAAAAGGAAAATAAAATCTAAAGTCATTTGGATTTGGTTAATTACCGTTGCTGTTATCGTTTTAGCATTTACAGTGTTTACAAATGCCTTGTTTGGTTGGCAAAAAGCAGTCTATATCATTCTACGAAGCTTTTTAGTACTCATGTTGTGGTATTTGGTTTTAGGTCCTTTTGTATTAAAATTAATTCGGAAATATCTGGATAAAAAAGAATCTAAATACCAAAACGATATTTCTAATGCTATGGATTTATTTCCATATTTCAGGTATATTATTACCACAACATGGAAACAAACCAGCCATTTAAAAGGCTATACACGTTTTAAATATTTTATGGCGAATAGCATTATAAATTGTATTCATTTTAAAGTTATTTCAGAATGATTTATATCTTAACAGGAAGTATTCGTTCTGGAAAAACATCTGCTTTATTAGAGTGGGTAAATGGCAAAAATAAAGTTGATGGTTTGCTGTGTCCCGACGATGAAAATGGAATACGTTATTGTTTGAAAATAAAATTGAATGAAGTTATTAAGCTTGAGGCTGAAAATAAAACTGAAGAAATAATAGAAATAGGAAATTTTAAGTTTTTAACTGCAGCTTTTTATCAAGCTAATGCGTATTTAATTTCGATAACATCTGAAACTGAAAATGACTTTATAATTATTGATGAACTTGGTAAACTAGAATTGAAAAATGAAGGTTTACATACATCAGCAGAAATCTTAATATCAAAATTAAAAAAAGATAATGCAACCCATGCTATTCTTGTGGTAAGAGATTATTTAGTTGGTGCTATTTTAAAACATTATCATATTGCTGACTACACTATTTTAAAAAAAGACGATTTAAAATCATTAAGATAAATTGTCGTTCTCAATACGTTTGTTCATTTTAACTAAAAAACGTTTCGCTTAACGCATAATAAATAGCCATTAATGCTGAAAAAAGGGCGCTTCCTAAAAAACGCCACTTCATTTTAAAACGGTTTTGAATAATATAATTCGCAACAAAAGAAAGTGGAATATTAACCAGAAAAGACCAGAAGGCAATGACTAATAGATTCCAACCAATAGCGTCTATTTGCCAAGAAAACAATTTAATAAATAATAAATGTCTGGCAATCCAAAGCGGATTGAAATACATAACGGCAAGCACTGTTTTTGTAAGCGTGGCTTGAATACCTTGTAAATAACGAGTTTTTTTCACTATCCAATCGAAAAAATTAGGGATTTCAAAAGCATAGAAAGTGGCACCTATAAACATTATACCAAGCAAGCGGTAAATAGAAAATTCATGTAATAACAAAGCAGCGATAGTATCACCAGCACTGTAAATTAGTGCGCCTTTAAAGATGTTTTGTTTTTTGTAGTGCAGTGCGATAGGGCGTTTTGTTATTGGTTTAATACATTAAAATTAGGAATTGAAAACAACACATTTATTTTTCATACAAAGCCATTAAAACTTTTTCAGGCGTCATTGGAGCATGAAATTTTAAATTATAGTTTGGATTGAATGCTTTAATCGCATTTTGAATAGCGAAATAAGCACCAATACCATACATTAACGGAGGCTCACCTACAGCTTTCGATTTTAAAATTGCCAAGTCATGACCCTGAGTTTCTAAAGGCACCGTTTCAACTATTTTTGGTACCGAAAATAAATCTGGAATTTTATAGGTTGATAAAGCGTTAGAAAGTAATTTGCCCTCTTCATTATAAGCTATTTCTTCCATAGTCATCCAACCAATACCTTGCGCCAGAGCACCTTCAACCTGTCCTAAATCAATGCCTTTACTCATGCTTTTACCATAATCGTGAACAATTTTTACGCTATCAAAGTCATAAATACCACGCGTGCAATCTACTGTCACAGTGGTTATTGCTGTACCATAAACATGATAGGCAAACGGATGGCCTTTTTCTATAGTTTTATCGAAGTGGATTTCTGGTGTGGCGTAATGTGCGTTTTCGGTTAGGGCAACGCGTTTTAGCATGGTTTTGCTAATGAGTGCTGTCCATGATAAATCGGTTTTTTTGTTGTTAGCGTAAACTAATTCATCTTTTATACTAATCTCTTTTTCTGAAGTGTTTAATGCTTCTGAAGCCACTTTTTTTAACCGTTTTAAAAGGGCATTACAAGCTTTTAGAGTGGCTTTTCCGTTTAAATCTGCAGTAGAACTTGCTGCAGATGGTGAGGTATTGGCAACTCTGGTTGTATTAGTGGTTTCAATTTTTATTTTTTCAATAGGAATAGAAAATACATCCGCAGCAATTTGCATGATTTTAGTATTTACGCCTTGTCCCATTTCTACTGCTGCTGTGCTAACACCAACACTACCATCTAAATAAATATGAACTAACGCACGTGCATGATTCATTGGTGTATTGGTAAATGAAATCCCGAAGCAAATAGGCATGAAAGCAATGCCTTTTTTAAAATTTTGATTGGTCTTGTTAAAGTCGTTAACCTCTTGCTCTAAAGCTTTACTGTTAAAAAGTGAAATTGCCGAATGCCATGCATTTTTAGCTTCTGCTTGCTTGGCTATTTGTCCATAAGAAAACGTATCGTTTTCATCTAATAAATTAGCTTCTTGTATTGCGGTTCGGGAGACTCCGATTTCATGGGCAGCTTTTGCAATAGCAGATTCAATAACAAACATGCCTTGCGGTCCGCCAAAACCACGAAACGCTGTATTAGGCGGTAAGTTGGTTTTACAACTAAATACTGTGGTTGTAACATTAGGAACATAATAGCTGTTAGTGGCATGAAACAATGTACGCTCTGCAATTGCTGGAGACAAGTCTGCGGCTGCTCCAGAATTTTGAAGAAATTCTGCCTTATAAGCTAATATTTTTAAATCTTTATTTAAGCCTATTTTATAAGTGCTTTCGTAAGGGTGGCGTTTGCCAGTCATTCTTAAATCGTCATGACGATTTAATATTAATTTTACCGACTGGTTTAAATAGTAAGTTGCCAACGCAGCCATTACTGCCCAAGGTGTGGCCTGGTCTTCCTTACCACCAAATCCACCACCAAGACGCGTTACATCCACTTCTATTTTATGCATTGCAATGCCTATAACCCTTGCTGTTGTAGCTTGTACCGCAGTTGGTCCTTGTGTAGATGATGTGATTTTTATGTTGCCATTTTCTAAAGGTTCTGCATAAGCACCTTGCGTTTCGATATAGAGGTGTTCTTGGCCGTTTGAAAAGGTTTCACCTTCAAACACATACTCACAATCTGCAAATGCTTTTTCGGTATTCCCTAAACTAAAGGAGCGAGGTGCATTAATAAAACTACCTTTTGCTTTAGCCTGTTTTGCTGTTGTAATTACAGGAAGCGCTTCAATGTCAATTTCGATTAATGCGCGTGCTTTTCTGGCAATAAATTCCGTTTCCGCAACAATTAAAGCAATTGGCATGCCCCAAAAATGAACTTCATCTTCGGCGAATAAAGGTTCGTCGGCAATAATGCCACCAATTTCATTTTCTCCCGGAATGTCTTTATAGGTAAAAATACGCTCGACGCCTTCTAACTTTTCAGCTTTAGAATAATCGATATGTTTTATTTTTCCATGTGCCACAGGCGAATCGAATACTACAGCATGAAACGTTCCTTGCCTGATGTTAACATCGTCAACATACAAAGATTCGCCACGAACATGTGTGTAAGAATCTAAGTTTTTTATGCTCTTTTTTAAAGCAATAGAAACCGTTTCTAATTTAGAATTTAAGGCGTTATTTGATTTGTTTTTATGCATGCTGAAGAAAATCGTTTAAGGTGAATTGCTTCGGAAATAATTCGGTAAAATGAGCAAAAAATAATTGTCTTGCTAACAAGCGTTTATAGTCGCTTGAGCCACGAACATCGCTAATGGGAGAAATTTCATTTTGAAGTATATTATTGGCTTCAATTATTATTTCTGCGGACAATGCTTTTCCTTTTAAGAATGCTGAGGTTTTATGTAAATATTTTGGTATGGCCGCAACACCACCAAGCGATACGTGAGCCTCTATAATTGTTTTATTTTCAACAATAACATGGATGGCAGAATTTACACTTGCAATATCTAAATGGGTACGTTTGCAAACTTTTTCAAAATTAAAAAATGAATCTTTTGTAGGTAATTTAAATTGAATGTCTTTTAAAAGTTCGCCTTTTTTTAAATCGAATTTTTTATAATCTGTATAAAAATCTTTAAGCGCTATGGTGCGTTCTCGTTGGTCCCGATTCGTAATTGTAAGTGTACTATTTAATGCTAAAAAGATAATAGTCATGTCACCAATTGGCGATGCATTGACTAAGTTTCCTCCAAAGGAGGCCATATTTCTAATTTGCTCTGATGAGACCAGTTTTAAGTGTTTTTTTAAATGCGGAAAATAGGTGTTTAATTTGGTATGATTCCATAAATCTGATACAGTGGTATTTGCACCTACTGTACAGATTCCGCCTTTAATGTTAATACTCTTTAAAAAATCTTTTTCAGCAATGAGATGTACTGGATTATCCATAAGATTATCTGCTTGTTGCACGTACAAATCGGTACCACCAGCAACATATTTGCCTTTGGCCTGTTTCAGGTCTTTAGTTTCTAATGCTTTTAAGCGTTCTGGAATGGTTTTAAAATAGTCTGGAATAAAAGCGTTATCAATTAGCCAGCCAAAAGACTTAAAGTCTTTGTGTTCCTGTAAACGTTCCACCACTTGGTGTGCTGCTCGTTCTATAGATTTATAACCTGTGCATCTGCAAATATTACCACTAATTGCATCTAATGCTTTAGTATAGTTTTTTTCTGAATGAGACAATGCAAAGCCAGTTAAAGACACCACAAAACCTGGCGTACAAAAGCCACATTGGGTAGCGAAATTGGCTTTCATGGCTTCTTGTGCAACGGTTAATTTATTTTTAAGGTTGGTGCCTTCAATGGTTACAATGTGTTTGCCATGCGCATTGCCTAATGGCGAAATGCATGAAGTGATACTTTTGTATTCTACAATTCCGTTTGCTTTTAGCGAACCAACTAAAACAGTACACGCGCCACAATCACCTTCACGACAACCAATTTTAGTACCTGTAAGGCGTTGTTGGTAGCGTACAAAATCTAATAAAGTTACACCAGAATGTTCTGATGTTTTAATTGTTTTGCTATTTAGTATGAAGGTAATCAAAGTTATTTATTACAATTTTTTGAATTTTGTATCGAGAGGCGTTAATTTATAATGGTTTTCATTACATTTCTCGCACACCAGAAATACTCGAACTAACAATTTTCGTAAATTAATACTCAGTCTTATCAATTTTTTTGGTCCATTCTTGAAATGGCTCTAAAGCAATTTCTCTTGCTAACTGCTCGAAAGGGATGCTTCTTTTCTCATATGGTAAGGGAATTTCTTTATAAATAAATTCGTCATCAAAACCAATATTGGCCGCATCTACTTGGTTACTTCCGTAGTACACTTTGTCTGGTCTTGCCCAGTAAATAGCACCTAAGCACATTGGACAAGGTTCGCAAGAGGTGTAAATTTCACAACCATCTAATTGAAAAGAGTCTAAGTTTTTACATGCATCTCTAATAGCGGTAACCTCGGCATGTGCTGTTGGGTCATTACTGGAAGTTACCTTATTGTTGCCTCTTCCTACAATTTTTCCGTCTTTAACAATTACACATCCAAATGGTCCGCCTTCGTTGTTGTTCATGCCTTTTAATGCTGCATTTACAGCTTCTTTCATGAATTTTTCTTTATCTGTCATATTAATTTTATAGAATCGATTTTCATATTAAATCTAAACATCTAAGATAACCTTTTTACAGTTATTTTTCTGCTAAATTATAATGAATGCGGAGTAGTGCTTATTATCTTTAATAAACTGAAAACAGTTAAAGAGAAGGTTGTTTTTTTATTTGAATTATAAAACAGAAGGGTAAAATTACGGCTTTTTAGATTTTACCAGCACGTTTAAAACCAAAGCTACAATTATTAAAATGATGCCTATATAACTTATAAGGGTGTAGCTATCATTTAACCATATTATACCTATAATCATAGTAAAAATCACCTCAATGTATTTAAAAGGCGCAACAATATTAGTTTCGGAGATTTGAAAGGCTTTAGTCATATACAGTTGTCCGTAATATCCAAAAATACCTAAGCTCAATAGAATTAACCATTCCATACCTTTAGGCTGTACCCAATTATTTATAGATAAAATACCACCAAAAATTACAGCAATAATCATGAAATAATTTACCACAACTACAGGATGATCTTTATCACCAATTTTTCTAATGATGATAAAAACTAAACCGGTTAATATTGCGGATAATAAGATAAATAGCAGGCCCAAATCACTCATTTCTGCACTAAAACCTTTTAAAATAACAACACCTAAAAATGCAATTATAAAATAAAGCCATTGTATAGGCTTTATTTTTTCTTTTAATATAAACAGTGCAAAAACTGCAGCGAAAATAGGGGACAGGTAACGTAATGAAACAGCTGTGCCTACTGCCAGATAGTTTAGTGAGGCAAAAAACAGCGTCATTGCTATGGCACCTACAACACCTCTTAAAACAAGTAACCCTTTGTTGTTTCCTAAAATTGAAATGTTGTTTTTAAGTAAAAAGGGCATGGTAAAAAACAGGGTGCCAACAGATCTAAAAAATACAATTTGGTAAGCACTAAAATTAGTTAGGTACTTAACAAACACATTCATAAATGTGAAGGCTATTGCACTAATTACCATATACTGAACTGCTTTCTTTAGCATAGCTATTTTAAATTAAAGACCCTTCGGAATACAAAATATCAGAAGGGTTCTTAAACAATATATTTTAAATCTAAACTAAACCTTTTCTAAAAGGGTATTGAATTTCTTTAAGCAGTGTAGTTTAGATTTGCTTTCATTTTTGTCGGTAAAGTCGTTTAGTGCTACAATTTCAACAGGAAAATTAGTATTGTGTTTGCTAAACTTATTTACGCTAAGCACTATTGCTCCTGCGACACTGCCATCGTTAATACTATTTATGTATTCAATTTCTTTAGAATGCTCATTAAACGATTGAAAAAACAACATTCTGTAGCCTAATGCTGATGCTTTTTTTTGAATGTTAAATAAAAAACATCCAAAGAAAGATTGATTTACTTGCGGTAAAATTATGGCAATAACTTTCGACGATTTTTTTCTTAAAGCTACTGCAAAATTATTGGGAATGTAGTTGTGCTCTTCAGCAATTGTTCTAATTGTCTTTCTTGTTTCTATACTTATATCTACTTTATTATTTAAAGCTTTAGACACAGTGGACACAGAAAATCCTGATAGTGACGATAAGTCTTTTAATGTAATTGAAGCGCTCAAAATAATTAACTTCTTAAGTTTTTAATAATAGCGATTGCCTTTTTTGTGTTATTTTCAATTTTATTGTAATCGTAATCGCCTTCAGCGTTTTTACTTATTAATTTTGAGCCCATTCCTACACAGGTTACACCAGCGTTAAACCAAGATTCTAAGCTTTCCTGAGTTGGTTCTACACCACCAGTAGGCATAATACTCGTCCATTTACAAGGCCCTTTTATTGCCTTAACATAACTCGGGTTATAGGCATTGCCAGGAAATAATTTTACAATTTCACAGCCTAATTCTTCTGCTCTGGCTATTTCTGTTAGGGTTGCACAACCTGGAGACCATAACACTTTTCTTCTATTACAAATAATAGCAATATCCTCTCTTAAAACAGGTGTTACAATAAAGTTGGCGCCAAGTTGCATGTAAAGGGATGCCGCAGCTGCGTCTGTAATGGAGCCAACTCCCATTATCATTCCAGGTAATTCTTTAATTGCATATTTGTTAAGTGCGGTAAAGACCTCGAAGGCAAAATCGCCTCTGCTAGTAAACTCTAAAAGTCGTGCACCACCATCGTAACACGCTTTCATTATTTTTTTACTTATTTCTATATTTTCATTATAAAATAAAGGAACTAAACCAGTGTCCTTCATTACGGTTGCAACTTCTATTCTTGTATATTGAGCCATTTTATTTGTTATTTATCTTGAAACTTTACCCGATGCATCACCACTTAGTAATTTTTCTATTTCGTTTAGTGTAATTAAATTATAATCACCCGAAATAGTATGTTTTAAGCAACAAGCTGCTACTGCAAAGTTTAGAGCCTTTTGTTTATCGTTAGCAAAACTTAATAATCCATAAATTAAGCCACCCATAAATGCATCTCCGCTACCAACTCTATCAACTACTGGCGTTACTTCTTTAATATCGGCATTATAAATAGTTTTACCATCGTACAACACGCCACCAATTCTTTGATGAGAAGCACTAACCGAATATCTTAAGGTTGTTGCTACAGTTTGTAAATTAGGGCATAATTTAAATAGTTTATCATATAGGGCAGGCAGCGATTTTTCATCTTGATAATTAGGATTTTCTTTCTCTTTTCCTAACATAAAAAAGGCGGTATCTAAATCTCCTAAAATAATATTACTATATTTTAAAAGTTCTGGCATTATCTCATTAGGTTCTTTACCATATTGCCATAGTTTAGATCTGTAATTTAAATCTGAAGATATAGTAATGCCTAATTTATGAGCCACTTTTACAGCTTCTAAACAGGCTTGTGCTGCAGATTCTGAGATAGCAGGAGTGATACCGCTCCAATGAAACCAAGTTGCATTTTTTAATACAGATTCCCAATCTATAGCATTTTTAGTAATGGTGGCCATAGAACTATTGGCTCTGTCGTACACTACATTACTGCCACGTGTTCCTGCACCTGTCTCTAAGAAATATAAACCAAGTCTATCTCCTCCATATATAACGTTTTTAGACTCTACATTAAGTTTGCGCATCTCTTTTAAAGCGCAAGCTCCAATTTCGTTTTCAGGCAATCTGGTTACAAATTCAGCAGGAATACCATAGTTTGCTAATGATACTGCTACGTTAAATTCACCACCACCATAAGAGGCTGCAAACTTCTTTGCTTGTGAGAATCTTAAATGCCGCTCTGTGGAGAGTCTTAGCATGATTTCGCCAAATGTGACAACTTTACTCATGTTATTAATTTAATTATAGCCTTTACTATTTTAGATGAATGACTGTATTATTAAATTTATTAAAAATTTTAGTTTAGCTAAACGCTAATCCGCCATTAATATCTACATTATTTCCGTTAATAAAGGATGCTTCATCTGACGCTAAATAAGCAACTAAATCTGCAACTTCAGCAGCGCTACCTTCTCTTCTTAGAGGTGTACTGGCTGCCACTTTAGAGCGAATTTCATCTTTGGTAAAATCGTCATGAAATTTTGTTCCTATTAATCCTGGACAAATGGCATTTACTCTAATTCCTTTAGGGCCGAGTTCTTTAGACATTGCTCTGGTGAAAGTCGTTACAGCACCTTTTGAAGATGCATATAAAGAAGATCCACCACCACCACCATCGCGAGATGCTTGTGAGGACAGATTGATAATAGAAGCACCTTCGCTCATTAAGGGCTCAAAGACCTGCATTGCAAAAACGGTAGATTTAAAATTAACATTCATAACCAAATCATAAAAAGCCTCATCTAATTCCTGCAATGTTTTTCGTGCAAAAAGCCCACCAGCATTATTTACTAAAATATCAACCTTATCGCCAAATGCTTCAACTGTTTTCTGCTTTAAATTTTTAATGTCTTCAAGTTTTGAAACATCTGCTTGTACAGCTATAGCTTGACCTCCAAAAGATTTAATTATATCTAATGTTTTTTTTGCTCCAGCTTGAGAATTATTAAAATTTACAACTACTTTGGCTCCTTCCTTTGCTAATTTAACAGATATGGCTCTCCCAATGTCTCGAGAGCCACCTGTTACTACTGCTACTTTATCTTTAAATTTACTCATTTTATTTGTGTTTGAGTGGTTGGTTTCTATTCTTAAATTTGTTGAATTAAGTTATTTTAATAACTTAAAAAAAAATTAGCGTTTTTGTAATTATACATTAACGCTAATTTTTTACTGTTAAATTTATAAACTACTTAAATTTTATTCAAAAAACATTTTACACTTAGATTCCTAAAGCTTGTCCGCCACCTATTTGAATGGTTTCTGCTGTAATAAATGATGCATCTTTGCTTGCCAAGAAAGAAATAACGCCAGCTACATCTTCTGGTTGCCCTAATCTTCCTAGCATAATATTATTAGCCCAAGACGCAAACACTTCTGGTTTTGTGGCTTTAATTTGAGCATGAAATGGCGTGTCTATAGTACCAGGTGATACAGCATTAACTCTAATGCCATATTCTGCCAAATCTTTTGCCAATGCTCTTGTTATTGCATGTACGCCAGCTTTAGAGGTTCCGTAAATTCCAGCTCCAGGTCCTCCGGCAGTCCATCCTGCGTTTGAGGTATAATTAATTATTGATGGGTGCTCTCCTTTTTTTAAATAAGGTATCGCAGCTCTTGAAGCAAAAAATACAGAATCTAAGTTTAATGCCATGACATTTCTGTAGAACTCAGTTGTCATTTCTTCAAAACGAGATCTGCCACCTAATCCGCCAGCATTGTTAACAAGCACGTCTATTCTTCCAAATTTATCTCCAATTGCTTCTATGTTAGAAGTTACAGCTTCTTCACTAGTTACATCGAAACCAAAATATTCTGCTGTTATACCTTGGTCGGTAAGTTCTTTTACTCTTTGTGAACCTTCATCATCTTGGATACCGTTTAATATAACAGTATAGCCATCTTTACCTAGTCTTTTTGCAACTTCAAATCCTATTCCTCCTGTTGCTCCTGTGACAACAGCTACTTTTTTATCTTGTTTACTCATGTTATAAATTTTATTCTTTAATTATTTCGTTTTCTATAGGTTTAATTTCTTTTATTAAAACAAATATTGATATTACTGCTAATGGTGCTAAAATTGCTAATATTATAAATGCTGGTGTGTACGATTCTTTAGTAATGATAGGAATTAGCCAGTTCATGATAATTACAGAAACAGCACCTATACTACCTCCTAGTCCAGCCAAGGTTCCCACAGATTTTTCGTTTAATAAATCGCTTGGTAATGTTTGGATATTACTAATTGAGAATTGGAATCCGAAAAGCACTACAAATACATAAGACACAAATTTTATAGGTGTATTTGCGAAGAAGATCGCTCCTATAATGGCAATAACAATAATTATGGCACCAATTAAAATAACAGTCTTTCGTGATTTATCTAAACTATATTTATTCATTAAATGTTTTACGTACCAGCCACCTGCTAAGCTACCTATCATGGCACCTACATACGGAAACCATGCATAAAGTCCTATTTGTTTTACATCGAAATTGTACGTGTCTGTTAAATAGATTGGCATCCAGAAGACGAAAAGCCACCAAATAGGTTCGATAAAAAAGCGAGCAGCAATTGCTCCCCAAGCCTCCTTAAGTGAAAGTATTTGTAATACAGAAAGACTTTTTGCCTCATCATCCTGTCTGCTTTCCAAACGTCCAGAAAGAATATGTGCTTTTTCTGTTTCTGTAATCCATGGATGATTTTTTGGCTTGGTTTTGTTAAATATTAACCAGGGAATTATCCATAAAAATCCTAAAACACCGATTATAACAAATGTCACTCTCCAATCGAAAACTTCGAATAATTTAGAAATGGTTGGTGCTGCAACAATAGATCCTATTGCTGCTCCAGAATTAAAAATTCCTTGAGCTAAACCACGCTCTTTAATAGGAAACCATTCTGCATTATTTTTAACCGCTCCTGGCCAATTACCTGCTTCAGCAACTCCTAAGAGTCCTCTAAAAATACCTAAAGACATAGCGCCTTTAGCGAAGAAATGTAGAATAGATGCTAATGACCAAAAGAATATTGAAAGTACAAAGCCAATTTTGGTTCCAACCCAATCGTATACTTTTCCTGATATAAATTTACCAGCAGCGTAGGTAATAGTAAAAATGTTTATAATCCATGCGTAGTCTGATTTAGTTAGACCTAAATCTTCACTCATAGCTGGCCACATAATGCCTAACGCAGATCTATCTATATAATTTATTATGGTTGCAAGGCACACCAGTCCAATTATCCACCATCTTAAGCCTTTTAGTTTCATATGTTAGTTGTTGTTAGTTTTTACCTTTGCTCGCTAAAGCAAGTGTTTTGTTGTTACTTAAATTTTAAAAAAATAAGTATAGTAAAGGTTTAGGTAGTATAACTATTTGTTAAACTGAATAAAACAACTTTACTTCCCTTCAATATATTTCTTATTAAATAATAAATTGTGCACTTTACTATTTAAATTTTAGTCACCTTCAATTTAGATATTGTAACAATATTGATACAATACACTAAAATGATCTTTCATTTTTTGTTTTGCCAATTTTGGGTTTTGATCTCTTATAGCATTGTATATTTCTTGATGTTCCTTAATACCTTGACTCGCTAAATTTTTATCACATACATGATGTTTTTCAAAATTTGTAATAATTTCAGGAGTAATACTTAACATAAATGTATTCATGGTGCTGTTACCACTTGCTTTTGCAATTGCTAAATGAAACAACAAATCTTCTTCTACTGCGTTTTCACCGTTTAAAACTTTCTGAGCATAAGCGTCTAAAGCCATTTTCATTTGCTCTAAGTTTTCTTCTGTTCTTCTAATGGCTGCTAATCTTGATGTTTTTAGTTCTAATAAAATACGGGTTTCAACCAGCGATTTAAAGTCTGGCTCATCTAATCTAAGAATGTCTTCAATCATTCCGTTTATTGCAATACTACCTATGTTAGCAACGAAAGTACCGCTCTGCGGAATGGATTTTAAAATGCCATAAAATTCTAATTTCTGAATGGCATCTCTAACATTACTTCTCGACACTTCAAATTTTTCAGAAAGTGTACGTTCAGAAGGTAATTTTTCACCTGGCTCAAGATTTTTATCATTTATTAGTTTCCCAATCTTGGAAATGATAGTGTTTTGAACATTTAAATTTTCAGATTTTGTGAGTATTTCTAATTTCATGTTTTAATTGGTTAACCAGCTCATTTTACTTGTTTAAACAAATATAAAGCAATAGATTATTTAATAAGAATCTTTGTCAAACTAAATCTTACTGACCTAACCAAATAAGGTCAGCAAAATTTAGCAAAAGGCACATATTAAGACTAATCAAACTAAAATACTAATGCGATACCTCTAATTCATAATATCTAACTTTAGCAAAAGCGCCTTCATCTCTTGTCTGAAAATAATTCCCAGCTTTAAAATAGTTTTCAAATATTCCCCATCTTGTCATGTGGACATTTTCGTAAACCTTATATTCAGTATTATTTAAAACAATTACCATTTTTCCTTCTGATACTTTAACTTCGAGTGTGAATTTTCTAAATCCTACTTCTTGTTCGAAATTAAATCCTTCGTCATCTCCCCAAGCATCTTCATGAAGAATTTCGGTATCTGATGCGTTTAAGTTTTTTAAAACTTTGGTTTTAACCCTAATCTTCCCCTTATCCCAATATATTTTTAATATTGGAGGTGCATTATTGTCTTTTTCTCCAATTAAATCTCTTTGTTCGTTTGTTAAGCGTCCATGGATTTGCATAATGATAATTCTGTGATATTTCCCATCCTTATCTTTTGAAACTTCATCTATTGCAAGTTTACCTTTCATGTAACCACCTTGCTTAAAGGTCCAATTGGTATTATTATCTCCTGGTACCATTTGCTCCCTTAATTCTGATCTTGAGTATTTTGTGTTAGCTGTTGTAGCCTTGCTTGGGTAAGCGTAAAATACTAGAGCCCCTTTTTTAGTAGAGTCATTATACATGTATGGTATAAGTTTCTCATTTGTGGCGTAATTTAAAATTTCGGGAGGTTCAACCTCATATGGTTTTTTACCATCGCCAGAAGGTGTTGTAACTTTCCAATGCGATAAATCTATATCGGGTAATTTATACTTCTTCTTTTTTTTCTTTGTCTTATTATTAGCTGTACTTGTAGCATTATCTGCAGACTGGCAATTAGCTATAAAGACTGAAGCGAAAAGAAAGAAGATTATAAGTTTAAATTTCATTTAAATACTATTAATGTTTTATTGTAACTCTGCGATAAAGTTATCTACACGTGCTTCTTCGCCAGTATTAGTAATAAAAATACTAATTATGTTATTAGCACCAGAATTGAATAGTAAATCGACAGTGGTGTACGATAATTCACTACCAGTAAACGACTCTATTGTTGCAGCATTTGCTGTTGCGGTATCTGTAAAACCACCTCCTGCAAGAATTGCTACGGTACAAGTTCCTCCTGCATTTTCTAATCTGTATGTGTAAGTAATTCTATAGTCGGTATTTGGTGTTACTTCAACTTCTTGATAACCAATACGGTCTGCTGAACTTGGAAATTTAGCAGCTTGTCCGCCATCTGGCACCGTAGAACTTGTGTTAATTTGAATAACACCTCCTAAATCTGAATTTCTCCAAGAATCACGACCATCGCCAGTACCATCTGGTAAACTGTTGTCTTCGAAACTAGGTTCTAAAATATCTGGTATTATTGCTTCTGGTTCTTCTGGCTCAACTACAATAACATCCAGAGTTATAGTACTTGAAGCTCCGTTAGAATCACTACTTGTTAGTGTAACAGGGTAGGTGCCTTCGCCAGGAAATGCATATGTTGGGTCTTGCTCGGTTGAGGTTACTCCACCTCCAAACTCCCAAAAATAGGTGTTAGATTCTGAAGATAAATCTTGAAAATTAATGATAGTAAAATCTACTTCATCTGCCGTGTAAGTAAAATTAGCTTCTGGCAAGACAGTATCTGGCTTAGAATTAGAATCTGGCAGATCATCTCGAAAAAGATCTGGCTCACAACTAAAAATAAAACTAGCAGTAAATATGCTTAAGAGTATTAAAGTTGTATTACGGAAAATAGTTGCTTTATTTTTCATAGTTAAATTGTTTATTTATTAATATCCTGGATTTTGAGTTAATAGACCATCACTTAGGTTTATCTCTCTTGAAGGTATTGGTAATAATAGGTCTCTTGAAGAAAAAACATAGCCTCTGGCATTTGCATGTGCACTTAATACTGTATTTGCTACGTTAAATCTTAGTAAATCGAACCAGCGTTGATTTTCGAATGCCAGTTCTACTCTTCTTTCTGTTAAAAGTTCATCTTTAGTAATTGAGGTAACTATATCTGTTAAACCTGCTCTGTTTCTTATTTTTTGAAAAGATAAAAGTGCATTAGAACTTGAAGTCATATTGCCACCTGCTAAAATGGCTTCAACGTGCATTAAAAGCACATCTGCATAGCGTAGAACAATAAAATCATTACCAGCATTACGAGGGTTTGAACCATAAGTTGGGGGAGAGACAGTTATATCTGACCCTTCAGGTAAAAACTTAGCGACTTCATTATTGTCATCGTCAAGGTCTCCATTTAAATCTGTAATAGAAACAGGCGTTCTGTTTCCTCCAAAAGCATCAAAATCTGCTTTAAGATTCATATTAATAATGTTCTGACCATCTTCTCTTCCTTGTCTTTCTTCTGATGTAAATTCTGATGAATAACTCTGGCTTTCTGCAGCGTTCGCAAATTCATATTGTATAGCAAAGATGATTTCATCGTTTAATTCGTTGTAGAACACATCTGAATAATTTGTTTCTAAATCGAATTCCATACTGTTAATAATAGCTTCACACAATACCTGTGCGCCTAAATAATTAGGATTGTCCTGAGATAGATAAACTTTAGCTAATAATGCCTGAGCAGCTGCTCTCGAAGCTCTTGATTTGAAAGTATTATCTAATACATCTACTGCCACTTGTAAATCACTTATTATTTGTGCATAGATTTGAGCCTTTGGTATTCTTGTAAATAAAGCGGCTTCATCTTCTGGTGCTAAAACAGTAAGTACTAACGGTACATCACTATATAATCTCACTAAATTAAAATATGCATAAGCTCTTAAAAACTGAGCTTCAGCTGCATATTTTGCTTGATTATTTACATCTGCAACATCGATAAAAGTTAAGATGTTATTTGCTCTAAAAATGATTTCGTACATAGACTGGTAATAATCCTCTGATTCTACATTGTTTGGATTAATAGTATATCTGTGGAAATCTGACTTAGAGCCTTCTAATGTTGCGTTTCTTGTATTATCAGAACGGTGTTCTGTTAAAAGATGTTCGAACTGCACACCTCTGTTTGCTCTACCAATGTTTGTTTCGGTATTCTCATTAACGCCTTGGATGGCATCATAGATTCCTATTATTCCCGCAAGCACGTCTTCATCAGTTTGAAAAAAGGCGTCTACAGTAATTACAGTATCTGGTTCTGGGTTTAAAAACTCTTCACTACAAGAATTTAAAGTAAATGCTGTAAGGGCAAAGACTAAGTATTTTATATGTTTCATAATTTATTTTTTTTAAAATTAAAAATCAACGTTTAAACCGAAGGTTACAGTTTTGTATATAGGCGTACCTGCTCTTTGAGATCCATAAGCTCTTGGGTCGTCTCCATCTACGTGCTCTGGGTTAAAGCCATGGTAATCGTCTGCGGTTATGTAAAGTAAGTTTTGAGCTGTGGCATATACTCTTAAACCAGATAAACCTAATTTAGAAGTCACCGAATCCGGCATGTTATATCCAAGGTTTACATTACGAAGCGAAAAGTAATCTGCACTTGCAATAACTTCGCTTGTTAATACTTTTTCCTGAATAAATGATTCGTGTGGTACTAATCCATCTGCAACTGCTTGAGCCTCTCCACCACTTCTGGTTCTGTTTCCAAACCAATTGTAGAAGTATTGATCTCCAATATTATTTACCTGAGCACCTAAACTACCTTGTAACATAAAAGAGAAATCAAAATCTCCGAATTTAAATTCGTTGGTAAAACTATATACTAAATCTGGATATGGGTCTCCTAAAATAGTTTTGTCTTCATCTGTAATAATACCATCACCATTTAAATCTTTTACTATAGTATCGTCGGCTTGTCCATTAATTCTATTCCAAGGATTATCTACATACGTCGTTCTAAAAGCGGTTTCATTGTAAGCTTCTTCATCTACTACAAAACCCCAAAAGGAAGAGATAGGTTCGCCAATTCTGTTAATCCATTGCGAATTTCTACCATAAGTATCTTCAATCAATGCATTGTTAGAGTCTCCAAAACTAATTAACTCATTTTGGTTTGTAGAGGCTATTAAGGTAGTACTCCAAGAAAATTTCTCATTAGAGATGTTTTTAGTTCTTAGTTCAAGTTCCCAACCTGTATTTTGCACTTCTCCTAAGTTAACAATTCCAGTTGAAAAACCAGTAACATAAGATACAGGATTTCCTAAGAGTAACTCATCACTATTACGTTTGTAATAATCTAAAGATCCTGAAATTCTGTTGTTTAAGAAGCCGAAATCTATAGCTGGGTTAAATTCTTCTGAAGCTTCCCATTGTAAGTCGGGATTAGCAATGTTAAGTGCAGAAACACCATTTGTTATTCCACCATTGGTAATGGCGTTAGAACTTTGTAATAAAGATAAATATGGCCAGGTATTTACCACCTCGTTACCTATATTAAAGTTTTCGGCACCAGTAAAACCATAACTTGCACGAAGCTTTAATCTGCTAATAAAATCGCTATCACTTAAAAAATCTTCGTTATGAATATTCCAACCAATAGAGGCTGCAGGGAAGTTACCATATTTTGAGTCCGGACCAAAAACCGAACTACCATCTCGTCTAAAGGAAACAGATGCTAAATATTTATCGTCGTAAGCATAAGTAACCCTTCCAAAGTAACCTACTTTTTTAGTTTCGGTATTTATTTCTTGAAATTCTGCAATTGTAGTTGCTCCTTCTAAGTTTTTAAGTAAGTCGTTAGTATAACCGTTTCCAACAATTTCACTAAACTCGGCTTTTCTTTGTTGTACGTTAAAACCTGCAAGGAAATCAAATTCATGGTTACCAAAATCTTTACTATAAGATAAGGTGTTATCTAAAATAAATCTACTTCTGTAGCGATTTTGTAAATAATACTGGGCTCTACTTGCTCCAGATGCATGATGTTTAGTTCCATCCCATCGTGTTCTCTTTCTTTGGTCTAAAGTAACACCAAGCGATGTTTTTGCTACTAATCCATCTAAAATTTCATAACTTAAATAGGTCGATCCAAATAACTTAGTGTTATACTCATAATGTTCTCTCTCCACGTATTGTGCGTATGGATTAGAATCTCCAGAAGTACGTGGTCTTTCTGTATTACCATCATTATCTAAATCCAGATTAATTAGGTCATTTTCCATAAAATAGTCTCCCACTTGAATATTGTCTCCTGGATCTGTAAATTGAAGTGTTTCTGCCGTATGATATATAGGCAACCAAGGAGATTGGCGAATTGGATTGTGTATTGATGTTGGTAACACTCTTTGATCGGTATAAGAAGGTGTAGCGCTAAGTCCAAATTTTAGCTTGTCGGTTAATTTAGAATCTACTTTTATTTTAGCAGTATAAAGTTTGTAATCATCTGTAATTACAACACCTTCATCATGCAAGTATCTTAAGGATGTGCTAAATTTAGTATTTTCTGAGCCTCCACGTGCTGCAAAAGAATGGCTTGTAACTGTTCCTCCATCGAAGAAAACATCTTGCCAATCTCTATCTACGCCTGTAGTCGCTACTAAAAGTTGTGCATATAGGGTTTCGCCAGAAAGCGTACCTGTTGCAGCTAATTCTTTTTCAGCCCAATCTTTAACACTCTTTCTGTAATCGTCGCTACCATGAGCATCCTTAAAACCTGTATAGGTTTGGTAACTAAATTGTGTTTTACCTTCTTTACCGCTTTTAGTGGTAATAAGAATAACACCATTTGCACCTTCACTACCATAAATAGCAGCGGATGCTGCATCCTTTAAGACCTCAAAAGATTCAACATCATTCATATCAAGATTCCCAAGATAATCTCGGTTTACAATCACCCCATCGACTACCACAGCAGGACCAGAGTCTGCAGCTATGGATCCTACACCTCTAATAGATATAGTAGGTGCTCCACCAGCTTCTGCATTAGTTGCTTGAATGTTTACACCAGAAACTTGCCCAATTAAGGCGTCATCTACTCTCGATACGGCAATTTGGTCTAAGTCATCGTTAACAACCTTAGATATTGCACCAGTTAAGTGACTTTTCTTTTGTGTACCGTAACCAATAACCACAACTTCTTCAAGAGCATTTGCGTCTATTTGCAAACTCACATTTTGAGTAGTTTGCCCTGTTACAGGTACTAATTGAGAGGTATAACCAATGTAGGAAAATTGTAAGACATCACCGTCTTTTACCTCTATTTGATAATTACCATCGAAATCTGTCGATGTTCCAGTAGAACTTCCGGCAATAATGACGTTTACACCTGGTAATGCCATATTGTCGTCGCCCGAAATTACTTGTCCTTTTAGTGTGTAATTTTGAGCAAATGAAATTAAGCTCATGAAGAACAACACAAAAAATGCCGATTTTACTTTAAAATTCATAATCTGTCTTTTAAGTTTTTAGTTAGTGATTGAATTAATTTGACTAAAAACATAATTATTGCTACAGAAACATCGAGATTTATTATCTTTGCAATGATTATATTTTATATGTAATTACTTCCCTTCACAGAAGTTTTTTTAATTAAAGGATGAGTGTGCACTCGTCCTTTTTTTTTTGATTCAGTTTGATGGTTTAAAAATTGGTTAACCAAACTGGTCAACCAAATATATATAAAATTTTGTTAATTCCAACGTTTTCGTAAATTAAAAATGTTAAAATAGTTGCGTTTTGAGTTAAAATAGCAAATATTGATAGAAACGTAAGAATTGTATTACTGCTTTTTAATGTCCTGATAACCAGATGTAGCAATTTTAGTAAATCTTATTTATTTCCAAAATAAGATACTTTGCCACCACTTAAAAAATCTTCTCTTACTGGACTAAAAGTATCTATTAACATACCCTCTTCTAAACATACGGCACTGTGTAATAGATTAGGTTCTATATAAACACCATCACCTGCTTCTACAATTTTCTTTTCTCCATCAATTTCAAATTCAAACTTACCAGAAACACAATAGGTAGCTTGTGTATGAAAATGCTGATGTGGAGCACCTAAAGCTCCTTTTTCAAATTTTACTTTTACCATCATAATCTGGTTATCGTAGCCTAAAAATTTTCTTGATACTCCTCCACCAAGTTCTTCCCATTCCATGTCCTTAGTAATGACGTACTTTTCGCTAAATCGTTTCATATGTTTATTTTGTTTTTATGGTTATTTGCTGTCGCTCTTTATCATTAATATGCATGAATTTTGAACAGCCGTTTTGTGCTACTTAAAATAATAAGAACCTGACCATTCATAATTCTTATCATTAATTTTTACATTATGTTTTGCTTTTTCTGAAGCATTAATATTTGCTGTTATAAACAGTTTAGTGTTGCCATTAATGTTGGTTATTTTAATTGCAGTGTAATCTTCTGTATCCAAAACTACTTTTAAGTCTTTTATACTGCTATTAGCATTTACGGCGAATTCGGAAACAGGACTGTAGCTGCCGTGTGCTTCTATAATAGAAACAAACGAGGTGGTTTTGGCGTTTTTTCTTCTTAGCATAAACGCTGCATCACGACGCAAATTAAATTCTGGATCGTTTGCTCCAATTCTTGTAAATAACAATTCATCATTAGCATTGGTAGTTGTTGTGAGTGTGTAAAACTTATTTTCATTTAACCAAGATAGTTTGGTATTTTTTGATAATGCTTTACCTGAACCCTCTAAGAACAAATGTTGGTAACCATTTTTAGTTCCTAAAGCTTTTAAAGTTTTTGGCGTCTCGTATTCAAAATTGGTTTGTAATACCTGCCCTAAGAAGTAATATGGAAAATCGTATTGATTGGTCTTAGTAGAAGTTACCTTCATAATATCCAACATATATGGCTTTTGAAATTCTTCATCTTTAATAATTGCCATTGTACGTAATAACGTTGTACCAGGATACGCATTTTTTTCTTTTGCACTTATTACCTGCACAGTATCGTTATTTGAAGAAAAATAATGTAATACTGAATGGTTTTGACTCCCTATTTCATAGTCCGCATTAAAATGAGATGTTTCATTTTGAGTAATTGTATTATGTGCAATGGTTTGTTTAGCCCAGGTTTTATTTTCCTTTAGGTAATTGCCACCACCTTTTTGTTCGATATTTACAAAACGTGCCAAGCCATAATCCTGAATAATTTCTTCGCCATTTTCGTACAGTGAGTAAGATAATTTATCGTAATGCCCATGACTTGAACCTTGTGCGGCGTACTTAAAAACCAATTCTAAATCTTCGTTTCGTAAAATACCAACTCCGCCTTGTGTACCATCTGGCCCATCAGATAGGTTAATAGATTTTTTATTGAATGGCTTTTCCTTTCCATCTTTAATACCAATTGCAACTGCAAATCCCGAATCATCAAGTAATACTTGATCTTGTTGTTTGGCAATACTTAATAAACCAGGATCTTGATTACCATTATGGTAGGCAATATCGACTGCTGTAACTAATTCTCTGGAATAGTAAGACATTCCTTTTTGCCCATCGTTAAGTGGAAAGAATTCACCATCTGCATCAGATAAATTTAATAAAGCATTTACAGCATTTAAGAGTACACCATCTTTGTATTCGAAAATTTTTAAATCTGGTTTTACATTTTCTAATGCTTCGGCAAAAATTAAAAAAGGATACATGGCATAACGCTGGTAATATGGTCCTTCGGTATAATAACCATCGGGAGAAAAGGGTTCTTCAATATTGGCTAAGAAACCAGCTTTCCCGTCTTTATTAATATAACCACCATCGTCATCTTTTGCCGTTTTGTTTAAATCTGCTCCTTTAATTCCGTACAATGCGCGTTGTATGAGTTCCTCGTCATCCATTACAAGACCAATCATACCAACCGCTGCATTGCCCCAGGTACTATGATTATGAACACGGTTATAAAACTGCGGACTATCTATAGAAATGTGGTCTGCAAATGGTCTAAAGAGATTTGTTTCTAAGGTGTTGCGTTCTGCTTCGGTTAAATAATTATAGACACAATCGTAAGCCTGACTAACATACACCAACCAATTAGAATCGTTTAGGCATTGCCAGAATAATTTACCTCTTGCGTACGATCGTGTTTTTGGGTGCAGTGGCAAGGTTTTGTACATTGCCTCATACTGCATAAGCATGTCTTTAACGTATTTGGCATATTTTTCGTCGTCTAAAATTTGGTATAACACACCAGCTTTTTGTAATACTAGGAAATTACGTTTATGCCTTGCGTGTGTGTAACCTCCAGAATAATCTACTGGTATGGGTGTTTCTATTCCTTGGGCTATTTCAGCATCAACTTCTGCTTTAACATTTTTTAGAGTGTTATCAAAAATTGGAATATTGCCAAGTTGTGCTCTAATGTCTTTTACACCCTGAGCGGTAAGAATTAATTTAGGATGTTCACTAATTAATTCTGTTTTAGAATCAGTACCTGAAGCAGTAGTGTTTTGCTCCTTACACGCAACTAATACACAAATTAAATATACTGGGAATAGGATGAGTTTATATAGTTTCATTTAAATATTATTTATAATATGTTGTATCCAATGATTACAGATGAATTTTTATAAGTTGATAAATAGGTTTGATAATTACCCAAAATATTTGAAGTAAGTGCGTACCTACACTCTATACTCCATTTATTTTTATAGTTATACCCTAAGCCAAATTCGTAAGTATTGGCGTTTTTAATTTCTAAAACAGCTCCAGTACTGTATTTAATATTAGAATTCCCTGTAAACTTTAATTTGTAGGCACCATTAACAAACAGTTTAGAATGATTATTTAAGAAAAAATAATGTCTTACTCCTATAGGGAACTCAAAGGTTTTGAAATTAACATCAACATTAAAATTATTAAAAATACCTACCACCTCCTCGTTAACTACATGTTTTGTGGTAGTGTAGTTTTGAAAACCTGGTTCTGTAAAAAGGGACCATTTATTATTGTTAAAAGGAAGAACAAATTCAGCCTCTAAACCTAATCTAAGAGATAACTTGCTATTAAATGAGACATTTCTAAATTCTGAAGAAGGATTTGTTACCTGAAGTGACGTATAGGCAACTCCAGCTTTACCTCTTAAATAAAATAGTTTTCTTTTTTTCTTTTCATTGTAGTTTGTTATTTCAGAATTGGTACACAAATTATAATCTTTAAAAACTTTTATAAGATCGTTTTTTTTGTACTCTAAGTTTTTAGGTTTTTTATAATTTTTAGTTTGACAGGTTAAACTATTTAATAGTTGTTGTTGATAATAATCGTTTTCTGCAATAACTTTGGTGTCTCTTAAATAACTTTTATAGACAAGTTGTTCGATGTCTGAATTTTGTAAATTAAAGAAGAATCGGGTTAAATTTCCATCTTCATAAAAATATAAATTAGCATCTCCTTCAATTAAAACCTCTAAAAAAAGTGATTCCTCTTTAAAAGCTGGCGCTCTGTTGTTAGTGAGTTTATCAAGATCGTCAGACGACCTATCTATGTCAACTTTTGCTCTTATATATTTTGAGATATTAGTAATTACAAATGCTTTTACTAGAACTATGTCCATTGTTTTTGGCACATCGCTTTCTTGAATTTTATATTCAAAGTCTGTTGGATTATCTTTCCAATCACTGTTTTTAATTAAGCAGTTAATAGTATCACCTGCATTATTAACGTAGTAACCTTTTTCGAAGTTTGTTTGTGCAAAAGCGTAATTAGTTAAAACTAATATTAATAAAAATGTAAAATTCTTTTTCATAAAATCAATTAATCATCCTTTTTGTTAATGTAACCAAAATCTAAATAATTAACATGGTGATTATATCATAATTGGTTAACCAGATTGGTTTACCAAATATAGAAATTATATTTTTAATAAAAAATTATAATAAAAAATATCGATTTCTTAAAAGTATTCTGTTAAAGCGAGAATTCCATTATAAGAAATGATTAAAGAGAAAAGCAATGCTGCGAATAGCCCAGTATTAACGAAGATATTAGTTTCATAGCCTTTCATAATTTTTTTGCTATTAACTAGTATAATTATCCCTAATATTACCAATGGTAGAACAAATACATTAAATACTTGGGATAGAATTTGAATTTCAATTGGGTTTGCTCCAAAAGCAGGACCAATTAAAGCAACCAGACACGCTATAGCAGTAATAATTCTGAATTGTTTAGAATTGGTATCCAGCGTTCCAGATTGATAATCGGCAACTAATAAAGGAGCTATTAACAAGCAGGGAAATATAGAAGACAAACCAGCGCTTAATGCGCCAAAAAAGAAAATAGTAACAGCCCACTTTCCTGCTACAGGTTCTAAGGTATTTGCCATATCTAATACATGCGTAACTTCTTTACCTTGATAAAACAAAGCGCCAGCAGCTACAGCCATAATAGTACCACTTATTATAAATATTAAAACGGCTGCTGTTATAGCATCTTTTTTTTGTTGCGCTAAATTTTCTATGCTCCAGCCTTTACCTTTTACAAATAGCGGTCGCGATAAAAAAGTTGCAGCTGCCATAGTAGTACCAACAAAGGCAGCAACTAACATTTTACCTCCAGGGATTTTTGGAATGGTTGGCACTAAGCCTTTAACAACATCTAAAGGAAGCGGTTGCACAAAAAATAAAGATAGCAAGAACGAAAAACCCATTAATGTTACAAAAATAACCAGTATTTTCTCGAAAAAAGTGTACTTCCCAACGAGCATTAATAAATAAAAAGTAATAATTATTACGATGGCTATTATTAAAACGGTTTCATATTTATAGCTCGCTAAGCCTTCAAAATTTAATGTTAGTATTTCGAAAATAATGTTGGATGAAATTCCTAAAATTCCCATTAGGGAATTCCATTGACCAAACGTAACACCAATAATAATTAGTATTGCCAGTGCTTTTCCAAATTTTAAATGTTTTTTAAACCCGTAAAGCGCGGTTTCTCCAGTAATTAAGCCATAATTTCCATAAACAAACATTAAAATACCTGAGAATAAGCAACTTAAAAGTAGCACCCAAAGTAATTGCATATTAAATTTACTTCCTGCAACTATCATAGATGTCACACTACCTGTGCCAATAGTATAGCCTATTGCAAAAATTCCAGGACCAAAACCTAAGATGATCGCAATAATTTTTTTTAATATAGAAGTATTCGCTTTAGATTCTGACATGATTTTTAATAATTTATATGTTTTGAACTATTCCCATATTGTGTGATAAAAAGCATCTGAATCATCATCGTTACGCTGGTAGGTATGTGCTCCAAAATAATCACGTTGCGCTTGTATTACATTTGCGGAAGATGATGCTGTTGTCATGCCGTTAAAAAATTGAAGGGCTTCACATAATGCAGGCGTTGCTAACTCATTTAATACAGATTGCGACACCACTTTTTTAGCCGATGACTTATATTTTTTAAGCGAGCTAGCTATTGTAAGATTGGTTAATATGTTTGAGGTGTTTTTAAAAACAGCAACCAATTCGTGCATTAATGTAGATTTAATAATGCAACCGCCTGTCCAGATTCTCGATATCTCGCTTAAATTTAAATTCCAAGAATATTTAGTTGAGGCTTCTGCAATTAATTTAAAACCCTGATAATGATTTACAATTCGAGCAAATTGATAGGCTTCTAATACTTCGTTAGTACTTATGTTTAATTCTGAAACATTTGTTTTTTTAAATGTATTACTTAACAAAACACGTTCTTCTTTGTAAAACGAAATGTATCTGGAGAATAGGGCAGAAGCAATTAGTGTACTGGGTACTCCTAATTCTGCCGAGGCAATCGTAGTCCAGTTACCTGTGCCTTTATTACCTGCTTTATCTAATACTTTTTTTACTAACCAATCTTTACCCTCTTTTTTTCTAAAAATAGTGCTTGTAATATCTAATAAATAGCTATCGGCTTTGTCTCTCCAGCATTCTAATGTAAGGGCTACTTTATCTGGATTTTGACCCAAAGCTTCCAAAATTGTAGAAACTTCTGCAAGTAATTGCATTTCTACATACTCAATACCGTTGTGTACCATTTTTATAAAATGGCCACTGCCTTCGGGTCCAACATAAGAGCAACAAGGCAAACCGTTTTTGTCTTTAGCCGAAATTGTTTCGAGATATTTTTGTACGTTTTTATAGGCTTCAACATCTCCACTTGGCATTATGGATGGTCCCTTTAACGCACCTTCTTCGCCGCCAGAAACACCAGTTCCTATAAAATGAATGCCTTTGGTTTTTAAATACTCGAAGCGCTCTTTAGTTTTTTTGTAGTTGGAATTTCCACCGTCAATAATAATGTCGTCTTTAGATAAATGCGGAAGTAAATCTTCTATAACATAATCAATGGTTTTGCCTGCATTCACCATAAGCATGATTTTTCTTGGCGTTTGTAATGCATTTACAAATGCTGAAATATTATCGAAAGTAGTAGCCTCGGATAATTCGGGATGCTCTGTTTTAAAGTTTTTAGCAACATCAACTTCAATACCATCGACATGCCTATTGAACATCGCGATTTTAAAACCGTTATTAGCTAAGTTTCGACATAGGCTTTTTCCCATAACACCTAAGCCAAATAATCCAAATTCCAATTTATTTTCTAATCGATTTTTCACTTCATCTATAATTTCTTCAGGTTTTAAACTGATATCTATTGTAATGGCGTTTTCCGGTTTTTCAAGGGTGTCAAACTGAGATTTTAACAACGTTGAAGGCATAAAATGATCAGTTCTATTCTTTAATCTATCGAAAATCTGGTCGAATGTTCCAGACAAATACACCCATTTGGTTCGACTTTCAATATGCAAACTTAAAATGTCTCGATACTTTTGCTTTAATGCCGAACACACAATAACACAACTGTTGGTTTTAAGTTCCTTTTTAGCTAAATCATTTAATGTTTCTAACCAACCTTTTCTATCATCATCATTTAAAGGTTGTCCACTTGACATTTTTTTGATGTTAGCTTCAGGATGAAAATCGTCTCCATCAAAAAAAGGAATATTTAATTCTTGGGCTAATCGTTTTCCGATGGTGCTTTTTCCACAACCCGAAACTCCCATTATAAATATTACTTTTTTCAACATTTTTAATTTTTAAAATGAAAAGTACACTGAGAGGTTTCGACTGCGCTCAACCTGACAAACTTATTTGCAATTAATTGACCTTTTCAAACTTAATTTGGTTCAGTGCTTTTGCCTACGGTTGCTTCTTTAAACCAAACCTCAGCATAACTTCCGTTTTCATATTGTTTATTAATGTCACCACCATAGGTTTCCGATTTGGTGGATTCTCCATTTGCTTGGTTATACGCACCTTGTTTAAAATAATTCATTTCTCCAGCATATGCAATTTCTCTTTCTTCACTCACCTCTCGTCTTGAAGAATAATTGTCTATGACCTGCTGCGGAATATCTGCTTTCGTAGGAAAATCGGATTTAATTAAACTCTTCGTAAATGTTATAGTGTCGTGACCTTCGCTGGTAAATGTTAAGTACATGATGCCTTTGTGTACATTGACTTCGTAACTAAATTCTTCGCCTAAAGCAATGCCATCTTTTGGTTCTTCAGGATACGTTGTTGCGTCTGTGCCAACTACAGAAAAATCATGTCCCCAAACTGCTGTGGAAAAATCGAACCGTCCGTCATTACTACCTTTTGGATTGATTTCGTAGTTCCAAAATACAGATCCTTTGGTTTGACCTGGGAATTTTTTGTAGAAGATTTTAAGTGGCTCATTTTCGTGTCCTTCGTCGCTATGAATTTGACCGATAACCACAGAATAGGAAGATGCTCTCGTCGCATCTCCTGTGGTTGACACGTGTTGTACTTTTAGCGTTCCTGTTAATTTTCCACCCGTTTCTGGTATCCAATGTGCCTTCTGGCCTAATTCCGTTCTTGTGTTTTTTGATGTTCTGGATGTAATACCAGAATTTGGTGTTTTATAAACTACCCAATCTATTCCGTTTTCATTTTCAACATAAAAGAAATCGTCTTTTTGGTAGTTTACCAAATCGTCAACATAGGTTCCATCACCTAAGAGAATTTTCCATTGGTCCATAAATGGAATGACGTCGCTTGGGTATTTTACTGTTTTTTGATTTTCAACTTCAGCTTTGTTTTCAGTCTTTTTTGTTTCGTTTTTACATGAAAAGATTGAAACAAGTATAACTAAGGTAAATAGCGATTTTTTCATTTTAGTCGTTTTTATTACAGTTTATGAGATTCCTGCTTTCGCAGGAATGTTTAATACATTAGTGTCATGACTAAGTTTTCTTCGGTTTTAATTAGTCCAGAATTGATTAGTGTATTATCTGATGCTGAGTTGTTTTTTGCACCCCAAAGAATAGACACAAACTTTACGTTGTTATTTTTAAAGGTGTTGTTATTGATTTTTACATTTACAATTCCGTTATGGTTAAATAACCTTTTGTTCTTCTCTTTTGCACCACAATTTGTAAATGTGCTGTTGGTAATTAGAAGATTTCCACCAATAGTAGATTCGTCGTAACCACCTCTGTAGTAATCCACAACATTTTGTTTTACGTTATTGAAGTTGCAGTTATTTATAGTTAAATATTCGGTGTTATAGTCACCTTTATCGTTTGTTTCTTCGGAAAGTTCAATGCCGTTTTCACAATCGGAAATCGATGTGTTTTCAAACGTGATACGCTCTGCAAAGGATTCTTTATATACTTTTAGCACATAATTAAAATCGCTTATTTCAGTAGTTACAACGGTTAAACCAAAATGGTTAGACATATTCTCATTTAAACTGGCAAAGGCGTAATTTGAATGGTTACCTTTTAAATCTAAGTTTTTTACAGTAAGCTTTCCTTTAGATTCTAAAGAGAATAATGGTGTATTCGCTTCACCGGAAAAAACAAGTTGCGCTTTATTGTCGCCTTGCGATTGGATGGTAATAGTTTTATCTATAACTAAAGATTTGTTTAGATTAAAAACACCTTCCGCTAAAGCAATAACGTCACCATTCTCCGCTTCATTTATTTTAGTTTGAAGCTCTTCTGCTTTTGTCACATTATGCGTTGTCGGTTCTTTATCTTCAAGTTCATTTGAAAACCATGAGGTTCCGTATTTAGATTTATCTAAAATATTTGGATTTTCGAAATCAACACCTACAACAGCACCTACATGCTTACTGTCTGTTCTTGAATTTCCGAATAAATCGGTTTCAATGGTATTAAAATCGAAACCGTTATAAGCTTCAAAATCGTTAGGAATTCCTGTTGGGATAAAAATATTATCGGAAACTTTATTTAATTCTAAAGAGGCTTCAATTAAACCACCATTAAAATTATTAAAAGGAACACCTTGATTATCTACAATGTTATTTTTAAACATGACACCATCTGCTTTATCGTTCTCAACGACTATTTGCTCTAAGCCTTTTTCATTATAAACGACGTTATTGGCAACCGTTGTTCTAATGGCTCTTGCGGAACGAATTTCAGATGGAGGTAACACATCTGCCTGTGCAATATTTGTACCTACACCAAATTGCCAAGGCGAGCTACAATTTACATAGGTGTTATAGGCTACCACAACGTCAGTCACTTGATTGTAACGATTTAATGGTGATTTTGGAATCCCATTCATTACAGCCAACGGACTTCTAAAGCTTTTCCCTTTTAGGTTGTAGAAGTAGTTATTAGTAACCCAATGTCCTGTATTAATAATACGTATGCCGCCAATATTTTCATTTATACCATCACCTATAAAATAGTTACCGTCTATTAATGAATAATTACCATGACGAGTTACCAAAGAGCCTTCACTTTTATAAAATACGTTATTTCTAAACTCGTTAAAATTGGTTTTACTGGATATGACTTCAACTTCACCATTACATTCTTCAAACAGGTTATTGGCAACTAAAGTGTGACTTGGAGACATAGAGGTGTAACTATCTCCCAACTGAATGGTTTCACCACTTGGGCCACCCTTTACAGGTCTTGGTCCAAAATGATTATTTACAATTTTATGATAGTTTTTAATGCTTTCTACACCTGCAATACTCACTCTAACGGTTGGTCCTCTGTTGGTTTTCCCTGCGATGTAACAATTGCTTAATTCATTGTGTCTTCCCCAAAACAACACCCATAAATCGTCTTCGTCACGCTTTGGTTTGTTAAAATCTTCGATAACGCAGTTAGTGACTTTACAATTGTTGGCTATATCATCTATAGAATCTTTGTTTTTAATTTTAAATTCTATAACTGCATTAGATGGTGAATAGCCATTTTTAAAATGCAACCCTTCAACTGTTAAATATTCACCTCCAAATTTTAAATACGATTGCCCTTCAATAGATACTTTTCCTGGAGTTTCTGCTTTTAATGTAATAGGGTTGTCTTTTGTACCTTTTCCTCTAAATTTAATTTGAACATCTTTGTAAATACCATCTTTTAAAACTAATACGTCTCCTGGTTTAGCCTTTTCTAAAGCATCGTTTAGCGCTTCAACATTTGAAATTAAAGCGTTATTTGTTTTTGATTGTTTATCACAAGCAAAAAATAGCAATGCAATGGAGAATACGATTATTGTTCTCATAAAAATTTAATTAGAGGATTTTTGTCTAAGTAATAATGAAAACAAAAAGTCTTTTAAAAACTAAAAGACTTAATGTAAACATTAGGTTTAATAGACAATTCAAATATTATTTTATTATTATTTTTCTAATGCCTTCATTCCCATTTTCAGAAATTATTTTAACTAAGTACATTCCTTTTGATAATTCTGAGACATTTATTTTATTATTGTTTAATTCAGATTTTAAAACCTGCTCACCTAAAATATTAAATATTTCTACTGTAGAAATATTTTCAGCATTTATCATTTCAATATTAAGAATATCGCTTGCTGGATTAGGATATATTTTAATGCCTTCAATTGTATTTTCAACCACGCTTAAAGTAGCATCGGAAACTACTATTTCATTAGAATAATTAAACGCTTTATCCACAGCATAAATTTTATAATAAGTACCAGCTGCATATGTATCTGTAAAATTGGTGTCTGTACCAATATAAGCAACCGTTCCAGTTAAACCACCAGTTCCATTTGTAGTAGTACTACCAAATTGGTAAATACCATTTTGATTAGGATCGTTATCTGCATTTGGCATTGTTGCATATTTAACAACTACATAACCACCACCATCAACACCGCCAGAAGGTGCAGTCCAACCAATTGAAGCTGTTCCGGCATTGTTTGCATAGGTTCCAGCCGTTGGATCGTTTGGTAAAGTGTCATCATAAGGTCCTGCATATACCACAAAATCATCAATACGTACTGTGTCTGTGTATCCGTTATCATCACCATCAAGTCGAGCTACAGCCCAATTCGAGGCATTAAAAACAGAGCCTGTAGTTAAAGTTCTGTATGTTTTTGTATAGGTATTTGCTGCAAATGGAGTAACATCTGTAGTGTTACTTGCAACACCTCCATTAGTATTATTTAAATAAATACCAGCATCTAAATCATCTCCTGGATCTGTTGGTGCAGAATAAAAGTATTGAACTGTATATTCTGTATCAGGCTGAATTGTAGGACTTGTTGGTGATGGTGATTGCATACGAACATTATTAGCTCCCGAAGCAACAGCCCAAGCGGCAGAAAAGGTGCCTGTTCTTGCTAATGATGCGTCATCGGTCATTTCATAAACCGATGAGTTACCTGTTGAAGAAACTGTCCATTCGGTTTGTGCAGTATCAACTTGCCCACTTCCTGCAGAATTCATGGTAGCATCTGCAGTTTGTGCTTCCATGCCACCATCCATTTCTGGAAATTGTCCAATAACCTGACCAACTGTTGGTGGAGTAGTGGCACCAGAATAAACAATTTCAGTATTTACGCGCTCAGCTTTTCTTGATGTTAATGTGCTTGGTGCAGAAGACGATCCAGCTCTGTAATTAAGCGATTGGTGAGCTGTAGGAGTCCAATGCCAGTTTAAAGAACCGTTACCAGAAAATAATAAGTTTGGTTGTCCTGGATCTGCAGCTACCAAGTTAGAACAATCCCAGTCTACAGCGATTTCTAAAGCACCGCCTGTGTAACTGAATGGTGTAGACAATACAAAACTCATAAACCCTTCGGCGCCAGGAAAATTGTTGGATGTGTTAAAGGTGTATGTGCCAACTATTGTAGCACCATTTATAGCATCGTCCCAGGTACTATCTACAGCAACGACTTCTGTTGCACTGGAATTTCTCATATAAACAACCATTGTAGCATCTCCTGAAGCTGTTATGATATTTGTAGAACCCAAATCGAAATTGATTTGAGATATAGTTGCAGAAGGTGATAAAGGAGCTAATTCTGTTGCAGAATAAAAAATACTTGCGCGAGAAAATACAGAACTTGATCCGCTATCTGAACGTTGAAAAGGGCCTCTGGTGGCAGATGAGGAGGTATCTGTACCTAGTGTAAGTGTCGATTGTGAATAAGCAAAACTTGCGAAAAGAATTGTTAGTAGAAGTAATTTTATTTTCATGATTTTTAAATTTATTTATTGTTAGTGTGTTAGGGATAATTGATAATATTTTACATAAGAAAAGGCCTCTGGATGTGTTGATGTTAAATAGTTTCCAGCTTTGAAGTAATTTTCGAAAGGCCACTTGTCTAAGCTAACATCCTGATATATAAATGGATCTTGGTCATTAAGCTGAACTTCAATTCTGGCAGTTGAAGCTTTAATTCTAAAGTCGAAAGCCTGATAGCCAACGTAGCCTAAATTTACTTTTATATCTTCCCATGTATTGCTTGAAGTATCTAATAAAGCATCTCCTGTTGTGTTTTCGTCAACTAGTGATTTTTTATGGCACCAAACAAAGCCATCTTTCCAGTATATTTTAATTAACGGAGGACCATTATTCGAGGAAAAGCCGTGCGTGTTCATATCTTCTTCAGATATAATACCATGAATTTGCATAACAATAACCTTATGATAGTCGTCGCTGGACGATTCATTATTTACAGAAACAGATTCAACTTTTAGTCTTCCAATCATTTCCCCTCCAGTTGCCAATGTCCAGTTATCGCCAGAATTAGAGGTGTTAATTAATTCTCTTAACTCCGTTCGTGAAAACGAACTGTTTGTGGTTGAGGATTCTGGATAGGTGTAAAACACAAGAGAAGCGTCTTGTATATCGTCATACATAAACGGCTGTACCGCAGTTAGCGTTTGATAACCATAATTAATGAGCTGTGATGGTTGGTATTCATCCGGACTGCCATTATTATTCTCATCTACAGGCAGTGTGACTTTCCAATTTGTAAAATCGATATCTGCATAAACAATTGGTTGGTCGTCATCATCGTCATTGTTTTCTTCGTCATCAGCCTCCTGAGTAATTGGTACTGGAGTGTCTTCATTATCTGTAGAACATGATGTAATTGGAGCCAACATTAAAAATATGAGAGCAAATTTAAACGTGTGTTTTAGGATACTAATCATGTTAAATATAAATTGGTTAACCAAATTGGTTTACCAAATATATTATAATTTTTTGAATTTCATAAAAAATTAGGAGTTCTATTATTAAATTAATAAAAAATAGACGTAGAATTTTGATGATAGTAATCTAAAAAGGATGAGAAAATGAAATATTTATCATTTAATTGTACCACACTGCATAGCGTTGTCTTTTTAAGGTTAAAGCCAATGCTGCTTCGGCCTTAAGCGCTTCGGTTCGGTTAGAAATCGGGTCTATATGATTGTATAAACTTGGCCTTAAATACATACCGTATTTTTCCACAATATTAGACGACAATTTATGTCCCTTTTTGTTTCGATAGCCTGTTTTATGCTGTAGAAAGCGTTCTTTTGGTGTTTTACTCGTCATACCTACGTATAAACATTGTAATACGCCATTAAATTGCGGATTTGCTTTTCTAAATTTTGCGTTTTCAGTAAACACACGTTTAGATAATTCTATAACATATATTCTATATGGCATGCAGTAAAACTACAAAAAGTACTTGAGATAGAGTAGGTATGAGCACAGACTAAATTGCTGTTATTTCAAAATAGACAGAATAAAAAAGCCCCTCTCACCGATAATTATCGGGAGATAGGCTTTTAACTCTATAATGAGTTGCCAACCAGTGACAACATTAAATTTGAAAGTTTATTTTTTATGATCGTCGATGACTTCCTCATCACGATATTTACAACATGGGTGTACAGAATTATATGCCTCATCTGTCGCCTTTAATTCTTTAGTATCATGACCTACTGAAACTATACTTTCTTGTATGGTTTCAAGGTTTGTTTTACGCTCGTCGAAAATTAGTTTTAGTTCATGTGTTTGTACATCCCAAATGGCAGACTTAACACCTTTGGTGTTTAAACTTGCCTTTTCAATTCTCTTTTTACACATTAAGCACACACCATCTACTTCTATAGATGCTCTTGCGTTTTTATTTTGCGCAAATGTAACAGATGTTACTAATAAGGCTAAAGCTATTACGGTGTTCTTTAGTATTTTAATAGATTTCATATTTATAATTTTTAATTATTAGTTTTTTTATTTTTAAAAGTATAAGTTATTTAATTTTATATCTCAATCCTGCATAATAATTTGATCCAAAAATTGGGCCATATACAAATGTAGTATCAAAACTTGAGCCAAAAGGATTATCTGCAGAAATTATAGGATTATTTTGTCTAACATTGGTTATGTTTTCTCCTCCTAAATAAATTTCAAATTTTGGAGAAAATACTCTTGTTACTTGAGCGTTAAGCGTTGCTAAAGTAGGTGAATAATCTGGTAATTGATATTGCACAGGATTATCTTGTGTTGATGAAAAACGCTGTGCTCCCAACCAATTATAGGTGGCATCAAATTTCCATTGTTTTGAATCTCCTTCAGCTAAATGTGTTTCATAAGAAGTATTAGCGAAAAAACGATGTTTAGGTGTTAAAGGTTTTTCTAACTCACCAGAATTGTACTGCGTTTTAACATCGTAATTTTTGTATGCTAAACGCACATCAAAACTATTAAAAGGCTCGTAATTAACTTCAACCTGAAAACTGTTGGCATAGCTATTACCTTTTAGGTTGTAGAAATTTACTTCCTGAGCATTTTCATAATCTACAACTACCTGATTTTTAAAGTCTGTTCTGTAAAAATCAAATATTACTTCTCCTTTTCTACCCAATGCTCTAAATCCTTGTAAAAAAGACACACCATAATTCCATGCAATTTCTGGGTCTAAACCATAAATGTTGCCAGAATTATCCAGAATATTTATAACTCTTGATGTAGAGAATAATTTTTGATTTTCCGCAAAAATATTAGCGCTACGTTTACCTCTTCCTACGGAGGCTCTAAACACACCTTTTTCCCAGGTAGTGTATTTAAAATGCAATCGTGGTGTTATAAAAGTACCTAATAAATTATGCCTGTCTATTCTTAAGCCAGCAGTCACATTTAGCTTGTCTAAATTAAAATAATTATACTCAAAAAAAGCGCCAATAGAATTTTCGTTTCTATTATAATTGGTAAGATTTACAAGTTCATTATAATGATCGTAAGTATAACTCAATCCTGTTTTTATTTTGTGTCTTGAGTCGCTTATAATAGAGTTATATATAACATTTGCATATAAACTGTTATGTTCTATATCGTAGACATTTAAGCCAAAATATGAGTTTTGTTTATGTCCGCTATAAGCAGCTTGTACGCCAACACTTTGCCATGGCAATTCTGGATTTACGTAACCCAATTTTGCTGAAATCTCATAGCGTTCTGTATCGATTTCACTTCCCCAAACCTCGTCTCCACTAAGCACAGAATTAGGAGATAGTCTATTGTTATCTGGGTTAAAATCTATTTCTCCAGATTCCTTATTATCGTTTAAATATTTTAAATTAATAAAACTAACAAAGCCTTTTTCTGGATTTGTGTATTGCCAGCGGTTCATAACATTGACTTGGTTATAAAGTGGCATATCTATAAAACCATCATTATTGACATCGTGTTTTTTATTATGAGTATTACCATGAAGGTATAAACCTGTGTCCCATCTATCACTAACTTTAGTGTTAAAATGGGTATTGAGCTCTAATCTTGTGCTACTTGCTCCATACAGATTTACAAATAATTTATCGTCGGTTGTGGGCTTAACCAACTCTGTATTTATTTGTCCAGCAATACTTTCGTAACCATTAACCACACTTCCTGCGCCTTTAGTAATTTGAATACTTTCTACCCAAGTACCAGGAATAAAACTAAGCCCAAAAGCTTGAGAGGCACCACGAATAGAAGGAATATTTTCGGTAGCAATTAATATATACGGACTCGTTAAACCTAACATTTTTATTTGTCGCGTACCAGTTACGGCATCGGCAAAGTTAACATCGATGGAAGGATTGGTTTCAAAGCTTTCAGATAAATTACAACAAGCAGCTTTAAGTAACTCATCACTACTAATCGTCATAATATTTTGCGAAGACAAATAAGAAGTTGCCGTAGCTTTATTCCTTGAAGTTATTTTAATTTCATCCAACTCACTCGTTGGTTTTAAATAATGTTTAATTGGCTTTGGCTCTATAATAGTTAAAGTATCTGTTTTAAAACCAACATAACTTATCACTAATTTCCGATATTCTTTTTTGTATGGAATGGTAAAGTTTCCGTTAAAATCTGTAACATTCCCAACTTTGGTGTCCAACCAAAACACATTGGCGCCTGGAAGCGGTGTCCTGTTTGCATTGTCTTCAAAAACCACACCTTTTAGCTGGGTTTGCGACCATGTTAAAAACGGAACTAATAGTATAATAAATAATAGCTTTCTCATTAAATATATATGTTTATTAGCATAATTACTGCCATTACTATCATAATAGTATTTTCTATAAAAGTGGCTTTAGTCATTGGTAAGTTTAAAGCTGTACCTAAACAGGCACATTGAATAGATTTTTTATCTAACAGCGTTTTAGTGACACCAATTGTTGTTATTCCTAAAATTATTATGGTAATTATTAAAGCGAAAGGAATTTGAAAACGCATTAAAAACATGAGACCAAGTGCAACCTCAATAAAAGGATACACTTTTCCGTAAGCAGGAATGGCTTTGGCCAATGGATCGTACATTTTAAAAGATTCTGGAAAACCTTTTAAATCTAAAATTTTAAAGAAGCTAAATACAATATAGAATAGACCCATAAAATCGAGCATAAAACCACTCCAATCCCAATTTTTATAATGTAAAAGTATAGAAGCTATGGTTATATAACCTATAATTAGAAATAGTGGTTTTAGTTTTTGTAAGTCTGTTTTTTCTTCTTCATTGGTTACTGAAGAAAATACGTTTTGTTCTTTCTTTTCAGAAATGGAATATTTTTCTGGTAATGCCTTTTGAAATGTTTCCATTTTTATATGTTGAGACATTTCTACAGTGGCTTCTTCATTAGCCAAATCTACCGAAGCATGAATTACATGCTCCATGTCATTAAGTATTTTTTCAACTGATGCTTTACAGTTGCCACAAGTCATACCTGCGATTTTATATGTGTGTTTCATTTTATTTGTTTTTTTAAATTATTTAGCGTTTTGTAAACGCTCAATCATTGCTTTCATTTCTTCAATTTCTCTTTCTTGAGCTTTAATGATGTCCTCAGCTAATTTTTTAACCTCTGGATCTTTTATATCTGCTCTACTGCTTGTTAAGATGGCAATGGAATGATGAGGTATCATGGCTTTCATCCATAAAATATCTCCAACTATTGGTTTTTGTATTCTTACTAAGGTTAAGGCTCCAAAAAACAGAATAATACTACCTAAAACAATAGCAATGTTTTTCTTCTTGTTTTGGTACATGTTGCGCATAGCAACAAACATAATTATAGCCATTGCTGCAATACCTAAGCAACTCATGTAAAAACGAGTTAAACTAAAGTAAACATGGTCTATTGCATAAGTATTTAAATACATGGTTATATACATAGCTATAAATGAAGCCACTAACATTAAAATAAATTTTGTGTAACTGTTTTTTTTCATGTCATGATTTTTCATAATAAAATGGTTTTAGTAATTATATTGTTTTTAAAATCTTAAAGATAATCCGCCTCCAGCGCCAAAGCGATTATCGTAACTCGCCATTAACGATGCGTTTTTTGACAGTAAATATTCAACACCAGCACTCCAAACTAATTCTTTTTCAAAATTTGAATTTTGTGGTAGTGTATTTACTAAACCAAAATCGGCTTGGTATTCAATTTCTCCAAAAACAGCTGTTCTTGGAAACACCATAATTTCACGACTTAAACCTACTTGTGGTCGTAATTCATTATCTAAACGAACATCAAGACTAAATAAATAAGGTGTTAAATACCGTAAACCAACAATAGCTGTTGTATTTACTTCTTCTAAACTATCTTCTAATTCATTTTCAATATTTACACCACCGAACACTCTTAAATAATCGTGTAAATAATACTCGTAAGTTGCTTCGGCTTCTAAATTTTTATTCCAGCCGTATTCTGCCATGACATTAAATTGATTCCTGTAGTTTGAAGTCACTAAGTTTAACTCTGTCATATGAGAGGCAACATCAACCATTCCCCAAGAATAATAAAGATTGCTTTCTTTTATTAAATTATTGATTGGATAGGCTTTCATTCTTTCGTCTCTTGGCGTATCGTAACTAATAATTCGTGTCATGCCACTCATCATATGGTACAAAATATGACAGTGAAAAAACCAGTCGCCATACTCATCGCCATAAAACTCGATGGTTACCTCTTTCATTGGTGGTACATTTACAGTATGTTTTAAAGGAGAATAATCTCCATTTTTATTTAATACTCTAAAAAAGTGACCGTGTAAATGCAAAGGATGGTGCATCATGGTTAAATTATTAAAAGTAATACGTGTTACCTCATTACTTTTAATCTTTATTTTATCGGTTTCAGATAAAACCACACCATTAAAACTCCAAATATAACGATTCATATTTCCCGTTAAGTTTAATAGAATTTCGTTTACGGGTGCGTCAGCATCGTATATTGTTTTCTCTGGAGATTTTAAATAATCGTAATTGTATTCGGCATTCATTTGCATACCATCCATGTCGTTCATATCCATTTCTTTACTATCTGCATGATTTGTATCATTCTCCATTTTCATTTTAGAATGGTCCATGTTATCATGATTCATCTTCTCCATTTTCATAGAATCATGTTTCATGTGTGGTTTTTCCATGCCATCTTGATTCTTCTTCATTTTAGAATGGTCCATGTTATCGTGATTCATATCATCATGATTCATTTCTCTATGATCCATCTGCATGCCATATTCAGCTTTAATTTTAAAACGTTCATCTTTATTTGGCTGAAATTTTAAAGCGTGTGCTCCCATTTTCATATCCATTTTAGCCATTTGTTTCATCATTTCAATTTTATCAGGTCTTGGAACCTCCATAGCCTTTAAAATTTCACCTTCACCTAAATATGCTGAAGCAGTGCCAGAACCATCTTGAGCAGAAATTTTGAATTCTAACTTTTTATCTTCTGGAATCGTTACTATAAAATCGTACGTTTCGGCATTACCTATAAATGTTTTGTTTCTAGTAACAGGCACTACATCTAAACCATCTGCTGCCACTAAAGTTGACGAATCACCACCAAAGGTCATCCAAAATGCTGTAGATGCTGCGCCGTTAATTATTCGCAACCTTACTTTTTCGCCACTTTTAAACTCTGGATAGTTAATAGTCTGTTTTCCATTAATTAAAAAGGCTGGATAATATACATCTGCAATGTCTGCGCCTTCCATTCTTTGTCGCCAGAAATCTAACTGAGCGCCAAAAGCACCTCTGGAAATTACTTGATTTAAAGGTGTTGCAGTTCCTTTTTTAATGCCATACCATTCGGTTCCTCTTTTTAAGGTTCTTAATACGTCTTTTGGTTTTTCGTTGGTCCAGTCTGAAAGCATTAAAACCAATTCTTTATCATATTTAAGGGTTTCCTCTTTTGGGTGAATAACAAAAGCACCATACACACCACTTTGCTCTTGTAACATAGTGTGAGAATGGTACCAATAGGTTCCAGCTTGTTTAAGTTTAAACTTATATGTAAATGTTGTGCCTGATTTTATTGGTGGTGTTGTTAAGTATGGTACACCATCGTAAAAATTTGGAAGTAAAATACCATGCCAGTGGACAGATGTTTCCACATCCATAGTGTTTTTTACATGGATTACTGCTTCGTCACCTTCGGTAAATTCTAAAACTGGACCAGGAATGGTGCCATTTACGGTCATTCCCATTACAGATTTACCTGTAATGTTAATGTTTTCTTTGGCGATTGTTAATGTGTATTCTTTAATATTAGAATCACTTTGAGAATCAAGTGTTTCTTGTGCTAATATTTTTCCTATTGAAAAGAAAAATAATGTGGCTAAAAGCCATGTATTCAATTTCATTTTTAATCATTTAAATTAATAATTCGGTTAAAAATTCCGCGTAAGCGAAATACACTGAATTATTAAAATCAAATTAAAAACACATCGTCCAGAAGTTGTATGTCGACGACGAGATTGGGTGGTGAATAGTCTTTATGAGGTATAGTTTGCTTTGGTAAGCTTTCAAAAAGATAAATATAAGTGTAAACAAAAGAAGTGATAAACAGTTGCTGACTTAACTCTAAATCCTCGAAAGTGTTGAGTTTTAAATCGTCTTGACCTTTTATGACCTCTACTTCATCTTTACAACATCCTTTTTTCATAGGTGTTTTGTCTGCCATTTCCATACCGCAATTTTTAGCTTTGGTAAATACGGCAGTATCTATTAAGCGGTTGCCACAGTAATGCGATTCAACAGTGAAAGATAATGTTGAAAACAGCACTATAAATGCCATAGCAAAAGATAAAGTTTTATGTAAAATGTTAATTTTCACGATGCAAAGTTACAAAAAATATAAATATGAAATTATGTATATACGCGGTTTAACACTATTTTAAGCACCTTTTCTTTGGTAATAAAAAGCTGGTAATAACAGTAATAATATTAGTGGCTGAATTAAAAATCGCCTAATATTAAAAAACATAAAATAATCCTCCTGCTTTGGGTTGAGGACAAAATATAAAAAGAGAATTAGTAAAAAGAGGTAGCTAACACTGTAAATTAAAATTGAAAATTTAATAATACTCCAATCCTTAAAAAACATATATAATATAGCTAACGAAATTAGAGTGTTTATTACAAAACGAAGGGTCGTAGATAGTGTTAATTTTAATACCTCACGCCTTGGCGAATCTATATACAAATAATCGTTTTGGAAGAATTTTAAATACGGATCGTAGAATAATTCGCTTTCAAACGCGCGTACTAAAACCAATAACAAGAAAAGAAAAAACAGCCAAATATATTTGTTGTACTTACCCATTATTTTTTCCAATATTAGAAAATCTATTCACCCAAAGCATCCATAATAAAAATACAATACCATAAATTATTGCGGGAAACACCACCGAATGTAATATATCACTCCTCCATGGATAATGGTACAATCCAACGGATAGAATTACGATTCTAACCAAGTTTACAATATAAATAATAACACTTCCGGCAAGCAAAAATAAAAATGTTGTTTTTAATTTGCCAGAAAACGCTATTACAAACGCAACAAACAAGATAATAACACTCACAGCATTACAACCTTCGATTATTCGTGCCAAATATTTTCCGCGAACTATTAATTTCATTGAAGGTTCTAATGGATGTTTAATAACTTCGGCTTTGTAACCAACGGTGTTTAACAAAGCTTCACTTTGGTAAGCCACTAAATTGGTAATATAATCTGGATAATATAAAGAACCTGTTGATGCATTTAAATATAATTTATAGACTATAGATAACCCAATATAAACCAACAAAAAGGTGACTATAAATTTAATGACTGATTTATATTTAACTACGAGGTCTTTCAATTTAATTATGAAAAATTTAGAATTTTTAAAGGTTGAAATTACGTCTTTTTAAATACTTTTACCAAAAAAATATAGCCTTATGAATTTTGAAACCTTAAAACCACAAACTCAAGCTATTCTTTCTAACTCAGGAAATACTGTTGATACAAGGCTAATACAAATTTGCGAACTGTTAGAAGCAAATGTAGCACACTACAATTGGGTTGGTTTCTATTTTAAAAATGGCGATAAAAACGAATTAAAATTAGGACCTTATGTTGGTGAACCTACAGACCATACAATTATTCCTTTTGGAAAAGGCATTTGTGGACAAGTTGCTGTAAGTAACAAAAATTTTGTGGTGCCAGATGTTGCTGCACAAGACAATTACATTGCCTGTAGTATAACGGTTAAGGCGGAAATAGTAATTCCTATTTTTGTAAATGGTGAAAATATTGGGCAAATAGATATCGACTCTAACACACCAGATCCGTTTACAGAAGAAGATGAACGCTTTTTAGAGTTTGTTTGCGAAAAAGTAGCAAAAATCTTATAGTTGTTAACAACTATAGATTTTAGTTGAAAACCCAATTATTTTTTAGGCATAATTCTTTTACTTTTTATTTAAATTTGCTTGCTTATTAACACAACTACTAATGAGCAATAACAAAACAATTAAATCTGCACTAATTTCGGTATTTAGCAAGGAAGGTTTAGAACCTATTGTTAAAGAACTAAACGCACAAGGAGTTACCATTTATTCTACTGGTGGAACAGAAAAATTTATTAACGATTTAGGAATAAAAGTCGTTCCTGTAGAGGATGTAACCTCGTATCCATCTATACTTGGAGGTCGTGTAAAAACGTTGCATCCAAAAGTTTTTGGTGGTATTTTAAATCGCCAAAACCATGAAGGTGATGTTACCGAAATGAAAGAATTTAACATTCCGCAAATAGATGTGGTGATTGTAGATTTATATCCTTTCGAAAAAACCGTTGCTTCAGGCGCAAGCAATCAAGATATTATCGAGAAAATAGATATTGGAGGTATTTCTCTAATTCGAGCTGCAGCAAAAAATTATGCAGATGTTATTTGCGTGTCTTCGGTTAATGATTATGCAGAATTTTTAGAATTGATAACAGACAAAAAAGGAAACCTATCTGAAGAAGACAGAAAAGCATTTGCAGCAAAAGCTTTTAATGTGTCTTCGCACTACGACTCGGCGATTTTTAACTACTTTAATAAAGACCACAGTATTGCAGCTTTAAAAGTGTCTGAAACCAACGGTAAGGTTTTACGTTATGGTGAAAACCCACATCAACGCGGATTTTTCTTTGGAAATTTTGACGAGATGTTTACTCAGTTACATGGGAAAGAATTAAGCTATAACAACCTCTTAGACGTTGATGCTGCTGTAAACTTAATGGATGAGTTTAAAAACGATGCACCAACGTTTGCTATTTTAAAACATAATAATGCCTGTGGTTTAGCGCAGCGTGACACTTTATTAGAAGCATATAACGATGCACTTGCTGGAGATCCAGTGTCAGCCTTTGGTGGTGTTTTAATTTCAAATACTGAAATTGATAAAGCAACAGCCGAAGAAATTCATAAACTGTTTTGTGAAGTAGTAATTGCTCCAGGCTTTTCTGCTGAAGCCGAAACGATTTTAAAAGGCAAGAAAAACAGAATTCTTTTGGTTTTAAAAGATGCTGAATTGGCTCAAACAACGGTAAGAACATGTTTAAACGGTGTTTTAGTACAGGATAGAAATAACAAAACAGACCAAAAAGAAGACCTTAAAAATGCCACTACAAAAGCGCCATCAAATAACGAGTTAGACGATTTAATTTTCGCTTCTAAAATTTGTAAGCACACAAAATCTAATACTATTGTTTTAGTAAAAGGAAAGCAATTGTGTGCCAGTGGTACTGGGCAAACAAGTCGCGTAGATGCTTTAAACCAGGCCATACACAAAGCGCAATCTTTTAAATTTAATTTAAACGGAAGTGTTATGGCAAGTGATGCTTTTTTTCCGTTTCCAGATTGTGTAGAGATTGCTAAAAATGCTGGAGTTTCGGCAGTAATACAGCCAGGAGGGTCGATTAAGGATCAGCTTAGTATAGATTACTGTAACGATAACGATGTTGCCATGGTATTTACAGGAACACGCCATTTTAAACATTAAACTACGTCCTGCAAAGGCAGGAATTTTATTATAAATACTTCCAGACCTCACAGATTTTTAAAACCTGTGAGGTCTTTTTTATAAATTTCAGGATACATCAAAAAAATTATATGTTTTAGAAAGCTGGATAAACGATTTTAAAATTTAAATTCTCTTTTTAACATTTAACGTGTTAACAATTCCACAAAACCGAAAAAATAAATTATAAGTCACATCTAAAATTGCGCAAGTAACGTATCTCTTTTATTGTTTGGTTTATAAATCATTCAGCCCTAAAAATTTATATAAGAACTATATACAATAAAAGCTGTTTTTTTAGTTAGTTTTATTACTTTTACAGCAACTCAATAATAACTTCAATAATTACTACTTAACGCATGGGATTTTTTGACTTCCTAACCGAAGAAATCGCAATAGATTTAGGAACTGCAAACACATTAATTATTCACAACGACAAGGTTGTTGTAGATGCTCCATCCATTGTTGCGAGAGATCGTATTTCGGGAAAAATAATAGCTGTTGGTCAAGAAGCCAATATGATGCAAGGAAAAACACACGAAAACATTAAAACCATTAGACCATTAAAAGATGGTGTAATTGCAGATTTTGATGCTTCGGAGCAAATGATAAGTATGTTTATTAAAAACATTCCTGCGCTTAAAAAGAAGCTGTTTACACCGTCTTTACGAATGGTTATTTGTATTCCTTCTGGAATTACAGAAGTAGAAATGCGAGCGGTTAAAGAAAGTGCAGAGCGAGTTAACGGTAAAGAAGTATATTTAATACATGAGCCAATGGCTGCTGCAATTGGTATTGGTGTTGATATTATGCAGCCTAAAGGAAACATGATTGTAGATATTGGTGGTGGTACTACCGAAATTGCTGTTATTGCTTTAGGAGGGATTGTTTGCGACAAATCTGTTAAAATTGCAGGAGATGTATTTACAAACGATATTATTTATTACATGCGTACACAACATAACCTTTATGTTGGTGAACGTACTGCCGAAAAAATAAAAATACAAATTGGTGCAGCTACCGAAGATTTAGATTTACCACCAGAAGATATGAGTGTTCAAGGCCGCGATTTATTAACAGGAAAACCTAAGCAGGTGCAGATTTCTTATCGTGAAATTGCTAAAGCTTTAGATAAATCTATTTTACGTGTGGAAGATGCGGTTATGGAAACTTTATCGCAAACACCTCCCGAATTGGCTGCCGATATTTATAATACTGGTATTTACTTAGCTGGTGGAGGATCGATGTTACGTGGCTTAGATAAGCGACTGTCTCAAAAAACAGATTTACCAGTTTACATTGCCGAAGATCCTTTACGTGCAGTAGTACGTGGTACTGGGATTACACTTAAAAATTTATCAAAATTTAAAAGTATTCTGATTAAATAATCTTCAATTCTAAATGCAACAAATAGTAAACTTTATACTAAGAAACAAAACGTTTCTGCTATTTGCATTGCTGCTGTTTATTTCGCTGCTGTTAACAATTCAATCGCATAGCTATCATAGAAGTCGTTTTATAACATCGGCAAATTTTTTAAGTGGTGGTTTATACACCACCTCTAATAATATAACGGATTACTTTGGGTTAAGGGAACAAAATATTTTACTACAGGAAGAGAATAATAAATTAAAATCTATTCTTTTTAATTCAGAAAATAACGAAGCAGCTGCTTTCATCGACAGTACAAGTTTTTCTAAACATTATGTGTTTGTACCAGCTCAGGTTATTAAAAACAGTTATGCTGCAACTAATAATATTTTATTAGTTAATAAAGGGAAAAAAGACAGTATAAAGCAAGATTTAGGAGTAATTACCAGCAAAGGGATTCTTGGTATCATCGAAAAATCGAGTGCTAACTATGCGACGGTATTATCTATTTTAAATACTACAAGTAGCATAAGTGCACAACTTAAAAAAACCAATCATTTTGGATCGCTAAGCTGGAACGGCAATTCGCCACAGACCATTCAACTTACAGAAATCCCTAAAATTGCACCTGTTGCAAAAGGAGATACTATTATTACTTCTGGACGTTCGGCCATATTTCCAAAAGGGATTCCAGTGGGCACTATTTCAAATTTTAAATTAGATACTGCAGAAAACTACTACGAAATTGAAATTACCCTGTTCAACGACATGACAAATATTGAACACGTATACATTATCGAAAACAGAGATGTTAAAGCTATAAAAGCTATTTTACAAACAAATGACTAATATATTTTCAATACATACCATCCGTTTTATTGGCTTGATTGTGTTGCAAGTGTTAGTGTTAAGTCATATTAATTTTATGGGTTACATAAACCCGTATATTTATATATTGTTTATTATTCTCTATCCGGTTAAAAATAACAGACTATTATTTATTTTGCTAAGTTTTCTATTAGGCTTATTTGTAGATATGTTTTTAGATTCTGGAGGTGTGCATGCAGCAGCGTCGGTAACTATTGCATTTATTCGTCCAGCGGCCTTAAAGTTTAGTTTTGGCGCGGTTTACGAGCACCAAACAATTAAATTTGGTAGTATCGATTTTGGGCAACGCTTTACGTATATAACTATATTAACCGTTATTCATCATTTTATTTTATTTTCTCTTGAAATTTTTAACTTTTCCAAGATACTTTTTGTACTTAAAAACACGTTATTTTCAAGTATATTTACTATAATTTTAAGTGTTTTACTTATTATAATTTTTAGTGGTACAAATAAAAAATGAGACAATTTTTACTTTTCTTTTCTGTAATTTTAGTTGGCATAATATTTACTGCCAGACTCTTTTATTTGCAAATTTATAAATCTAATTCAGATAGTCTTTACGAAGACAATGCCATTAGAAAAGTGTACGATTACCCTAAAAGAGGTTTTGTTTACGATAGAAATGGTAAGCTATTAGTTGCCAACCAACCTTCTTACGATGTTATGGTTATTCCTCGAGAAGTGCAGCCATTAGACACTTTAGAATTTTGCTCTTTACTTAAAATTGATAAAGAACGTTTTATAAGTCAGCTGGAAAAAGCAAAAAATTACTCATGGCGATTACCTTCTCCTTTCGTTTCGCACCTTTCTAAGGAAGATTATGCTGTACTTCAGGAAAAAATGAGAAAATATGAAGGGTTTCACATTCAAAAACGCTCGCTAAGACAATACGAAACAACCATAGGTGCTAACGTCTTGGGCGATATTGGTGAAGTAAATAATGCCAACATTAAAAACGATGGCTATTATAAAATGGGTGACCTTATTGGCAAACAAGGTGTGGAGAAATCTTACGAAGACATTCTACGTGGCAGAAAAGGGATTCAGTTTATACAAAAAGACAGGTTTAATAGAAACATTGGGCCATATAAAGAAGGGAAATACGATACTGTTCCAGAACAAGGTAAAGACATAAAAATAACTATTGATGCAGAGCTTCAAGCCTATGGTGAGTGGTTAATGCAAAATAAACGCGGAGGAATTATTGCTATAGAACCAAGTTCTGGTGAAATTTTGGCGATGATTGCAGCACCTTCCTATAATCCAAATGATTTGGTTGGTAGAAAACGTTCTAAAAACTTCAATAAATTAATTAGAGACTCTATTGCCAAGCCTTTGTTTAACAGAAGTTTACAAGGTGTTTACGAGCCTGGTTCACCATTTAAATTAATGAATGCTTTAATTGCACTCCAAGAAAACGTAATCTCTACAGACGAAAAAATAACTTGCTATACAGGTTACAGATATGGTAATAGTTTTATGAAATGCCACTGTAGAAGCGGTACAAGAAACGATATGATTCATGGGATTCAAGAGTCTTGTAACGCGTATTTCGCCACTGTTTATCGTCGTATTTTAGACAAACCTGATAATGCCTCTATTGGTATTGATAACTGGAGTAAACACGCCAAAAGCTTTGGCTTAGGAAATTTTTTAAATAACGATTTAGTGGTCGGGCAAAAAGGACGTATTCCTAATAGAAACTATTACAGTAAAATATACCCAAGAGAATTCTATTCTACCTACACTATTTCTAATGCTATTGGTCAAGGTGAGGTGGCAACAACTCCTATTCAATTAGCAAATATGGTAGCAGCAATAGCGAATAGAGGTTATTATTTTACACCACATATTATTAAAGAAATTGAAGGCGAAAAACTACCAGATAATTTTACCATTCCAAAATACACAACTATAGACAAAAAGCATTTCGACCCTGTTATTGAAGGCATGTTAAAAGTATATGAAAAGGGAACAGCGGCATCATTACAAGTAAAGGGCATTGAAATCTGCGGAAAAACAGGTACAGTAGAAAATTTTGCTGTTATCGATAGTGTTAGAACGCAATTAACAGACCATTCTATATTTGTTGCTTTTGCACCTAAAGACAACCCAAAAATTGCAATGGCCGTTTTTGTGGAAAATGGTTATTTTGGAAGTAGATATGCTGGAAAGATTGCTAGTTTAATGATTGAGAAATATATTAATAACACCATTACGCGTAAAGACTTAGAAACGTGGCTGTTAACCCATAGTCTTGAAAACGAATATGCAAAGCCCTATTCTGGTGAGCCTTTTAAAATTAATCGTCAAACCGAATACCAAATAATTCCAATGGAAGAGGTTCTTGAGTATCCAGGCGAATCTAATACTAAGTAGCGCCTTAATATGAGACAAACAGATAGACACTATAAATTCGATTGGATAAGCATACTTCTGTTTTTTTTACTGGCAAGTTTTGGGTGGTTAAATATCTTGTCGGCTTCGCATTCTGGTGAAGTTGTAGACTATTTTAGTTTTACAGAGTTTTACGGTAAGCAATTAATTTTTATTATACTTTCGGTAGTATTAATCATTCTTGTTCTTTCTATAGATGCTAAGTTTTACGAGCGTTTTTCCAGTATTATTTATTTTGCGTCGCTGCTCTCCTTAGTTGGTTTGTTCGTCTTCGGAAAAAATATTAATGGTGCAACATCGTGGTACGATTTAGGAGGCATGACATTACAGCCTAGTGAATTTGCTAAAGCAGCCACAGCCTTGGCAGTTGCAAAGTATGTAAGCGATTTGCAAACAGACATCAAGCAATTTAAACACCAACTTCGTTTATTTGCTATCATTATAGTTCCGGCATTTCTTATCCTACTTCAAAAAGATGCAGGAAGCACATTGGTTTATGGCGCATTCTTTTTTGTTTTATATCGCGAGGGACTTCCTAAAATTTATTTAATTATTGGGTCGTTATTTATTGTATTGGCTATCTGTGCTTTAAAATTTGGAATTATTATTACAATGTTCGCTGCAGCAATTATTGTATTTGCTTATTACTTTACACGTAAAAAGAAACCATCATTTATTCAACCTATTTTTACCTTATTAGTAGCCTTGGTTATTTCATTTGGAGTACGTTATGCGTACGAAAGTGTGTTGCCATTTCACCAAAAAGACAGAATTACCATTTGGTTGAGTCTTGAAAAAGATGCTGAAAAGCTGGAAAAGATGAAAAAAGAAGCGGCCTATAATCTTTTAGAAAGTGAAAAAGCCATAAGTTCGGGAGGCTTTACTGGCAAAGGGTTTATGGAAGGTACCAGAACTACAGGTAAATTTGTTCCAGAACAACATACCGATTATATATTTACCACAGTGGGCGAAGAATGGGGATTTATAGGTAGTTTTGGTGTGGTACTCGTTTTTGTCTTGCTTATTTTAAGAATCCTTCATCTATCCGAATTACAAAAATCGCAATTTAGTAGAGTATATGGCTACTCGGTTGCAGCTATATTATTCCTTCATTTTTTAATTAATATTGGTATGGTTATGGGCTTAATTCCTACCATTGGTATTCCGCTACCTTTATTTAGTTATGGTGGCTCTGGACTTTGGGGATTTACTATTTTGGTTTTTATATTCATTAAATTAGACTCTAATAGAATTAATGAATGGTAGTAAACTAAAACAAAGTTTATTAGTAGCTTTGTAATTCAATTCGAATTTTGAAAATAACCGAACAAATAAAACAACCTATCGCATTCGAGATGGATCTTTTTGAGCAAAAGTTCCGTTTGGCAATGTCTTCTAAAGTTGCATTATTAAACCGTATTACACACTACATAGTAAACCGTAAGGGCAAACAAATGCGTCCAATGTTTGTTTTTTTGGTCGCTAAAATGGTGTCTAATGGCGAAGTTTTAGACAGAACCTACAGAGGCGCATCGGTTATAGAATTAATACATACAGCCACCTTAGTGCATGACGATGTGGTGGACGACAGTAACAAACGTCGTGGTTTTTTTAGTATTAACGCCCTTTGGAAAAACAAGATCGCAGTACTTATTGGCGACTATTTACTCTCTAAAGGACTTTTACTTTCTATAGATAATAACGATTTCGATTTGCTAAAAATCATTTCGGTAGCAGTAAGAGAAATGAGCGAAGGCGAATTACTTCAAATTGAAAAAGCCCGACGCTTAGACATAACAGAAGACATTTACTACGAAATTATAAGACAAAAAACAGCCACGCTTATTGCTGCTTGTTGTAGTCTTGGTGCAGCATCTGTAAAACCAGATTCACCAGAAGTAGAAACCATGCGTCAATTTGGTGAGCTTATAGGTATGGCTTTCCAGATAAAAGACGATTTGTTCGATTATGGTTCTAAAAGCATTGGTAAACCTATTGGCATAGACATTAAGGAACAAAAAATGACCTTACCACTTATCTACGTGCTTAATAACGTAAGTAAAAAGGATAAAAACTGGCTTATTAATTCCATAAAAAACCATAACAAAGACAAAAAACGCGTAGACCAGGTTATTACGTTTGTTAAAAATAATGGTGGTTTGGAATATGCAGTTACAAAAATGAAAGCTTTTCAAGCCGAAGCCTTACAAATACTACAAGAATTCCCAGATTCGGACTATAAATCTTCTTTAGAATTAATGGTGAATTACGTTATTGAGAGGAAAAAATAAGTTTTTTTTTAAGTACCAGGCAACCTTTTTTAAAAAGTTTGCGTCTTTATAAATAGAACCACTAAACTAACGTGTTTTTTGAAAGTTATACAACTCTATAAAAATGAATTAAAGCTTATAAAAAAAGCTCAAAAAAACAATCGTGAAGCGCAACACGTATTGTATGAGTTGCATGCGCCAAAAATGTTAAGCGTTTGTAGGTATTATATAAAAGATGTGCAACACGCAGAAGAAGCCATGCTAAATGGTTTTTTTAAAGTTTTTAAAAACTTAAATAAATTTAGAAACGAAGGGAGTTTTGAAGGCTGGATAAGACGCATTATGGTTCGAGAATCAATTTCGTTTTTAAGGCAACAAAAAAATATAGAATTTGCGGTCGAAGACATCGAGATAAAAAACGATTACACTAATAATATCAATAGTGAAATAGAAGTGGAACACATACAAAAACTTATAGATAAGTTGCCAGAGGGATACAAAATGGTATTTGTTATGTATGCCATAGAAGGGTATAAACACCACGAAATAGCAGACTTATTAAATATAAGCGAAGGCACCTCTAAGTCACAATTATTTAAAGCACGAAAAATGCTTCAGCAAGAAATTAAAACATTAAACACATCGAGTTATGGCACCAATTAAATTTGAAGACGACATGAAAGAAAGGCTCGAAAAAAGAACCATCGAACCTTCTGCAAAATCATGGGATACATTAGCACAACGTTTAAATAACGAGGCTAATAAGAGCAATAAAAAAGGATATTGGTGGCTTGGTATTGCAGCAAGTATAGTGGGTGTTATACTAATTTCTAATATGTTCTTTAAGCAAAATACAACTATTAAATCTGAAATAATTATAGTTGATGAGACTATTGAAAAAGACACCATAAACACCAACATTAAAGAGGAAACCATTATTGTGCCTCAGCAAAAAGTAATTGTTACTGCCAAAGAAAAACAAACAACGATCAAAAAGAAAGTTTTAGTAAATAAGCCAAATAAAACACAACAACATCTGGCAAGTCATACTGAAAAAGAATACAAACAAAATAAGACTCTTGTTACAGAAAATAGTGTTACAGATTTGGTAAAGCAAAACAAAAAACACGAAGTGGTTATAGAAACTTATGTCCAAAATAATTCTGAAAAAACAGAAAACACTACTATTGCAGACAACGAAATAGATATCTTACTAAATCAGGCCATGCGCGACATTGCCATGCAAAAGGAACAAAAAACAAATATCCCTATAGATTATAACGGTTTACTTATAGATGTGGAAGATGAACTTGCAGAAACCTTTAGAGATAAATTGGTAAAAATGGCAAGAAAAGGCTACGAAAGCTTTAAAGAATCTGTTGCAGAACGCAACGATTAACAACAATAAATCATCAATTATAAATCAATTATCAACATGTGCTGGTAGCAACATTAGCACCTAAAAACGAACAATTATGCAGACCATTACAAAGTACCTAATTATTACATTTTTAAGCTTGTATGTTTATAATGTTTCAGCTCAGGACAGCATTCCAAAATCTAAGGAAGCCAGCGTAGAGACACTTAAAGAGGGCATTAAAACCGAAGAACGCGAGGCTTTAAAACTTGAAGTAGAAGCAATAAACAAACGTGTATTAGACAAAGAAATCACGTACGAACAAGCAGAAGATTTAAAGGAAGCCGCTGCAAAAAAGCGAGCTCTTAATATAGAAAACAGACTTGCTATTTTAGAGAATAATATAGAATTACACGAGCGTAATAATCCAGATTTTAACATACATAATCCAATAAATAGAAAAAAAGTAAAATTTGGAGTTACAGTTGGCGACGAAGATAGTTTTACTGGTGTTTCATTTTCTAAAAAAGAAGATGTAAAAAGAAAATACGACCGTAAAACATACAGCCATTTGGTGTTTGCCATAGGAATGAATAATGCCGTTATAGATGGTGTTGAATTTGGAAAATCGCCATACTATTTTGGCGAGTCTGGATTTGTAGAATTAGGTTTGGCTTTAAATACAAGATTATTAAAAGAATCTAATGCCGTTAGGCTAAAGTATGGTTTTTCTTTTCAATGGAATAAATACGATTTAAAAGATAATAAGTATTTTGTTGAGAATGGTAACCTCACAAGCTTAGAGTCTTTTCCATTAGACTTAAAAGAAGCAGAGTTTAGAATTACCAATTTAGTTTTTCCTCTTCATTTCGAATTTGGCCCATCTAATAAAGTAGAAAAGGAAGACTACTTTCGTTATAATATAGATAGAAAGTTTAAAATTGGTATTGGTGCTTACGCAGGGTTTAATATTGGCACACAACAAAAAATACGTTACGACCAGGATGGAGATCGTATAAAAGAAAAAATTAAAAGAGATTATAATGCTACTGGTTTTGTTTACGGAGTAAGCACGTATGTTGGTCTTGGTAACTCAAGTTTATATTTAAAGTACGATTTGTCTGAAACCTTTGATAAACAGCCAGTAAAACAAAATAATATTTCACTTGGAATTAGATTTGATTTCGATTAGAATCTTATTATTCAATTAAAAGCCTCTTTATTTTAATGAAAGAGGCTTTTTTATTTTACTAATCTTTCTGAATTAAATATAGCGTTGTAACTTTTTAATATCTGTCATGAATAGAAATTAGCTGAAAATTGATATAAAATTCAGTTTATAAATCGTGACACTTTCAGAAGCAATCGAATTATATTACATTTACAGTGTAATTCTGCAAACCTGCCTGTGCGGTAGACAAAGCAAAAAAAACCTAAAAATTGATATCAAAATCTTCCATAGACCAAGTATACGAAACTGCTCGATTAGAGGAGGTTATTGGCGATTTTGTTCAGTTAAAAAAAGCAGGTAGTAATTTTAAAGGGTTAAGTCCGTTTAGCGAAGAACGTACACCAAGTTTTATGGTTTCTCCTGTAAAACAAATATGGAAAGATTTTTCTACCGGAAAAGGAGGAAACGTTGTTGCTTTCCTAATGGAACACGAACATTTTACATATCCTGAGGCTATAAAATATCTGGCCAAAAAGTACAATATCGAGATTGAGGAAACAGAACAATCTAATGAGCAAAAGGAAGCACAGGATAAACGTGAAAGTCTTTATTTGGTTAGTGAATATGCAAACACTTATTTTAAGCACATTTTGCATAAAACCGACCAAGGTAAGGCTATTGGATTAAGCTATTTTAAAGAACGTGGTTTTACAGCCGAAACTATAAAAAAGTTCGATTTAGGTTACGCCTTAGACCAATGGAGCGCCTTTACAGACGAAGCCTTAAAAAAAGGATACAAACTGGAATTTTTAACCGAAACAGGCCTAACTATCGATAAAGGCGACAAGCAATTCGACCGTTTTAAAGGGCGTGTGTTGTTTCCCATACAAAGCATGAGTGGTCGCGTGTTAGGTTTTGGAGGCAGAATTTTAACCAACGACAAAAAGGCAGCAAAATACCTAAATTCACCAGAAAGCGATATTTACCATAAAAGTAAAGTGTTGTATGGTATTTACCATGCAAAACAAAGCATTGCAAAAGAAGACAATTGTTATTTAGTAGAAGGGTATACAGATGTGATTCAGTTTCATCAAACTGGAGTAACCAATGTGGTGTCGTCTTCTGGTACGGCTTTAACCAGCGACCAGATTAGGCTAATAAACAGGCTTACAAAAAACATTACGGTACTTTTTGATGGTGATGCTGCAGGTTTACGTGCTTCACTTCGTGGTATCGATCTTATTTTAGAGCAAGGCATGAATGTTAAGGTTTGTACCTTTCCTGAAGGTGAGGATCCAGACAGTTTTGCAAAAACAAACACGCTTGAAGAATTAACCCATTATCTTAAAGAGAATTCTAAAGACTTTATTCAATTTAAAGCTTCGGTTTTATTTGAAGAGTCTAAAAACGACCCGATAAAAAAGGCCGAAACCATAAGAGATATCATAAATAGTATTGCTAAAATTCCAGATCGTATAAAGCGTGAAGTGTATATTCAGGAATGTTCCAGAATTATGGATATTAGCGAAGAAGTATTGTTTAGCACGTTAGCGCAACTCACCAAAAAAGAAGCTGATAACCAGAGCAAGCAACAGCAAAAACCACAACAGGCTTTCGAGGTGATTAAACACCAGAAACCTTTAGAAAAAGTAGATGTGCAATACGTTTTAGAACGAAAAATTATAGAAATCTTGTTGCTTTACGGTAATAAAACCGAGGATTTCGAAGATTTAGTTTTAAAGGAAAACGATAAAGGTGCTTTAATTTTAGAGCCTGTAATACAACAGGCAAAAGTATTCGAAAAAGTGTTTTTAGATTTGCAGGACGATGAGATGGAATTTTCTAACGAGCAGTTTAAAAACCTGTATTATAAAATTATAGAAACCCTAAACCACAATCCGGAGTTTTCATCAGAGCATCTAATAAATAAAGTAGATGCACAAGTTGGTAACGAAATTACTACTATTTTAATGGAAGACGAGCGTTATTTTCTTTCAGATTGGGAACGAAAGAATATCTTTCCAAAATCTAAAACAGAAAGTATTGCTCAATTAGTAAGCGAAACGATTTTAAGTTTACGCTGCCATTTAATAGATAAAAAAGTAATTGGTTTTCAGCAAAAAACCTTAGAAAATAAACATGAGGTGAACACTACTATTTTAGAAGAAGTAAAGGACTATTCGGGATTAAAAATGTTGCTTTCCAGAAAGCTAAACCGTGTATTATAGCGCCATATTTTTAGACTGCTCTACAAGATCCACCAGGTTGTCAACATTTAATTTTTTCATTAAGCGTGCTCTGTAAGTACTCACAGTTTTTTCGTTTATTCCAAGCTCTTTAGCAATGTCCTTATTTCGTTTACCAGAAGCTAGTAGTTTTAAAACTTCTACTTCCCGCGTCGATAATTTTTTGTAATAAGAGCTGCCTTTAAGTCCTTTAGAATTTTGGTTTAAGCGCTTAGTTATGGCATCACTAAGATACATTCTGCCACTATTTACTTTTAAAATGGCTTCTTTTAAAGAAATAATGTCTATAGTTTTAGGTATATAGCCATCGGCTCCAGCTTTAATAGAACTCACCGCATAGACCTCTTCGGCCTGGCTGCTAAACATAATTATTTTGGTGTCGGGAAATTCTTTTTTAATACGCCTTATGGCAGTAATACCGTTAAGTTTTGGAAGATCGATTTCCGTTAACACGACATCAACAGGCGTGTTTTTTAAAAATTCGAAGATAGCTTCACCATTATCAACACTGCCTACAAACTTTATATCACGCATAGCGTTAAATACAAGCTCAAGACCTTTGCTTACAATAGGATGCTGATCAACCACTAATAGCTTGACCATGATTTTAAGTTTTGTATTTCTTATTTTAAGTGGTTAGCCTTAAACAAAAAATGATAATAGATAAATTAAATAGCAATGCAAAGGTAGCGAATATTATAATATCTTTAACGATTACATAAATTCTTTGGGAATTTCGCAAATGGGAATCGGTATCATCTTGTGTTTGTTTGAGTTATTATAATTTTTATAGATTTTAAACACTTCTTTTTCTCTTCCATCGAAGTCTTTTTCTGTCATACCATTCTCACTTTTTTGCATTGCCCATTCTAATTCTGGGTAAGATGCTCCAATCTGGTCTTCATCACTTCTGGCATCTCCAAAAAGGCCATCACTTGGTGCCGCTTTCATAATAGATTCTGAAACATTTAAATAATCGCCAATAGCATACACTTCGCTTTTAAGTAAATCTGCAATAGGGCTTAAATCCACACCACCATCACCATACTTTGTGTAAAAACCAACACCAAAGTCCTCGACTTTATTTCCAGTTCCTGCAACCAGTAAGCCTAATAAACCTGCATGATAATATAGCGTTGTCATGCGTAAGCGTGCGCGCGTGTTAGCCAAAGCCATATCTACCACTTCTTGTTTCCCTTTAAGGGATACTTCGGTTTTAAATTCTTCAAAAACAGGAGTTAAATCTGTACGCATAGCGCTAACATTGGGAAACTTTTTTTGTAATAAATCTATATGTTCCTGCGCACGCGAAACGTGACTTTCGGCCTGATGAATGGGCATTTCTAAACATAATACCTCTAAGCCAGTTTTGGCACATAGCGTTGAGGTAACAGCAGAATCTATTCCGCCAGAAATACCAACAACAAAACCATTAACTTTTGCGTTTACAGCATAGTCTTTTAACCAATTAACAATATAATTTACTACTTTTTCTGTTTGCATTTTTTAAAGGATTTAAAACAAAGAATAGTACCTTTGCCAAACAAAAATAACGCAAACACGTTAGGAATAAAAATGAAAAGCCTTTTGAAATCTATATTTTTTATTTTGCTGTCTTTTTTAGGCGTTTTGTCTTGTGAAAAAGAAGACAAAACTGCAGCTGAAATTGAAAACATCAACATCGATTTTTATATTGAAAGATTCGATAAAGCCTTTGCTACAGCTTCTCCCGAAAATTTAAAGGCACTACAATCTGCTTTCCCATTTATGTTTCCAGCAAAGTACGACGATGCCTTTTGGTTACAAAAAATGAAAGATACCTTGCAGGTAGAACTTCAAGAAGAAGTATTAAAAAAGTTTAGCGATTTAAACACCGAAAAAACAGACATAGAATCGCTGTTTAAACACTTAAAATACTATTTCCCGCAGTTTAAAACACCACGAGTTATTGCGGTCGCTTCAGATGTAGATTATAGAAATAAGGTGGTGGTAACAGATACTATTGTTGTTTTGCCACTAACTAATTACTTAGGTGAGAAGCATTATTTTTATGAAGGTATCCAGGAATATATTGCAGAAGAATTAAAACCAGAACAGCTGGTTGTAGATTTAGCAAATGAGTATGCTAAATATTTTACGTTTCAGCAACGTAGAAAAACATTCATAGACGATTTAATTTACGAAGGGAAGCTGTTATATTTTAAAGATAAAGTAATTCCATTTAAAAACGATGCTCAAAAATTAGGCTTCACAGACTCCCAATTTGAATGGGCTCAAGATAACGAAGAATACATTTGGCGCTATTTTGTAGATAAAGAGTTACTGTTTAGTACAGATACAAAATTGCCAAACCGTTTTATAAATCCTGCGCCTTTTTCTAAATTTTATTTAGAAGAAATAGATAATGAATCTCCTGGAGAAATAGGGAAGTATATAGGCTGGCAAATTGTGAGAGCCTATATGGAAAATAATACGGTTAATTTTAAACAAATGCTTTCTAAAAGCGCAGAAGAAATTTTTGAAAATTCTAAATACAAACCACGACGATAATGGCAAATTTAAAATCTAAAATCACTCTAAACGTAGAATTAGATGAAAACAGAGTTCCAGAGAAATTAAACTGGACAGCACAGGATGGAGGTATAACTAATGCAGAAGCGAAAGCAATGATGCTTTCTGTTTGGGATAGTGCAGCACAAGAGTCGCTACGAATAGATTTATGGACTAAAGATATGCCTGTTGATGAGATGAAAGTGTTCTTCCACCAAACATTAGTCGCTATGAGTAATACTTTTAATCGTGCAACACAAGATGAGAAAATGACGGCAACAATGAAGGATTTTTGCGATTATTTTGCCGAAAAACTGGAAATTAAGAAGTAGAAATAATTGTTTTGTTTCTATAACATTTTGTCTCTTAGGCAAGTATAATTTTTAAAATGTATTTATGATTAACCTTAAATAAAAGTAGTTAATCGGTTTTATTGTTAATACTATATTTCATTTCATATCTTATTTTGTTATTAATCCTAAAACAAATGAAATATGAAAAAAATTACTTTATTAATTGCGTGTATTGCCTTGAGCTTTAGTGCGTATTCTCAACAAACTATATCTTTTGAAACTGGAGAAGGCTATAATTCCGGAGATATAAACACTCAAAATGGCTGGACAGCAACACCTTGCGGTGCAGGTTGTAATGTTGCTAACCAAATTATTACTGCTGATGATGCATCAGTTGGAACAAATTCACTAAAGATTGATCAAGACCCAGCATTCGCAGGACAATCAAGTCCAGTAGTTGGTGCTTTTTACGATTATACAACAGCAATTCCTTATGCTATGTCTGTTTTTTCAGCAGATATAAACATTAGCGAACAAAATGCCAGTAGCTCAGATTTTATATTTGGTTTGGTTAATACAACAGGAGGAAGTTTTGTAACCTATCTTAGGTTTACTTTCGAAGGAAACATTCATGTATTAGTCGACGATGGAACAGGTACAGTAATTTTGCCAGACACTATGGTAGATTGGGTTGCTACAACTTGGTACAATGTTAAAATAGAAATCGCTGGAACTTTAGTTAAGTTTTTTATTGATGGCACAGAAATCTATAGTGCTACTGTCGCTACTGCGGCAGATATAGAGCAGGTAAGGTTCGCTCATGATAATTTTGCAGGTTTCGCTTACGTAGATAATTTTAAAACCAATAATGAGCCATTATCTGTTGAAGAGTTCGATATAGGAACTATTAAAACGTATTACAATAAGCAACTTAATGCCTTAGTATTAGAGTCTACAGATTCTGAATTTACAAATATCGACGTTTATGATATTTTAGGCAAAAAGGTAGTATCTAAAACACTTAGTTTAAATGAAGAACAAGTTAATTTAGAGACCATTCAACAAGGTGTTTATGTTGCTAAAGTGGCGACACAAAACGGTACTAAAACGATTAAATTCGTTAAAAGTTAAACGGGTTTAACTCAATTTAAAAAAGCGATTTCATTAATTTGAAATCGTTTTTTTTTTTGTTAGATAGTTGTCCGCAAGTAGCATCAATATCTTTGAATCAGCTTACCGCTGTAGTTTACAGCATTATCATTGCTTAAATAAATCTATTTTTATCTAGTACGCCTACACTTTTTCCTACCTTTTCCTTTTGAAAGGTAAATCATAATAGTTAAAATTTAAATTCATTGTAAACTATTTAATCGGTTGTTAATCGATTAAATAGTTGCTTAAATTTTAAGTTTTTGTTAGTTTATAATATAATTAATTAAAACATTTTAAATATGAAAAAAATTACTTTATTACTTTTTACAATATTGGTATTTTTCCAATTTGGTCATGCTCAGTTATCCGAAGATTTTGAAGCAAGTACAGCAATACCTGCTGGATGGGCTTCATTTATTGGAACTAATGGAGAAGGAACAGTGCAAAACTGGCAAATTAATGATGGAGCAACAAATAATGTAGCGTTTGTAAATTGGGAAGCTGTTACAACAACAGCTGAAGATTGGCTCGTTTCTCCACAATTTACAGTCAATGCAACAAACTATATTTTATCTTTTGATCAATCTGATAGTTTTGCAACAGATTATGGTTCTACTTATACCATTCGAGTATCCACTGCATCTCAAACCACACATGCCGATTTTACAATTGTAGATACTCAAACTGAAACCGATGTCTGGTCTGGTGGCCCTCTAGCGCAACACACTGTAGATTTAACAGCATATATTGGCCAACCCATATATGTGGCTTTTGTTATGGAAAACAATGATGGAGACCGTTGGATATTGGATAATATTGAAATGATTGCTAATGCAACTGCTCCAGATCCAGTGACTACTCCAACTCCAGCAGACATGGCAGTAGATATATTTGTTGATCCTGTAGATAATGCAGTTGCCTTTTCTTGGATGCCAGCTGCAACTGGTGATGCAGCTACTGCATACGACCTTTATTTGGGAGATTCGCCAAGTACATTAGCTTTATTAGGTACTTTAGGAGGAACATCTGTAAATGTTACCGGAATGACATATTCTACTTTGTATTATTGGCAAGTTGTAGCTAAAAATGTTGGTGGTGATGCTGTTGGTTCTTCAACTTGGAGTTTTACTACAGAAACAGACCCAACATTAGGGGTTGACGAATTTGAAAATATTGCTACATTTTCTGTGTATCCAAATCCAGTAAGTGACATTGTTAACATTAAAACAAATTTAACTATAGACACTATTAATGTAGTAAATATGTTAGGACAAACTGTTAAAGTTTTTAATAGTAATACTATAACAAATAATGCTATAGATGTTAGTGGTTTAAATAATGGGTTGTACTTTCTAAATATTAGTGCAGAAGGAAAAACACAATCTATTAAAATAATTAAAGACTAAATTATTTACTTATTTAATGATAAGTCTTACTTTTTTAAAGTAAGACTTTTTTTATGTTTTGTTAGCTAATTGTCCACAAGCAGCATCAATATCTTTTCCTCGACTTCTACGTACGTTAACAACAATACGATTACGCTCCAATTCCTCTATATAGTGGTCTATTGCAGCATTTGAAGCTTGTTGAAATTGGCCATCGTCAATGGGATTGTATTCTATAATGTTAACTTTACAAGGCACATATTTACAAAATTGTACTAAAGCATCGATATCTTTTTGGCTATCATTAATGCCATCCCAGACTACATATTCGTAGGTTATTTTTCGTTGTGTTTTCTCGTACCAATACTCTAAAGCTTCTTTTAAATCTTTAAGTGGGAACGTTTCATTAAAGGGCATTATCTCTGTTCTTACAGCATCTATAGCAGAGTGCAACGACACGGCAAGATTAAACTTTACTTCGTCGTCTGCCATTTTCTTTATCATTTTTGGTACACCAGAAGTAGAGACTACAATGCGTTTTGGCGACATGCCTAAACCTTCGGGTGACGTAATTTTATCTATCGCTTTAATGACATTGTTGTAATTCATGAGAGGTTCTCCCATACCCATAAATACAATATTGCTTAATGGCCTGTTGAAGTATAATTTGCTTTCCCTGTCTATAGCAACTACCTGATCGTAAATTTCGTCAGGATTAAGATTACGCATACGTTTTAAACGTGAAGTTGCACAAAATTTACAATCTAAACTACAACCAACTTGGCTAGAAACACAAGCTGTTGTACGCGTATCTGTTGGGATGAGTACAGATTCAACAATTAAACCATCATGTAATTTTACAGCATTTTTTACGGTGCCATCGCTACTGCGTTGCATGGTATCAACTTCAATATGGTTTATAACAAAATGATCTGTTAACATTTGGCGGGTTTCTTTCGAGATATTGGTCATATCCTCAAAAGTGTGCGCACCTTTACTCCATAGCCACTCGTAAACTTGATTACCACGAAAGGCTTTGTCGCCCTCTTTTACAAAGAAGTCTCGAAGTTGTACTTTAGTTAATGCTCGTATGTCTTTTTTCTTATCTGCCATGCTGTTGCAAAAATAGAATAATTTTAAATAGTAAGTTGAAGTAGCTTCCTAAAATAGGAGGATACCGAAAAGAATAATGATATCAATTTAATGTATAATTAACAGCGGATATTATAACAAAAAAAGACCCATAGAGCAATCTATGAGTCTTTTAAAATTTATTACAAAAGGATTACATCATGCCTGGCATGCCTCCACCCATTGGCATTCCGCCACCAGCAGGTGCATCTTCTTTAATGTCTATTAAAGCGCACTCGGTTGTTAAAATCATACCTGCAACAGAGGCTGCATTTTCTAATGCAATACGTGTTACTTTTTTAGGGTCGATAATTCCGGCTTTCAACATATCTACATACGTTTCAGACTTGGCATCGTAACCAAAGTCTTTTTTACCTTCGGTAACCTTATTAATTACAACACTACCTTCTCCACCAGCATTTTCTACAATGGTTCTTAATGGCGATTCAATGGCTCTTGCTACAATTTGAATACCAGTTGTTTCATCTAAATTATCTGTAGTAATTTTTTCTAAAACCGATTTTGCTCTTACAAAAGCAACGCCACCACCTGCAACGATACCTTCTTCCACCGCAGCTCTTGTTGCATGTAAAGCATCGTCCACACGGTCTTTCTTTTCTTTCATTTCTACTTCGCTGGCAGCGCCCACATAAAGAACAGCAACACCTCCAGCTAATTTAGCTAAACGCTCTTGTAGTTTTTCTTTATCGTAGTCGCTGGTAGTAGATTCTATTTGAGATTTAATCTGGTTAACTCTATTCTTTATTAGCGATTTATCTCCAGATCCATTAACAACAGTAGTATTATCCTTATCTATAGTAATACGCTCTGCGGTACCAAGCATCTCGATTGTTGTGTTTTCCAATGTAAATCCTCTTTCCTCAGAAATTACTGTACCTCCAGTTAAAATAGCTATATCTTCTAACATCGCTTTTCGTCTGTCTCCAAAACCTGGAGCCTTAACAGCAGCAATTTTTAAAGAACCACGTAATTTGTTTACCACTAAAGTTGCTAATGCTTCACCATCTACATCTTCTGCAATAATTAATAATGGTTTTCCAGTTTGTGCCACTGGCTCTAAAACTGGTAACAAATCTTTCATTGTAGAAACTTTTTTATCGTACAACAAAACGTAAGGATTTTCTAAATCGGTAATCATTTTTTCGCTATCGGTAACAAAGTATGGAGATAAATAACCTCTGTCAAACTGCATGCCTTCTACAACATCTACATAAGTATCTGTTCCTTTTGCCTCTTCAACAGTAATTACACCTTCTCTACCAACCTTGCCAAAAGCGTTAGCGATTAAATCGCCAATAAGTTCATCATTATTTGCCGAAATAGAGGCTACTTGTTTTATTTTTTCAGAAGAATTTTTTACTTCTTTAGCTTGCCTACCCAAGTCTTCTACAATTGCAGCAACTGCTTTATCAATACCGCGTTTTAAATCCATTGGATTCGCACCTGCAGCAACATTTTTTAAGCCTTCTTTTACAATAGCCTGTGCCAATACCGTTGCGGTTGTAGTACCATCTCCAGCCAAATCGTTAGTTTTAGAAGCGACTTCCTTAACCATTTGCGCTCCCATATTTTCTAATGGGTTTTCTAATTCTATTTCTTTAGCAACGCTTACACCGTCTTTGGTAACAACTGGTGCTCCAAACGAGCGGCTAATTATTACGTTTCTGCCTCTTGGGCCTAAAGTTACTTTTACTGCATTTGCTAATGCATCTACACCACGTTTTAATCCGTCGCGTGCTTCAATATTAAATTTTATATCTTTTGCCATTGTTTATAATTATTTTGCTAATAGCAACTTGGCTATTAGCTAAAAGATTAGTAATAAGTTTTAATTTTTAAAAAACCAGAGGTTGTAAGGCCTCGGCTAAAAGCAATTTATATAATTGCCATAATATCTTCTTCGCGCATCATTAAATAATCGGTACCATCTAATTTAATTTCAGAGCCAGAATACTTTCCATAAAGGACAGTGTCTCCTACTTTTACTGTTAGCGGTTCGTCTTTCTTTCCATTTCCAATAGCTACTACAGTGCCTTTGTGTTGTTTCTCTTGTGCGCTATCTGGAATATATAATCCAGAAGCAGTTTGCGTTTCAGCAGGAAGTGCTTCTACCAGTACACGATCTGCCAATGGTTTAATGTTTATTTTGCTCATTTTTATTTTTGTTTTGCCAGTAGTAATTACTAGCGGTTAAGTATTGTTTTATTCCTATTAAGATTAACCAAAAATGTGCCATTACGTTCTAGCTGACAAACTTTCAGACTAACCCTAAAAACAAAAAATGCCAGCTTAAAAGCTGGCATTTTAGTAAGTGTCTATGTCTATAGATTAGTTTGTAGTATCAATTGCTTTTGTAGCATCATCTGTAGCTGGAACTGTTGTTGCTGGCTCTACAGGAGTCGTAACAGCATCTGGATCTAAAGCTTTAGAATCTACAGGACCAGTATTGCCTCCAATTGCTATATTGGATAATAATATTAACGCAATTAATATTGTCGCTAACGTCCATGTACTTTTGTCTAAAAAGTCTGTTGTTTTTTTAACACCGCCTAATTGTTGTGTTCCGCCTCCACCAAAAGAAGACGATAATCCACCACCTTTAGGGTTTTGTACCATAATTACCACTACTAATAAAAAAGCAACTACTACTATTAGCGCTAAAAATATTGTAAACTGTCCCATTATTCCTTATTGTTTTGTTCTTGTAATTCTTTTACTGCTTTAATTTGGTCTGCAAAGAAACCACTTTTTTCTGGATATTTCAAACTTAATATTTTATAAGATTGAATTGCTTTTTTATAGTTTTTCTGTTCTACATAAATACGCGCCAAAGTCTCTGTCATCAAGGCTTCTGGCTGAATCATTTGTGCTTTTGCAATGTTGTGTTTTGATGATGCAGCTTTTTTTGCTGCTAATTTTGGACTTTTTTCTATGAACTTTTCGATGAGTTCAAATTTCTTGGCTTTGGTTAATTCGTTCTCAAATGCTTGCTCTGGTTCGGTTGCTGTAGTCCCTTTTTCGGGCTCGGTATCTCGTTGGATAGGAGAGAAGCGTGTTAAGCTTAGCCATTCGTTAAAAGAGTGGGTTTCATTTTTATCGAATTCAAGCGGTTTGCCAATATTTAAAATACGTTCGGGTGCGTTTAATTTTTCTTCTGAAGGCGCTACGTTTGTTTCAACATCAGTTTCAGTTTTAAAATTCGCAAGTTGGTGTTTTTCTATTTTTGGTTGAAATAATTCGGGATTGAGAGTGTCTTTTGTGTCCTCAATTTGCTGTTTTAAAGCAGCATCTATAGTAACGCTTTTTTTTATTGAGATATCCTCTGCCTCTACTTCGATGTCTAACAAATGCGCAGTATTGTGTTTTATAAATTGTGAGATTTCATTTTGCACGAATGTTTTTGAAGTAATAAAATCGAACAAGATACTCCTGTCTGTGGTGTAGGCAGCAGTTGTCTTAAGGGCATTATTATAATTGTAGCTTTCGGTATTTTTTAACCCCTTTAAATAGAGTGCTCTGGCAGATTGGAAATAAGGAAAAGTGTCTACAACATGTTTTAAGTCTTCGGTCTGCGACTTAGTAATGTGTTGAGGTGTTTTAATTACAGTAATAAAGTCTGCCTTATTCATGTTACCATTTAGCTAAAGATGCATTAAAAATATCTTGAGTTATACGCTCGAAAATTTCTTCTAAGGCAGTATCTTTTAGACTGCCTGTAAGTAATTCTGTTCCTTCATAATCGTAGAAAAAAGAAAAAGTTTTTTCAAAATCATCATCAGGTTTGTTTTTATTGTAAAAACGAACACGAACGCCTACCGTTAACCTGTTTTGTGCGGCAGTATTATTAGCTGTTGCTGTAGTTGGAGAAATACGGTATTCGGTAATTTCACCTTCGTAAACCAGTTCGCCGTTAGAATTTACAAGCTCTAAATTGGTTTGGTTTTGAATTAAATCCTGTAAGGCAAGGGTGAAATCTCTATCGACTCCAGGTTCTACTTGCGCTGCTGCATTTTGAAAATAATTAACCTGAAATGTTTTGGCATCAATTTTACCCACACCTGTAAACGAATAGGCTCCGCAACTAACAAGCGTAATTGTTAAAATGAATGCTGCAACGTGTTTTATGTATTTCATTTAATTTAAATCTTTTGTAAAGGTGTAATTTAATTACAAATCAAACTGTTTTATCTTTCTATATAGTGTACGCTCGCTTATACCCAATTCTTCGGCTGCTAATTTGCGCTTGCCGTTGTGTCGTTCTAAAGATTTTTTTATTAACTCTAATTCTTTGTCATGTAGCGACAAGGTCTCTTCCTCCTCAATCTCTTCGGCGAAGTGGTATTTGTCATTAGCGTCTGTTTGTTGGTTTTTGGGAGTTTCTGCTTGTTGCGGAATGTGTAAAACCTGCAAATCGTCTATGGTTTCTTGATAATCATCATTATTATCTTCACCGTATATTTTTTCAATTAAACCTTCGTTGTTTTTTTGGACGTCTTTCGCATTTCCGTTTTTCATTAATTCCATGGTTAGCTTCTTTAAATCATTTAAATCGGCTTTCATGTCGAATAATACTTTGTACAAAATTTCACGTTCGCTACTAAAATCACTTTCAGATTTTGTAGTTTTTATTACGGCAGGCAAATTACTGCTCGATGCAGGTAAATACTCTCTTAGCGTATTGGCAGAAATGGTTCTGGTTTGTTCTAAAACCGAAATTTGTTCCGCAATGTTGCGCAATTGTCTAATGTTACCGTTCCAACGGTATTTTAATAAATATTGAACAGCCTCGTCTGATAATTTTATAGTTGGCATTTTATACTTCAATGCAAAATCACTAGCAAACTTTCTAAAGAGTAAATGGATATCTTCTTGGCGATCCCGTAAAGGTGGGAGGTTAATTTCTACTGTACTCAACCTGTAGTATAAATCTTCTCGAAACTTTCCTTTTTTTATGGCATCTAACATGTTTACATTAGTTGCAGCTACAATACGAACATTGGTTTTTTGTACTTTACTTGAGCCCACTTTTAAAAACTCTCCGTTTTCGAGTACACGTAATAAACGCACTTGAGTTGTTAGTGGTAATTCTCCAACCTCATCTAAAAAAATGGTACCACCATCTGCTACTTCAAAATACCCAGATCGCGTAGCTGTTGCTCCTGTAAAAGCGCCTTTTTCATGACCGAAGAGTTCACTGTCAATAGTGCCTTCTGGTATTGCGCCACAGTTAACTGCAATATATTTATTGTGTTTTCTATGCGAAAGTTGGTGTATAATTTTAGGAATACTTTCTTTACCAACACCACTTTCTCCTGTTACCAAAACAGAGATATCTGTTGGCGATACTTGGATGGCTTTTTCAATAGCACGATTAAGCGATTCGCTATTGCCAATTATTCCAAACCGTTGTTTTGTTGCTTGTATCGATTCCATATTATTTTCTGCTACTTCAGAAATTATTCTTTCAAAATAATTTAAATTTTAATTGTCTGGGAGAACCCAACAGCTTCACCTATAAGTGTCGCTTTAGTGCAATCTAATATCTTAACCATTACAAAGTCTCCAACTTTGTAGTTCTCTTTAGGGAAAACAGCTACGATATTGTGCTCACTGCGTCCAGACCATTGCTCTTTAGATTTTTTAGACTCTTTTTCTACTAAAATCTCAATAGTTTTGCCTAAGTGCTGTCGTGTTCTAAATTCGCTATGTTTTAGCTGAAGTTCAATAATCTCGCTCAACCTTCGGCTTTTGGTAGCTTCAGGTATATCGTCTTCCAGTTTTCTTTCAGCCAATGTTCCAGGTCTTTCAGAATAGGTAAACATATAACCAAAATTATATTTTACATAGTCCATTAAACTAAGTGTGTCTTGATGATCCTCTTCAGTTTCTGTTGGGAAACCTGCAATCATGTCTTGACTTATTGCGCAATTAGGAATAATCTTGCGAATGTTATCGATTAACGTAAAATACTCTTCACGTGTATGTAAACGATTCATCGCTTTTAAAATGCGATTGCTTCCGCTTTGTACTGGTAAATGAATATGATTACAGATATTATTATACTTTGCCATAGTTTTTATAACATCTAAACTCATATCTTGAGGATTGGACGTCGAAAACCGAATGCGCATATTAGGCTGTGCCTCCGCACAAATTTGTAATAATTTTGAGAAATCTACTGCAGTGGCTTTTTGCATTTCAGAAGCCTTTACAAAATCTTTTTTAAGACCACCACCATACCATAAGTAGCTATCTACATTTTGCCCGAGCAACGTGATTTCTTTGTAGCCTTTGCTCCAAAGATCGTTTACCTCTTCAATAATACTTTGCGGGTCTCGACTGCGTTCTCGGCCACGAGTAAAAGGCACTACACAAAAGGTACACATATTATCACAGCCACGCGTAATGGAAACAAATGCAGTTACGCCATTGCTGTTTAAACGTACAGGAGAAATGTCTCCGTAAGTTTCGTCTTTTGATAGTACGACATTAATGGCGCTATGCCCATCTTCAACTTCGGCTAAAAGATTTGGTAAATCTTTGTAGGCATCTGGTCCCACAACCAAATCCACAATTTTCTCTTCTTCTAAAAATTTACTCTTTAAACGTTCTGCCATACAGCCTAGGACACCAACTTTCATTTTAGGATTGGTACGTTTTACAGCATTGTATTTTTCAAGACGTTTTCTAACCGTTTGTTCTGCTTTGTCTCGAATAGAGCAGGTATTTACCAACACTAAATCGGCATCTTCAAGCTTGTTAGTAGTATTGTATCCTTGTTTGTCTAAAATTGATGCTACTATTTCACTGTCGCTAAAATTCATAGAACACCCATAACTTTCTATAAAAAGCTTTTTAGTGTTTGTGTTGTTGTTTTCTAAAACAAGGGAACTTCCTTGTTTGCTTTCGTCTATAATTTTTTCCATAAATTTACTGTAAACAGTAGGGGTCAAGTTTTATGCCTTTCGCAGCAAAGCGATTGCAAAGATAGATTATTTTCTATTTAGTGACAATGTGACAGTTGTTAATTTTGTGATAAGAATTAAATTCTGAAAAGTTGAGTATATAATAAGGAGTGTTTTTTTTAATTAACCGATTAAAAATGAATGGCTTTTTTATTACTGTTTTAAAAGAATATCTCAATAAAAAAATGATTGATTTAAATTTAAATTAGGTTCATATATTTTTTTTCATATACATTTGTAACCTCAAAAACCTAATGAATGGCTAAGAATTTAGTAATAGTTGAGTCACCAGCAAAAGCAAAAACAATCGAAAAATTTCTTGGAAAAGATTTTAAAGTAGAGTCGAGTTATGGACACATTTCCGATTTACCTTCCAAAGAATTAGGCGTTGATGTAGAAGGTGATTTCGATCCAAAATATCAAGTATCTTCAGATAAAAAAGCAGTTGTAAAAAAACTGAAGGATTTAGCGAAAAAAGCCGAGATGGTTTGGCTGGCAAGTGATGAGGATCGCGAAGGTGAAGCTATTGCCTGGCACTTAGCAGAAACTTTAGGCTTAGATAAAAAGAAAACAAAACGAATTGTTTTTCATGAAATTACTAAAACTGCTATTCAAAAAGCAGTAGAAAACCCAAGACAAATAGACTACGATTTAGTAGATGCGCAACAAGCACGTCGTGTATTAGATAGAATTGTAGGTTATGAGTTGTCTCCCGTTTTGTGGAGAAAGGTAAAGGGCGGTCTATCGGCAGGACGCGTGCAATCTGTTTCGGTACGTTTAATTGTTGAGCGCGAAAGAGAAATTCAAGCTTTCGAGCCTGAAGCATCTTACAGAATTGATGCAGAATTTTCAAATGAAGAAGGTCAATCATTCAAAGCAAAATTGCCAAAAGCTTTAAAAACTAAAGAGCAAGCTTTAAAATTTTTACAGCAAAACGCAAATACTACGTTTAAGGTTTCAGATTTAGAAAAAAAACCAGCAAAAAAATCACCCGCTGCACCATTTACTACTTCTACACTGCAGCAGGAAGCGTCTAGAAAATTATATTTTTCTGTAAGTAAAACCATGACTATGGCTCAGCGTCTTTATGAGGCGGGTTTAATTACTTATATGAGAACAGATAGTGTAAACTTATCTAAAGAAGCTAAGCAAGGCGCAGCAAAAGAAATTATTGATGCTTACGGAAAAGAATATGCCAAAGAACGCAACTATAAAGGAAAATCCAAAAATGTTCAAGAGGCTCATGAGGCAATCAGGCCAACAGATTTTTCTGCACATACTGCAGGCTTAGATAACGATCAAACAAGGTTGTACGAACTTATTTGGAAACGAGCTATAGCTTCTCAAATGAGCGAGGCACAATTAGAACGTACCAATGTTAAAATAAATGCCGAAGCACATAAACAAACCTTTACAGCAAATGGCGAGGTGATTACTTTTGATGGTTTCCTTAAAGTCTATTTAGAAGGTACAGACGACGAAGATTTAGAGCAACAAGAAGGGATGTTGCCAGCTATGAAAGTTGGGGAAACACTTTTAAACAATAGCATTACTGCTACAGAGCGTTATACAAGAGCGCCTTACAGGTTTACTGAAGCATCACTTGTAAAAAAATTAGAGGAACTTGGTATTGGTCGTCCGTCTACCTATGCACCTACAATTTCTACAATCCAAAATAGAAATTATGTAGAAAAAGGCTCAATTGATGGTGTAGAACGCAATTATACACAACTGGTTTTAAAGGATGGCAATGTAAAAGACAACCTGTTAACTGAAAAAGTTGGCTCAGATAAAGGGAAGTTAGTTCCTACAGACATAGGTATAATTGTAACCGACTTTTTAGTTAACCATTTCGAAAGCATCTTAGACTATAGTTTTACTGCTAATGTGGAAGATCAATTTGATGATATTGCAGATGGTAAAGCCGATTGGAAAAAAGTAATGAAAACCTTCTACAAAGATTTTCACCCCAAAGTAGTTGATGTACAGGAAAATGCTGAAAGAGAATCTGGAGAACGCATCTTGGGTGAAGATCCTAAAACAGGAAAACGGGTTAGTGTGCGTTTAGGCAAATTTGGGCCAATGGTACAAATGGGTACAGTTGATGACGAAGAAAAACCAACCTTTGCCAGTTTAAGTCCAGATCAGCAATTAGGGAGTATAACTTTTGAAGAAGCGATGGATCTGTTTAAACTTCCAAAGAATTTGGGTGAATACAAAGGAGAGCCTGTGGAAGTAAATAATGGTCGATTTGGACCTTATGTGAAATTTGGAAAAGCTTATGTTTCTTTGCCTAAAGGAACAGATCCTTTAAGTGTGGAAATTGACGAAGCAATTGAACTCATTAAAGAAAAAGAGAAAGCAGACGCTCCAATATATATGTATAAGGATTTACCTGTGCAGAAAGGAAAAGGGCGATTTGGACCATTTATTAAATGGAACAATATGTTTATTAATGTGAACAAGAAATACGATTGGGATAATTTATCTGAAGCGGATATTATTGAATTAATCGAAGCAAAAATTCAGAAAGAAATAGATAAAGTCGTCCATAATTGGGAAGATGAAGGTATTCGTGTTGAGAAAGCGCGTTGGGGAAGGCACAATGTATTACAAGGCAAGGTAAAGATTGAACTGCCTAAAACCGTTGACGCAGCAGCATTAACTTTAGATGAAGTAAAGGCTATTATAGAGAAAAATGCACCAAAGAAAAAAGCAACCAAAAAGAAAGCAGCAACAAAGAAAAAAACAGCTGCTAAAAAGAAATAATATATGAATTTTAATTTTTTGTCTCCTGTTTCAGATGCGGTTTTAGCGCATAATGAGTTACTGTCCATGCAGGCATTAGGACGAAAATTAAAAATACACTCTACAAGAGAAGGTATTCCCGAGTTAGAAGGAGTCGCTATAGCTATTTTTGGGGTTTTAGAAAACCGAAATGACGTTAATTATATAGGCGAAGAATTTAATCTGGACGAAGTTAGAAAATCCTTCTACGCATTGTTTCCTGGAAGCTGGAATACAACTGTTGCAGATTTAGGTGATATAAACAGAGGCGAGACAGTAGAAGACACTTATTTTGCATTAAAAACCACGGTTTCTATTTTAATTCAAAAAAGAATTATTCCAGTAATATTAGGAGGAAGTCAAGATCTATCATACGCAATATACCGTGCTTACGATAATATTATGCCCATGGTAAATTTCGTGAACGTAGATTCTTGTTTCGATTTGGGAGATTCAGCAAAACCAATTAAAAATAATAGTTTTGTAGGGAAAATTATTTTAGACCAACCATACAACTTATTTAATTATGCAGTTTTAGGGTATCAAACTTACTTTAATTCGCAGGAAGAAATAGATTTAATGGAGCGTTTATATTTTGAAGCTTACAGGTTAGGAGAAGTATCCCAAGATATCACTATAGCAGAACCTGTTTTGCGCGATGCCAATATGGTTAGTATAGACTTAGGCGTGGTTAAAGCTTCAGAAGTAAGTTTAAAACAAAGACTCTCTCCAAACGGTTTAGATGGAAAAGAAGTTTGTGCCATTGCGAGATATGCTGGAATTAGTAATAAAGTGTCTGCATTCGGTTTGTTCGAGTATAAACCCTCTTATGACGACGAAGTGACAGCTATGTTAATTTCTCAGATGCTTTGGTATTTTGTTGAAGGCGTGAATTATAGAGTAAAAGATGATGACTTCTTAAATGATAATAATCATCAAAAATTCACTACTTTAGCAGACTCTGAAGAATTAGTTTTCTATAAGAGTACTAAAACAGGACGATGGTGGATAGAAATACCTTTTTTAGCAAATGTTAATAATAAATTAAAAAAGCATACGTTATTACCTTGCACGCACAAAGATTATATAGATGCATGCAACGGTATAACGCCTAATAGATGGTATAAAGCATACCAGAAAAATAGTTTATGATTAAAGGATTTTAATTGATTTAACATTTTTTAAATCGTTAAAATGTAATTTTTAACGACGAAATGTAATTTTTTTCCTTTAAAAAGTTGTTTTTTAAAAAATATATAAATATGTTTACGCTCTTAAAAATTTAGGAGTATAAAATTAACCTCGAGTTTTCAATGAATATGAAGAAGTTTGTATTAATTACAGCAGTTTTAGCACTTTTAGCAAGTTGTGGATCTAAAGATAGAGGCCAACTTGTTGGTGTTAAAGGAAAAAAATGGCATCCAGAAAAACCATATGGTATGACATTAGTTCCAGGAGGAGCATTTATTATGGGTAAGGCCGATGATGATTTGGCTGGTATTCAAGATGCACCCGCAAAAACGGTAACAGTTAGAGCCTTCTATATGGATGAAACGGAAATCACTAATAGTGAGTATCGTCAATTTGTAGAATGGGTAAGAGACTCTACCATTAGAACCAAATTAGCCATTTTAGCTGATGAAGTTGGTGAAACTGGAGATAGTGGTGAGCCAGGTATTGGTCAGTTTGCATTTAAAGATGCTAACGAAGAAGATATGACACCTTACGAAAAATACATGATTGACAACTATAGTGGTCTTGGAGAAACAGGTTATGAGGGTAGAAAATTAAATCACGAAGTAGATTTAATTTTCGATACTGCCGAGTATCCAGACGAATACTACGTGGAAGTTATGGATACCATGTATTTACCAATTGAAGAATCTTATAATGGTCAACGTACTTGGGATGTTACTAAGTTTAAGTTTCAATATTCTTACATGGATATAGAAAAAGCAGCAAAAAACAAAAACTTACGTCGTAAAGATGTTATTATTAAAGAAGAAGTAGAAATCTATCCAGACACTACAGCTTGGATTAGAGATTTTGCATACTCTTATAACGAACCTATGCATAACGATTATTTCTGGCATGATGCCTATGGTGATTACCCAGTTGTAGGTGTGTCTTGGAAACAAGCAAAAGCTTTTTGCCAGTGGAGAACATTAGTTCATAACACTTACAGAAAAGAAAAGAAAAGACATTATGTAAATTCTTACCGTTTACCATCTGAAGCAGAATGGGAATATGCGGCGAGAGGAGGTTTACAAGCTGCAACTTTCCCTTGGGGAGGACCGTATGCTAAAAACGACAGAGGTTGTTTTATGGCCAACTTCAAGCCTTTACGTGGTGATTATGCAGCAGATCAGGCATTATATACTGTAGAAGCAGATGCTTATGAAGAAAATGATTTCGGACTATATAACATGGCAGGAAACGTTTCAGAATGGGTAAATGCATCTTACGATCCTGCATCATACGAATACGCATCAACAATTAACCCAAGTGTTAATCAAGCAAGTAACCAACGTAAAGTGGTAAGAGGTGGCTCTTGGAAAGATGTTGCATACTTTTTACAAGTAAGTTCGAGAGATTACGAATATGCAGATTCTGCAAGAAGTTACATTGGCTTTAGAACTGTTCAAGATTACATGGGAACAGAAGTTACTGCTAATGCAAGACGATAATAAAAAATTAAAAAACTCTACTAAAATAAATTAACTACTTAAAATTAAAACTTAGAAATTATGGCACAAAAAGGCAAAATCACACTTACTAATATGATCTACGGATTAGGAGCAGCAATCGTAATCGTAGGAGCATTATTTAAAATTCAACACTGGCCTTATGGTTCAGAGATTTTAACAATTGGTATGATTGTGGAAGCATTGGTATTTACATATTCAGCATTCGAAAGACAATCATCAGATTTAGATTGGTCTTTAGTATATCCAGAATTAGCTGGAGGTATGACCACTAAAAAAGCAAAGAAAGAAGAGCCTAAGGACGCAGAAGGTTTATTATCTAAAAAATTAGACAACTTATTAAAGGATGCTAAAATTGATGGTGAATTAATGGCAAGTTTAGGAAACAGTATTAGAAATTTCGAAGGCGCTGCCAAAGGTATTTCACCAACTGTAGATTCTATGGCTGCAACAAAAAAGTATGGAGAAGAAATGTCTCTTGCTGCTGCGCAAATGGAATCTTTAAACAGCTTGTACAAAGTACAAATGGAGTCTGCTAACCGTCAGGCTGCAATTAATGAAGAAGCAGTTGAAAATGCGACTAAATTAAAAGAGCAAATGCAATCTTTAGCATCTAATTTATCTTCATTAAATGGAGTATATGGTGGTATGCTATCAGCAATGAACAAAAACTAATTAGTAATTAGGTATAACTAAATTAATAATTTAAAAAACTAATTAGACATGGCAGGAGGAAAAGCATCTGCAAGGCAGAAAATGATTAACTTGATGTATTTAGTATTTATCGCAATGATGGCTATGAATATGTCAAAAGAAGTACTATCGGCATTTGGACTGATGGACGCTAAATTTGAAGAATCTAATATAGTTGCCACCGAAAAGAATGGAGCTTTATTAGCAGATTTAGAAACAAAAGCTGAAGAAAAGAAAGAAGAATTTGCTGTACCTTATAATAAGGCGACTCAAGTAAATGCAGTTTCAGATAAATTTTATTCATACATAGGAAGTTTAAAAGCAGACTTATTAAGAGAAGGAGACTATTCTGTAGATCCTAAAACAGGTAAGTTACCTTTCGAAGCAATGGATAAAACAGATATTCTTGATGAAATGTGGTTTACTGGTGATCGTGAAACTAAAAAAGGTCAGGAAGTTATAGCAAAAATTGAAGCTTACAAAAATGATATCAAAGAAATTCTTGGTACTGATGTAAAGTACAAAAAAGCGATTGAGCGTTTGGAAAAAAGATTCTCAACAGCTAAAGTTACTACTAAAGAAGGTATCGATAAAAGTTGGTTAAATTATCACTTCCAAGGATTCCCGGCAATTGCATCATATACTAAGCTAACAGCTATGCAAAATGATGTAAAAATGACAGAGGCTAATATGTTTAACTTGTTTTTAGGAAACAGTTTAGATGAAGCAGTTTCTTTAAAGAAATATCAAGCAATCGTATTGGCAGACAAATCTGCATTTTTCGCAGGAGAAAAATTCCAAGGAAAAGTAGTGTTAGGTAAATATGCTAATGTTACACCAACAAAATTAACTGTTCAAGGTAAAGAAATAAATGTAGCAGAAGCTATAGATTCTACTGGAGCAGCAAAATTAGACTTTAACGTTGGTAATGTTGGTGAGCAGGAAATTAAAGGAACATTTACATTTTTAGAAGATGGTAAGCCTTTAGAAATTCCTATTGTTGGAAACTACGTAGTAGTACCAAGACCAAACTCAGCAACAATTTCAGCAGATAAAATGAATGTTGTTTATAGAGGTGTAACAAACCCTATGACTATTTCTTTTGCTGGTGTGCCAGATAATAAAGTAACGGCATCTGCAGCTGGTTTATCTAAAGCAGGAAAAGCAGGAAAATACAATATGGTACCAACTTCTGGAAGAGAAGTAACTATTAGCGTAAGTGCAACTTTAGACGATGGCTCAAGAGCTTCAGATAAAGCGACCTTTAGAATTAAGGATATTCCTAAGCCAGCAGGAAAAATGGCAGGTTTGTCTTCAGGTAAATTACCAAGAGCCAATGTTGCAGCAGGTACTGTTAAAGCAGAATTAGAAGATTTTGATTTCGATTTACCGTTAACCGTTACTGGCTTCAAAGTAAAGGTGCCTGGACAACCAAGTATTACTGTAAGCGGTAATAAAATGAATGGTCAGGCAAGAAATGCTATAAACAAAGCAAGAAGAGGCGATGCAATTCAGATTTTTGATATTTCATCAAGATCAAGTGGTCCAAAAATGAAACCAGCATCTCCAATAGTTATAGAGTTAGCTAACTAAACCAACTTTGTAATTAATTAATATTTAAAAGAAGAAGACAAGATGAATTATAAATCTTTATTAGCAGTCGTATTTGGAGTAGTAATTACCTCAAGCGCATTTGCTCAAGCTAACATTTTAAATGCTAAATCTCCAGAAGAGATTGGTGTGAGAACTGACGAACAAAAAGCTTTAGATAACGATAAACCACTTGAGTATGGTTATGTTGATGATAGAGATATTATGTTCGCTAAAATGACTTGGGAAAAAGTAGTTTTAGATGAGCGTGTAAACTTTCCATTATACTATCCTGTGGATACTAACAATATAGGAAGTAACAGACGTTCGCTATACGATGTGTTAACAAAAGCTATTGTAGATGGTGATATTGAGAATGTGTATTACGATTCTTATTTTACCGGAAAGCGTACAGCTAAAGAATTAGCAGATATAACTACTAAAATCGATACTTTAGATTACGGGTACGATCAGTTTAACGCTGAAGGACGTGTAGATCCAGAGTATATTACAAAAAGACAGATTTCTTCTTTCGATATTAGTGCTTACCTTATTAAAGGATTATGGTACTTCGATAAACGTCAAGGCGAATTAAAATATCGTTTATTAGGAATTGCACCTGCAGCTCCAGATGTAAACTTTATAGATTCAGACGATGAAGCGAATAAAGAACCGAATCCATTATTTTGGGTATTCTTTCCAGATGCAAGAGAAGTATTGCACGAAGCAAAATCTTTTAATGCTAAAAATAGTGCCATACCATTTTCTTTCGATCACATCTTAAACGCACGCCGTTTCAATGGTATCATATATAAAGAGGAAAACGTGTATGGAGACCGTAAAGTTGAAGAATATATTGCTGAAAATGCACTCATGCAACTTTTAGAATCTGAAAGAATAAAAGAAAAAATTAGAAATTTTGAGTTAGATATGTGGTCATACTAACTCTAAAAAATTAATATATTTTAAACGCTCACTTTTAAGTGAGCGTTTTTTGTTTGTTAAATTTATTATTCCGTTTGTACTTATGGTGTGGAAAAGAAACTATTATCTTAGCACATTGAAAAATTTAAGCATAAAATGGAAGAAGGTATAGAAACTATCGATTACATTATCGTGGGTTGTGGCTTGGCAGGTATTGCTTTTTCTGAGCAATTAATAGCGCATAACAAATCGTTTATTATTTTCGATAATAGCTCTCAACAATCTTCTGTAGTTGCAGGTGGGCTTTACAATCCAGTAATTTTAAAAAGATTTACAACAGTCTGGAAAAGTGAAGAACAACTTGAACTTGCCATCCCATTTTTTGAGAAAATTGAACAACGTCTAAATATAAAACTCGATTATAAAATTCCTGTTTACAGGCGTTTTTCTTCTTTAGAAGAACAGAATAACTGGTTTGTAAAGTCTGATGAAACAAGATTAAGCAACTACATGCTGCCTAAAATACATAAGAATATCAATAACAATGTAAATGCAGCCTATGGTTTTGGGGAAGTATTGCAAACTGGCCGTATCGATACAAAATTATTAATTGAACAGTATAAACGCTATTTAAAAAAGAGTAATCAATTAATAGAAACAGGGTTCGATTATAAATCCTTAAATACCAAAACCGGTTTTGTTTACAATAATTTCAAATCAAAAAATATTGTGTTTGCAGAGGGTTTCGGACTTAAAAATAACCCTTACTTTAATTTCTTGCCATTAGTGGGAACAAAAGGTGAATTATTAACCATTTACGCACCAGCATTAAAAATAGAAGTTGTAATTAAATCAAGCGTTTTTATTATTCCTTTAGGGAATGATTATTACAGAATAGGTTCAACGTATAATCACGAGCAACAAGACAATAGTATTACTTCACAGGCAAGAGATGAGCTTGTAAGCAGGCTTAAAACAATAATAAACTGCGATTTTAAAGTGGTTAATCAAGTGGCAGGGATAAGACCAACAGTAACCGATAGAAGACCTTTGGTGGGTTCGCATTCAGATATACAAAATATGTATGTGCTAAATGGCTTAGGAACCAGAGGTGTTATGATTGGACCTTACGCAGCCAAAAAACTCTATAATCTTATAGAAAACAACCAGGATTTAGACCAAGAAATCGATATAGCACGATTTGCACGCTAAGTCTTAGCTTTAGATTTGTCGTAACTCATAAATAAGCTAATCCAGATGTTTCTGGAAAGTCTAACAATTACAGGATATAACAAAATTTGAGATGCTACAATAGCTACTATAGCTATATTAAGCGATGAGTTTAAAAATAAATAACTAATAACAAATGCTGCTACAGCAAAAGCAATGCCTACACCATAACTAACATACATAGATCCATAAAAAAAAGAAGGTTCAATTTTATATTGCGTACCGCAGTTGCTACATTTTTCATGCATACCAAAAAGCTCGGTTACAACGTAAGGGTTTTTGTTAGTGTACATGGATTCTTCATGGCATTTGGGACAAACACCAGTAATAATAGCGTAAATTTTGGATCCTTTTTTAAACATATAATTTGTGTACTTTTGCAATTGCTAAATAATACTGTAAAGTTACTATTTACTATTCATTCTTTTATTCATTTCTCATAGTTAAATTCAATGCTCAATATTCATAATCTATCAATTTCGTTCCAAGGCGAATATTTATTCGAAGACATTACCTTTAAATTAGGTAATGGCGATCGTGTTGGGTTAATTGGCAAAAATGGTGCTGGAAAATCTACAATGTTAAAAATTCTTGCAAAAGAATTAGAACCGGATTCTGGACAGATTGCGGCAGATAAAGAATTAAAAATTGGTTTCTTAAAACAAGATATCGATTTTACTTTTGGAAGAACCGTTCTCGAAGAATCTTATGAAGCCTTCACAGAAATAAAAGCATTAGAGGCAAAAATTGAAACGATTAATAACCAATTAGCCGAGCGTACAGATTACGAAAGTGAAGGCTATAACCAGTTAATGATTGATTTAAACGAAATACAACATCAATACGAAATTATTGGCGGTTACAATTATCAAGGCGAAACGGAGAAAATCCTGCAAGGCTTAGGTTTTAAGCGTGAAGATTTCGAAAAATTAACAGATACTTTTTCCGGAGGGTGGAGAATGCGAATAGAGCTGGCAAAGTTGTTACTTCAAAACAACGATGTATTACTACTCGATGAGCCTACAAACCACTTAGATATTGAATCTATAATTTGGTTGGAAGGGTTTCTTAAAAATTATACAGGAGCTGTAGCAATAGTCTCTCACGATAAAATGTTTTTAGATAATGTTACCAACCGAACTATAGAAATATCTTTAGGGCGTATTTACGATTACCCCAAACCTTACACCAAATATTTGGTGTTGCGTGAGGAAATTAGAACACAACAAATAGCTTCTCAAAAAAATCAGCAAAAGCAAATTGAGCAGACAGAGAAGCTTATCGAAAAATTTAGAGCCAAAGCCAGTAAAGCAACTATGGCACAATCTCTAATAAAAAAGTTAGACAAAATAGACAGAATTGAAGTCGATGAAGACGATAATAGTGTAATGACTTTAAATTTTCCAGTATCCATAACACCTGGAAAAGTGGTAATTGAAGCCGAGGATGTATCAAAAAACTATGGAGACAACCAGGTATTATCGCATATAAGTATCATGATCGAGCGTGATGCAAAAACAGCTTTTGTTGGGCAAAACGGACAAGGTAAATCTACCTTAGCTAAAATTCTTGTGGGCGATTTAAAGCACGAAGGATATCTAAAATTAGGACACAATGTCCAAATTGGTTACTTCGCACAAAATCAGGCCGAATATCTCGATGGTAGCAAAACCGTTTTAGACACAATGATTGATGCCGCAAACGAAACGAATAGGAGTAAAGTGCGTGATATTTTAGGGTCTTTTTTATTTAGAGGCGACGAGGTAGAAAAGTACGTGCGTGTATTGTCCGGAGGAGAACGTAATAGGTTAGCATTAGCAAAATTAATGCTTCAGCCTTTTAACGTGCTCATAATGGATGAGCCTACTAACCACTTAGATATCAAATCTAAAAACGTATTAAAAGAAGCACTACAGCGTTTTGAAGGCACATTAATATTGGTGTCGCACGATAGGGATTTTCTACAAGGATTAACAAGTACGGTTTATGAATTTAAAGACGAAAAAATAAAGAAGTATTTAGGCGATATCGATTATTATCTTGAAAAACGCCAGGTTGAAAACCTTCGTGAAGTAGAAAAAAGAACCGTAACAAAAGAAACACCTAAAGAAAAAAATAAACAGTCTTACGAAGACCAAAAGAAAATAAAATCACTTAATAACAAATTAAGTAATACTGAAGCTAAAATCAATCAGTTAGAAAAAGAGCTTAAAGAAATTAATGTCGAGTTGGCCACTAATTATGATGAAGTGGTCTCAGATAAAGATTTTTTTACAAGCTATCAAAAGAAGAAAGACACTTTGGAAGCTTTAATGGCAAAATGGGAAGAAATTACCATCGCTTTAGAGCAATACAATTAAAAGTCTTTTAGGTTTTTTTTAACGTTTATCCTTTAAACTATAGTTTAATTTTGTGGTCTTACCATCAAAACCAAATAAATGCGCAAAATTATACTATCCATAATTGGTGTTTTACTAATTGTATTTTCTTTTCTATTTGCTAAAAACCTTATCGAAAACAAAAATAAACCAAAGCCGGTAGCGGCAAAAGTTATTAAAACCGTATTTACAGATACGGTTCAAAATAGTACAATTCCTATAGTTATTCCTGCAAATGGAAACTTAACTGCGAAGCAAAGAGTCGAACTATATTCTGAAGTACAAGGCATATTCCGTTCTGGAAAGCACTTGTTTAAACCAGGTCAAGAATATAGAAGAGGAGAAGTTTTAATTCGTGTTGATGCCGCAGAGTATTATGCAAGTGTGCAGTCTGCAAAAAGTAATTTGTACAATTCTATTTCGGCAATTATGCCAGATTTACGATTAGATTTTCCAGATGTGTATCAAAAATGGCAAACCTATTTAAATGGTTTCGATTTAAATAAAACAACACCAAAATTGCCAGAAATTACATCAGATAAAGAAAATTACTTTATTACAGGACGAAGTATTATTACCAATTATTTCAACGTTAAAAATCTCGAGCAACGTTTATCTAAATATACTATTACAGCGCCTTTTTCCGGAATTTTAACCGAAGCATTGGCAACAGAAGGTTCGCTAATACGAAACGGGCAGAAGTTAGGCGAGTTTATCAATCCCTCTGTTTATGAAATGGAAGTAGCAATTAGCAAATCGTTTGCAAACATTTTAAAAGTAGGCGAAACCGTTACACTTACCAATTTAGATAAAACAGAAAATTATACAGGAACAGTTTCTCGCGTCAATGGTAGTATAGATGCTACTACGCAAACAATCACTGTTTTTATAGAAGTTAAAGATGACAAGCTAAAGGAAGGTATGTATTTAGAAGCCAACTTAAATGCTAAAAGCATTGAAGATGCCATTGAAATTGATAGAAACTTACTTTTAGATAGTCAAGAAATTTATGTAATAAGAGATAGTATTTTAGATGTCATTGCAGCAAAGCCTGTTCATTTTTCTGATACTAAAGTCGTTTTAAAAGAGGTGCCAAATGGCACTGTTATCTTAAAGCGTCCGGTTCCAGGTGCGTATTCTGGGATGTTGGTAACACCTTTTGTTGAAGAATCTGCAACTAACGATAATACGAAATAATGAGAAAAATAATAAGTTATTTTATTAAGTACCATGTAGCGGTAAACGTATTTATTATTGCATTTTTTGCATTTGGTATTTTAGGTGTGATGTCGCTTAAATCGTCCTTTTTTCCTTTAGTAGATTCTAAAATAATAAATGTAAGCATTGCCTATCCTGGAGCTTCACCACAAGAGATTGAAGAAGGTATTGTGCTTCAAATAGAAGAAAATTTAAAAGGATTAAAAGGTGTTGATCGTGTAACTTCTGTATCTCGAGAGAATAGCGGAACGATTACTGTTGAAATTGAAAAAGGCGAGAATATAGATTTTATGCTTTTAGAAGTGAAAAATGCGGTAGATCGAGTGCCTACTTTTCCAACAGGTATGGAGCCCTTGGTGGTTTCAAAAAATGAAGAAGTACGCCAAACTATTTCTTTCGCGTTAAGCGGTAAAGATGTTCCGCTAGCCACATTAAAGCAATTAGGACGGCAGGTAGAGAACGATTTACGAGGCATCGACGGAATTTCGCAAATAGAAGTTTCTGGTTACCCGGAAGAAGAAATAGAAATAGCAGTAAACGAAAATAGTTTATTAGCCTATAACCTTACATTTAGTGACGTCGCAAATGCGGTGAGCACTTCTAATATATTAGTAACAGGAGGAAACATAAAAACTGATGCCGAGGAGTATTTAATTAGAGCCAACAACAAGCAATATTATGGCGATGAGTTGTCTAATATTATTGTAAAAGCCTCTGGAGATGGAAAAGTAGTGCGTTTAAAGGATGTGGCAATTCTTAGAGATCGTTTCTCCGAAACACCAAATGCCACCTATTTTAATGAGCAGCTATCGGTAGATATTACAGTTACAAGTACAAACAATGAAGATTTAATCACCTCTGCAGATAAAGTTAAAGAATACATAGAGGCTTACAATCAAAAGTATAATAATGTTAGGTTAGATGTAGTTAGAGATCTTTCTATAACCCTAAACCAGCGTACTAAATTGCTTACTGAGAATGCTATTATTGGAATGCTGTTGGTTTTAGTATTCCTATCGTTATTCTTAAACACACGTTTAGCATTTTGGGTGGCTTTTGGCTTGCCTATTTCCTTTTTAGGAATGTTTATTTTCGCTGGCCAGTTTGATGTAACCATAAATGTCTTGTCGTTATTTGGAATGATCATCGTTATCGGGATTTTAGTAGACGATGGTATTGTTATCGCAGAGAATATATATCAGCATTATGAAAAAGGAAAAACACCTAAACAGGCTGCAATAGATGGTACAATGGAAGTAATTCCACCAGTAGTTTCAGCGATTATAACTACTATATTAGCCTTTTCACTATTCTTATTCTTAGATAGCAGAATTGGTGAGTTTTTTGGAGAAGTCTCTGTAATCGTTATACTTACGCTACTTGTGTCTTTAATCGAAGCACTAATTATTTTACCAGCACACTTGGCACATTCTAAAGCGTTAAGACCGCCAGTTAAGGAAGAAAACCCTTCTAAAATGAAACTGTTTTTTTCTAAAATGAGAGGAATAAACAGAGCGGGAGACAGGTTTATGGCTTTTTTAAGAGACAAAGTGTATTCGCCAGTTTTAGACTTTGTGCTTAGATTTAAGGTATTGTCATTGGGAATTTTTGTTGCACTGTTAGTGCTAACCTTTGGGTCTATTGGTGGTGGCATTATTGGTGTTACCCTCTTTCCAAGTATTGCGAGTGATACAGTTTCAATTCAATTAGAAATGCCCAACGGCACCAATGTTAAAGTAACAGATTCCATTATTTCTATGATTGAAAAAAAATCATTTATAGTCAATCAAGAATTAACAGAACAATATCTAAAGGGCACAGATAAAGAACTTTTTGAAAACACCATTTTAAGCCTTAATAGTAGCTCGAGTGCATCATTACGGCTAAATATGTTGCCAGGTGAAGAGCGTCCGGATGCTATTACCTCTTCAATGGTTGCCAATAGACTAAGAGAATTAGTTGGTCCGGTTGTAGGAACCGAACGTTTAATATTTGGATCTGGTGGTAATTTTGGAGGTAGCCCTGTTTCAGTATCATTATTAAGTAATAATATTGAAGAACTTAAAGCATCTAAAACCGAGTTAAAAGAGTATTTAGAATCTAATCCTTTATTAAAAGATATTGAGGATAATGATCCAGCAGGTATTAAAGAAATAAGATTAGAGCTTAAGGAAAGTGCCTACCTTTTAGGCTTAAATTTAAGTACAGTAATGAGCCAGGTTCGTGCTGGTTTCTTTGGAGCACAAGCGCAACGCTTTCAGCGCGGACAAGATGAAATAAGAGTTTGGGTACGCTACGATAGACCAAATAGAAACTCCATTAACGATTTAGATGATATGCGAATCTTAACACCATCGGGAGAGCGTGTTACCTTAAAAGATATTGCCAACTACACCATCGAAAGAGGAGATGTTGCAATCAATCATTTAGAAGGACTTAGAGAAATTAAAGTCTCTGCCGATTTAAAAGATCCAAGCACAAGCAGCACAGATATTTTAGACGAAATTAAAAACAGCTTTATCCCAAAGCTTCAGTCTAAATATCCAACAATTACAACATCTTTCGAAGGGCAAAACAGAGAAAAAGATAAACTTGTTAGCTCCTTAGCCCAAGCTGGGATACCCATTTTGCTATTAATCTATATTACCATAGCTTTTACCTTTAGAAGTTACAGTCAGCCCATATTATTAATTTTATTAGTGCCTTTTAGTTTAACAGCAGTTGCTTGGGGACATTGGCTATTAGGTTTTCCTGTAAATATTCTATCCTTGTTAGGTATTATTGCGTTAATAGGTATTATGGTGAATGACGGTTTGGTATTAATTGGTAAATTTAACGGAAACTTAAAAGAGGGAATGACTTTCGATGTTGCGCTTTCCGAAGCTGGAAAATCGCGATTCAGAGCTATTTTTCTTACCTCTTTAACTACGGTTGCAGGATTAGCACCTTTACTTTTAGAGAAGAGTAGACAAGCACAATTTTTAAAACCAATGGCTATATCCATATCATTTGGTATCGCATACGCAACCATTTTAACATTACTTGTATTACCATTATTTTTGTCTTTTAACAATAGAATAAAACAAAAAGGAAAATGGCTAATTACCGGAAAAGATATTACAAAAGAAGAAGTTGAACGTGCTATTAAAGAACAGAAAGAAGAAAATGAGCATTAAAAACAGCCTTATAATTGCATTATTGTTTTGTGTTTCAAACTTGATTGCACAAGATTTATTAACACCAGAAGAAGCGGTTAAAATAGCATTAGAAAATAATTACGACATTAAAATAGCAAATAATGCAACTACCATTGCAGAGAATAATGCAAGTATTTTAAACTCAGGTTATTTACCAACGCTAACAGGTAATGCCGGAGCAACTTATAATTTAGATAATACTGAAGCAGAGTTCTCAAATGGCACAACAACCGTTTTAAATGGTGCAGAAAGCGATCGTTATAATGCTTCATTAAGTTTAAATTACACGCTATTTGATGGCTTAGGAAGACGATACAATTACAAGAGTTTAAAAGAACAATATCAGCTTTCCGAATTACAAGCCCGCGAAACGATAGAAAACACCATACTGCAATTATTTTCAGTGTATTATAACGTAGCACAGTTGTCCGAAAATTTATCAGCTTTAGAAGAAACATTAAAAATTTCTAAAGACAGATTGTTACGAGCACAATACCAATTCGATTATGGGCAAAACACCAAGTTAGGCGTTTTAAATGCTGAAGTTGATATCGTTAACGATAGTATTAATATTATTAACGCAAAGCAAGATTTAAAAAATGCCAAACGCGATTTAAATGTGGTGTTGAGCGACGCATTAGAGGGTAATTTTACTGTTGAAACCGAAGTGCTTTTTGCTCTGCAATACCATAGAGATAGTTTATTTCAAAAAGCAAAGACGCGAAATATAGCATTACTTCAAACCGAAAAAAATATTGCCATTGGCGAATTAGATATTAAAACTGGCAAAACGGCTTATTTACCAACGGTTGGTCTTGTTGGAACTTATGGGTGGAGTAAAAACAATAATAATGCCGCTTCGTTTGTTGCTGTGTCAACAAATACAGGTTTATCTGCAGGTTTAAATTTAACCTGGAATATTTTTGATGGTGGTAACACCTTAACCAGAGTTAGAAACGCAAAGGTAAATTTAGAAACGCAAAAGCTTGAAAAAGAGAACCTTTTGGTTAGTATTACACGCGATTTTAATAATGTTTGGGATAATTATCAAAATAAATTAGAGATTTATAACCTTCAGGAAAACAATATTTTAACAGCGCAAAATAATTTTAACCGTACTCAGGAAAAATTTAAAGTTGGACAGGTAAACTCTATCGAATTTAGGCAAGCCCAATTAAACCTTTTAAATACCGAAGTTAGCCGAAATCAAGCTAAATTTTCTGCCAAATTAGCCGAATTAGAACTACTTCAATTAAGCGGAGAATTATTAAACACACAATTTTAAACTGCATTTCATCGATTAAATTGACAAATAATTAAATTTTTGTTGATTTTACCTGAATCAATAGTGTTGTTCGTCGAAAAAATTTGTTTTTCAACTTCATTGGGTTTAAATTTGATTCATATTAGTCCCCAAAAACTAAACCATGAAACATTTAAGCCTAACTTTAATCTGTCTTTTTGCAACGCTATTTAGCTTTGCAAATATTTCGAACACTGCAAAAGAAGCTTTAATAGCCTTACATACTTCAACCAACGGAGAGCAGTGGACAAAAAAATGGGATTTAAAAGCAGATGTTAATACCTGGTATGGCGTTACTGTTGAAAACAACAAAATTGTAGCACTTAATCTGCCTTTCAATAATTTAAATGGAACCCTTCCTAAGGAACTTGGAAACCTAACGGCTTTGAGAGAAATCAATCTTGGTTTTAATAAATTATCAGGAACATTACCTGTTAGTTTTTCAAAGTTAAAAGCCTTAACCAAGGTGGAACTGTTTTTAAATCAGTTAGAAGGTAACATTCCTTCATTTTTAGGACAATTAAAAAATCTTGAAGTGTTAGCACTGTACAGTAACAAGTTTACAGGAGAAATCCCAGTAGAATTAGCTTCTTTAAAAAACTTAAAAGAATTACAATTAGGAAGTAATTTTTTAACAGGAAAAATTCCTGCAGAATTAGGAACTTTAATGCAACTTAAAAAATTAAGTTTAATAGATAATAAGTTAGAAGGAAGCATCCCTTTAACGTTAACAGATTTAAAAAACTTAGAAGAGCTTATCCTTTCAGATAATAAATTAACTGGCAATTTACCATTACAATTCAGCAAATTAGTGAAGCTAAACACATTAATGGTTAGCGATAACAACATGGATGTAGAATATGCTACAGTGGTAGAGGATAGAGCAAGTGTTAGAAATGCTTTTTTAACGTTTAACGATACTTATGTTGTAGAGCGCGATTAGATTAAAGCTAAAAATATTGTTTAAAGAGCCAGCGATTTAGTTGGCTCTTTTTTATTTTTACAAAAAGTTTAATTATGATAGAGCATTTTTTTCAATGTCCTTACTGCTGGGAAACTATTTCTATGCTCTTAGATAGCAGTGTAACAACTCAAACTTATGTAGAAGATTGTGAGGTTTGCTGTAACCCAATACAAATATCTCCACATTTTGAAGCGACAGAACTTGTTGGTTTTCAGGCTGTAAATATTGAGCAATAATTTTTTGTAATTAATGCTTGTAATATGTAAAATTGATTGTATATTTGCAGTCCAAAATAATTGGTCGGCATTATGAACCGAAAGTTAAAAGCTAAGTAATTATTTTAAATTTTAAATCGCGGGATAGAGCAGTAGGTAGCTCGTCGGGCTCATAACCCGAAGGTCACTGGTTCGAGTCCAGTTCCCGCTACTAAGTTAAAAGCCTTTCAAGAAATTGAAAGGCTTTTTTATTGCATTTTTAATAAAGCATTTTATTTATCATTTTTTAGCTATTCTATACAAAAGCACTATAGCCAGTAATGGCTCTGCCAACAATTAACGTATTAATTTCTTTGGTTCCTTCGTAAGAATAAATTGCTTCAGCATCTGCAACAAATCTTGCGACATCATATTCTAACAAAATACCGTTGCCACCCATAACTTCACGAGCACGACTCACAACATCTCGCGTTCGCATAGAGCAAAATACTTTGGCGAGCGAGGCATGCTCATCGGTTAAAAGGCCTTGATCTTGCAATTCCGATAAACGATATACCATCGCTTTCATAGCTGTAAGATTAGCCAGCATTTCTACCAAATGATTTTGAATAAGCTGAAACTTTGCAATGGGTTTGCCAAATTGCTCACGCTTTTTGGTGTATTTTAAAGCACTCTCATAAGCACCTCTGGCGCAACCTAAAGCTTGCCAGGCCACTCCAGCTCTGGTCATTCGTAACACTTTAGCAGTATCTCTAAATGAGTTTGCTTTTTGCAAACGGTCATGCTCTGGAACTTTACATTCTGTTAATGTTATAAGGGCATTTTGTACCGTTCGTAATGCCATTTTATTTTCAATTTTTTCAGCCTTATAGCCTGGGTTACCCTTTCTCACCAGAAACCCTTTTGCTTGATTATCTTCAACATTTCTTGCCCAGATAATAATAACATCTGCAAAAGTAGCATTACCAATCCATTTTTTTTGTCCGTTTAAAACCCATTCATCACCAACTTTTTTACAAGTTGTTTCCATGCCACCAGCGACGGCACTTCCAACATTGGGTTCGGTTAAGCCAAAGGCGCCAATGGCTTCCATTTTTTGCATTTTTGGTAACCATTCTTGTTTTTGTTCTTCGCTTCCACAAAGGTAAATGGAGCCCATAGCAAGCCCACTGTGCACGCCAAAAAATGTTGAAATAGAGACGTCTACACGTGCAATTTCTTCTGCAATAATACCTTCCATAATAAATGGCAAAGAAGGGCACTCATAGCCTTCGTAAGCCACACCGCAAATATTTAATGCTGCCATCTTTGGGATAATTTCAAATGGAAACTCAGCTTTGTTCCAATAACGGTTTGCAATTGGCTCTATTTCGGTTTCCATAAAGTTGCGAACTTTCATTTGGATGGCACGCTGCTCTTGTGTGAGTTTTAAGTCGTAATCGTAGAAATCACCATCAATAGGAGGTAATTTGTGCTGTCCTTTTTTTGCTTTTTCAGTAAGCATTTTCATAAGTCCTTTAAGTTGCGCATCGTCTAACTCACCAACAGATTTCATGATTTTAGGTAAATCTATTTTTTCAGAAATTTTAGCCAATTCCTTAAAATCGACTTCTTTCATTAAATGTGTGATCTGTTTTATTTTTTTAAAAAGTTCCATAATCCTTTTGTTATAATCTATATTAAAATTATTTGAGCATTTTTCCTTTATACCGTAGCTGATAAGGCATTTGTAAGACCTCTGTTTTTGTATTGTTAAGAAACACCTTTTCCTTTAACTTTCCTAATTTAATAATCAAGACGATTTTATAATAACTTCTTCTAATAGTCTATTGACACTTCTTTGCCGATACAACAAACTAAAAAGCAAAATCAGTTTCTTTATCTAACTTTATTATTTTTGTTAAATGTTAGATAATTTTGAAAATGAATATTTTGGAATAGGTATTCAAAACGGTAAGACACCAGAGAATTTAGGAGTGCTTTGGCGTTCGGCTCAAAATTTAGGAGCCAGCTTTATTTTTACAATAGGAAATCGTTACGCCAAGCAAGCATGCGATACGCATAATGCAGTAAAAGCAATGCCTTATTTTCATTACGATAATTTCGAAGCATTTTACAAACATTTACCAAAAGGTGCCAGATTGGTTGGTGTAGAATTAACTAAAGAAGCCGAAGCGCTCGAAACCTTTCATCATCCAAGACGCTGTGTTTATTTATTAGGCGCAGAAGATCATGGTTTATCCAAAACAGCTATTAAAAAATCCCATCATTTAGTAAAGTTTAAAAGCAAATTAAGTTTAAATGTATCTGTAGCAGGAAGCATCGTGCTCTACGATAGAGGTTTAAATAAGCCAAGATCTTAATTACTATTTTAGAAATTGATACGCTATATATTAAATAAGTAAATTACGTTTTTTATATTCGTTAAAATTTTTAACTATTTTCCTAAACTACTCTTCATGAAATTTAAATTACTTATTCTATTTTTGCTATGCACCTTAAGCTTTTTATCGGTATCTGCCCAAGATAGAAAACCATTACAAATAGCAGATGAATTTCCGCTTGACTTAACGTCTTCAACCAATTATTTTAATAATACTAAAACTGGAATTGTTTATAAAAAAACCTTTAAGAATAAAGGTTCTGCTTACATAAAACTGCATATAAATGCTTTTGATTTAAAAACTGGTGATTTTTTAAAGGTATATAGTCCTACTTCAAATGAAGAATATATTTATTCAGAAAAAGGAAAAATTGTTGGTGTTAATAAAGAAATGATTAGTGAGTTCTGGACTGGTACCATTTGGAGCGATACTATAATTATAGAATTGCATGCCATTTCAAATAACACTTCAAATTATGGTTTTAATATAGATCGAGTGGCATACGGTCATACTCCGGAAAAAATTAATGCCGCTGTAGAAAAATTAGACGGTTATAATTATGAATCGATATGTAGTGTAGATGACAAAGAGCCTATAGTTTGCTATGATGGTACGGAAATGAGTCGTAAAGCCGAAGCCGTGTGTAGATTGCTAATCGGTGGTGGTGGCTTATGTACAGGTTGGTTATTAGGTTGCGATGGTAGTGTAATGACTAATAATCATTGCATTGGTAGTGCTGCCGATGCCAACAATACCGATTTTTTATTTAATTATCAATACGATAATTGTGCCGAGACTATTGATGCTACATCCGATTTGCAAGCAACTTCAGCAACATTTGTAACAACAGATGCTAGTTTAGATTTCACCTTGGTAACTTTACCAGTAAACCCTACTGCTACTTACGGTTATTTAAGCTTGTCGTCTGTAGCTGTTACCAATAATGAGCGTATATACATTCCTCAACATCCAGGTGGAGCACGTAAGGAAATTGCAGTAACAACAGATACTGGTGGAGATGTTAATGGTTTCGCCATTGTTACAGATTCAGGTAATGGCACTCCGGGAGATCGTGTAGAATACTCAGCAGATACCGAAGGTGGGAGTTCGGGTTCGCCAGTTATTAGATTTAACGATCACTTAGTAGTTGCAATACATAATACAGGAGGATGCCCAAATGGGTCTAATGGAAGAAGTGATCATTTAATTGCTGCTATTGGAGCAAATATGCCAAGTTGCGGTGTAGATGACAATAATCCATCAGCACCCTATGTTTCGGCCAGTAGTAGTAATTTACAACCAATTGATGAGGCTTCAGATTGTGCTTTTCAGGATATTGATTTAACCGTTAGAATCGCTCAACCTGCTTCTCAAAACGCAGATGTAACACTAAGTGTCAATGGAGGCACTGCAACTAATAACATTGATTTCGAGTTGCTGACTACAAACGTATCTTTTCCTGCAGGAGACGATTCAAATAAAACTGCAACTTTAAGAGTCTTTAATGATGCATTTGTTGAAGGCGACGAGAACATAATCATCTCATTGGCTTTAAACGCAAATGGAGGCGATGCTCAATTAAGTACTTTAAATTCCTATAATATAATTGTAAGAGATAATGATTATGATCCAAACATAGGTAACAGCCAGATTCTTTTTTCTGATGATTTTGAAACAGATTTAAGTGCTTTTACTGTAACAGGAAATGGTGCTTCAAACTTTGCAATTAGTAATACTGCCGGATCGTCATCAACGAGTTGGTCAACCGCTGGTAACAGTACCAACTTTGTATTTGTAAACGATGACGCTTGTAATTGCGATATGAGCCAGGAACGTATAACTATTACAAATGCGGTGGACTTGTCGCTATATAACGAAGCTTACTTAAATTTCGATTTAACACATATAGATTCTGAAAACCAATATGATAGTGAAACTTATATTCAAATCTCAACAGACAATGGTACAACATGGGTAAATGAAGGTATCGCTTTAACAAGCACTTCAGGATGGGAAAGTTTAAGTATGGACCTCTCAGCTTATGCTGGGCAACCAAGTGTAATGATATCTATTCTTTATAATGATCTTGGAAATTGGGCGTATGGCTTAGCCATCGATAATCTAACGGTTCAAGGTTTAGGAAATGCACTTCCGCAAACAACCATTAATTCTGGTGTAAATAGTAATTTACCTGGATCTGGAACAATTAGTGCTTTTGATGATACCTCGGGACATATCATGTCTACCATCACTAATAATGATGATTTTAATTATGGTTGTGTAAACGTGTCAGTTACCAGAGAAGGCAATAGTGGTCAGGCATTTCAAACATTTGTAGCACCTATTTTAGCAATGGATAAGGCGTATACTATAGCTGCAGACAACGCTAATAATAGTGGTGATAATACCATAACTTTCTATTTTACTGAAGCAGAAGTTGCAGGTTGGGAAACAGCAGTAACAACTGCTGGAGGTAGTGCTACAAGAAACGATTTGTATATATATAGAGGAACAGAATCTGTTCCGGCTACAGTTGGAGCTTTAGGAGATGCTGTAACGTTAACAGGTGCTTTTAGTGGTATTGACGGCGAATTTTTATTCGCACAAGACACATCTAATTTAAGTGTTGTTGAAGAACATATTACAAGCTTCTCGATATTTCCTAACCCAGTACAGGATGTTTTAAGTATTACAACGAAAGACAACCAAACACCAGAAAACTATACTATATATAGTATTTTAGGTCAGGTAATTATTAGAAAGCAAATTCAATCTCAAAGAGACTTAACAATTAATGCTTCGCAATTAGCTTCTGGATTGTACTTTATTAAATTAAATTTAGAATCTAAATCTCAGGTTATTCGTTTTGTAAAGAAGTAATTTAATACGGACTAATTTTGTCTAAAAGAGGCTGAAATTACTATTTCGGCCTCTTTTTTTAATAAAACTTGTTTTAGTCAGAATTTTTATAAAAACATCAACTGTTAATATGTTATAAAGCTTAAGATAGCTGATATTATCTAATAAATGAGGGTTTCGTGTGGCAAGGACTTGATTTACAAACAATTATTCGTAGTATAAAACCCACTTTTTATATGTAAATTATTGAAAACCATTCGTTTTAACAGATTTTTTGTTGCCCTTATCGATTTATAACATGATTGTTAGTTATATCATTTAGTTTTTTCGAACTTTAAGATGCTATTAATCAATTATATTATCATGAAAAACTTAAACTCCATTGAGCTTTTGTTCAAAAGCTCTTGTGCTAAATTCGCTCTTTTTTTTAACTCGATTCTGTATTTTAATAAAATTTTAATCTTCGGGATTCCTTTGCTTTTAACATTAATGTTTTCATCAAACATTGAAGCTTCTGAATTTTATGAAAAATCGAGCTTTATATCTGAAATAGAGTCAAAAAACTCTAACGAAGAAAGTATCTTACCTATTTATGATACAGAAGTTAGTATTACAACTATAAATCAACCACCACCTTCATTGTCCTTAACTCATAATTATATATGCAAAGGTAAAGGGACAAAAATTTTAATTGATGGAAATTTGAATGGAGAAACATTTTGGTATATTTATAAAGGGAGTTGCGGTGGCTCTTTCGTTGGTATTACTTCAGGGAATAGTTATAATATATCGCCTTCAGTTACCACTACTTATTATGTGAGTGCTGGTCCGGCAACTGCTAATAATTGTACGAGTATTACGGTTTTTGTGAATTCATCAGGTAATCCACCTCCAACAGAGTGCTGGGAAACGGCAACTTATGATGATTCAAACTGTACTTGGATTGTCACTGGTACACAACCAGCAGAACCAACAACAGCATGTTACGAAACAGCAACATTTAACGATACAACATGTATGTGGGAAGTGACTGGTGATCAACCAATGGAACCAAACACAGCCTGTTATGAAACAGCAACATTTAACGACACGACTTGTGCTTGGGAAGTAACCGGAACACAACCAGCAGAACCAACCACAGCATGTTATGAAACAGCAACGTTCAACGATACGACTTGTGCTTGGGAAGTAACCGGAACACAACCAACCGAACCAACAACAGCCTGTTATGAAACAGCAACGTTCAACGACACCACTTGTGCTTGGGAAGTAACCGGAACACAACCAACCGAACCAACCACAGCATGTTACGAAACAGCAACGTTTAACGACACGACTTGTGCTTGGGAAGTAACCGGAACACAACCAGCAGAACCAACAACTGCCTGTTATGAAACAGCAACGTTTAACGACACGACTTGTGCTTGGGAAGTAACCGGAACACAACCAGCAGAACCAACAACTGCATGCTACGAAACAGCAACGTTTAATGATACCACATGTATGTGGGACGTTTCTGGTACGCAACCAGCAGAACCAACAACTGCCTGTTACGAAACAGCAACGTTCAACGACACGACTTGTGCTTGGGAAGTAACCGGAACACAACCAGCAGAACCAACCACAGCTTGTTATGAAACAGCAACGTTTAATGACACAACATGTGCTTGGGAAGTTTCAGGTACACAACCAGCAGAACCAACAACAGCATGTTACGAAACAGCGACGTTTAATGATACAACATGTATGTGGGAAGTAACCGGAACACAACCAGCAGAACCAACCACAGCATGTTATGAAACAGCAACGTTTAACGACACGACTTGTGCTTGGGAAGTTACTGGAACACCTCCTTCAGTAGTTATAGACCCAATGAGTCTACCTGAATTATGTCAAGGTGTTAGTTTAACACTAACAGCTGAGAGTGCTGAAGCGGTAAGTTATATGTGGACTACTAATGAAACGACTCAAACTATAGATGTTTTAGATAATGGAACGTATGGTGTAACTATTACTACTTCTGATGGCTGTACAGCATATGAAGAATACATTGTTACAAATTACGATGTAGAAAGTTTAGTATCATCCTATACTATAATAGCTAAAGATGAAGTGGATTTACGCCATGATAATTTAGTGTCAACTGGAGCAGTTGGAACTACTTCTAATAATGGAAAGGTGAAAGTTCGTAATTCTAGTCAGGTTGTTGGGTTTGTAAAATCTCAAACGACAACTATTGATAATAGCAGTTCTGTAGGTTCAGAAATATTATCACCAGCGGTACTAACACTACCAGTATTCGTGAATAATTCAATAAACTATAATTCTAATCAAGATATCGTTGTTCAAAATGGACAAACGATGACTTTGAATGGAGATACTTATGGAACAGTTGAAGTTAAAGATGGCGCAACGTTAATTTTTACAAATGAAAATATTTATTTGAAAAAAATTAAAACCAAAGAGAATGCAACTATTAATTTTAGTGGCTGTACAAATGTAGTTTTACAAAAAGGAATTGACTTTGATGAAAACACAACATTTAACGCACTTGGAAATATGGTCGTGATTTATGCTGATGATGATGTGAAAATTGATAAAGGCTCTGATATAACAGCTCGCATATATGTTAAAGATGATGACATTGAAGTTAAGGGAGCTTCTAACAATCCTACAATTATGACTGGTTTGTTTATTGCGAAAAAAGTGAAAGGCGATAAAGAGATTGTATGGAGTCAAGATACTTTATGTAATCCATGTGAGGTTATTCCGCCTCCAACAGACGATTGCGAATGTAATGGTGGTTTAAATGAAATTACCATAGCATATCCAGGAGGTTCTGGTGCTGTACTTACATCAAATTCTGGTACAGTAGTAGATAACGGTGATGGTACTTATACAATTTCTAATAACGGAACAAAATTAGAGAAGAACTTTGAGCTTTCAGATGGAACATCAACTGCCCAAATTCATACTTCATGTTCACAAGAGATTTTAGGAGTAACCTTTGCAGGAGGTATTCAAGTTATTGGTTATGTTGATAGTCAAGGTAGTGTAAGTACTATAGATACCTGTCCTTCAGCACCACCAACAGACGATTGCGAATGTAATGGAGGTTTAAATGAAATCACTGTAGCATATCCAGGCGGATCTGGTGCAATACTTACATCAAATTCTGGAACCGTAGTAGATAATGGTGATGGTACTTATACGATCTCTAATAACGGAACAAAATTAGAGAAGAACTTTGAGCTTTCAGATGGAACATCAGTAGCAGAGATTCATACATCATGTTCTCAGGACATTTTGGGTGTAACATTCGCAGGAGGTATTCAAGTTATTGGTTATGTTGATAGTCAAGGTAGTGTTAGTAGTATAGACACTTGTCCTTCAGCACCACCAACAGATGATGATTGTGAGTGCGATGGAGGTATGGTATCATTAACTCTACAGTATAATGGTGCTATTTCCAATGCTTATATTGAAATAGAAACAAAGAAAGGTGAAATAATTTATAGCGGAACCCATTCTACCAGTGAGCAATTTACATTTATTGGTACTGGTAAGAACAACAGGATTTCTAATACTATATATCTTATTGTCAATGGAGTAGTAGTTGGTGAATTGCATACCAGTTGTTCTCAACCAATTTATGTAGGGATGGTTATTGGAGACTTTACAATCATTGCAGGCGAAAGCCGTAATAATGGACCATTATGTATGGTTGACCAAAAACAAGCAAATTTAGAAATACAATTATTCGATGCTCATGTGTTTCCTAACCCATCAAGTAATTCTTTTAGTTTGCATGTTTCTACAGATTTAAATAGTCAAATTGAAATTGAAGTTTACGATTTATTCAATAAAAGATTAATTAACGATAGGTTTGACAGCAATGTAACTTACAAATTTGGAGACAAATTAGAGACAGGAATGTATATTGTTAAAATTAAGCAATTGGATAAAATTAAATTATTACGAATAATTAAAGATTAATAATTTAGTATTTTAATTTTCAAAGGAAGCTTCTTTTTTGTTAAGGAGCTTCCTTTTTATTTTTAAGTATTACTTACATAATTGCCATATAAAAATCAAACATCGTAACTTTACAGTCTATAAAACAAAAATTACTATGAGTCATAAAGCAGGTTTTGTAAATATTATTGGAAATCCTAATGTTGGTAAGTCGACATTAATGAATGCCTTTGTGGGAGAGAAATTATCAATCATAACTTCTAAAGCGCAAACAACAAGACATCGTATTTTAGGTATTGTAAACGGAGAAAATTTTCAAGTAGTATTAAGCGATACGCCAGGTATAATTAAACCAGCTTACGAGCTACAGGCCTCAATGATGGATTTTGTAAAGTCTGCTTTCGATGATGCCGATTTGCTCATCTATATGGTTGAAATTGGCGAAAAAGAGCTAAAAGATGAAGCATTTTTTAAAAAAATAACCAATGCTAAAATCCCTGTTTTATTATTATTAAATAAAATAGATAAATCTAATCAAGAACAATTAGAAGAACAAGTACAGTTATGGGCAGAAAAAGTACCAAACGCCGAAATTATTGCTATTTCTGCACTCGAAGGATTTAATGTTAGAGCTGTTTTCGATAGAATTATCGAATTACTGCCAGAATCACCACCTTACTATCCAAAAGACCAATTAACAGATAAGCCAGAGCGTTTTTTTATAAATGAAACCATTCGTGAGAAAATTTTAATACATTATAAAAAGGAAATTCCATACGCTGTAGAAATCGATACCGAAGAGTTTTTTGAAGAAGAAAATATTATTAGAATTCGCTCTGTAATTATGGTAGAGCGCGAAACACAAAAAGGTATTATTATAGGGCATAAAGGAAGCGCGTTAAAACGTGTTGGTGTAGAAGCACGTAAGGATTTAGAAAAGTTTTTTGGCAAACAAATTCATTTAGAGCTTTATGTTAAAGTAAATAAGAACTGGCGTAGTAATCAACGTCAATTAAAACGTTTTGGGTACAATCAATAATAAAAATTGATAATCCGTTAATTAAGAGTACCTTTGCAGCCGCTTACAGGATATGTAATGCAGATAAAATATAAGATATGAGTAATATAGTAGCTATTGTAGGAAGACCAAATGTTGGGAAATCAACTTTTTTTAACCGATTAATTCAACGTCGAGAGGCGATTGTAGATGCCGTAAGTGGTGTTACACGTGATCGTCACTATGGGAAAAGCGATTGGAATGGAAAGGAATTTTCATTAATCGATACAGGAGGATATGTAAAAGGAAGCGACGATATTTTTGAAGAAGAAATCGATAAGCAAGTAGAATTGGCAATCGATGAAGCCGATGCTATTATATTTATGGTAGATGTGGAGTCTGGTGTAACTGGCATGGATGAGGATGTTGCTAAGCTGCTTAGAAAAGTATCGAAACCCGTATTTTTGGTGGTTAATAAGGTTGATAATGGAAAACGCGCCGAAGACGCTGTAGAATTCTATTCTTTAGGTTTAGGAGATTATTACACGGTCGCTAGTATAAATGGAAGTGGAACAGGAGATTTGTTAGATGCTTTAGTGGAAGCTTTACCAGAAAAAGAACAAGATCAAGAGTTAGACGAGTTACCACGCTTTGCTGTAGTTGGTCGCCCAAATGCAGGAAAATCTTCTTTTATTAACGCACTCATTGGAAAAGACAGATACATTGTTACAGACATCGCAGGAACTACACGCGACTCTATAGATACAAAATACAATCGTTTTGGTTTCGATTTTAATTTGGTTGATACTGCAGGAATTAGAAAAAAATCTAAAGTAAAAGAGGATTTAGAATTTTATTCTGTAATGCGAAGTGTACGTGCTATCGAGCATAGCGACGTCTGTTTAATAGTTGTCGATGCTAATCGAGGTTTCGATGGGCAAGTACAAAATATCTTTTGGTTAGCACAAAGAAACCGTAAAGGGATTGTAATTTTAGTGAATAAGTGGGATTTGGTAGAAAAAGACCACAAAACAACAATCGCTTTCGAAAAACACATTCGCCAGCAATGCGAGCCGTTTACAGATGTGCCAATTGTATTTATGTCTGCATTAACAAAGCAACGTATTTATAAAGCCATTGAAACAGCTGTGGAGGTTTATAAAAACCGAAGTAAAAAAATTAAAACCAGTGTACTTAACGATACCTTTTTACCAATTATAGAAAACTATCCACCACCAGCATACAAAGGTAAATTCGTAAAAATAAAATACATCATGCAATTACCAACACCGCAACCACAGTTTGCGTTCTTTTGTAATTTACCACAATATGTTCGTGAACCTTATAAGCGTTTTTTAGAAAACAAATTACGAGAATTGTTCGATTTTACTGGTGTGCCAGTAAGTGTTTACATGCGAAAAAAATAACATTGCAATCTAAAATTTTATCATTCCTTTAAGAGAATCATACTATTTGTGTGCTATTTTCGTTTTTCAACTAACGCTATAGATTTCGCCAATCGACTAAACCAATCAAACAAAATGATTCGTAACCTACTATTTATCGCTTTACTTTTGTGCGTTTCCTTCTCTTTTTCGCAAACCAAGGATTTTAAAGTTATTGGAAAATTAGTTGCTGCAGAAGATCAATACCCTTTAGAAGCAGCTACCGTTTTTATGCAGCGTGTAAAAGATAGCTCCCTAGTTACATATACAATTTCAGATAAAAATGGTGAGTTTTCCTTAGAGGACTCAACCGGAGACGACTATTTAAATCTATACGTTTCCTACATAGGTTATAAAACCTATTTTAAGCAGCTTAAAATGGATAAAGCTGTTCATAATTTAGAAACCATTTCTTTAGAAGTATCAAACGCTTTAGACGAGGTGATTCTCAAATCTGTAGCACCTGTAACTATTAAAAAAGACACTTTAGAGTTTAATGTAAAATCTTTTAAAACGAAAAAAGATGCTAACGTTGAAGATTTGCTTAAAGAGTTACCAGGCGTTGAGGTAGACGATGAAGGTAAAATTACGGTAAACGGAAAAGAAGTGAACAAGATATTGGTAAACGGAAAACCTTTTTTTGGCAACGATCCTTCTATAACAACAAAAAACTTAACAAAGGATATTATTGAAAAAATACAGATTGTAGATACAAAAACAAAATCTGAAGCCTTTACAGGAGAAGCCGGAGACAAAGAAAACAAAACCATAAACCTTACCATAAAAGAAGAAAACAATCGAGGTACTTTTGGTCGTCTCTCTGCTGGAGCAGGTACAGACGAGCGTTACGAGTTTGCAGGCATGGTAAATATTTTTGATAACGACCAGCGCGTGAGTATACTGGCCGGAGGAAACAATACAAATTCGCCTGGCTTTAGTTTTGGGGAAATTTCTAAAATGTTTGGACGCAGTAGTAATACATCTTTTAGCAGTAACGGTTCGTTTTCTATTGGAGGTCGCTCTTTTGGAGGTGGGCAAGGAATTACAACGTCGCAAAATGCTGGATTAAATATTGCAGATAAAATAGGAAAAACTACCGATGTTTCTGCCGATTATTTTTACTCCGGAAGTAGCTCGGAGAACGACGCGTCTTCCCAAAGAGAAACCATTCTGTCCGATTCAAGATTTTTCACAAATTCTTCATCAAATTCAGATAACGATACCAATACACACACGGCCAATTTAGCCTTTGAGATTGAAACAGATTCCACCTTCCAAATTAATATTGAGCCTTCATTTACTGCTTCTAAATCAAGGACCCTGTTTAATAGCTACGATGAAACCTTAAATGAAGATCAGGTATTAACCAATCAATCTTCAGTAAACTCTAACGTAGAAAGCATTGCCAAAGAGTTTTCAAATAAGTTGTCTATGACCAAGCGTTTTGGAATGAACGGAGCATTTTTACGTTTTGAATTAGAGAATAGTATTCGTGAAAACGATAGCGATGACTTTATAGATTCTAATACCGAAGTGTTTGGTACCAATCCAGAATCGATTATTCGAAATCAATACACAGATGGAGAAAATAAAAGTAATGGTATAAGTGCAGAGTTTACTTACAGATTGCCAATTGTAGCAAAAAAATTATTTTTAAATTTTGAATACGAGTACGCTCGTGATAAAGACGAAAACAGGAAGAGTACTTTCGATTTCGATGATGTTTCGGAAGCGTTTATTGATTTTAATATAGATTTAAGTACCGATTTTGAATACACAGATTCAAGAAGTATTCCTGGTGTTGCCTTAAGCTATCAAGGCGAAAAATGGTCATCGCGATTTAATGTAAGTTATAATTTAAGAACACTTGAAAATAAAGATTTATTGAGACCGCAGTTTAACGTCGAACGCGATTTCAATAATTTAGAAATCAATTCCTACATTAACTATCGCTTTAGCGAAAAATCATCTGTGTATGCAAATTACAGATTGTCTAACGATCCCCCTGCATTACGACAACTACAAGCATTTACCGATGTTTCTAATCCGTTAAACGTAGTAGTGGGAAACCCTAATCTGGAACCAGTAAATAGACATAGAGTGTATTTAGGTTTTAATAATTTCGACTGGCAAAAAAGAACAGGTTTATATATAAATGCAAATGCCGAAGTGGCAAATAATCAAGTAGTCTCTAAAACAACCGTAGATGCCGAAACCTTAAAACGTACAAGAACTTTCGAAAACGTAGACGGTAATTATAATTTAGGTCTGTATGGTAGTTTTAGTAAAGATGTTAAGTTAGATTCTATTAGAAAAGTAAAATTTAAAATAGGTGCCTGGACAAATTTTTCAAGAAATGTAAACTTTAATAACGATGTCTTATATTCTAGCAACGTCACTAATTTTACACCTAATGTTGGAGTTGATTATATCTGGGATAAAGTATTCGAATTTAAACCCTATTATAGAATTACATTTACCAAAAACGCGTTTGATATTGATGCTTTTGAAGATAGAAATTTTACTAGACATTCAGCCGGTTTAAGGACCGCTTCATTTTTACCAAAAAAGGTAGAGTGGCGAAACGATATTAGTTTTAATTACAATCCGGATGTTGCAGATGGGTTTCAAAAAACGGCTTGGTTTTGGAATGCGACATTAGCTTATTCCATACTTAAAGATAAAGGTGATATTACTCTAAAGGTTTACGATTTATTAAACCAAAATACCAATGCAAGACGTACAGCAACCGAGGATTATATTGAAGATTCCCAAAGTACTGTCTTACAACAGTATTTTATGTTAAGTTTTAGTTGGAAATTTAATAGTTTAGGCTCTAAAGGAGAAACTAAAGATAATGGGTATTATTTTTTCGATTAACACTCTTACTGCCACTTCATAAAAATAGAATCTAATCCTACACTTACACCCTCAAAATATTGCTGATCTTTAAAGTTAGGCACTATTGTTTTTTCAATAATTGCAGAGGCTACTATATCTGTAACAGATTTTTCGGTTCCCACTCCGGTTGCAATAGCCACTTGTCTGTCGAACTTAGAAATTAATATTAAAAGCCCATTGTCTTTCGCTCTCAAGCCAATATCAAGTTGGTTGGCAAGGTTTGTTGCGTGAGATAATATAGCTCTATTATTAGGTACAGAATCAATTGTAATTATACAAATCTGGTTAGTTGTGAGTTTTTCGTAATTAATTATTTTTTCTGAAAGTTTTTTTTCTTCAACATTAGAAAATAAATCACTATTATCCTGAACAACCGCATGATTATAGAATGTATCCCGAACATGCTGTTTACAAGAAAGACATAATAGAAAGCTTAAAAGAAACAGGAGGTTTTTCATTTTTTAAAATATAGATATGAGTTAGTAAGCAAACAAAATCTTGGAACCATGATAGAGTAGCATCAAGTGTTATAAATTACCATCCACCAGAAGCACCACCACCACCAAAGCCGCCTCCTCCAAAACCGCCACCAAAGCCACCACCTCCAGAGCCTCCTCCAAAGCCACCGCCAAAACCACCAGAACCACTTCTGTAGCCTCCACGTCCAGAGTTGCTAAGTATAATAGCTTCAAGAATACTACCAGTAGTACTTCGGCTATCGAAACCGGTACCATTGTTACCACCACCTCTTCTGTTTTTTGTTATAGAAACAAGAATTATTATAAATACAATAAACATAAAAAAGATAACACCAACAGGAATACCGCCTTCGCTACTGCTTTGTCGCGTGCCTTGGTATTCGCCTTGCATAACCTCGAAAATGGCATCTGCACCTCGATTTAGACCACCAAAGTAATTTTCTTGTTTAAAATAGGGAATAATATCGCGTTCAATAATGCGACGCGACATGGCATCTGTCATTAAATGTTCTGTGCCATAACCAGTATTAATACTTATTTTTCTGTCGTCTTTGGCTAACAGTATAAAAATACCGTTGTCTTTTTGTTCGTCGCCAATTCCCCATTGTTCTGCCCATTGCGTACCAAGGTAGTTTATGTATTCGCCTTGAGTTGATGCTATGATAGCAACAACAATTTGCGTTGAGGTCGTATCGGAGTATTTTACAAGTTTATTTTCAAGCGTGCTTTTTTCTGCTGGGGAAAGTAAATTTATGTAATCGTAAACACTGGTTTGAAATTTTGGAACATCTGGAATTTTATATTGCGCAAATGAAAACTGTGAGCATAAAAACAGAAACAAAACAATTAGTTTTATAACCTTTCTATTGCATTTAAATACATACTGAGAACTGAAGACTGAAAACTGAAGATTCAAAATATTCATCCTTTAGATATAGTATTTGGCAACTCATTAATATCTGTTGCTTTGTATGGGAAATGTGTTTTTAATTGTTGTCCGGCCAATAAAATACCATCAACTAAACCTTGTTTATAGTTTCCGTTTTTAAAATGACTTTGTATGGCGTTTTTAGTGTCGTCCCAAAAGGTATTAGAAACGACTGCATTGATGCCTTTGTCTCCATAAATGGCAAAAGCTTTGTCGTTAACTGCAACGTAAATTAAAACAGCATTGTGTAATTCGGTGCGTTCCATTTTTAAAATAGAAAACACTTCTAAAGCACGATTTTCAATATTGCCTTTAGAAGTGGTTTCTATATGTACGCGAATTTCACCAGAGGTTAGCAATTCTGCTTCACGAATGGCAGCTACAATTTCTTGTTCTTCAATAGTTGTTAAAAATGCTTCAACTGGATTTTGCATGAATAGAATTATTCAAATTTAAATTCAACGTCAGGTACTTTTTCCGAGCCTGGATCTGCTTTGTATCTTGCCATTTCCTTAAAGCCAAACATGCCTGCAAGAATTTTGTTAGGGAATTTTGTGGTGTAAATATCATATTTATTTACGGCTTCGTTATAGCGATCTCTGGCCACATTAATTCGGTTTTCTGTACCTTCCTGTTGCGAAATAAATTCTTTAAACTGCTCAGTCGTTCTTAATTCTGGATAACGCTCAAACGATGCAATAAGCCTGCTAAACGATCCGCTTAATTGGCTTTGTGCTTCTTGAAATTTAGCCACGTTTTCTGGAGTTAAATTGTTAGCATCAATATTAACAGACGTAGCTTTAGATCGTGCCTCAATAACTTCGTTAAGAGTTGTTCTTTCAAAATCTGCAGAACCTTGGACCGTTTTTATTACGCTACTGTATAAATCGTTTCTTCGTTGATAACTGCTTTCTACGTTAGACCACGCTGTTTTTGCGTTGGCTTCGAGTTCTACAGCAGTATTGTTTATACCTACTCCCCAAGAGTATAGTGCAAAAATAATGATGCCAATAACAATTAAAGGAATTAAAAATTTTTTCATGATAAATGGTTTTAAAGTTGGTTTTTAAGTTTAGTAAGTTGTGCTTTTATGCCTTCCAATTTACTAATAATTTCAAAATTAGTAAGGCTTTTCTGCTTTTCTTCTTTTAAATGGATTTTTGCACCTTCTAAAGTAAAGCCGCGTTCTTTCACCAGATGGTAAATAAATTTAAGATTTTTAATATCTTCTGGTGTAAATTTACGATTGCCTTTTGCGTTTTTTTTAGGTTTTAAAATATCGAATTCCTTTTCCCAGAATCGTATTAAAGACGTATTAACGTTAAAAGCTTTGGCAACTTCGCCAATGGCATAATAACGTTTTTCTGGAAGTTCGATTTGCATTAATCTAAAGATTGGTTTTCTAATGAAGCATGCTCAAGCAGTTTGCTAAATTCTTCGGCAGTTAAACTACCATAGTAAAAGTTAATAGGGTTAATACGTTCACCATCCTTAAAGATTTCGTAATGTAAATGAGGCGCTTCGCTTCTACCTGTACTTCCTACAAAACCTATTAAATCTCCGCGTTTAACTTTTTGGTTTTTGCCTACATTATACTTATATAAATGTGCATAAAGTGACACGTAGCCATAGCCATGTTCTATTCTTATGTGGTTTCCGTAACCAGAACTATTACTATCTGCACGTTCAACCACACCATCGCCAGCAGCATAAACAGGTGTTCCTCTTGGTGCGGTAAAATCCATTCCCCAATGTTTTTTTCTTGCTTTTGTAAAAGGATCGGTTCTAATACCAAAACCAGAGGCCATACGTGTTAAGTCCTCGTTTGTAACTGGTTGAATAGCAGGAATAGCTGCTAAAAATTTTTCTTTTTCTTCTGCTAAAACAGCAATTTCATCAAGCGATTTCGATTGTACAACAATTCTTTTTTGCAGGATGTCTAAACGTTTATTGCTCTCTTTAATGAGTTTAGAATTATCAAAGCCTTCGAATACTTTATAACGGTTTACGCCACCAAAACCAGCTTTACGTTGCTCGTCTGGAATCGGATTGGCTTCAAAATACAACCTGTAAATATTATTATCTCTTTCTTCAACATTTGCCAGTACGGCTTCTGCTTCATCCATTTTTTTATTAAGCAAATTAAACTGTAATTGCATATTGCTTAACTCACGCTTTAAAGCTTTCTCGTTAGGAGATTCGAAAAACTGACTTGCTAAAAAAACAGTCAGCACGCCAAATAAAGCTGCGGCAAATAAAAAAGCTAAAAGGTACTTAAAAGTACGACGTTTTTTACGTGCAATCTTGCGATACGACAACGTATCAGAATCATAATAATATTTTACCTTACTCATTATCTAATTTATGCTATTTTTGCAATGAAAGCGAACTCGAAATCGAGAAACTTTCAATAAAAACGTAAAACAAATATATAAATTGTTTTCTAAGGTTTGTAATTAGCAAAACAAGATTATTAACATTATTACATGGAATGAGCCAACGCATGAGTGTATCACTAACTAAAGTGTGCCTTGGTAAATTCCATCTTACAATATAAAAAAGAATAAAAACAACAGATGAAGTCTCAAGATATTCGCTCTACATTTTTAAATTTCTTCGAAAAAAAGAAACACAGTATCGTGCAATCTGCACCAATGGTTTTAAAGGATGATCCAACCTTAATGTTTGTAAACTCTGGAATGGCACCTTTTAAAGAGTTTTTTTTAGGTAATGCGCAACCAAAAAATAACCGCTTAACAGATACTCAAAAATGCTTGCGTGTTTCTGGAAAACATAACGATTTAGAAGAAGTTGGTTACGATACCTATCACCATACCTTATTCGAGATGTTAGGTAATTGGTCTTTTGGAGATTATTTTAAAATGGAAGCCATTGCTTGGGCTTGGGAGTTATTAACCGAAGTTTATAAAATCGATAAAGATATTTTATACGTCACAGTTTTTGAAGGAAGTGAGGATGCAGACAACCTGGAAATGGACACCGAAGCTTACAATATCTGGAAACAATACATTAGTGAAGACCGTATTTTAAAAGGTAATAAAAAGGATAACTTTTGGGAAATGGGCGATCAAGGACCTTGCGGGCCTTGCAGTGAAATCCATGTAGATATTCGCTCTAAAGAAGAAAAAGCAAAAGTAAACGGTAAAGATTTGGTAAATATGGATCATCCACAAGTGGTGGAAATCTGGAATTTAGTATTTATGCAATACAACCGTAAAGCAGACAGTTCACTTGAAAATTTACCAAACAAACATATAGATACAGGAATGGGCTTCGAGCGTTTGTGCATGGTATTGCAAGATGTAAAATCTAATTACGATACCGATGTTTTTACACCAATTATTCGTGAAATTGAAACCATTACAGATAAAGATTACGGAAAAGAAGAGAAAATAGATATTGCTATTCGTGTAATAAGCGATCATGTGCGTGCCGTAGCATTTTCTATTGCCGATGGGCAATTACCAAGTAACACTGGTGCTGGCTATGTAATAAGAAGAATTTTACGTCGTGCCGTACGTTATGGCTTTACGTTTTTAGATAAAAAAGAACCATTTATTTACAGATTAGTCGATGTTTTGAGTGCTAAAATGGGAGACGCATTTCCAGAATTAAAAGTACAAAAACAATTAATTGAAAACGTAATTAAAGAAGAAGAAACCTCGTTTTTAAGGACTTTAGATCAAGGTTTGCTATTGCTTGACCGTATTGTTGAAACTACAAAAGGAAAAGAAGTTTTAGGAGCTAAAGTTTTTGAATTAAAAGACACCTATGGTTTTCCTGAAGATTTAACCGATTTGATTCTGCGTGAAAAAGGTTATACCTACAATTTAGAAGAATTTAATGCGGAGCTCGAAAAACAGAAAAATCGAGGTCGAGTATCGTCATCACTAAAATCTGAAGATTGGACTACACTAATTGAAGATGCCGAACAAGAATTTATTGGTTACGACGCTTTAGAAGCGAATGTTAAAATAACGAGATACAGAAAAGTCACCTCCAAAAAAGATGGTGAAATGTATCAATTAGTATTCAATTTAACACCTTTTTATGCAGAAGGAGGTGGTCAGGTAGGCGATAAGGGCTACTTGGAAGACATACATGGAGATGTTATTTACATTGTAGATACTAAGAAAGAAAACAATGTAATTATTCATTTTGCTAAAAATTTACCAGAGCATATAAACGAAACATTCAAAGCTGTAGTAGATGCTAAGCAGCGTTACAGAACAGAATGTAATCATACGGCAACACATTTATTACATCAAGGATTACGTGAAATTCTAGGCACGCACGTAGAGCAGAAAGGAAGTGCAGTACATTCTAAATATTTGCGTTTCGATTTTTCTCATTTCTCTAAAGTTACCGAAGAGCAATTACAAGAAGTAGAAAATTTTGTAAACCGAAGAATTGAAGGTAAATTACCATTAGAGGAAAGCCGAAACGTTCCAATGGATAAAGCACTTGCAGATGGTGCAATGGCTTTGTTTGGCGAAAAATATGGAGATGCTGTACGTACTATTCGATTTGGGCAATCTATAGAATTATGTGGTGGAACACATGTACAAAACACAAGTGATATCTGGCATTTTAAAATTGTAAGTGAAGGAGCTGTTGCTGCTGGGATTCGTAGAATTGAAGCCATTACAAGCGATGCTGTTAAAAACTTTTATGTTGAAAAAAGCAAGGTGTTTTCTGAAATGAAGGCGCTTTTAAATAACGCTAAAGATCCTAAAGAAGCTTTAGTTAAACTTCAAAATGAAAATTCCGATCTTAAAAAGCAAATAGAAGGCTTATTAAAAGACAAAGCCAAAAACATGAAAGGTGAGTTAGCCAGTAATTTAAGCGAAATTAATGGTGTACTGTTTTTAGCAGAGAAAGTAGATTTAGATGCTTCAGGTATTAAAGATGTGGCCTTTGAGCTAGGACAGAAACATAAAAATTTATTCCTGTTATTTGGATCTGATGCTGGCGGAAAAGCCTTATTAACCTGCTATATTTCTAAAGAGTTGGTTGCAGAACGTGGATTTAATGCGGGAACTGTAGTTAGAGAATTAGGAAAATTAATACAAGGAGGCGGAGGCGGACAGCCGTTTTTTGCCACTGCTGGCGGAAAAAATCCAACTGGTATTGAGGAGGCACTATCACAAGCAAAAAAATATATTGAATAATACACGCCATTCTGAACTTGTTTCAGAATCTAATGCAATGAAACTACAAACCGAAATAAAACTTAAACAGCAAGAACATAATCAAATAGATTATAACTCAAAACTCTTGCTTTTAGGCTCGTGTTTTTCAGAAAATATTGGTGCTAAATTTAGCTACTTTAAGTTTCAGAATGTTTCTAATCCATTTGGTATTTTATTTCATTCAAAGGCAATCGAAAATTTACTGGCACGTGCCATCGATAAAAATCTGTATTCTGAAAAAGACATATTTTTACACAATGAGCAATGGCATTGTTTCGATGCGCATTCCAGTTTAAGTAATACTTCTAAAGATGGTTTACTACAAACGTTAAACGCGCAATTATTACTTACGAACAAGCAAATTACCCAATCAACTCACATAATAATTACATTTGGTACTGCTTGGGTTTATAATTTGGTTTCTAATGGAGAAACTGTGGCTAATTGCCACAAAGTAGCTCAAAACCAATTCGATAAACACTTGTTATCTATTGACAGTATCAAGCAAAGTATTGAAAACAGCATTGAAGCTATAAAATCTGTAAATAAAGAGGCTACAATTGTGTTTACGGTGTCGCCAGTAAGGCATATAAAAGATGGTTTTATTGAAAATACGCAAAGCAAATCGCATTTAATTTCGGCAATTCAATCGGTGTTGTCAACGCAAGAGCAGTCTAAAAGTTTAAATTATTTCCCTTCCTATGAAATTATGTTGGACGAGCTTAGAGATTATCGTTTCTATAAGAGCGATATGTTACACCCTAACGATACAGCCGTAACTTATATTTGGGAAAAGTTTGTGCAAGTCTGGATGGCGGCAGTAACACAAGAAACAATGCTAAAGGTAGAAACCATTCAAAAAGGACTTCAGCATAAACCATTCAACAAAAATTCTCAGGCGCATCAAATATTTCTTAAAAAATTAAATCAACAAATGGAAGCACTTAAAAAAGATTTCCCTAACGCGTCTTTTAATTAACGTTAAGCATTTTTAAATGTGCTCTATTAGGTTCTTTGGCTAATTTTCAAGTCATTTGTCGATTTTATTATAAACTACAGGTTTCTATTTTTATATTTAATTCGCTATTAATCAATACTATAATTTGAAACATCAATTCCTAATTAAGCTAACTGCTTTTTAGAAGTTGATGTTTTTTTATTTCCCTATTTTGTCTTAGATTGTTTTTACTTATTTTCAATTCATGAAAAAAATATTATTTGGTGTTATCGTCACATTAATCATACTTTTTACCTTTAAATATTGTGGAGATCAACGTGAAGACAAAATGGTTCTAAAGGAAAACTCAGCCTTAATTCAAGAATCTATTAAAAATGTTGGGAAGCTTGTGGTTACAGAAGGCCATTTTAGCCAAGTATTCAATTATAATAATTCTAAAAATTTATTTGCGAGTTTAATTTCTGTAGAAAAAAAGGCGCTTGTAGTTGTAAATGCAGACGTAACAGTTGCCTACGATTTAAGTAAAATTGAATATAAAATAGATGAAGCAACCAAGACTTTAACCATTTTAAGTATACCAGAAGAAGAAATAAAAATTAGTCCAGACTTTGAATATTACGACATTCAAGCCGATTTTCTAAATCCATTTGAAGCCAAAGACTATAACGCAATAAAGAAAACAGTAAACGCGCAGTTAATGAAGAAAATTGAAGCTTCAGATTTAAAAACAAATGCAAAAAACAGATTAATAAGTGAGTTGTCTAAATTTTATATTCTTACAAACTCTTTAGGCTGGACCTTGCAATACAACGAAAATCCAATAAATTCTCCAGAAGCCTTTCAGGATTTAAAACTATAATCTGTTTTTAACACTAACCCATCCACCACCATTAGTAGCATCAACATTATTTAAATTTAAAAATTTAGCAGCTTTCGCAGAGCGCACACCGCTTTGGCAACAAACAATTACAGGCTTATTTAAAGCTTTAACTTCCTCAACGCGATTATTTAATTCATTTAAAGGAATATGTTTAGAATTTTCAATATGCCCATTATCCCATTCTCGCTGAGTTCTTACATCTAAAATTATAGCGCCATTGTTTAAATATGTTTCAACTTGTCGCTTTTTAGCGCCAAAAATAAAGTCTAAAAATCCCATAGTTTCTTTTTGTTTAAATTTACAAAATATTAAGCATATTTATAGTGGTTCTCTCTCCTTTATAGCGCATTAAAAATAAGAATGAAACACCAAACCCGCAAAGAAGAAATAATAAAAACATCAGCTAAACTTTTTAAGGAAAAAGGGTATAGTGCTGTAAGTATGCGAGATATTGCAAAAGAAATGGGCATCAAAGCGTCCAGCTTATACAATCATATTAGTTCTAAGCAGGCTATTTTAACCGAAATTATAATTTCTATTGCAGAAGCGTTCACTAATGGTATAGAAGTGATTATGTCTTCAAAAATAAATAATATCCAGAAACTAAAGCAGGTTATATCACTTCACATTACAATAACTACCAAAAACACGTTTGGGATGTCCTCTTTAAATAACGATTGGATGCATCTTGAAGAAAGCTTAGCGTATTACTTAAAACTACGAACAGATTACGAAGCTAATTTTAGAACCATAATTATAGAAGGTATTAATAAAGGCGAAATTATAAACGAAAATCCCGAAGTTATGCTATTTTCAATACTATCTACTTTACGTTCGTTGCACCTTTGGATTCCTAAAAAAGAAGACTTAAACCCATTAGAATTAACAAACAATCTTAGCAATATCCTAATTAACGGAATCAAACAATAATTCTCTGAATTTTTGTATATTTGTAATTGAAACTAACAAGTGTTAGTTAAAAAATACAAATGGCAGAATTTCATAATATAAAAGTTAAAGACATTTACATAGAAGCAGGTGATTGTGCTGTAGTGTCTTTCGATATCCCAGAAGCGCTTCAAGATGTTTTTAAATTTAGGCAAGGACAGCATTTAACCTTAAAAAAGATAATTAATGGCGAAGATATTCGTCGTTCATACTCTTTATGCTCAAGTCCTCTGGATAAAGAATGGAAAGTGGCAATCAAACAAATTCCTGAAGGTGTATTTTCAAATTACGCCGTTAAAGAACTCAAAAAAGGTGATGAGTTAGAAGTTATGGCACCAAGTGGTACTTTTGGTGTGGATTCAAAACCAGAAGCAGCTAAAAATTATTTGTTTTTTGCAGCTGGAAGTGGTATTACTCCAGTGTTATCAATGGTTAAAACACATTTAGCCGAAGAGCCTAACGCGACCAGCAAGCTATTTTATGTAAATAAAACAGCAAAATCTATTATCTTTAAAGAAGAATTAGAACAGCTTAGAAATAAATATTTTGGAAGATTGGAAATCTACTATTTCCTAACTAAAGAACGTCGAGATATCGAATTGTTTAACGGGAGATTTGATGATGAAAAAATGGATATCTTAACCAAAACATTTATCGATATTCCAGACACCTCCGAAGTATTTCTTTGCGGTCCGGAGAAAATGGTAAATTACGTAGGCGACTATTTAATAAAGAAAGGACTACCAAAAAACTTGGTACATTTCGAGTTGTTTGTAACCGGATTGTCAGACGAAGATATAAAAAGAGCCGAAAGACTTTCTAAGCAAAATGTAGAAGGCACAGAAATTACAATTGTAGATGGTGGTAAAGAGTTTTCTTTCACCATGACAAAAGAATACGATAATATTTTAGATGCCGCATTAGGTGCAGGAGCCGATTTGCCTTTCGCATGCAAAGGAGGCGTTTGCAGCACCTGTAAATGTCAAATAAAAGAAGGCAACGTAGAAATGAAAATTAACTACGCATTAGAAGACAAAGAAGTTGCACAAAATTATGTGTTGAGCTGTCAAGCAGTGCCAACATCAAAAAAAGTAGTGGTCGATTTCGACGTGTAAAATAATAATGGCGTTACCCTTTTTTGCTTTTAATGGCAAAAAAGCGTCAGGCTTTCGGCAGTCGCTCTCTTCGAGGAGCTCCAACAATGCCTCAATCCTTAACGCTTGGACTGAGCTTGTCGAAGTCCGCAACAGCAAAAGGTCAACAGCCAACAGCTAAAAAAACAAAGTTCAATCAGCTAAAGGCCAATTGCCAATAGCTTAAAGCTAAAGAAAATGAGTGAAGAACAAATAAAAAATCTGGAAGAACAATTCGAAGCACGCATTGCGCGCGACGAAAAAATAGAGCCTAAAGACTGGATGCCAGAAAAGTACCGTAAAACGCACATCAGGCAAATGTCGCAGCACGCACATTCCGAAATTGTAGGCATGTTGCCAGAAGGCAATTGGATAACCAGAGCACCATCATTAAGACGAAAAGTAGCATTACTTGCAAAAGTACAAGACGAAGCTGGTCATGGCTTATACCTATATAGTGCCTGCGAAACCTTAGGTGTTTCAAGAGAAGAATTATACGAGCAATTGCATACTGGAAAAGCCAAATACTCAAGTATTTTTAATTACCCAACAGTCACTTGGGCAGATATGGGAGCAATAGGTTGGTTGGTCGATGGTGCAGCCATAATTAACCAGGTACCATTATGTAGCACCAGTTATGGGCCATATGCAAGAGCGATGATTCGTGTTTGTAAAGAAGAAAGCTTTCATCAGCGACAAGGTTACGAAATCATGATAAAATTAGCTAATGGTACACCAGAGCAAAAGGATATGGCACAAGACGCTTTAAACCGTTGGTGGTGGCCAAGTTTAATGATGTTGGGTCCAACAGATGCAGAATCTGTGCATACCGAGCAATCAATGAAATGGAAGCTAAAACGAAAGTCTAACGACGAGTTACGTCAGCAATTTATAGATCAAACCGTACCACAAGCAGATTTAATAGGACTCACCATTCCAGATCCAGATTTAAAATGGAACGAAGAACGCCAAAGTTACGATTTTGGAGAAATTAATTGGGATGAGTTTTGGCAAGTGGTAAAAGGTCATGGACCATGCAATAAAGAAAGAATGAAAGCAAGAGTAAACGCCTGGGAAGGCGGCGAATGGGTTAGAGATGCAGCAATGGCTTATGCAGAAAAGAAACAAGATAGAAAACAAAAACAAGCAATATAATTGTCATTGTCAGTTCGAGTGAAATTGCACTTTTGCAATTTTGTATCGAGAACCAGATGAAAAAATACATATAAATTATGTCAAACAAAAAAAACTGGCCACTTTGGGAGGTCTTCGTAAGAAGTAAAAACGGATTAGAACATCGTCACTGCGGAAGTTTACACGCAACAGACGAAGATATGGCATTAGAAAATGCACGCGATGTATACACAAGAAGAAGTGAAGGCGTTAGTATCTGGGTTGTAGAATCTAAACACATTACAGCATCAAACCCAGAGAATAATGGAGAAATGTTTGAGCCAGCTCAAGACAAAGTATATCGTCATCCAACATTTTACGATTTACCAGATGAGGTGAAACATATGTGACGCTTGCGTCATCCCGAACTTGTTTCGGGATTTCATCCACCGAAAGTAAATCAAAAATTGAAACTAAATGTCATGCTGAGCTTGTCGAAGCATCTCATTAAAAAAACAGTTAATCACTAACAATTTCTTTCCTTTTCAAGGAAAGGTGCCTGAAAGGCGGAAAGGTTATAACATGAAAAACGAAAACTTATATAATTATATACTTGGTATTGCAGATAACAGTCTTATCCTCGGACAACGATTAGGAGAATTATGTGGTCATGGTCCAAGTTTAGAAACTGATATTGCATGTACTAATATCTCTTTAGATTTATTCGGACAAGTAAGAAGTTATTACCAATATGCAGCAAAAATAAAGGGAGAAGACACAACTGAAGATGATATTGCTTTTTTAAGAAAGGAACGAGACTATTTAAACGTATTATTAGTAGAGCAGCCAAATACAGATTTTGCTTACGTCATTGTACGTCAGTTTTTGTTCGATGTATACCACTTGTTGCTTTTAAACGAATTGCAAAAAAGTCATGATGTTACATTGGCAGCCATTGCAACAAAATCAATAAAAGAAGTAAGTTATCACGAACGTTTTTCGTCAGATTGGGTGAAGCGAATTGGAGACGGAACAGAACAAAGTAAAGCGAAAACACAGGAAGCCGTTAATAACCTATGGACGTACACAGACGAATTATTTCATCAAACCGAAGCCGACATAGCAATGGTTTCAGAACATATTGGAGTTGATGTCACAAAATTAAAAGAGTCTTATTATGCTAAAGTAAACGACATCTTAACCGAAGCAACTTTAGAAATTCCAGAATCAAAATATTTCCAAAAAGGAGGAAAAAAAGGAATACATACCGAACATTTAGGCTATTTATTAAGCGATATGCAATACATGCAACGTGCTTATCCTAATATGGAATGGTAAAATTCCTGCACAGGCAGGAATCTCATAATCGAAAAGCAAAAGCTATTCGGTTAAAAAGTAAACGTCACTTCGAGTGATTTGGGAAGTATGAGCAAATTGTATCGAGAAGCAATAAAATAAGATTCCCATTTTCATGGGAAGTGAACATGACAACAACAGAACAAAACATAGACGAAATCTTAATTCCAATCTTGGAACAAGTTTCAGATCCTGAAATTCCGGTATTATCCATTATGGATATGGGAGTTGTTCGTTCGGCAGTCATAGAAAATAATAGTGTAAAAGTGCAAATAACGCCAACCTATAGTGGTTGTCCAGCAATGGATGTTATAGGAGATGATATAAAAAAAGCACTCAAAGAAGCAGGATATAATTCAGAAATAGAATTAATTCTTGCTCCAGCTTGGACAACCGATTGGATAACACCAAGAGGTAGAAAAGCTTTAGAAGATTATGGTATAGCTGCGCCATTAAATGCTGAAGCAGATAAAGAGGTTTTGCTAAATGGAAAACGATTGGTAAAGTGTACCAATTGTGGTTCAAAAAATACAAGATTAATAAGTCAGTTTGGTTCCACAGCATGCAAAGCACAATTTCAATGTGACGATTGCCAAGAACCGTTTGACTATTTTAAATGTTTAAAATAACAAATTTCTGCGAAGGCAGGAATCTCATTAAAGAGTAGTGAGATTATAAATTGAAGAATTTGTCATTCCGCACTAAATGCGGAATCCACTTAAAAATATGATAATGTCACCTCGAGAGCAGTCGAGAGGTCTCAAAATAAAAGTAAAAAAAATGAACAAAAGCATTCTGCTTAATATCGAAAATAAAATAGCAACAATAACGCTAAACAGACCAGAAGTATTCAATAGCTTCAATCGTGAAATGGCATTTTTATTACACGACACCTTAGATGCCTGCGAAAAAAATAAAGAGGTAAGAGCAATCGTGCTTACCGGAAACGGAAAAGCATTTTGTGCTGGTCAAGATTTAAAAGAAGTCACAGATCCAGATTTAAATCCAGGGTTTAAAAAGATTCTCGATGAACATTATAATCCAATAATTACAAGATTAAGAGCTATAAAAAAGCCAATAATCGCAGCAGTAAACGGTGTCGCAGCAGGAGCAGGAGCAAATATTGCTTTGGCTTGTGATATTGTAGTAGCACACGAAAAAGTGAGTTTTATTCAAGCGTTTAGTTTAATTGGTTTAGTGCCTGATAGTGCAGGAACATTTTTTTTGCCACGACTAATAGGTTTTCAAAAAGCATTAGCATTAGCCATGTTAGGTGATAAAATTTCAGCTGAAGAAGCAGAGAAAATGGGTATGATTTACAAGTGCGTGCCGCTTGAAGAATTTAACGACACGATTAATAAACTATCTTCAAAGCTGGCAAATATGCCAACCAAAGCCTTAGGCATGATTAAAGAATTGTACAATAAATCTATGACTAACGATTTAGAGTCACAATTGGCTTTAGAGTCTAAATTACAAATAGAAGCAGCTCAAAGTGAAGATTATGCAGAAGGCGTAGCTGCATTCATAGAAAAAAGAAAACCTAATTTTAAAGGTAATTAATTAACGACATCAACCTGCAAGGTTTTAAAAACCGTGTAGGTTTTCAAAGCAATAAAATGAATATAGGAATAATAGGTTCTGGAACAATGGGAAGTGGCATCGCGCAAGTGGCTGCAACTTCTGGTTGCAAAGTAAAATTATACGATACCAATCAAGCGGCTTTAAGTAGAGCTGAAGCTGCATTAGAGAAAATATTACTGCGTTTAATCGAAAAAGGAAGAATGGATTCTGAAGAAAAAAATAGAATCCAGTCCAATATTTCTTACGTTGATAGCTTAAAGGATTTAGCAGATTCAAATCTAACTATCGAAGCTATTATTGAAAATCTTGATATTAAAAAGGCGGTATTTTCAGAATTAGAAAGTTACGTATCAGACGACTGTATTATAGCATCCAACACCTCAAGTTTGTCCATTGCATCAATAGCAGCATCACTTATTAAACCAGAACGTTGTATCGGTATTCATTTTTTTAATCCAGCACCTTTAATGAAATTAGTTGAGGTCATTCCCGCCATTCAAACATCAAACGAAGTGCTTGAAAAATCAATACAGACCATTAACGATTGGAAAAAAACTGTAGCAGTTGCTAAAGACACACCAGGATTTATAGTAAACAGAGTAGCAAGACCATTTTACGGAGAGTCATTAAGAATTTATGAAGAAGGATTAGCCGATTTTGCAACGATTGATCATAGTTTGAAATCTTTAGGAGGTTTCAGAATGGGACCGTTCGAATTGATGGATTTTATAGGCAACGATGTTAATTACACAGTAACAGAAACTGTTTTTACTGCTTTCTATTTCGATCCAAGGTACAAACCAGCATTCACCCAAAAACGTTTTGCAGAAGCAGGTTATTTAGGACGTAAATCTGGGAAAGGATATTATAATTATTCTGAAGGAGCTGTAAAACCAAAACCAAAAGAAGATACAGTATTAGCGCAAGCAATTTTTGATAGAGTATTAGTCATGCTAATCAACGAAGCAGCAGATGCTTTGTTTTTAAACATTGCTTCAGCAGAAGATATAGACAATGCAATGACAAAAGGCGTTAATTACCCAAAAGGATTATTAGCTTGGGCAAATGAAAAAGGAATCGATTGGTGCGTTAATAAAATGGATGAGTTGTATAATGAATACCATGAAGATAGATACCGTTGCAGTCCATTATTGCGTAAAATGAAAAGAGAAAACAAAACATTTTTTTAATAGAATGTCAGTTCGAGTGAAATTGCTTTTACAGCAATTTTGTATCGAGAATAAATTGAAATGAAATGTCACTCTGTGCTTGTCGAAGAGTTTCAATAATAAAACAATAAGATTCCTACTTTCGTGGGAAATAAATATGAAAGGTGAACAAATCCCACATAAAATGTTATCTCAAGACGCGTACAGCACGTGGTTGGGAATAGAAGTTTTAGAAAGTGAAATAGGGCGTTGTAAAGTAGCAATGACCATAAGAAAAGACATGCTAAATAGCATGAACAAGGCGCATGGAGGAATTAGTTACTCTTTAGCAGATACTGCTTTCGGGTTTGCAGCAAACACGCATGGTAAATATGCTGTTTCTATTGAAACAAGTATAAATCATATAGAAGCATTAAATGAAGGCGATTATATAATTGCAGAATCTGTAATTGAAAAAGTAAATAATAAATTAGGCTTCAATATTATTGAAGTAAAGCGAGGAGATGAGTTGGTAGCATTATTTAAAGGCGTGGTTTATCGTACTCAAAAAAACTGGGAAGAAAACTAATATAACAAACAATTAAAATATTAAAACATGAAATGGCAAGGTAGAAGACAAAGTGGTAACGTCGAAGACCGACGTGGCATGAGCAACAAAGGTAAATTAGTAGCTGGAGGCGGAGCAATTGCAGTAGTTGTAATCCTTTTACAGCTATTTGGAGGAGAGACAGGGCAGCAATTAGCGCCAATTCTTGAACAGGTAGGAAGTAGTCAAACCACGCAACAAGTGGAGCAAAGAGAGTTAACAAGCGAAGAAAAAGTCATGGGTGACTTTATGGCTACTGTTTTGGCTGATACCGAAGATGTTTGGACTAAGATTTTCAGGGATAATAACTTAGAAACTTACAAAAAACCTACAATGGTTTTATTTACCGATGCAGTTTCAACTGCATGTGGAAATGCGAGTTCGGCTTCTGGACCTTTTTATTGTCCAGGAGACCAAAAACTATATATGGATTTAGCTTTTTTCGACGAATTAAAAACGCGTTTCGGAGCAAAAGGTGGCGATTTTGCTATTGCGTATGTTACTGCACATGAGATTGGTCATCATATTCAAACCATAACAGGAACGTCGCAAAAAGTAAGACAGTTACAACAACGAGCGAGTACAACTGAGGCCAATAGATTATCTGTTGCTCAAGAACTTCAAGCCGATTTTTATGCAGGTGTTTGGGCACACCACAATAAAAAGTATTTACAAGAAGGAGATATAGAGGAGGCTTTAAGCGCCGCAAATGCAGTAGGAGACGATGCTATACAAAAACGAACAAGAGGAAGTGTGAATTCAGATAGTTTTACACACGGTACATCACAACAACGCATGCAGTGGTTTATGAAAGGTTATAATACAGGAGATATTAGAAATGGGGATACGTTTTCGGCACTTCTCAATTAATTCCTGCTAATCCCGATAGCCATCGGTAAGGAATCTTTTAGTAAACCGAAAATTAACTTTGATTAAGTGAAAACATAGCAAGCAAGTGCGTTAGGGATTGAAGTGGCATCCTTTTTTGAGGAACGAGAAAAAGATATAACGGAAAGCCCGACTTTTTGTGATCCTGTAAGGCGAAGTGCCAAACTTGGTTTGGTATCTAAACCTTGTAGGTATGAGCAAAAAGTAACGCCAAAAAAAGAGTAATAACAATTAATAAGATACCTGCTTTCGCAGGCATTTAACATGGAAGCATATATTATAGACGGAATTAGAACACCAATAGGCAATTACAAAGGCACATTATCTGCTGTGAGAACAGACGATTTAGGCGCCATTGTAATTGAGGAGATTGTTAAACGAAACCCAAACATACCAAAAGAAGCTTACGACGATGTCATTATGGGTTGTGCAAACCAAGCAGGAGAAGATAATCGTAACGTTGCGAGAATGTCGTCGCTTTTAGCAGGATTACCATTTACAGTTCCAGGAGAAACTGTAAACCGTTTGTGTAGCTCAGGTTTATCAGCAATTATTCACGCCAATCGTGCCATAAAAGCAGGAGATGGCGACGTGTTTATTTCTGGAGGCGTTGAGAATATGACGCGTGGACCATACGTTATTGCAAAGCCATCAACTGGATTTGGAGGCGATTCAAAAATGTACGATTCTACTTTCGGCTGGCGTTTTATCAATCCGAAAATGGAAAAATTATATGGAACAGATGGTATGGGAAACACTGCCGAAAATCTTGTAGAAAAGTATAATATTTCAAGAGAAGATCAAGATAAGTTTGCGTATTGGAGCCAGATGAAAGCTACCAAAGCGCAAGCAAACGGACGCTTAGCAAAAGAAATAGTAACGGTTGAAATTCCGCAACGAAAAAAAGATCCAATCCAATTTTCTAAAGATGAATTTGTAAAACCAACAACCTCTTTAGATGTTTTAGGAAAATTACGTCCAGCTTTCAAAAAAGAAGGTGGAAGCGTAACAGCTGGAAATTCTTCAGGATTAAATGATGGAGCTGCTGCAACAATTATAGCATCAGAAGACGCCGTAAAAAAATACAATTTAAAACCATTGGCACGCATAGTAAGTTCTGCAGTAGTTGGAGTAGAACCACGGATTATGGGAATTGGTCCTGTTGAAGCTTCAAATAAAGCACTCAAAAAAGCAGGTTTAACCATGGACGATATAGACATCATTGAGCTTAACGAAGCATTTGCTGCACAAGCTTTAGCGTGCACACGCGCTTGGGGAATTGCAGACGATGACGCAAGATTAAACCCAAATGGAGGTTCAATTGCTATTGGTCATCCACTTGGTGTAACTGGTGCACGTTTGGCGTATTCAGCAGCATTAGAGTTGCAGGAACAGAACAAACGCTACGCTTTGGTTACCATGTGTATTGGTGTTGGTCAAGGTTATGCATGCGTGATTGAAAATGTAAATGCTTAAAAATCCTGCAAGGTTTCAAAAACCTTGTAGGTATTTAATATATAAGTCTAATTAATGAGATACCCACTTTCGTGGGCATTAGTATGAAAAAAATACAACACTACGTCCAAGGAAACTGGACTACAGGTAAAGAGGAAGGTACACCGATATTAGACGCTGTTACTGGCGAAGCTTTTACAAGCGTCGCAATTGAAGGTTTAGATATTCCTGAAATTCTAAACTACGGAAGAACAAAAGGAGGAGAAATTCTTCGGAAAATGACTTTTCAAGAACGTGGTAACATGCTTAAAAGTTTAGCATTATATCTTACCAAAAGAAAAGAGGCGTTTTACGAATTAAGTTACAGAACAGGAGCAACAAAAGTGGATAGCTGGATCGATATCGAAGGTGGTTTCGGAAACTTATTCGCTAATGCTTCGCTAAGAAAGCTTTTTCCAAATCAACCGTATCACGTAGAAGGTGATGCTATTGATTTATCTCGTGGCGGACGCTTTATGGCACATCATATTATGGTGCCAAAAAAAGGCGTCGCTGTGCATATTAATGCATTTAATTTCCCAGTTTGGGGCATGTTAGAAAAATGTGCAGTAAACTGGATGGCTGGAGTTCCTGCTGTGGTTTTACCAGCTCCTTCATCATCGTATTTAGCTGAAGCAGTAGCAAGAACTATTATCGATTCAGGTATTTTACCAGAAGGCGCATTACAAATTATAAACGGAACCGTTAAAAATATTTTAGACACCGTAGAATCTCAAGATGTCGTAACCTTTACAGGTTCTGCACAAACAGGAAGATTGCTTAAAGCACATCCAAGACTAATTCAAGAATCGGTGCCTTTTACTATGGAAGCAGATTCCTTAAACGCATCAATATTAGGAGAAGATGCAGTGCCTGGAACACCAGAATTCGACTTATTTATTAAAGAAGTAAGAAAAGAAATGACAGTTAAAGCTGGTCAAAAATGTACAGCAATACGTCGAATTATTGTTCCAGAAAATTTAGTTGAAGATGTTCAAATTCAATTAGGAAAGGCTTTAGATAAAGTCACTATTGGTGATCCAAGATTGAAGGAAGTCAGGATGGGCTCGCTTGTAAGTCATCAACAAGTTCAGGCTGTTCGAGATTCAGTAAATGATTTAGCTAAAGAAGCACAAATTGTTTATGGTAGTTTAGATACAATTGAAACCATTGGTGCAGATGCCAAAAAAGGCGCTTTTATTAGTCCGATTTTACTTAGAGCAGATCATCCTTTCCAAAATACGGTTATTCACGAACGTGAAGCATTTGGTCCTGTAAGTACCATAATGCCGTATAAAAATTTAGACGAAGCCATTACTTTAGCCCAAATGGGAAAAGGGTCATTAGTATCTTCAATCGCTACAAATGACGATAAAATTGCAAAAGAATACGTCATAAATGCAGCAAGTCATCACGGAAGAATTTTAGTATTAAACAGAGAAAGCGCTAAAGAAAGTACAGGTCATGGTTCACCATTACCGTACTTGGTTCATGGTGGTCCAGGTCGTGCTGGAGGAGGAGAAGAAATGGGAGGCATGCGAGGCATAAAACACTATTTGCAACGTACTGCTATTCAAGGTTCACCAACTACAATAACCGAAATTACAGGCATTTACCAGCAAAATGCAAAATATAAGGAAGCAGAAATGCATCCATTTAAATACCATTGGGAAGACATTCAACCAGGCATGTCTCTAAAAACGCATAATCGAACGATTACAGATACAGACATCGTGAATTTTGCCAATGTTACTTGGGATCATTTTTATGCACATACAGACATTACCTCTTTAGACGGTAGTATTTTCGAGAAACGTACAGCACATGGTTATTTTATAATTTCTGCCGCAGCAGGATTATTTGTGCATCCAAACAAAGGTCCAGTCGCTGCCAATTATGGCTTGGATAGTATTCGGTTTTTACGACCGTTATATCATAACGACACGATATATGTTCGCTTAACGTGTAAAGAAAAAGTAGATAGAGATGTCGCTTCTGCGGAACATCCAAGCGGAATTGTTAAATGGTACGTTGAGGTTTTTGATGCTAATTTTGAAAACAGACCAGAGAGCGAAAAAACCGAAAGAGACAGTCCGTTAGTTGCTGTTGCAACCATTTTAACTATGGTTCAGAAAAAACAGGAAGTTTTTGTTGAAATGACTTCGGAAAAGATTGAAGAATGTTTAAATAAACTGAAAGAAGATACCAAACCAAAATGGGGAATCATGACGCCTCAACACATGATTGAGCATTTGGAATATACCTATAAAATAACCTCAGGTGAGATACAAGATTTTGAAATTGCCACACCGGAAAAGATTTTAGAAAAGGTACACGCCAGTTTATATAATTACGATAAATTTCCAAAAAACAGCCAATTTCCGCAGTTAGAAAAAGATAAATTAGATGATTTAAAACATGCTGATTTAGAAACAGCAATTAAAATTTTTAAAGAACAGAGAGAAAAATATATTGAGTACTTTAAAGAACATCCAAAGGCTAAATTAAAAAACTTAGTTTTTGGTGAATTGAATAAATATGAGTCTTATTTATTAGAACGTAAACATCTTAACCATCACTTTGAACAATTCAATCTTTTGTAAAAAATTGAATTGTTCAAAGTTCCCACGAAAATGGGAATCTCATAAATAGAAGCAATATGTTTAATATTAAAAAGATTTCCGCAGTTATTGTGAGAAATCAGTAGCCTGATTAAAACAGGGTTTAATATAAAAAAGTTTTCCGCTTTCGCGGAAAGTGAACATGAAACACTATATCTACATTATCACAAATAAAAAAGATGGCGTTTTGTATATTAGAAAAACAAAAGATTTAAAGAAAAGAATATATCAACATAAAAATAAGGTTCATCCAACTACATTTTCCGCAAGATATAATTTAGACAAGCTTGTTTATTCAGAAGAGTTTGAAACAGAAGCTGAGGCTAAATTGAGAGAGAAGCAAATGAAGAAATGGAATAGAGATTGGAAAATTGAACTCATAGAAAAATTGAATCCTGATTGGATGGATTTGTATAAAAATTTATAATATTAACTAATAAAATCAGATTCCCGTTTTCACGGGAACACATAAATGTGATGAGCGACCCATACGTAAAAATAGATATACAAAACGAAGTAGGATACATAGAGTTTTTTCATCCTGCTCACAACTCCTTGCCTGGAGATGTATTAGCAAAATTAGCACAAACCATTACCGATGCAGGAACTAACGACGACATAAAAGTTATCGTTCTAAAGAGCGGAGGCGACAGAACGTTTTGTGCAGGCGCAAGTTTCAAAGAATTGATTAATATTAACGATGCAGCAACAGGAAAAGTATTCTTTTCAGGTTTTGCAAATGTGATAAATGCAATGCGTAAATGTCCAAAATTTATTATTGGACGCATCCAAGGTAAAACTGTTGGTGGAGGCGTTGGATTAGCAGCCTCTACAGATTACTGTATGGCTACAAAATTCGCAGCAATCAAGCTAAGTGAACTAAACATTGGAATTGGGCCATTTGTCGTAGGGCCAGCTATTGAGCGTAAAATGGGATTAAGTGCCATGTCGCAAATTGCTATAGATGCTAATACTTTTTATTCACCAGAATGGGCAAAAGAAAAAGGTTTATTTACCCAATTGTATGAAAGTGCCGAAGCATTAGACGAAGCTGTAAAAACAACAGCTGAACACTTATGTACGTACAACACAGACGCAATGATGGAAATGAAAAAAGTATTCTGGAAAGGAACAGAAGATTGGGATAATTTATTAGCAGAACGCGCAGAAACAAGTGGAAGATTAGTGCTTTCAGAATTTACAAAAGAGAAATTAAAAGGATTTAAATAATCTGTCATTGCGAGGACGAAGGACGTAGCAATCTCATTAAAAGATTCTTCGCTTTCGCTCTGAATGACAAGTAATAAATTATACATGATTTATTCGTTCAAAGGCTACACACCTGTCGTTCACGAATCCAGTTTCGTGCATCCATTGGCTGCAGTAACAGGAAATGTTATTATTGGCAAAAACTGTTACGTTGGTCCAGGAGCAGCCATTCGTGGTGATTGGGGACAAATCATTTTAGAAGATGGTGTAAACGTACAAGAAAACTGTACAGTACACATGTTTCCAGGTAAATCAATCACACTTAAAGAAAGTGCACACGTTGGTCATGGAGCCATTATTCATGGCGCAAATTTGGGCAGAAATTGTCTAATTGGAATGAACACAGTAATTATGGACGATGCCGAGATTGGAGACGAATCCATAGTTGGAGCCATGGCATTCGTAAAAGCCGAAACTATAATCCCTAAACGCAGTTTGGTCGTTGGTAATCCAGCAAAAGTCATCAAACAAGTAAGTGATGAAATGATAGCCTGGAAAACAAAAGGCACGCAGTTATATCAACAATTACCTACGGATTGTCACGAAACACTTATAGAAGTCGAGCCATTAAGAGAAGTACCAAAAGATTTACCAACTCAAGAAGAAGCCTATAAAACGTTGAGAGATACTTTTAAAAAATAAAGTATTGTCACTTCGAGTGATTCCGATTTTTTATCGGAATTGTATCGAGAAGCTAAACAGCTAATTACTAATAACAACTAAACCTGAGTCAAATCAATCTCATTAGTTTCTTTTCCAGTAGATAATGTAATCAAACTTTGTACGTTCCCTAAATAAGGCAACAAAGTGAGTTTTGAGATGATAAACGTTTCGTAAGCTTCAATATCTTCAACCACTAATTTTAGCAAGTAATCAAAATTACCACTCACTCTGTGACATTCAATAACTTCTGGAAAACTATTAATTTGAGTTACAAATTTTTCCAAGTAACTTCTTGTGTGTCCTTGTAGTGTAATACCAATAAAAACGGTCTGTTTTAAGCCTATTTTCTTATTGTTTAAAATGGCAACATACTTTTTTATATAGCCTTCTTTTTCTAATTTTTTAATGCGTTCAAAAATAGGAGTTGTGGTCATTCCTAAAGCAGTAGCAATACTTTTAGTGGTTCGATTACTGTTTTTTTGTAGAAGAGAAAGGATTTCTACATCAATTTTATCGAGTGTCGCAGCCATAGAATTTTATTTTTTTAAGTAAGGCTAATATATTAATAAAAAGTTTTTAATTCTTAAAAATTAACAAATAAAGGAATCTTATTCTGTTATAGCTTTTAAAGTCAGATTTTAACTAAATAAAATATTGAAAATACTTATTTTTATTTCTGACAATTAAATTAAAAGTATTGAAGGAATTTGAATTAAAAATGCCCAAAATGGGTGAAAGTATTTCTGAAGGAACAATCATTAATTGGTTAATTTCCGAAGGAGATAGCTTCGATGAAGGTGATATTATACTCGAAGTAGCAACAGATAAGGTAGATAACGAAGTGCCTGCACCAGCTTCAGGAACTTTAGTAAAAACTTTGTTTCAGGCTAAAGATGTTGTGCCAGTTGGAGAAGTTATGGCAATTCTTGAAGTTTCAGATGAAGCTAAATCTGAAAAGAAATCAATTGTCTCGTCGAGCGCAGTCGAGACGTCTCAGAAAAAGAAAAATGAAGTTAAAAAACCAAAAACTATTCAGAAACCTTCAACTCCAACATCATTTTCAATAAATAACACAAATACTTTCTTTTCACCATTAATCATAAAAATAGCAAAAGAACATCACATTAGCTTTGAAGAATTAGCACGTATTCCTGCAACAGGAAACGAAGGGCGATTACGAAAAAGCGATGTGTTTCAATATATAGAAGAAGGACGACCATTTAAATTCGCGCAACCAACTGCAGAGAAAGATCCAACAGCATATCGTATTCCGCAATTAAAATTCGATAAAGGCAAAGGAAAAGTCATCGAAATGGACCGCATGCGTCAAATGATTGCAGATCATATGGTGTATTCAAAACATACGTCACCACACGTTACTGCTTATGTTGAAGCCGATTTAACCAATATGGTAAACTGGCGTAATGCAAACAAAATAGCATTCCAAGAAAAACATGGAGAACGTTTAACATTCACGCCTTTATTTGTAGAAGCAGTAGCAAAAGCAGTTAAAGATTTCCCGAATATAAATGCATCTGTAGATGGTAACAACATCATCGTAAAAGAAGATATTAATATTGGTATGGCAACAGCTTTACCAAGTGGAAATTTAATTGTTCCTGTAGTAAAAAATGCAGATACTAAAGATTTAAAAACAATCGCAGCTAACGTAAATGAACTCGCTGGAAAAGCAAGAGAAAATAAATTAGCAGGCGACGATATTAAAGGAAGCACCTTTACCATTTCCAACGTTGGAACCTTTGGTAGTGTTATGGGAACACCAATAATTAACCAACCAGAAGTGGCGATTTTAGCCTTAGGAATCATCAAAAAAAGACCAGAAGTTATCGAAACTGAAAATGGAGATGAAATCGCTATTAGAAGCATGATGTATTTATCATTGTCATTCGACCATCGCGTTGTCGATGGTTTTCTTGGAGGAAGCTTTGTACGTCGCGTAGCCGATTATTTTGAGCAGTTTGATGTAAATCGGAAAATATAAAATGTTAAGATGTCTGTAAGGTTTTTAAAACCTGACAGGTCTTTTATAAATTAAAATATTGTCACTTCGAGTGAATCTGAGGCACGAAGATTTGTATCGAGAAGCCACCAAAAAGTTCTCGATAAAAAATTTCAAAAAAGAAATTTCACTCGAACTGACAAACAGGTTAAAAAATTACGACAAGAATAATCAGCCAAGGTCAGTAAAAATTAGTACAATTCGTGTCAAAAAAAAACAAACATATGAAACACCACATTTCAGTAACCAAAGTCAAAGAATCAAGAGTCAAAAACATAGACTTCAACAATATCCCATTAGGTACAACATTCACAGATCACATGTTTATTTGCGATTATGAAAATGGTCAATGGACTAATCCAAGAATAGAACCTTTAGCATTAATTCCAACGCATCCTGCAGCAATGGCACTGCATTACGGTCAAGCCATTTTCGAAGGCATGAAAGCGACACTTGACACAGATGGAAATCCAATGCTTTTTAGACCATCAAAAAATGCAGCACGATTAAATTTTAGTGCAGATAGAATGGGAATGCCACTTTTTCCAGAAGATTTATTTGTCGAAGGACTTAAGCAATTAGTAGCGATAGAACAAAATTGGATTCCACCAATAGACGGAAGCGCCTTATATTTAAGGCCTTTTATGTATGCCGATGAGCCATTTATTGGTATGCGCGCCGCAACCCATTTTAAGTTTATAATTATGGCATCACCAGCAGGTCCGTTTTTTAGTAAGCCAATTAAATTATGGGCAGAAAATAAATACATACGCGCAGCCTCAGGCGGAACAGGAGAAGCAAAAGCCGCAGGAAATTACGCAGCAGCCATAAGACCAACCGAATATGCCAAAGCAAAAGGCTATGATCAGGTATTATGGTTAGATGCTGTAGAGCATAACTATATTCAAGAAGTTGGGACTATGAATATCTTCTTCAAAATAGACGGAAAATTTCTCACACCAAAACGCGATGGCTCTATTTTAGATGGTATTACGCGCATGAGCGTCATGGATATTTTAAGAGATAAAGGTTTTGAAGTAACCGAAAGGGCAATCACCATACAAGAAATTCGAGACGCAGCATTAAACGGCAGTTTAGAAGAAGCATTTGGCACCGGAACCGCAGTTGGTATCGCCTACATTCAAGAAATTGCAATGGGAGATCACACCATTCACGTGTCAGAAAAACACCCAGTTGGCTTAGAAGTTAATAACACCTTAAACGCTATAAAAACAGGTAAAGTAGAAGATAAATTTGGTTGGATGATTAAGGTTGAGAACGAGTTAGCTTAACCTGCGAGGTTTTCGTAACCCTGTAGGTTCTAGTGTTGTTTGGGCGTTCCTTTTTGCTTATACCTACAAGGTTTTTAAACCTTGCAGGAGCGCAAAAAGTCGCGCTTTCCGCTAAATCTTTTTTTGCCATATATGGCAGCAAAAAAAGGATACCGCATCAATCGCTAACGCGGAAGTTACCGTCCGAAACGAAATAACGTTTTGTCACTTCGAGTGATTTGTGAAGCATGAACAAATTGTATCGAGAAGCCATAAGAGTTCTCGATACTAAATTGCAAAAAAGCAATTTCACTCGAACTGACAGCAGAATTGTCATTCCGCACTGTTCCACTGAGCGCAGTCGAAGTGTGATGCGGAATCCATAATAAAAGAAAATGTTTAATTAATGAGATTCCCACTTTCGTGGGAAATGAATAAGATAACCGCTTTCGCGGTCGTTGGTACTGAAATAAATTCAGCATAAAATGAAAAAAGACATACTAAAAAAAGGATTCTCAAAACTCTGTACAGCAAAAGCTATGTCAGAATTATACGAGGCTAATTTTAAGCAAGTTTCAAAATACGTACACGCAACATCTCGTGGTCACGAAGCCATTCAAATAGCTTTAGGCTTGCAATTATTACCACAAGATTATGCATTTCCGTATTACAGAGACGATGCAATGTTATTATCATTTGGTTTAGAACCTTATGATTTAATGTTGCAATTATTGGCTAAAAAAGACGATCCGTTTTCAGCAGGAAAAACCTATTATTCGCATCCAAGTTTAAAGGATGACGATAAACCAAAAATTCCACACCAATCCTCAGCAACAGGAATGCAAGCCATTCCAGCAACAGGAGTTGCCATGGGAATGCAGTATATTGAAAAACAAGGTGCGGAAAATATAGAGTTGAGTGAGCACATAAAGGCTTCCTTCCCTTTGGGAAGGACCGAGGATGGGCTTGTAGTCTGTTCTTTAGGCGACGCATCAGTAACCGAAGGAGAAATTTCAGAAGCTTTCCAAATGGCAGCATTAAAACAAATGCCAATATTGTATTTGGTACAAGATAATGGTTGGGATATTAGTGCAAATGCTGCCGAAACCAGAGCACAAAATGCGTTTGAATATGCTCAAGGTTTTCATGGTTTAGAAGCTATTTCTATTGATGGTGCAAACTTTACAGAGAGTTATGAGGCAATAGAAAAAGTAATTGAAACGATTCGTAAAGAACGCAGACCATTTTTAGTGCATGCAAAAGTACCATTATTAAATCATCATACATCTGGTGTGCGAATGGAATGGTATCGTGATGATTTAGACGAAGCACGTTCACGAGATCCTTATCCAGTAATAAAACAACAACTATTGGATGCTGGTTTTTCAGTGAGTGATGTAAAAAAGATTGAGACTTCCGCCTACGCGGAAGTGCAAAAGCAATTTGAAAGAGCATTAAAAGCCGAAGACCCAAAACCTGAAGATTTGTTTACTAACGATTTTGTACCAACACCAATTACCGAAGAAAAAGGAACACGTGCTCCAAAAGGTGCTGAAAAAGTAGTGATGGTAGATTGTGCACTTTTCGCAGTCGAAGAATTAATGAAGAAGCACAAAGAATGCTTGCTCTACGGTCAAGATGTTGGTGGACGATTAGGTGGTGTTTTTAGAGAAGCGGCAACATTAGCTCAAAAATTTGGAGACGATCGTGTGTTTAATACACCAATTCAAGAAGCGTTTATTGTAGGTTCAACTGTCGGAATGAGTGCAGTCGGATTAAAACCAATTGTTGAGGTTCAATTTGCCGATTATATTTGGCCTGGATTAAATCAGCTATTTACAGAAGTAAGTAGAAGTTGTTACTTGTCTAATGGTAAATGGCCAGTTTCTATGATACTTCGTGTACCAATTGGAGCTTACGGAAGTGGTGGACCATATCATTCGTCTTCAGTAGAAAGTGTGATTACAAATATTCGTGGTATAAAAATAGCGTATCCAAGTAATGGAGCCGACTTAAAAGGCTTGATGAAAGCAGCCTATTACGATCCAAATCCTGTAGTTATTTTAGAGCACAAAGGTTTGTATTGGTCAAAAGTGCCAGGTACAAAAGGAGCAACGTCGATTGAGCCAAGTGAAGACTATGTATTACCATTTGGTAAAGCTTGGGTTTTACAAGAAATCTGGAAACAAGAAAACTTGGAAACATTAACTATTGTTACTTACGGAATGGGCGTACATTGGGCAATGAATGCTTCCGAAGAATTAGGAATGCAAGATCAAATTGAAGTGATTGATTTGCGTACATTATTTCCTTTAGATGAAGACACAATCATGAAATCGGTTAAAAAAACCGGCAAGTGTTTAGTTGTGACGGAAGAACCTTCAAATAATAGTTTCGCCAGAGCTTTAGCTGGAAAAATTCAGGAAGAGTGTTTTAAATATTTAGATGCCCCAGTTATGACTATTGGTAGTGAAAATATGCCGGCAATTCCTTTAAATTCAGTTTTAGAAGAAACCATGATTCCTTCAACAGAAAAGGTAAAAGAAAAGATAGAGCAGTTGTTAAGTTATTAGGTATAAAAATCTAATTTCTTTAATATTTTCAATAATAGTATTGGAATACCGATTGTATTTTAACATTTTCTTTGATGCTTTAAATTTTTCTTTTACATTTATCCCTTAACCAATTAACACATTTAAAAATGAAAAAAATAATTTTACCTTTATTAGCTGTAGCTTTTATGACAGTTTCTTTTAGCTCATGCAGAGAAGAGAACAAAACAGAAGCTGAAGAATTAATTGAAGAAATGGAAGCAGAAGGTGCTGAAATTGAGAGAAAAGTAGATGGAGATGAAACGAAAGTAAAAATGGAAACCGAAGATAAAGAGGTGAAAATTAAAACTGATGGTGGTGATACTAAAATAAAAGTAGAAGAAGAATAAAACGTTCTTCTTATAAGATAAAAAAGGCAATTCTAAATGAATTGCCTTTTTTTATTGATTAAAAATTGATTAACTTTTATGTTTAAATTTTAATATTAAAATATTATGTACAATTATTACGCTAAAATAATAGGTGTCTATGATGGTGATACTGTAACAGCTGTAGTCGATTTAGGGTTTCTTCATTCTCAAGAAATGAAATTAAGACTTTATGGTATTGATACTCCAGAAATGCGAGGTCCTGAGAAAGTTGAAGGCAAAAAAGTAAGAGACATTGTAAGAGGAATGATTCTCGATAAGGAGGTAGAGTTAATAACCTACAAAGATAAGCAAGGTAAATACGGTAGGTATCTGGCCACTATTATGGTAGATGGTATAGATGTTAACCAGTGGCTGGTTGCAAATGGTCATGCGAAGGTTTATTTTCCGTAAAAAAAAAGCGATTCAAAATAGAATCGCTTTTGTAAATTTTTATTTGTCCATCCCTGGAGGATATGCTGTCATAATCTCTGCTACAAATTCTTTAATCCTTGCTTCTTTTTTCTCAATTTTAGAAGAAGAAGTTAAATAGCCAGAGCCTTTGCCTTGCCACACCAATTCTTTCTTAGAAGCATCAATAAGGTCAATATATAAGCTACCTTGAGTACTCGTGCTCACATTGTTATAGTTGTTCCAATAAAATGGGCTCCAACCCCAACCATAGCCATAAGGCCCAAAGCCGTTATTCCAAACGTTCACTTCCTGTCTCGATTTTGTAAAAATACTTACTAATAAATCTGGGTTTTCAGATTTAGTAAAACCTTTAGCAAGCATTTCGGTTTCAATGGCACGTAAAATACGACGTTTATCTAAATCGCTAATTTCTGCTTTATCAATTCCTGTTTTAAAGAACGCAAAAGTTTTATACGAATTAAAATTTGCATTTTTATCGTAGTCTGAAACCACACGAACCGAAGAACATGAGCTAACTACAATAAGCAGTGCTAAAATGGGTAAAGTTTTTAATAATTTCATCTTTTTCAATTTTTTTTTAATAGTTATAACGAGTCTATTATAGCGTCATCTACATTATTGGGCAATGTTACCTTTAAATTGGGTTCTGTTTCCATAGCACGTTTTATTGCAAAAACGGCACCTTCGTTTCTCGCCCAGCTTCGTCTTGAGATACCGTTGTTAACATCCCAGAATAACATTGATTTTAAGCGTTTTGACGCTTCTTTACTACCATCAAGAACCATACCAAATCCGCCATTAATTACTTCTCCCCAACCAACACCACCACCATTGTGAATACTCACCCAGGTTGCACCACGAAAGCTGTCGCCAATAACATTATGGATAGCCATATCTGCTGTAAAACGTGATCCATCGTAAATATTAGAGGTTTCTCTATATGGTGAATCTGTACCAGAAACATCATGATGATCACGCCCTAAAATTACAGTTTCTATTTCTCCATTAGAAATTGCTTGATTAAAAGCTTCGGCAATTTTTGCACGTCCTTCTGCATCTGCATATAATATTCTAGCTTGAGATCCCACTACTAATTTATTTTGCTGTGCGCCTTTTATCCATTGAATATTATCTGCCATTTGTTGTTGAATTTCCTTTGGCGATTGTTTTTTTATTGCTTCTAAAACAGCGCACGCTATGTCGTCTGTTTTAGCTAAATCCTCAGGTTTTCCAGATGCACAAACCCAACGGAAAGGACCAAAACCATAATCGAAACACATAGGGCCCATAATGTCCTGTACATAACTTGGGTATTTAAAATCAATACCGTTTTCTGCCATAATATCTGCGCCTGCACGAGAGGCTTCTAACAAAAACGCATTGCCATAATCGAAAAAATAGGTGCCTTTTGCAGTGTGTTTATTTATAGCTTCTGTATGTCTACATAATGTTTTTTGAACTTCTTTTTTAAATTGTTTTGGGTTGTTTGCCATCATCTCATTGGCTTCTTCAAACGATAAGCCAACTGGATAATAACCACCAGCCCATGGGTTATGCAGTGAGGTCTGGTCGCTTCCTAAGTCGATATGTATATTGGCTTCATCAAATTTCTCCCAGACATCCACTATATTTCCTAAGTAAGCAATTGAAATGGTTTCTTTTTCAGCTTTAGCTTTATTTACACGAGCTACTAATTCGTTTAAATCTGTAATTTTTTCATCTATCCAACCTTGGTCAAGTCTTACTTGTGTAATTTTCGGGTTCACTTCTGCGCAAACCGTAATACAACCAGCAATGTTTCCGGCTTTTGGTTGCGCTCCAGACATACCACCCAATCCTGAAGTTACGAATAGGTTGCCTTTAGGTTCCTTTCCTATTTTTCTAAAGCCATTTAGAACTGTAATAGTTGTACCATGTACAATACCTTGTGGTCCAATGTACATATAGCTTCCGGCCGTCATTTGTCCATATTGTGTTACGCCTAAAGCGTTGAATTTTTCCCAATCGTCTGGTTGCGAATAATTAGGAATCATCATGCCATTGGTAACTACAACTCTGGGTGCTTCTTTATGACTTGGAAATAATCCCATAGGGTGTCCCGAATACATAACTAATGTTTGCTCGTCGTTCATTTCGGCGAGGTACTTCATTGTTAAGCGGTATTGTGCCCAGTTTGAAAATACTGCTCCGTTGCCACCATAAGTAATGAGTTCGTGAGGATGTTGAGCCACAGCATAATCTAAATTATTCTGAATCATGAGCATAATAGCGGCAGCCTGATGAGATTTTGCAGGATAATCGCTAATTGGTCTGGCATACATTTTATAATCTGGACGCAAACGGTACATGTAAATTCTTCCGTAGGTATCTAATTCTTCTTTAAATTCTTTTATTAAAACCTCGTGATGTTTTTTATCGAAATAACGCAGTGCATTACGGAGTGCTAATTTTTCTTCTTCTTTAGATAAAATAGCCTTACGTTTTGGAGCATGGTTTATGTCTTTTTCATAAGGTTTAGGAGCTGGTAATTGCTCTGGAATACCTTCTAATATTTGTGTTTTAAAAGCTGAACTCATTATGGTTAATTCTTTTTTTTAGCTGAATTAGTTTTTTTATTAAACCCATAAGGGCAATGTCTGCAACCACTTTCGCAACAATAACCTCTTTTTAAATGGTATTGTTCGGTAAAGCATCTATAACCTTCTGGCGTTAAATAATAATCGCCTTCTTCTAATGGGATAAATTTCTTCATTTCTCACAAAGATAATGTAAATTACAGTGATTTTTGAAACCCACTATTTGTGATATTCATTTCTAAATATATCGTGCCAAAAGGTTATACAGGTATAACCATTTTTCCTTTTGTTTTTTTAAAGCGCAAAGCTCTAAAGGAGGATGCTGTTTTAATTAACCACGAGAAAATTCATTTAAAACAGCAATTAGAGTTTCTTGTTCTTCCTTTTTATATGTTTTATATTTTAGAATTTATTATAAGGTTTATTCAATATAAAAACTGGTACGGTGCTTACAGAAATATTTCTTTTGAACGCGAAGCTTATTATAATGAACACAATCTTAATTATTTAAAATCAAGACCGTTTTGGGCATTTATTTCATATTTTAAAAGCAAAAATTGTTAGTGGACTCTATTTTTAAAACCGAAAAATCTATAAACCAGCCCATTAAGCTATCATTAAAAAATGATATAAGTTTGGAGATAAAACGCGAAGATTTAATTCATCCTTTTATTTCGGGTAATAAGTTTAGAAAATTAAAATTAAATATTATTGCAGCTAAAGATCAAGATTACCGCACCTTACTCACATTTGGCGGTGCGTTCTCTAATCACATTGCAGCAACAGCTGCCGCTGGTAAAGCGTTTGGTTTAAAGACCATTGGTATTATTAGAGGAGAGGAATTGATTAATAAAATAGCAGATAATCCCACATTAAAATATGCTCGAGAGTGTGGCATGCAATTTAAATTTATTAGCAGAAATGATTTTAGAGAAAAAGAAGACGCCACATTTATAAACAACTTAAAAAATGAATTTGGCAAGGCCTATATTATCCCTGAAGGAGGTACAAACACATTAGCCGTAAAAGGCTGTGAGGCCATTTTAACCGAGAGCGATTATAATTTTGATTATATATGTACAGCTGTGGGAACTGGCGGAACAATTGCAGGTTTAATAAATAGCGCTGATCCTTGTCAACAAATTTTGGGTTTTTCGGCCTTAAAAGGTGACTTTTTACAAGAAGATATTAGTAAATTTGCAAAACAAAACAACTGGCAGCTTAATACCGATTATCATTTTGGTGGTTATGCTAAAATAAATGAAGAATTAGTAACGTTTATTAATCAGTTTAAGGCAAAAAATAACATTCCATTAGATCCAATATACACTGGTAAGATGTTTTTTGGGATAATGGATTTAATTGATAAAAACTATTTTCCAGATGGTTCTAAAATTTTAGCCATTCATACAGGAGGTTTACAAGGTATTGCAGGAATGAATGCAATTCTAAAAAGAAAAAAATTACCGTTAATACAATAATTAATGAATAAAATAATTACAATTATTTGCTTAGTGTTTTTAGTATTAAGCTGTGGCTCAAGCAAAAAAGTGACTACACGTAAATCGCAAAATAAAACCAAACGTGTTATTAAAACTTCAGAAAATAAAACGAACAAAGACACCAAGGTTGTTATTAGTGCGCCTACAAATACCGAAATAATTGTTGAGGACACACCTGAGGTCTACGCTACACCTACAGACGAGTATATTGCTATTTACAGCGATATTGCTCAAGACGAAATGCGTAACTATGGCATACCTGCCAGTATTACCTTAGCACAAGGTATTTTAGAATCTGGCGCAGGAAAAGGCAGACTTTCTGTAGAAGCAAATAATCATTTTGGCATTAAATGCCATAAAGAGTGGAGTGGCGCTAAAATATATCATGATGACGATGCGAGCCAAGAGTGTTTTCGTAAGTATAAAAATTCAAAATATTCTTTTAGAGACCATTCCTTGTTTTTAAAAGAACGTAAGCGTTACGCAGGGTTGTTTGAGTTAGGTAAAGGCGATTATGAGGCATGGGCAAAAGGCTTAAGAGCGGCAGGTTATGCCACAGACCGAAAATATCCTCAAAAATTAATAAGCCTAATTGAGCGTTACCAATTATATCGTTTTGATAATGAGGTGTTAGGTGTAACAATAGATTTAAACGATAAGCATACTGTTGCAGCTGGTGACACATTATATTCTTTATCAAGAAAATATAATATTTCGGTTCCAGAACTTAAAAATTTAAATGGCTTAGAAACTAACGATTTATTTGTTGGACAAGTTCTTTTTGTTAAGCCTTTACCAAAAGATTAATAATAATGATTTATAAACGTAGTAGTACACTTTTCGCAGCAGCAGAAAAAGTAATTCCTGGTGGTGTAAACTCACCAGTTCGTGCCTTTAAGGCAGTTGGCGGAACACCAATATTTGTTAAAGAAGCTAAAGGAGCCTATTTGTACGACGAAGATGGCAATACCTTAATAGATTATATTAATTCTTGGGGACCAATGGTTTTAGGTCATGCTTTTGAGCCGGTTGTGAATGCTGTTGTCGAAAAAGCAAAAAAAGGAACTTCTTTTGGAATGCCTACCGAAATAGAAACCGAAATTGCAGCATTAGCAGTTTCAATGGTACCTAATATAGATAAAATTCGTTTTGTCAACTCTGGAACAGAAGCTTGTATGAGTGCTGTAAGACTCGCTAGAGGTTATACTGGAAAAGATAAAATTATAAAATTTGCTGGTTGTTATCATGGACATAGCGATTCCTTTTTAATACAGGCAGGAAGTGGAGCGGTAACCTTTGGTAGTCCAAATAGCCCAGGAGTAACTAAAGGCACAGCAAAAGACACTTTACTTGCAAGGTATAACGATTTAGCAAATGTTGAAGCATTAATTCAAGCCAACAAAAATGAAATAGCATGTATAATAATTGAGCCTGTGGCAGGAAACATGGGATGTATTCCTCCTGTTATAGGCTTTTTAGAAGGTTTAAGGCAATTATGCGATACCCACAATATTTTGTTAATTTTCGATGAGGTAATGACGGGTTTTCGCCTCGCAAAAGGTGGTGCTCAAGAATTATACAACGTAACGGCAGATATTGTTTGTTTTGGAAAGGTAATAGGAGGTGGCTTGCCAGTTGGTGCGTTTGCTGCAAAAAACGAAATCATGAATTATTTAGCGCCTTTAGGGCCAGTTTATCAAGCCGGAACGTTAAGCGGAAACCCATTGGCAATGGCTGCAGGTTTAGCCATGCTTACCGCTTTAAATAATGATGCTGAAGTTTTTAATCGCTTAGCCAAAAAAACCGAATATCTTCATAAAGGGTTAGTGAAAGTGCTAAATCAGCACAATGTTGTGCACACTATTAACAGAGTAGGTTCTATGATTTCTGTGCATTTTGATGACGCTCAAGTAGTTGATTTTGAAACTGCAGCTAAAGGGAATAATGATACGTTTAAATCGTTCTTTCATGGCATGCTGAGAGAAGGTGTGTACATCGCTCCAAGTGCTTTCGAAACGTGGTTTATTACAGATGCTCTAACTTATAACGACTTAGATAAAACAATTGCTGCCTGTGACGCGGTGTTTAAATAAAGTATATACACAAGCACAAAAAAAGCGATTACTACAAAGTAATCGCTTTTTTTATTGATATGATTTTTTTTCTCTATCGTACTCTTTTAACAGCAGTACTCTTATTGGCTGTGTTCTCTAAACCGTCTTGCTCAACAATAATTAAATATCTTGCATACATGTCGTTGCCAAGTAGTTCTTTCATTCTCTCCTGAAGCACAGCATCAGTTTTAGTTACAGCATCTTTGTAATACTGTGTTCCCGATTCTAAGTTTGTATCTATCGAATACATTTTATTTTCATAACCTTGGTAAGCTAAATATACTTGCTCTAAAGTATTATCATCAAACTTAAGTTGTTGTTTTAATGCTTTAGCTGTATTAGATGCTTTCTCATTAATTTCAACTTTATCCTGTGCTACCGCAGACTGCGTACCTATTAAAAGTGCAAAAGCGAAAAAGCAAAATGTAAATATTTTTTTCATTATCGTAGTTATTAAACGTTTATATCTCAAAGAAAAGCTATTTAGCTAAATTTTGCAAATAAAAAAGTACCGATTAGATAATCGGCACTTTTTTACTTTTATTCGTTTTTAACAGATTGCTATTATTCTTTGGTTTCTTCGGCTTTTTTAGTGCCTCTTTTGTGCTTCATTTTACCACGTTTGCCTTTCATTTTTCTTTTTCCAGACATTTTGCTGTATTTCTCATATTGCTCTGGAGTTAAGATTTTTTTCATTTCTCTTTTCGTTGCAATTTGTGCATCTAACTTATCGTTGGCTCTTTTAAGTTTTTCATCTTGCGAAAGTTCTTTTTTTGCCTCTTTAGATGCCATTTTTTTCTCCATGTTTGCTTTACGGGTTTTAGCATTTTTTAGATTTAAAGCTTCAACTTGTTTTTGTTGAGCTTCTGATAGATCTAAAGCTAAAGTCATCTTCTTCGTTTGTAAATTAGCTACCTCTTCTGGTTTCAAATTTTGATAACGCTCCATTCTATCTTTTCTTAACTCCTTTTTATCTTCTCTTTTGTCTTGGGCATTCACTTGTAAAGCGACTAAAGCCAATGCTACTAATAATAATTTTTTCATGATATATTTTTTTAATTGTTGAACACTATTATGACATAAGAAAAAACAAATGGTTTAAACAACTATAAATTTTTAACTTCTAATTAACAATTTGTGCTTTTTTTAATGAGTTCTAACGTTGTGTTATAGAGTGTTTTATGTTCCATCTTACTTTTTAGCCATGCAAAATAACTCATTACAAAAATATCTTCTCTTTTTGCTTCAACCCAAACAAAAGCTTGCTCAACTTTATCTTTAAATGCTTTGGTATTTATTGTTTCTGGTTTTTTATAATAGCTTTCCACAAATTGTAAATAGGTGATTACGCGGTGTTGATTAATACTTTTTAAATACGAATTGTAATTACGTTTAAAGCTTAATAATCTTGACTCTACTAAATCTAAATTCTGCAATTCGATATGTAGAATAATTTCAGTTAAATTCTTTTTTATCACCCACTCTTTACTTGTTTTAGTTTCGTAATAATGGTCTGTGTGATAAAAAGATTTAAATATTGAAAATGCTTTTCTGTAATTTTCGGACTGTATATAGTACATGGCTAAGCTTAAATTAATGTCCAGTAAAGCTTCAATATCTTTATGCTTTTTAGCGATTAGTGTTTCTAAAATAGAAATTGCCTTTTCTTGTTTGTTGGAGTAATTTAGATTTAAACAGAGTAAAAGATTATATTTTAATTTAAAGGTTGAATAGTATTTTTTATTTTTTTTAAGCATATGCTCAAACATAACATCTAAATAAGCTATAGATTCTTTAAATTTTTTATTTCTAAAAAGTGTGTTTGCTACGAGATAGAGTACCTGAATATGGTAGAATAGCTGCTTCTCTTTGCTTATATGTGTCTGTAATTTCTGGTAGGTTTTTATTACAAATGGTTCAATTTTTAAATAATTACTGGTTACAAAAGCCGAAAGACTAACAATGGTGATGAGTTGGTAAAACGATTTAAAACTCATAGCATCATTTAAACTAATATTGTTTTGTTTAAAGGTGTTTTCTAAATACGCTTCAAAATCTAAACTGTTGTTATTAAATGTCTCCTCTTTAATGGCTCGTCTTATTTTAGCATAGACAATATTTAGCTGGTCTTCTAAGAAATAGTTTTGTTGATTGGCTTCAAACCTGGCTATCAAGTTGTCTACATCCACTGATGGATTTGTATGTGCATATTGAATTTTAGTATGATATATCTCGTTTAAAATAGGAAACAATGCATTTTCTGAAGCAAGTGTCTCGGCCTTATTTAAAATTTTGTAGGCCACTGTATATTGCTGATGTCTTAAAAAGGTTCTGGACGCTAAAATGTATTTAATAATTTGCATATCTGTAGAATTTTCCTCCTCCAGATTGCTGTTGGCAATAAAATCTATTATAGATTGGTATAAGCGCTTTCTTAACGCGTGATAGGCATCCTTTTGATTTTTATTGTAGAGTTTATGGAAAATAGCTTTAGAGTCGCCATCATTTTTAACTAACAACTTAAATAATGTAATGTTTTTGGTATCGTTTCTTTTGTTCTTTTTTTCAAGATAATTTACGAATTGTTGTTGTTCGTCTTTAGAAAAGGTGGAAATAATCTCGTTTAGGTTTGTCATTTAATCGTCAGTTAATATTCTATTATTTCAATAAATATAGTATTTAATTTATTTTACTTAATAAATATATCGTCAGTTTTTGTAAAACATTGTTTTTTTCAGTTTAAGATTGTGTTGCACATTTGCCCTATAATCATTAAAACAAAGACAATGAAAAATTATTTTAAAACCATAGCCTTAGTTGTTGCCTTTAGTTTGGTAACTCTTTTTTCTAAACACATTCAAAATACCCTTATAAGTGAGTATAATAAAAGTGTCGTGTTTGTACAAAAGCACAATAGCAGTGTTATTTCACCTTTAGGCATTTAAAATGAAGCTTAAACAAGTAAATACAGCTTTTTTAGTTACAACTGGAATCTCTGTTTTGGTTTTTGTCTATTTAGTTTTTTTAGGCTACGACGACATTAAAACGGTTAAAGATGTGATAAAAATTATTGCCTCTATTCTTTTTCCTATACCGTTGTTGTTTTTTGTGCGGTTTATATTAATAGAGCATTTTATGCCTACTAATACAGATGCTTACAAACAAAAAAACCAAAGACCAGCAACATTGCTTTTAATTATTTCTGTTGTAATAAGCTTATTAATGATGCAACTTATAGAGTTTGTAACCCATCAAAAATTAGAGCAGAACCTAATTTTTGCACATTTAATTAATTCTACTGCTATTAGTAGTTATGTGCTCAATTTTATACTCTATAATAATTTAAAAGTTAACGGAGTTCTAAGCGGTGTTTTATTATCGCTTGCCATCCATGTTTTCTTTTTATCAGTTTAAAAAAAAATCAAAACAAATAATCAAGATCCTTAACAACATTTCAAGTTTGTTAAGACTATAAAGGTCTACTAAATTTAAACATTATGAATCAAGTATTTAATACCCAGAACCCTAAACCAAAATCGAATACCAATAAAAGAGAATTGTTATTCACGTTTCAATCTATAATTGTAACAGGCTTGTTAGCCTTTACGGCTATTGCCTTTTTCTATTATAACGATTTAGCCATTGTTAAAGGAATAAAAGTAATTTTTGCACCATTTCTATCTGTGGTACCGCTACTATTTATTTTATCTATTTTACGTGATTTACGCAACGGCTTTATAGAAGGTAATTACTCTAAAGTAGAGATTATTAAATTCGGAATTATTACTATAATAATCACAGCAGCTTTTACAGGAATCACGTATTTACTTTCTCAAATAGGTGCATTAGAAATTCTTTTAGCAGCAATTATAGCTATTTTAAGTGCTGTGTTTTTTTTAAGAGCCAAAATTAAAGATATACTTGGAATGTCTATTATTACAGGTATTGCAGAAGGGATTATTATTTATATGATTTTTTTGTTTTGATGATAGGTTTTTGTCATGAATAAACCTTAGATGGCACAACTTAAGTTGTGCCATTTTAAATTCTAACAAATGCAGTTTTTTTTGTTTTTGAAATACTAATAATTAAACAGATTGATTATGCAATAATAAATTATCCTAAAGACCTGACCAGCACTACAAAAAATGCAAGGATATAGCATACTAATGCAGACACTACAGAAGCTCTAATGTAGCGCATGCCATAAGATTCTTCTTCAGATAATACCGTTGCTATAATAAGAGAAAGTAAGGCTGTGCCAATAGGGATAACTCTAAATAAAAATATATCTATAGTATCTAAAAGCTCATTTATATTAGGTGCGTTAGCGCTATATTTTACAACCACAAAATAAGTAGCAAAAATAAATAAACCACTTGCAGCAAGACAGCTCACTAAAGTCCATGCCATTTTGTTTTCTCTATTTTTTCTCAATATGCTTTGAGCGTGCGCCATTAAGTTAGCTTTTTCATCGACATCAATATTTTGTTCGTTTATGTAAGCTTTGGCTTTAAAAAGGTGTTTTTCTTTTTTAAGAATCTGTTTTAATTGCTCTATGTGTTGGTTTGTATTCATGACTTTTTTGTTGGGTTTATCATTTTAAATATACACACCATTAAACGTTTTAGATAAATGTCAATACATACCCAAAAAAGGCACCACCCAAAACGATAAAGGCGCTATTCAGTTTTTTAAAAACAAATACAACAATTAAGCTCGCCAGAGCAATGGCGATTGTACGCCAATCTGTAAGTGTGTCTTTTGCCATTTCTATACAGACAGCTATTATTAATGCTACTGCTGCAACGTTTACGGCATCTAAAATGGTACCTATAATTTTAGACTTTCGCATTTTTGGTATTAACGGATTTAGTATCAACACGAAAATAAAGGATGGTAAAAATATTCCAATAGTTGCCGCCAAGGCTCCTGTAATGCCGTCTAATTGCCAACCTATAAATGTCGCTGTCGATAATACAGGTCCAGGTGTTATTTGTCCTACAGCAACGGCATCTATTAAAGCTTGTCTTGTAAGCCATCCATTTCCTACTAATTCTGTATCGAGAAACGCAAATAAAACATAACCACTACCATAAAGTATGGCGCCCACTTTTAAAAAAGTCAATAATATTTTAAGGCTTCCAATTTTGGTAGGATCTCCTAACTGAAATAGTAATAGCGGTATAAAACTCTTTAAGTTTCCGGTGTTTTTCTTGTAAAAATAAATAGCCAGTCCAAGTAAACCGCAACCAAAAAGAGCAATTATTTCGTTTACTCCTAATAAGCAAGCAACTAATGTTATTATACCTAAAATAGCGAGTTCTATAGTTTTTACTGCTTTTTTACCAAGTCTGTAAGCTGCCATTATTATAATTGCAATAACAGCTGGTTTTATACCGTAAATAAAAGGTTCAACTTTAGGTAATTGCCCATATTCTTGATAAAGCCATGCAAATACTGCGGTAATTACAACCGCTGGAAAAATAAAACAAAAACCGGCTACAATTAGCCCTTGCCATCCTGCACGCTCATGCCCGCAATGCATGGTCATTTCGGTAGAATTTGGACCAGGAATTAGATTAGTGGCACCAACAAGATCGAGAAAATGTTCTTGTGTCATCCACTTTCTTTTTTTTACAACCTCGTCTTCCATCATCGCTATATGTGCCGCAGGACCACCAAAAGCTATGCTTCCTAATTTAAAAAAGAGCTTGGCAATTTCTATAAGTTTATTGTTTTGGGTCATTTTAAATACAGACGAAATATTGGTTTTATTAAGTTAGTTAAGCGTAATGGTTAGAAAAAATGAAATTTGCATGTTGTGCAACTCAGTATTTTTATAATAAATATTTTACACGAGTGCTAACGATATCAAATTTATAAAAGTTCTGTAAAGATTTATATAAATAGCAATTATAAACATCCCAAAAATGCCGAATGCAGATGAAAACAGCATGTTTTTATTATAAAATGATTTTATTGATATAATGTAATATCCAAAAGTAACTAACATAACAGGCACTATAAAAAACCACTTATTTGGTACAGGTAAGTTGGTTACAATTAAATATATAATTGTTGTACATAACAGTAGTTGCGAAAAGTAAATTGTTGCAAAAACAAGATGTTTTCCAAATTTAAGTTTTTTGTTTATTACAACGCCAATTAACGCAATAAGGGGTATTAATAATATCAGAAGAGATTTTGATAAATTCGAGGATATAGTATCATATTCTATCTTTACTGCCTCTACCGATATGTTTTTAGTTCGCATAATGTCTTCGACTTTGTCTAAAACATTAGTTCCAAAAAAATTAAAATTCTCATTAAAAAGCCACTTTGAAGGTGTGCGAAACAAATCGGTATCAGATAAGAAAATGAAAAATATAAGGTTACAAATCACAAATATTTGAAATGGTTTTAAATAGGGAACTCTAATTCCAGTAATATTTTTTTTAGCCAAACTACCAGGGTTTTTAAACATGAGTTTAAAGCTTTTTAGCAGTTTAGAATCGAAATTTGTTATGGCACCAAATGCTTGGGATAATAGGTTCTTAATTGAAAAGTCTGAATCCGAAATTATTTTTTCACCGCAGCTATTACAAAAATTCCCAGAGAATTTATTTTGACAATTTTTGCAAATATTCATTTGTACATCGTTTTTAGCGTAATGATTATAACTTTATATGGTTTTGTGAGCGAGAATTTTTCCGTCGATAAAAAATGAAACTTCAAACCATTGTAATGTTTATATTTAAGCACTAATTTAATATTTTTTTTATCGACTAATTAAAGTGTTGTATAATTAACTGTAGTACTACACTTTAAAGTAGCTTCAAAATTAATTACCTTTACAACAACCATTAATTAACGCACTATAACTCATGAAAAAAATATTATTTCTTTTAGCATTCGCTTTAATATTCTCTTGTAAAGACGAACCAAAGCAAACCAAAATCACGGAAACAGAAACCACGAAAACAGAAATGCAAACCAATTTAGACAAATACGTAAGTGTAAAATTAACAGCAGATTTAGGTGTTTTGTCTGCAAAAGAAAAACAAATGCTACCTATATTAATAGAGGCAGCCAATAAAATGAACGACTTATTTTGGTACGAAGCATATGGCGATTGTAATGCTTTACTAAGCAGTATTACAGATGCAGACACCAAAAAATATGTAAAAATAAATTATGGACCTTGGGACAGATTAGCAAATAATAGACCATTTGTTGAAGGTGTTGGCGAAAAGCCAAAAGGTGCTAATTTCTATCCTGCAGATATTACAAAAGTAGAGTTTGAAAATGCAAATTTAAAAGACAAATCCAGCCTTTATACTTTTTTACGGCGTGATGGTGAAGGTAAACTATATACCATACCTTATCACAAGAAATTTGAAGCAGAAGTTAAAGAAGTATCAGAGTTATTATTAAAAGCGGCCGATTTAGCAGAAGATAACGGACTAAAAAATTACCTGACCTTGCGCGCCCAAGCACTGTTGGATGATGACTACCAAAAAAGTGATTTTGCTTGGATGGATATGAAAAACAATACCTTGGATATTGTTATTGGTCCTATTGAAACTTACGAAGATCAATTGTTTGGTAACAAAGCAGCACACGAAGGTTATGTGCTAATTAAAGACCAGGAATGGAGTGCAAAACTGGCAAAGTTTAGTAGCTTTTTACCAGAACTTCAAACAGGATTACCTGTAGATGCAAAGTATAAGAAGGAAAAACCTGGTACAGATAGCGACTTAAATGCTTACGATGTGGTATTTTACGCAGGCGACTGTAATTCTGGTAGTAAAACCATTGCTATAAATTTACCAAACGACGAAGAAGTACAGCTTAAAAAAGGAACGCGTCGCTTACAACTTAAAAATGCAATGCGCGCTAAATTCGATAAAATTTTACTGCCAATTTCGGAAGTTTTAATAGACGAGACCCAACGTAAACACATTACTTTCGATGCCTTTTTTGCAAATACTATGTTTCACGAAGTGGCACACGGCTTAGGTATTAAAAACACCATTAGTGGTAAAGGTACAGTTAGAACTTCGCTTAAAGAGCATGCCAGTGCTTTAGAGGAAGGTAAAGCAGATATTCTTGGTTTATATATGGTGCAGCAATTGCACGAAAAAGGAGAGCTAAAAGAAGATTTAAAAGATAATATGGTAACCTTTATGGCTGGTATTTTTAGGTCGGTGCGCTTTGGTGCGTCGAGTGCTCATGGCAAAGCAAACATGATAAGATTTAATTTCTTTAATCAAATGGGTGCATTTACAAGAAATGAAGATGGCACGTATAAGGTTAATTTCGAGAAAATGGAAGCTGCAATGGAAATGTTATCGCAAGTAATTTTAACCTATCAAGGTGATGGCGATTACGAAGGTGTTACAAAATTTGTAGATAATTATGGCAGTATTTCTAAAACACTTCAGAAGGATTTAAACCGTTTAAGCGATAACAATATTCCTGTAGACGTTGTTTTCGAACAAGGTGTTGAGATATTGGGCTTAGATGAGTAGTTATAACGAAAAATAATATAAAAAAAGCTTCAGAAAATAAACCTGAAGCTTTTTTTATCGATTGTAATTTGCGTCTTATCGAAAAAATTCAAATTTATTTTTAACTAAAAGGTTTTGAAAAATACTTTTTTTAATATTTAGCTAAATATTAACGCATGGCATTTATTATTATCCTGGTTGTTGTAGCACTTTTTCTTATATTAAAAGTGGCGAAAACACTCACAAAAATTAGAGACTTACGAGAGCGAGGTGTTAATATTTCTAACAAAAACAATTATTATAAGTTGTTGTCTTTTCTATTTCTTCGTAATCTTCCCTCATAATTCCAATTAATTAAAATTGAATCTTAGTTCTATTTTAAGTTTAATAGAAGCCATAAATACTATAATTAATTTACCTGAAAACTTTTATATTTTTAAAACCTAAAGGGTGTTATGTGCGTATGTATTTGGAAATCATTAAATTATAAAACCCTCAAACCTATGAAACTCCTAAAAGAACTCTTGCGTTTATTCTCGGATGCTGTAGACGACGATGGCTATTTTAAAGATTACAACAAGCAAAAAAAAGAAAAACGAGAAGAGCGTGCTCAAGATTGTTAAATAAAAAAGCCGCTAACAGCGGCTTTTTTATTTAACAATCTACATGTAACAATTTATTCGTTGTTATACATGTAAGTATATGTCGTAGTATCACCATCTTCGTTTTCTATTACTGTCTTAGGGTAATTTAAATCGGTATAGGTGTAGGTGTATTGCGTACCACTAATAAAATTATTATTGTTATCTACAGTTGCTTCGGTTAATAGATTATTTAATGTAAAGTTTGTGGCATCATTGTTTTCGTAATCAATTAATAGAAAGTGTTCTTTACCTAAAATGTTCTTAAAGGCTGCATTGTTATCATCGTAAGTGTAACTTGTTTTATAAAGTGATTCTTCACTCGACTTTGTAATATTTCCATTAATAAACGTCATGGAGTATGTAGAGGCATTTGGATTAGTTACCGAAGATTGAGTCATTATCGTACCGTCTGTGCTATAGGTTTGCGTATAATCGTAAACACCAACACCTACAATATTTACAGAAACGTTTGCCACTCTCTGTTGAGAATCGTAGCCATATGTTTCTAAAATTTCTTCTCCAGATGCAGTGTCGTAATAATTAATTTCCGATAATATGTCGTTATTATATATGTAATCCATATAATAACCATCTGTAGATTCTTGTTTTATTAGCTTTATACCATCGTACGTGAAGCTTAAAGTCTCTGTATCGTTGTTAGCATATTGAATAACTAATTGAGTTGGAAGAATTGTGTTTGTTACATCGCCATCACCATTATCATCTCCATCACCTCCATTTAAGTTTGAATCTATGTCATCAGAACTGTTTTGACAGGACATTAATGATAATGCTATAAGAGTAAACGAATAGATTATTTTTTTCATAATTTGAAATTATAGTTGTTATAGTTGAATTTCCCCTAAAACAAAATTAGGTTTTTAACCTATAAACAAGTGATTTAGACTCTTAAAGTTATCATAATTTAAGGTGGCAGTAAACGATATAAAACCAGTTGAACTGTTTGCAGTAAAACCGATGCGTGCGTTTTCTCGTAAATCTTATTGTTATTTATCAATAAAATTTTAATGTCTCTTTATATAATTTTAGTGATTACTTTTTTAGTGATTTCACTATTTGCCATACATATTAACTTACAGATTAAGAAGATTCGTGATGTAAGACGCATGGGTGTTAAATTATCGAAAAAAAATGTCTACTATAAGTTTATAGTTAGATACTTTGTTAAAGATCTTCCGTCTTAGAATATTTAGCTATGAGCAATTTGTGATATAAAAAGGGATTATAAAAAAAAGCATACAATCCAAGACCGTATGCTTTATGTTTTTTAAAACTTTACATTACTTACAGGGTTTCAACAAATAAACCTGCTTCGGTTTTGCTAACCTTGGCAACTCCAAGTTTAGTTAAACCTTTAATGGTTTTATCCCACTTTTTATTACTTAATCCAGATTGCGATTTTAAATCGTTTAGGTCTATTGGTGAGTTGCCTTTTAAAATGGTAAACACCGCTTTTTCTTCTTCACTCATAGGAATCGCTTTTTTCTCTGGACGCATTTGCGGGAAGAATAAAACTTCCTGAATGGATTGATTATTAGTTAAAAACATTATTAATCTATCCATACCAATACCCATTCCAGACGTTGGTGGCATCCCATATTCTAAAGCGCGTAAAAAATCGTGATCTATAAACTCGGTAGCTTCATCATCTCCTTTTTGAGCCAGTTTTAACTGGTGCTCAAAACGCTCACGCTGGTCTATAGGGTCGTTAAGCTCTGAGTACGCATTAGCAATTTCCTTTCCGCACACCATAAGCTCAAAACGTTCTGTTAATTCAGGATTTTCACGATGCTCTTTACACAATGGGCTCATTTCTTTCGGGTAATCCGTAATAAACGTTGGCTGTATGTAATTACCTTCACATTTTTCTCCAAAAATTTCGTCTATTAATTTGCCTTTACCCATAGTAGCATCTACAGCTATTCCCATGCCTTTTGCCGCCTCACGAATTTCGGCTTCGGTTTTACCATTAATATCAAATCCGGTAAATTCTTTAATAGAATCTGCCATAGTAATACGCTTGTAAGGCGCTTTAAAATCTACTTTATGTTCTCCAAATGTAGCTTCGCTTGTACCATTTACAGCAATGGCACAATGCTCTAATAATTTTTCGCAAAAATCCATCATCCAGTTATAGTCTTTATACGCTACATAAATTTCCATAGCTGTAAATTCCGGATTGTGGGTTCTGTCCATCCCTTCGTTTCTAAAGTTTTTAGAAAACTCATAAACACCATCAAAACCACCAACGATTAAACGTTTTAAGTATAACTCATTAGCAATTCGCATATATAATGGAATGTCTAAACTGTTATGATGTGTCATAAAAGGACGTGCGGCAGCTCCACCAGGAATTGGTTGTAGAATTGGTGTTTCAACTTCAAAATAACCAGCATCGTTAAAAAAGTTACGCATAGCATTAAATAACTTGGTACGCTTAACAAATACTTCTTTTACATGTGGGTTTACAGCTAAATCTGCATAACGTTGTCTGTAACGCATTTCCGGATCTACAAAAGCATCGTGTTGGTTGCCTTCGGCATCTACTTTTGGTAATGGCAACGGTTTTAAAGCTTTACTTAATAATGTAAAATCTTTAACCAATACGGTTTTTTCACCAACTTTGGTAGTGAATAATTCGCCTTCAATACCAATAAAATCGCCTATGTCAAGCAATTTTTTATAAACATCGTTGTATTTACTTTTATCGTCGCCTGTACAAATTTCATCTCTGTTAAAGTATACTTGTATTCTGCCTTCGCTATCTTGAAGCTCGGCAAAACTGGCGTTACCTTGAATACGACGAGACATTAAACGTCCCGCAATAACAACCTGTTTACCTTCCTTAAAATTCTGTTTAATCTGTTTAGACGTTTCAGAAACCGGAAATAAATCGGCTGGATATGGGTTAATTCCCATAGTGCGAAGTTTTGCTAATTTTTCTCTTCGTATGAGCTCTTGCTCAGATAACTGTGACATAATTTAATTTGTGTAAAAATTTAAAGCCACAAAGATAATGCTTTGTAACAAATCGCAATAGTTTGCGTCTTATTTATACATCATCAATCAATTAATTTATATTTTTATGAGTATTTGGAGAGTTATCCTTTCAATTATTTGCCCACCTTTAGCAGTTATCGATAAAGGTTGTGGCTCAATAGTAATCACTTTTTTATTATGGCTTTGTGGCTGGGTTCCTGGAGTTATCGCTGCTTTAGTGATATTAAATAATCCGGAGAAGTAGTCCGCAATCGGCAGTATTTAGTCTTAATCGATTATAATAAATTGTATAGAGAACTATTTTATAAAAATTCTCAATACATTTTTCTTTTATTTCAATGCAGAAAAACACTCGAAGTGAAATTCAATTCAAACCTAAAAAAGTGTAATTTTGCTGTCTATGAATAAAAAAGTTGTACTTCAAGACTTAGGAACAAAAGACTTTAAAGATACTTGGGATTACCAAGAAGCATTATTTAAAGGCGTTTTAGACACGAAAATTAAAAACAGAAGAGAAAATGCTGGCTTAGCAACCAATAATTACTTTTTGATTGTGGAGCATCCTCATGTTTATACCTTAGGAAAAAGTGGTGATGTATCTAACTTATTATTAGATGAACAACAGCTCATTGCAAAAGGCGCCACGTTTTATAAAATAAATAGAGGAGGAGATATTACCTACCATGGGCCTGGACAAATTGTTGGTTATCCTATCTTGGATTTAGATAATTTCTTCACAGACATCCATAAATACTTACGTTTTTTAGAAGAAATGATTATTCTCACACTCGAAGAATATGGTTTAAAAGCGGAGCGTTCTCCAGGTGAAACAGGTGTTTGGCTGGATGTTGGCACACCGTTTGCCCGAAAAATTTGTGCCATGGGAGTTCGTGCTAGTCGTTGGGTAACCATGCATGGTTTTGCATTGAACGTAAATGCTAATTTGGGTTATTTTGATAATATTATACCTTGTGGTATTCGTGGTAAAGCAGTGACTTCGCTTAATGTGGAATTAGGCAAAAAAGAGGTCGATGAAGCTGAAGTAAAAAGCAAATTACTGAAGCATTTTGCTAAGCTTTTTGAAGCTGAGTTTGTAAAATAGAATGCTTTTGAAACCTTGGCAACTTTACATCTTAAACATTATTTTACTCATTATTGTTGGTTATAATATACTTCCCGACTTTTCTTTAAATAAAAATGATTTTGTAAAAGTGAGTGGCATACTTTCTAATGCGCAAATAGAAACCGTAAACGATGGTAGAGACAGAGAGATGTTATTTAATAATTTGGTGCGAGAACGATTGATTATTAATTTATCTGATAGGCAATTGCATGAGTATTATGTAACCGATATTAACAAAGAACATTGGGAAACACTTTTATCTCCAGATGCTATAGGTCAAGATATTGTTTTGTATTTAGGCAAAGGAAAACAACAGGAGGATCCATTTAGAATAGAATTAAATAACAAGACAGTTTACGATACAGACGTTAGATACTACCGAAATTTAATAATCATCCTATTTACTTTTGCTCTAACACTAAGAAATCTGTTTTTTTATTTTAAAACAGAAAAGGAAGTGGTTTTCGATACTCAATTAAAAACCGTAAATCAATCTTTTATTGGTTTTTTAAAACGAAAGGCAATAGGGTTACGTGATTATTTTTTACAGTAATTTTAAAACTTAAAAAAATAGTTTTTATTGCGACACTACTATTTTTATAGTGTTCTCAAAATTTTCAGAACCTTTTATTTTACAAAAATAAATACCAGTTTCCCATGAAGCAGCATCTACACTTAAACCAAGATTTAAAACTTGGTTTTTATACACAGTTACTTTTTGATTAGTAATTTTTTGATGTTTATTATTTCAATAAACTCAAATTTTAAAGCAGTTTAAATTCACTATCTAAAACCATTTTTTCTTCTTAAAAAACAGCAACATCCCAATAGCGACAACAATCATTACAGCCCACATAATGAAATAACTGTATCTGTAGTTTAATTCTGGAACGTATTCAAAATTGGTTCCGTAAATTCCAGCGATAAACGTTAATGGAATAAATATTACTGAAAACACAGTAAGAAACTTCATAATGTCATTAAGTTTACTACTAATGGTGGTGTGGTAGATATTTAACTGGTCGGACAGGATTTCGCGATAATCGTCCGAGGCATCGTTGGCCTGGCTAATATTGTCTTCCAATTCTTTAAAATGAAGATAGGTGCTTTCGGTTATAAAATCGGAATCTGTTTTAGCCAACGAAAAAATCATTTCTTTGGCAGGTTTTACGCTTTTACGTAAAAAGTTTAATTCGCGCTTATAATTATTAATTTCGTTTATAACTTTTTGATTGGGATTAAGCAGAAGCGTTTCTTCTAAAGTCTCAATTTTTTCTCCTAAAATACTTATTACATAAAGGTAATTATCGACAACAATATCTAATAAGGCAAAGGTTAAATAATCTGTGCCACCATTTCTAATGCGTTTTTTCTGTTTTCTAATACGCTCGCGTACAGGCTCGAAAACGTCACCACGTTGTTCTTGAAACGATATTAAAACGGTTTTTGTAAGAATAAGACTCAGGTTTTCTACCAAAGTTCTACCGTTGGACTCGTTAATTCTAAGCATTTTAATAGTGATTAACGTGCAGTTATCGTATTCTATTACGCGTGGTCTTGCTTCGGTGTTTAAAACTTCGGCCATAACTAATGTGTCCAAATCGAAAGCATCGGTTATTTCTTCCATTATAGATGTATTATGAAGTCCATCTACATTTACCCAAGTTACAGTGTTTGTGTGCTGGAACTGACTAATTTCTCTAACGCTTTTAACCGCATCTTCTGTGAGGTTAGTAGCATCAAAGTCGATTATTCTTAATAAAACTTTATCTGCTTTTTTTTCGCCTCTAAAAATTAAATCGTCTGGAGCAAGACCTATTTCGTGTTTGTTTTTTCTTATAATACGAGTCATACAAAAGGAGGGTTTAAGCTAAATTCTTTATTATAAAGATAGCACAAAGAGCACGACCAACTTAAAATTTTAACCTTCTGCGTTAAAAAATACCTTATAGTAATGCATTTTTTTATCCTCGTCGTAACCACGTTCTAAATATTCCTGAGCTGCATCTGGTGCATCGATATCAAGTTTAATCTGGATATTAGTATCGAGTTTTATATCGGTTTTAATTTTCTTTTTGTCTTTTTTTACAACGGCTTCTGCCAAATCAAATTGATTGCGAAGTAATACATTTTGCTCGCCTTCGTATTCCTTTTTATAATCTTCGAACAGGCGTATGTGTTTTTCTTCGGCGAATACTTCTTCTTTAAAATTTTCGACGTTTATAATTTCGTTCTCTTTAAAATAATCTATGGTTTTGGCTAAAAAAATGTTACGTTCCTGCTCGCCATAGCTGGTTTTTAGTATTTCGGTAGAAAACTCACTACACATATTTAAATAGTTATGCGTGTGGTTGTTACTGTCGTCGGCATACTTAATATTTAAAAATTTATCTAACCAATACTGCGCATCGTAACTGTTGTTATCTACACTTAAAATAATATTACCTTCCATGTCTGTTTGATTTAAAATCAAACAACCTTTATCTACTTTTTTAGACGAAATGCCCTTTTGTACTAAAACATCGTAACTGTTGTTTTCTAAATAGGTTTGAAAGAAATTAATTTTATTTTCAATTTTAAAAACACCAATGGCATTGGTGACCATTTCTTTATATTCTATGCCTTCAAAAACGGCTACTAAAACGTCACCCGTTTTTATTTGAGCCGAATCGCTTTGCTCGTATAAATGCTTAACAATGTTTTTGGAGGTTTCTATAAAAGCATCATCATCACTAAAAATTTGTTTAGCATAGGCATTAATTTCGTTTAACTCTACATTAGCATGATGGTTAAAGCGGTAGCTTTGTACAATGCTACCAAAAGGTCTTAGTAAAAATGGTAACATGAGCTCGTAACTGGCTTCATCAAAATGGACTTCTTTTTCGGAAAACGCATTTTTAGTATCGTTATGTTTATTACCAACTTTATGAATTATAAATTTTGAAATACTAGCGCCTTTACGTGTGATCATGTTTAAAATGTAAGTTTATATTTTGAAATACAATAGTAGGCATTTCAACAGAAAAACGAAATAAAAAAACCGAAGACTTATGCCTTCGGTTTTATAATTTAAAAAGATATATTTTATTTTTCTAAACCAAAAAGATGCTGTACTTCATTATAAGGCATTTTAGAATAGTCTAAGCTTTTGCCTGCGGTAACAACTGCTGGAGGAATAATAACGTATTTTATAGTATAAAGTGGTGTGTTTTCATAGTCTGATACAGTTGAGGTGTTTATTGAAAAGAAAATTGCATTTTCTACACCTTGACTTGGAACGTTGGCAACTACATAAGTAAACTCGTCGCGTACAGGTAATGGATATATAATAATTTCTCCGGCTTGATCTACTTTTATATACATTAATAAAACTCCACCTGTATTTATATAATTTTCAATATCGCTATTGCTAATAATCATGCTGCCATAATCATCGGCTGCATTCGTTTCATCAAATTGAATTTGCATCCAATTAGATTCAATTATATTTGCATTTCCATCTTGTCCCGCTGGACCTTGTTCGCCATCTTCTGGAGAACATGAGAAGCTAAAAGCTACAAATAAGGCTAATACTACATACTTTGTTTTTAAAACTAAATGTTTCATAATTTTTAATTTAAATGTGATTAATAGTTATTTTTCTATTTAATGCTATAGGTATTAAAAAGGTTAACATTGCTTGTAAAAAAAACCGAAGACATATGCCTTCGGTTTTAAATTTTTTGATTGTGGTTTAAATTAATAAGCAATACCGTAAAAATCGCAAACGGCGTAGTAATCTTTAATGTCTACTCCAGCTTGATTAAGCTCATTTACTACTTGATCTTGAGCATTTAACTTTCCAGCTGTTGTGTTAGTAGATTCTATAACAATAATTTTAAGGGCTTGCAATTCTCCAACTGTTACAGTGTAAGCGCTTCCTGCTGCATTTCCATAATCCAACTCATAATAGCCAACACTTGAAGTTACCTGCACTGAAAAATCGAACTGATAAGAGTCGAAAGGACAAGGAATTGATACCCAATAGGCACCGTCGTCTGTTAAGTAGCCTAAAATGGCATCGTTATCTAAAACGCTTTGCGTTATGGCTGGTATGGAAACTGCAGTATTAGTCCCTGAAAATCCTGAAGCATCAAATGTAAACGTTTGTACATTGGCATTACCATCTGTACCATTTGTTCCTGCAACGCCTGGCTCGCCTTGTGGACCTTGTTCGCCATCTTCTGGTGAGCAAGAAAAGCCAAAAGCTATAAATAAGGCTAATACTACATACTTTGTTTTTGAAATTGTTGTTTTTAATGTGATCATGATTTTTAATTTTAATAATAGATTTATAGTTTGTTTATTATTTAATGATTTGGTAACATGAAAGGTTAACATGTAAAATAAAAAAACCGAAAAAAATATTTTCGGTTTTAAACGGTTAATTAAATTCTAACTTTCTTCTTCACCAACAGGTTCGTTAGAGGTTTTAATGCTGTTCCATTCTGGTGTATTAGAATTTAAATAAGCATAAACTGGTTTTTCGTTTCTAACCATGTCTACATACATTTGCATATCTTTAAAAGGTAAAAATATAGCGCCTACTTTATTATTAGGAATGTAAGTTGGGTTTGGCACAGGACTGTCTTCGTGTAAAAAATAGATTATAAATCTATGGTCACTTCCATAACAGGTTACATAACCTTGAATTTGAATATTCTTTCCATTCCAAGTTGCCGAACTCTTGTAACCAAGAGCCATTTTGTAATTTTTTACTGTAAATTGTTTCGTTGCCATAATATTATGTTTTTATGATTAATAGTATCTTTTAATGGTTTTGTTTTTTAAAGGTTAACACTAAAACGAAAAAAAGCCAAAGTTTTTAAACTTTGGCTTTCTCCCAAACTAACCTAAAAATGAAAATGCTATTATTAATGTCTAAGAAGGTTATTTAAACGTTTATAATTGTTTGTTTTTTTAGAAATAAGCCGTAAAACCAACACTAAAAAAGATGGTGCTCAATATTGTTTTTCCATCAACAGCGCTGTCTTTTGGTTTTTGAGTTTGATGTGTGTAGTTTATTGCAGGCTCAATAGCAACATGGTCTCCTAAAAAAAAGGCATAACCTGCGGATCCTCGAAGCGCAAAAATACTGGCTTCTATATCGCCAAAAGTAGACGATACTTTGCTTGAGCCTATGCCAACAGTAGCTTCTGCAAATATACCGTTGTTAAAATAATATCTTGCAAATGGGCCAACGGCAAAGGCATTAGATGTGGTTTCACCATCGAAACCTTCTATTTTAGAAGTGCTTGTTCTTACCTCAAGCTCTAAACCTGCGGCAATGTTATCTGTTATAAAATAGCCGCCTTTGGGTGTTGCTGTAATTTGAAAAGTCGAGCCAACATCACTTGTACTGCCTTCAAATTTTGCTTTTTCATTGGTGGAAATAACACCAATAGTACCATTGGCAAAAAAATTACCTTGCGCTAATGCTGTAAAACTCTCTTGAGCAAAACCAATGATAGAAAACAATAATAAGGTTAAAGTGAAAAGTAATTGTAACCTTTGGTTTGTTGCTGTTTTTGGACTGTTAATAATTGTGTTTACATTCATAATATCGTGTTTATTAGTGGTTTTATTATTTGATTACATTAATTTCTTGTAATTTTTGGTATCGATTGTAAAAGCTTCTGCTTTAAGCGATGTACATGTCATGGTGGTTGTTTTAGGCTTCCTTTTCGAGGTATCTGTAATACGCATTTCCATTGGTAAGCCATTTACCATAGCCATCCAGGTTTGATCCATACCCTTTTTTTGCTTTGTTCTATAAAAGGTTTTAGAAAAGGAAACACCAGCGTTTTCGGTAACCCAAACTTTGCCATGTAAATCTTTCCCTTTTACATCGTACTCCTTACAGGCGTAACCCAAGATGGTTTTCGTGTTTCCTGTTGCTGTTACAGAGTATTCTGTTGCTTCGATAGCCTCTTCTGTTAGTTGGTCTAATTTTAAATTCATAGACATTAAAGTTTTATCACCCTTATTGTCCATAAACATAAACATGACTTCTTCTTGTAAATCCATTACAGTGAGTGTTCTGTTTTTTGTGTCTGGTATTTCGAAACCTAAATAATTACTGTCTCGATTTAGATAATAAATCATGTCTACTGGTTTTTTACCGTTATCCATTTGCATGACATATTTATGACTAAAGTTATAAGAACTGGCTGGAGTAGCGTTAGACATTCCAAAGAGGCTTCCATTTTTATTTTTAGATTTTTTTTCGTTCTTTTTAGAATTATTAAATGTAGAATCGAAAGCCTTGTCGGTTTCTCGCTCTGCTTTTTGTTCCACCTTTTTTTCTAGTGAGCGTTCTACTGCTTTCTCGGCTTTTTTACTTAGTTTTTTCCAAATTTGCGCTTCAGTGTTTATGCTAAAGCAAATGGTAATAATGATTAATAGTGCTTTTAAAGTTTTCATTTTTAATTTATTTTAATTGTTAATTTTTAATCTTCCGTTCTTTTAGCTTCGCTAATTTTTTGCTCGATTACTTTGCCTAACGAGTCTTTTTGTTTTTGCGATAATTGTTTTGCCTGTAAGTAATAGAGGTTTTTATACTCGGTTTTTTCAGCTTCAGAGAGATCGGAATTTTCTAAAAGTTCTAAATAGCCAATAGTTTTTCCATCTACATTACCATCTAAATTCGATCCAAAAACCTGAGATAGGACATTACTTCCCATATCTAAAAAATTATCTTTTTTAGCTTGGGTAGAATCAGTTTTCTGTACTTGAGCCATAGCTGCATTTGTAAAGCTTAATACAAGAAGGGCAAGTAAAATTTTTAGTGCTTTCATAATTAATTGTGTGTTTAAGTTGTTTGTTCTTTTAATGCGTTAAAAAAGAAAAGGTTAACACGGTTCATCTTTTTTATATAAAAAAACTTAAATTAGCTATGTATGTGTTAACCTTTTAATTACTCGATACATTAAATGATAAAGCAACAGGAAAACAATATTCTGGACGATTTAAAACAAGGCTCTCAACAAACCCTTAGAAAGGTTTATGAAGACAATAGAGACAAATTTTTAAATTTTGCAAAACGGTATAATTTACCACAAGACGATGTAGTGGATGTGTACCAAGATGCTTATGTTATTTTTTACAATAATGTAATGTCTGGAAAAATTGAAACCATGACCAGTAGCATTGCTACTTATTTATTTAGCGTTGGTAAGTATTTAATTTTCGACAAGATGAAAAAGAACAACAAAAAAGTAGGATCTAATTTCGACTTAGCTATTGTTAAAGACGAAGATGAAATGCTTGAAACGTTTGAAATTGAAGAACAGTCACTAACACATGAGCAAGAATTATTACGCAAACATTTTTCGAGTTTAGGTAAACAGTGTCAGGAATTATTGAACTTGTTTTATTATCGAGGATTCACCATAAAGGATATTTTAAAACAAGGTAATTATAATAGTGAAAACGTGATAAAAAGTGCAAAATCACGTTGTATGAAAACCCTTAAAGAACGAATTAATAGCAACCTATAATGACTAACGAAGATTTATTATATCACTATTTTTCTAACAGCTTAGCTGAAGAAAATCTCGCTGAATTTAATAGGCGACTGGAAACTGATGCCGATTTTAAGGCAGAGTTTGAATTCCAAAATGATTTAAAACAAGCTATAAAAAGCCATAATAGTAGTGAGCTAAAAGAGAAACTGAAGACTTTTGAAGCAGAAATTACTGCTACAGAAGTTAAAAACACAACAACTAAATTTAATTGGCGCATAGCTGCCTCTATCATCTTCTTTTTAGGAGCAGGTTGGTTTGGTTATAATGCCTTTTTTGGTGTTAATTATAATGACATTTACGAGTCGAGCTTTCAAAGTTATCCAAATACCGAATATGCCATAACGAGAAGCGACACTGTAGATTCTTATGAGCGTAAGGCGTTTGTAAGTTACGAGGCCGAGGATTATGAGAATGCAATCTCTAATTTTAATAGAATTCCTGCTACGGAACAAAAGGCATATCAAGATTTTTATAAAGCCCAATCGTATTTAAAATTGGAAAATTTTGAAAAAGCGACACCCATTTTCGAAAAAATAATTTTAGAGCATAATCAATTTACAGCAGAGTCACATTGGTATCTAGCATTAATTGCTATAAAGCAAAAAGACAAAATAGAAGCAACAAAACAGCTTAATACCTTAATTAATGATTTCGATTACAACACTACTAAGGCAAAGCAATTATTAAAGGATTTACATTAATTGCTACGCTTTATTAAAAAGATAATTAACAGCACTAGTAAAACACCTAAGCCTATATATATCCAGTAATTGCCGTGTACTAAAGAAGAGGTGTTGCCAGAAATAACAAAAGCAGACCAATAATATGGATGCGTAAGTGCATTGTCCTTATTCTTATTTAAAAAAGTAATTTGCGCTTTCTGTAAGGCTATATCTTTAGAATCTTTATTGGACAGGTTTAAATAAAAATCATCCATTAATTGCGTTGCAGAGGCATCATTAATTTTCCAAAGCGTACTTGCAATACTATTGGCGCCGCTAAAATAAAAACCACGTGCTAAACTCATCAAGCCTTCACCACGATTAAGTTTTCCAATACCACTTTCGCAAGCACTAAGTGTAACTAAATCGCTGTTTAATTTTAAATTATATAAATCTCTAACATAAAGAGATTGTTCTTTGTTGTCGTTATAAGCAAAGGCTAAAAACGAATTCTCTGGAATAGCATCATTAAAAATAGCATGCGTTGCTAAATGTAAAACACTATAATTGGTACTATGGCTATTAAAATTTTGCAGAGTAGCATTAGTATTTTTTAGAGCATCTCCTTTAAAATGAGAGAGCACGTTTTCTGCTTCTTTTATATTATTAGGAAGTGCTAAGAAATTGGTATTCTCAAACGTTGGTGCAAAGGCTAACACTTGATTGTTATTTTCTTTTTTCTGTTGAAGCTGAAGCAATAACGTTGCAGAATTAGCATAAGAGACCGTATAGTCTTCAACTAAATACTTAGTGTCTTTTTTACTGGTTGCTAATGCCGAAAACGGAACGTAATTAAGTATCCCATCTGGTAAAATAATTAGATTTTTAGGAGCGTTTTCAGTTAAAAAAGGTTCTAATATTTTGCTATATAGCTCGAATGTTTTAGAATTTAAAAGTTTAATGTCGCTTTTTGGGTCTCCTAGTAGAACATAAATACTTTGTATTAGTTGGTTTAAATTAGTATTAACAGGAATCTTGTAAAAAGCCGTTTTATAGTTTGTTATACCCATTATAAATAAAGAAGATTCACCATAAAAATAGGTGATTAACATGTCGTTTTTGCTTAAAAAGGCTTTGATGTTTTCTAAGGAAACAACAGCTGTGTTATATTTTAGATTGTAATAGGATTTGTAATTGGTTTCAAGATTATTAATAAAATTTAAGTAGTCGTTTTTTAGTTTAAAAAGTTGCTCTTCTAATTTTTCATTTTTGGAGTTTTCTAATTGTTTTTCAAGTCGTGTAATTTCAGTTTTATAAAGTTGTTCTTGCTCTATTATATGCTCTGGAATATTGGCGTAACTTGTGGCCTTAGCACTAAGTAAAGCATCTAAAAGCAAGGTGCTTTTACTGTTTTCTATTACATTAAAAGCTTGTGCTAAATTGTTTTCGTCTTCATTTTTAAGATGTAGATTATAGAGCGCATCTAAACTGTTTTCAAAAATGGGAAAAGCGTTATCCAACAATAATAACTTATCTGCGTTGTTTTTAAAAGTTGGTTTTAAGCTGTCTAAAACAGCAATTGCTAATGTAGAAGTGCCAGTAGCATTATTAAAATCCTTAGCTTTAGTTTGAAATAATAGTTTATCCTTTAAAAGCTTTAAGTATTCACTGTTATTTATAGAAGAGTTCACAACATCGTTGCCATGAACTTGCTTTACGGCTAACTCGTTTTGAAATAACGCATCATTAAAATTTCCATTTTTAAAATAAAAATAAGATAGCTCTTGGTGGATTTGGGCTGTTTCAGGATGTTTTAAATTATTCCATTTAGCTTTTAAAAGTGATATTGCTTTATTGTAATCGTCTACTACAGTTGTTGTATCATTATTTGTAGTATTTAATTTTGCTTTTGTTTTATAAAATAAAAAGCCATAAGGCATATTGCTGTCTCTGTAAGGTTCTATATAATTGAGGTAATTTTGTGCGCTGTCGGGTTGTTTTAAAGCCATGTAGTTTTCAACGATATTATTAGCTTCATTTATAATACTGTTTTCATCTTTAGAAACATTTAAACTATAGTTTAAAGCCTTTTTTAAATAGATGTTTGAAGCTTTAAACTTATTCTGTCTTTTATAAAGCTCTCCAATTAAACGGTAAAGATCATTCAGTTTTATTAATTTATGTGTGTCATTAATGTTATTTGTAAAACGGATAGCTTTGTTATAATACTCTTCGGCAAAAGCAAATTTACCATCATTACTATGCATTTTTGCAATCAACACGTAGGTTGCTTGAATTAAATCTGTTTCTTGTTTTGTTAATAACGAATCGGGTATTTTTTTTGAAGTTTCTAAAAGTTCTACAAGATTTTTTTGTGAAGTTTTGTAGTCATTTAATTTGTAATAATAAGTACCCTTATCGTAAAATGTAGAAATTTTTATTGTATTTATCGAAGTAATAGTATCAATATCAGACTTATTTTTAAATAAACTATCTATCTTTTTTAAGTTGGTTTTAATCTTTCCGTAATCATTAAAATAGGTTGCAGATTTATTTGCAAATAGTAGTGCGAACAGCAGATGTTCATAATTCTTATCTGTATTAGAAATATCAATAAGTTTATTAGCATAGTAATAAGTGGAATCTTTATCACTATACATGAAGCCATAAATTTTATTGACAATTTGGTTTACATCTTCAGTTTCATTTTGAGCAAATAGAGCTAAAGAGTAAAACGTAAAAAAAAAGCTAAAAAGGCAATGCTTACAAAAAATATATTTCATAAAAATAGATGTAAAAAAAAATAAGCCTGAATCTTGGATTCAGACTTAAATTTACAAATTATAATTCGTTTTTTCTATGGCGTCATGTTTACAGTCACTGGAATGCTATAAGATACAACGCTTTCATCGCTAAGCACTTTGTTTATTGTTAAAAAACCATTTCCAGTAAAATTACCTTGAAGGGCAATAAAGTTATAAGCTAAAAACTCTCCCTCAAGTCCTTCGGTATTTAGAGGTGTACTTAAATCTGTGCTAAAAACTTGTTCTTGGTTTTCATTCGTTAGTGCTGCAGTTATTCCTATTAAGTTAGCATCTGCAACGATATAGTTTATAGTTTCAAATAAGTCGAAACATAAGCATGGAACTGGAGGTGGTGGAGGTGGTGGAAAAGGAGGAAAACCAAGTGCTACTCCTGCAGGAGTATTCTGTAATATTTCGTTTATTTCTTCTATCCTCATATTTGCATTTTCAATATCTCCAGGCTCGTCCTCACCTTGTTCTTCCCAAATTTCTATTTGAGCGCTTAACGCATCGCTTTCAATGTTTAGTGCAAAACGATACAAATCGCCCTCATAGGCATAATTTGTTGTGGTTATGTTTGCTGTTTGCACTGTGTTGTCATCGTCGCTAGACGGGCAGGCAAATAATAATAGACACAATGCTACTATTATTGTAAGTTTAAATCTCATAATTTTAGTTTTTAGTGTTGTTAATTGTACTTAATGGATGAGGGTTTATAAAGTTAACAATTTGTGCGCTTAAAAAAAAGAAAATTTGTATGTATGGTTTGATTATCTGTGTTTTAGGTGTCGAATGTTTTGTAGAAGGTAGCAATTGAGTTATTCTTGTAATTAAACAGATGAAAAAAAACGACTATTGATTAAGTTTTTATAATATAGAAAAAACAACAATTTAATTAATCTCATATACCAAAATACTATTATTTTCACCTTTGGTTACAAACTCTAAACTGCTATCTCTATCTGCATTTGTAAGCTCTATGGTAGAGGTACCGTAAACTGGGAAGTTTTTAATAGGCTTAGCTTGACTGTCAAAAAGTAATACTTTTTGAGATTGTAAATCGGTTACCGAAACATAAATTTTATCTTTTAAATAGAAGATTTTTGGAGCCGTATAATTTCCTAAATCAAGCTCAAGTGTCTTACTTCTTATGTTTAAAATATTTTCGCTTTGCGAAACTAAAGTTTTGGTTGTGGTTGCTATATGATGGTTTTTAGATAAGTTAGCATCTTTAGTCGAAACACCACCATTTTGGTCTATGCTAACTATGTTACCATCTGCGGTAGTTGTAGTAAATGTGTTATTATAATTGTAAACAGCTTCGTTAGAGAATGTTAAATTAGATTTTACTTTTACGCGTGTTTTTCCACGTCGACTTAATATATATAATCTGCTGTCTGTCTTTACTAAAATATAATCTTTATTGCCAATTCTAATATGCTGTGGTTGGTGATTAATATTCGTATTGGCCTTGGAGAAATTAAAACCTTTTACCGTTTTTCCTTTTGCATCATACAGTAGTACATTCTTACCTTGTGTCACAAAAAGGCGATAATTTTTTCTTTTATCATAATCGAAAACCGAAAGTGGCTGCGTAATGTTATCATTAAATTTTAAAGGGTATCCAGAAACATTTTTACCTGTTCTATCTAACAAATACACCCGATTAGGTGTAGCAAACACCAATTGTAGCCTTCCGTTTTTATAAATATCAATCTGTTCTATATTACCCAAAACAGGACCCTGAAGTTGTTTTTTCCATAATATATTTCCTGCATTTGAAATTAAATATAATTTATTATTAATGTCCTGAACAACAATTTCCTTTTGTTTATTTCTGTGGTTAATAACAAATTGCGGATTGTTTAATATAGCTGCGTCTAATTTTATATTTAAAAGCTCGGTAACAGCATGATCTTCGGCTTTAATTTTATTCTTTTTTATCACACCGTGCAGGTGAGCGTAATGCGAATCGAATACAAATTGTAAGGCCGATATTTTATAGGCGTTAAAACTATTTTCTATAGCAGTGTTTAAATTTGCATCTAATAAATCTTTTAATTTATCATTGTTTAAAACCTGTAAAATAGAAGATTCATTGCTTAAATTTTTTACAGTATTTTGGTAATAATCTCGACTATTTAGAGAGGTTTTATTTTGGTAGTTTGCAATTATATTTTCTAACGTTTCTGTATTTTTTGCAAAAACAAAGTATTGATCTATGTTACAATAAAATAGAGCTTTATTGTAATTAATTAAAGGATAGAAAACAGTTTCAAACAACTCAGGCTTGCTAAACTCAAAAATTTCAACTTGCCTGTATAATTCAACACTGTTCTGCTCACTTAATAAGTGGTCTTTTGTAGAAATAACATCAATAGAATTTAAAACAATAGTTTGGTTGTCTTCACTGTAAATGGTGCCAACTTCAACAATATTTTCAAATAAACCAGTTGTGGTTACGGTATCTTTTTGTTTTTTAAAAGCATCTAAGTTTTTTTTAAATGTTTTAAAATTATTGAAAGTAAAGCTCAAGAATCCATCACAATTATTTGGTGCAATTTCGGCTAACTGATTTTCCTGCGGAATAGTATTTTTAAAAATATTTATAAGTTTAGTAGAGTCTGAAGCTTTTGTAATGCCATTTAAAATAATTTCATCTTGAGAAATTTCAGTATCAAAGGAGGTATAGTCTGTAAAGTCTTTAAACGGAAGAACTTCAGAATTAAATATTGAAGATATGTTGCTGTATTCACTGCTTAAAACAACAGAAACAGGCTTTTCCTTGTTAACAGTATTTATTATTTTATGTAGTGCTTCATTATCATTTTTATTATTTAAAACCGATTCTAAAAGTTTGCTGTGTGAAGCTGCAATGGTAATACTGTCCTTAAATACAGTATATAAAACTTGATTATTAAAGGTTATTTTTTTGGCTGGATTTTTACCAATTTTAAACGTTTCAATGGTGTGATTTGGCAAAGAATCTACAGTAAACAAATTAGCAACTTGTTTAGTGATTATAGTAAATTGAAGACTATCGTTATCATCTTTTAAAAAAGAAATAACAACTGGATGTGTTGTAGAAATGTATTCTAAATGCTTCAGTTTTTTTGAAATTGTTTTATAAACCGAAGTTTTAGAAATACCAGAAATAAAATCATTATTATTTAAATTGGTTTGTAAGCTTTCTGTGTCGTTAACGGTAACAATAACAGATGCTTTTTCAGGTGTATAGTCGTAAACAGAAGCGTGCTTGTAATTGTTGCTTTCGCAACTTGCTAATAAAATAGAAGTGAGAAGAATGAAATAAAAATGTTTCATTTTGAGATTGAGGGATTTTTGCTTGTTCAAAATTACAATTCTAATTTTAATTGTTCAGGTAAAAGTTTAAAGCTTTTCCTATGGTATTTGGTAATACCATATTTTCTAATGGCTTCACGGTGCTCTTTGGTTGGGTAGCCCTTATTTTGTTTCCAATTATACATCGGAAATTCCTTATCAATTTCAATCATGAAAGCATCACGATGAGTTTTAGCTAAAACCGAAGCAGCTGCAATGCTTAAATATTTGCTATCACCTTTAATTATGGTTGCAAACGGAATGGTATTTAAGGGCTTAAATCTATTACCATCAACGATTATAAATTCTGGTATTAACTTTAACTTTAATATAGAACGTTGCATGGCTAAAATTGATGCATTTAAAATGTTCAGGCTATCTATTTCATCTTCAAAAACATGAGTAAAAGCAAAGGCCAATGCTTCGGTTTCAATAATAGGCTTTAAAAAATTGCGCTTGTTTTTTGTGAGAAGTTTAGAGTCGTTAAGTAACAAATTCTCAAATTGCTCCGGCAAAATTACCGCAGCAGCAGTAACAGGGCCAGCAAGGCAGCCTCTGCCAGCTTCATCCGTACCGCATTCAATTTTAAAGTTAGAGTGTTTTAATTTTAGCATTTATGCAATTCTTAACAAAAAAACAATATTATTAATTGTAATTATGCGTTTGTAAGTTTAATTATCACACGTAGCGAGATAATTTCATATTTTTGGCGAAACTTTTAATTTTTAGCTGTTTCGTTTTCAGGCTTAAAAATAGATATCATTTAATGAATAAAATAATTTTTACATTTTTTTTAATAAGCTTCGTAGTTAGTTCAAATGCTCAAACAAAACCTTTATTAAGTAAAGAAGTTAAAACTGTTGATGATAATTCTGGCGTAACCAACGATAGTTTATTTAACCGTAGCACTAAAAGCACAAGTAACAAAAATATTAAAAATGAAGAAGCTAAAATTACAGATTATCTAATTATATCTCACAAAAACGATACAACCTATGTTGATACCACGCTTACAATACAAAAAGAATACAAATATAATTACCTAAGAGAAGATGAGTTTAACCTCATGCCTTTTTCAAACTTAGGGCAAACCTATAATACTTTAAGTAAAGATTTCGAAAACACGTCACTAATGCCAGAGTTTGGGGCAAGAGCACGGCATTTCAATTATATGGAAATAGAAGATATTAACTATTACCATGTGCCAACACCACTAACGGAGTTGTTCTATAAATCGGCATTCGAGCAAGGTCAACTATTAGATGCTTTTTTTACGGTAAATACCTCAGAACAATTCAATTTTTCGGGCGCTTATAAAGGCTTGCGCTCGTTGGGTAATTATCAGCATATTCTAACAAGCACTGGTAACTTTAGGTTTACATCCAGCTACAAAACAAAAAATAATAAATATATAGCTAATCTGCATTTTGTAGCTCAAGATTTGTTAAATCAGGAAAATGGCGGATTAACAGATGAAAGTGTACTTTTTTTTAGATCAGGAGATGAGGATTTTGACGATAGAGGAGTGTTGGAAGTTAATTTTGAAAACGCCGAAAACATTTTAAAAGGCAAAAGGTTTTATCTCAATCACAAATACCAAGTAATCAATAAAAACGATTCGCTCTCAAAAAATAATTTAAATGTAGCTCACGTTATAGCTTTAAAAGACAAAAGCTATCAATACGACCAAACTGCACAAAACGATTTTTTTGGTTCTGCCTTTAAATCAAGCATTTTAAGAGATAGGGTGACTTTAGAAGAGTTTTCAAACCAGTTACAATTAAATTATACTAATAATATTATTGGAGATTTGCAATTTAATGCCAGTCACACCAACTTCAATTACGGTTACGATAAAATAGTAGTATTAAATGGCATTACCATTCCAAATAGATTAAAAGGAGATGTATTTGCTGTAGGTGGAAAATATAAAAAGCAAATCAAAGGCTTCAATTTGCAAGGTGAATTAGGAGTAAATGTTTCTGGAGATTTTGGAGGTAATTTTGTCAAAGCTCAGGCATCATATAGATTAAATAAGGATTTAAGCGCGTCAGCACAACTTAACCATAACACGTCGGCACCAAATTACAACACGCAACTATATCAAAGCGATTATATCAATTACAATTGGAAAAATGAATTCAATACAGTAAAAACGCAACAATTAGCATTCAATATTAAATCAGAAAAAATTGCCAATCTAACATTAGATATAACAACAATAAACGATTACGTTTATTTCGCTAAAGACGAAACATCAAAATTAGTAAAGCCATTTCAAAATAATAAACCATTAACCTATTTAAGACTAAAAGCAAACAAAGAAATTAAATACAGAAACTTTGCATTAAATAATTCTATAATGTATCAAAATGTGCAAGACGAAAATCAAGTATTTAATGTGCCGGAAATCATTACCCGAAATACGTTATACTACTCAAACCATGTCTTTAAAAAAGCCATGTACCTCCAAACAGGAATTACGTTTAATTATTTTACTGCCTATAATATGGATGGCTACGACCCGCTTTTGGCAGAGTTTTATACGCAGAACGAACAAGAATTGGGCGGTTTTCCACGCTTAGATTTTTTCGTCAATGCAAAAATCCGACAAACAAGAATTTATATAAAAGCCGAACACTTTAACGCCCTCTTCACAGAGCCTAACTATTTCTCAGCACCCAACACGCCATTTAGAGATTTTAAAGTACGCTTTGGTCTTGTTTGGAATTTCTTTCTGTAAAAAAAAGTAGTCGTGCGTTCCCTTTCAGGTCGGGCTTTCGGCAGTCGCTCTTTTATAGGATCTTCAACAAAGCCTCAATCCCAAACGCGGAGGCAAGGTTACCAGAAGTATTTTGTCATTTCAATCAAAACTATGCTACAATATATAATGTAATGAAAAGAGCAGG